>CAYRHX010000015.1:0-5822 GCA_964424265.1 uncultured Candidatus Saccharibacteria bacterium | reverse complement strand
TATCCCCTCGGAACCCGGATTTTACTGCTGAAAAATCCTCAATCCTCGCACTCCTTGTGCTGCGGGGATTCCTCGGGAATACCATTTCTCCCTCCGGTTAAGAGTTTTCAAGCACGCTCTAGAGCCTTTTGACGAACCGCTCGAGGTCTCCTGAGCCTTCCTCAAACTCCGAAATCTTCTTCAAGGTTCCTTTGCCAAATGTTTTGTCAACTATTCTGAGCGGAAGCATGTTGCCATCCATTGCCGCCCGTATGAACATCTGGGATACGCCGTTTAATCCGATCGGAAAGTGTTTTCTGTTGCGCACGTAGATCTTGTTTTCGAGTATATGAAGAGCGTTGCGCTCAGAAGCGTGCGCGAATTCCCATTTGTGAAATGTGCCCGTCGTCGTCTTTCCGGATACTTTTTCTTCGCTTATTTGAGCATAAAAGACATTCTCAAAAGAGAGGCGTTTACCCGTATCATCCTGCAAATTGGGCAGTTTCTTTATTTTTTCAAATGCATTAACCTCGTCGGCAAAGATCGCGTCTTTGAAGAGTGTTTTGCAGCATTGGCGGGTCAACTCTTCCATGAGGGCTTCGTTGAGAGCGTTGAAACGCACCTTGGTGTGGTCGGGTCGCGTGTGCAGCTGTAGTCCGGTTCGGTAGGGAGCGAGCCTCTGCGAAGTTGCATCTTTGGCAAACGGTACCTGCAGAGCGTTGTAGGATCTCATGTGGAAAAATTCATGAAGGGCAGCTTCCGCGAATGCCGTGAGGGGGAGTCCTTCTTGAATAAAAATATGTCCCTTTGTTAGATCTGCAAACGCACTGGCTGTCTCGTTCTTATAATCCGCCCAATATTTCTTCTTGATGACATGAAGGTTCTTAGCGGGTACCGAGAATTCTTGTATTCCCATCGAGCGCAGCATCTCATTGGCCACCTCATGAGCGAGTTTGATGGCACGAGTTTGCTCCTCGGAAAGCTCTGCGACCTCATCCCGCAATTTTGGAATATAGTTTCCGTCAAAAGTTGCCTTGTTTATCGCAATCATCTCTTTTTCTTTGTCTGGTGTAGCACCAACTACACGATTGATCGTTCCTGGCCGGATTTTCTCCATTTCTCAATTGTAACATCCGATATATTCTTCGGAATCTAAGGGTCACGCACCTCGGCATCTTTTCTGCGTAGACAGTCTTGGGGGGGGTGGTAGAATTATTTCATTATCCTCCTCTATTAAATTCATGCACAATAAACTTGCTATCGCAGTCGCAGGCCTCCTCATCGCGTCTCCTTTACTAGCCTCCGCTCAAAGTATGGGCGATTTGCAGGCGCAGATTCAAGCATTAATGGCGCAGATACGAGAAATGTCTCAAGCTATTCCAGCGACGGCACCTTCGACACCTCCCTCACAAACTCTTTCTGATTCTGACGATTACCCCATCGGTGCAAACTCGCCCGCCGCTTGTCCTAATCTCACTGCGACTACGCAGCGAGGATCTCGCGATGCGACAACTGCTGGGCAGGTGAGTCAGCTCCAAGAGTTTCTTGCGAGTCAATTTGGAGTTGGCATAGACGCGCTTGGGGGCGGATATTTCGGCGCTCTCACTGAGCAGTACGTCAAGAGATTCCAGACACAATATGGCCTACCTGCCTTTGGCATCGTCGGCTCCCTCACTCGAGCGAAGATTGCTGAGTTGTGTGGCGGTGTGCCGACTCCTGTTCCACCTGCGCCCACTTCTCCTATTCCGCAGCCAATTCCTCCCATACCTCCAGTCGCTCGAGCTTCTTTCTCCGCTTCGCCGATGTCGGGAGCAGCGCCGCTCACCGTGAAATTTAAGTACACTATGAACCAAGAAAATTCATGCGGTGAGAGCGCATACTTTCTTACATTCGGTGATATGAAAGACAAACGCGCGTCACGATTGGTCAAGCCTGCTGGTACATGTCATGCGTACGTTCAGTACACAGAGCACACATACACAACGGCTGGTGACTACACAGCGCGGCTTATGCATCCATCTGCGTGCAATGCTCAATTAGGAATATGCAGTCTGGACGACCTGAATGGGCCTGTCGTTCTCGGCTCTGCGACGATCACGGTCTCGAGTCCCGCGGACACGAACTATCCAGGAGTTACGCTAAAGATCACGCCAGAAAGTACCAATACGTTCGTCGCGCAGGTGAATGTCGGTCAGTGGACCTATTACACATGGGAGATAGATTTTGGAGAAGGTGATAGTTCTCAACAGACTCCCCGATCTCGTGTCGTCACTGTCTGCAATTCAGATTGGACGTGCTCAGCGCCTGGTGGTGTCTCGCATACGTATACGCAGGCAGGTGAGTATCGAGTAGATCTCTATGCTATCAAAGTGCTGAGTACTGGTGAGCGAAGAAGGACGCTCGTCACATCTGCAAGTGTGCGAGTGACAGACATCGGGGTGCTAACCCTTCGTTGGAATTCGAAGAAATTTTCGCCAATACCTGCATCACAAACGCTTGCTCAAAAGATCTGCGACGCCCTCTCGGGCCTCTTTCAGTGCTCATGGAATGGCACGCCATTATCGTGGCAAGGGAATAAAGACCAGCAGCCAAATATCCAGATACATTCTCCAAAGCCAGGGGAGACCACGGTCATTAGTAACCATTCGTCGTTCTCGTTTACTGATCCGAATCCCTCGAGTGTGCCTGGTTCGACTCCCGCATCGGCAGGAGACCACAAAGTCTTTTACGTGAAGTACGATGACGCGAGTACCGTAGGCAATATCTACGAAGTGCCCTTCACTCGGTCCGGTCGCAATGGTTCGACGATCAACGGAGATGTCGACATCTCAGGGCTTCCACCGGGCAACTACTACCCGTACATCGTCAATGTTTCATCTGGAATCTCCGGCGGGGTCGGGGCGTATGTGTTTCTCGTGAATGGAGCAACCGCGGGCACGCCGTCAATACGAGTCACCGATGTAACGGGTACTGTTATCTCGGCCACGTACGAAAATATCCCGACGGCCAAAATGGCCGAGATAGCCGTCGTAAATAAGTCTACGGGCGTATCAATCGCACACTACGACATTCGCCAGGGGGGAAGCGGCTCTGTCGTAATTCGCCTTAGTCCATCCGAGGTATCTACCGGCATATACTATTTAGAAGTGGGAGGGGGAAGCAGGCCGTGGCCGACATCGGAGACGTTTCGTCTAACCGGCACGGCGCCCATCTGCCGCGTGTCGGCTACGATGACCGGCGCCAGTAACGCAATTGTCGAATGGAGAAGCATCGGAGCGACATCTGCGACAACGGATTTGTATTACGCTCGATCCGGTACGTACGACGCCGTCGCCGTAAGTGGATCTCAGCCGGTAACGGTAAGTGATCCCACGGTATTTTCATTCTGGTTTGAGGGCCCTGGCGGGAGAGCCACGTGTGTTTCTAAGACCATAACCCCGACAACTTCTTCGGTTAGCCGCCTTGAGGATAGCTCGAGTACGCTCTCGAGTCTCGCGGCCGCAGTAGCCGCGCTCGAATTGTTTCTGAAATCTTGGGGAGCGCAGTTGGCGAGGTAGGGGGCTCACCACGCTCGTTTCCAATTACGCGTGTATCCACATCGGTGTGATGTGACATAAAGAATCGAGATTGTTTGCGCGTATACTGAATAGGTGAAAATCGGAAGGTTGATACTTTGGCTTGCAGTTGCCGTCGGGTTGTTGGCGCTCGTATCCGCAATCGGGGCGGTTTTCTCTACTTCAATACCGAGATCAGAAATCGACAACCCAAGGGCGCGGGTAGCGATGACCGCCGAGCAACTCACGGCATCGCAGAATCCCAAAGGATTTCAAATGCTTGTCTCGTACACAGAACGTGGATTCGAGCCGAGTGTTGTAAGCGTGAAGTTGGGAGACAATGTTCGCTTCTTCAATAGTTCGAGCGGAAAACTCTGGATTTCGTCAGACCCTTCTGCCTCGGGGTCAATGTATCCGGGTGTTTTCAATGGCTGCGGATCAAGCGCGTTTGATTCGTGCTATGCGCTGAGCCCGGGTGAATACTGGGAGTTTACGTTTGATGTGGAAGGGTCGTGGGACTTCAACAACACTCTCGATAAGAGTAAGACTGGTGTTGCGAATGTTGTCAAAAGATAATGTATGTATGCGTAGAATTAAGAAAAAGCCCCACGCACATGCGATACACGTGTCGCGCCCGTGGATTTCGATGTTCACGATTCTCGCACTCGGTGTATACGGCGCTATTTCGATTATGGGATACGCGGAACACAGAAGAGTGCTCGTCTCATCCGAAGTCCGATTTACTGACACGTCAGCAAGCGGTCTCGCCATCGTGCCTGCGTCATGTCCATCCAATCCACACACTACGGGAGGATGCAGTTCCTGGTACAACGTCACATGTGATGTGACAGGCACTCAGGGCACTATTGATTGGAGTCCGATTTCCGGCGCCGTTGCTTACTACGTCCGTGTCGACGACACATCGAATCCGTATCCTCCCGTACCATGCGATGGCTTTCCCAATTACGGCAATCCCGGTGACATCTGCACGCCCGTCATTACTGGCGTACCTCCGTACATATTTCCTACGATTCCCAACAAGACGTACAAGACGTGGATACACGCAGTCTATTCAAATGGTTCGGCGGGCCCGGCTGTTGAAGGCTCCACGACCTGTTCCGTGCCCCCCACGTGTTCAATAACGGTAACCCCTCCCATCGTGGTCGGTGGACCAGTTAGACAAGCAAGTGTCCTGGCGTGGTCCCTTAAGTATGGAACCTCTTGGGCTATAAGTGAAGTCGGTCCGGTTGGTCCATCAGGTTCGGCCGGTGTAAATCCGGAGTTCTCAACAACGTATCAGGCCACAGTTAGTGGGCCTGGAGGAGATGCCACGTGTTCTGCCAGGCGTGCGACACTTGCATGCTCCGTATCATTTGCGAAAAACCCCGTAGATCCCGGAGAGCAAACCACACTCAACTACACGTTTTCAGGCGCGAGTAATTTCACCATCAACAACATCGGAAGTATTTCTACAACGTCGCTTGCAATTCCAAGAGACATAAGTGCGACACAGACTACCGACTATACAGGGACGGTGCAGGCTACTTCTACGGGTGCGCAAGTCGTTGTGTTTCTCACGAGCGGCACCACATGGACCACCCCCTGGGATTGGGGTGTCCCGTGGAGTATTGAGGTGATCGGCGGCGGCGCGGGTGGGATCAGTGTTTACAATGGCGGTGGTGGTGGAGGAGCGTACTCCAAGATCACTAATGCTGAAATGTTTCTTGGCGCAAACAGCACGATATACATCAATGTCGGCGCTGGCGGCGGCGCGAATACATCTGGCGGCGATACGTGGGTCAATAAGTACAGGAATGCCGCTGCCACGAGCACGTCTAGCGGTGTTTTGGCAAAAGGAGGATTGGCCGGCTCTCAGGGCGTCGGCGGTGTGGGTGGCCTCGCTACGCAAGGTGTCGGCGCTCTCAGATATTCGGGGGGAAATGGATCTGGAAACAGCGGAACGGCAGGTGGTGGCGGTGGTGCTGCCGGACGAAATGGCAATGGTGCAAACGGTGGCACCGCGACCAATGTCAATTTCGGTGGTACGGGAGGAGGTGGAGGTGGAGGAACCAACGGAAGTGCCCTGAGTGGTTCTAGTAATAACGGTTCTGCCGGAGGTAATAATTCATTGGGGGCCGGAGGCGGAGCTGGTGGTACGAGTGGTTCACAGAATGGGATCAATGGTTCTGCGGGCGGTGGCGGTGGCGGTGGGTATGGGAATGGATCCTCAAGTGCTGGAGGAGGGGGTGCGGGTGGAGCAGGAGTTGAATGGAATGCTACGTATGGTCC
>CAYRHX010000014.1:0-15736 GCA_964424265.1 uncultured Candidatus Saccharibacteria bacterium | reverse complement strand
GCCTTATCCATACCGCCAGCGTTCACCCTGAGCTAGGATCAAACTCTCAGTAAAAGAATGATTTTCATCATTCCCTCGTGTAGTCCATCGGGCGATGGTAAACGCTTAGAGCTTACTCCGTCTCCGACTTTCTATACGATAAGAGAATTTTCATTGCTCTATTATTGGATGGACGGAACAAAAGAATGTCGAAATTTTTCGGGAGAAAAATTTCGTCTTTGTTCCATAACTGTACCGAATCATCCGCTCCTAGCAGATGTCGGGATTTACTATTTCATTGTTTGCTTGTTTTTGTGTGTGTTTCTTACCAATACTTGGTTTTGTATTGCGTACAATTGTCTATTCAGTTTTCAATGTTCTTCCGAGAGTTTTCATACGAAAATTTCGGTACACCACTCCTTTCCCTTTCGGGTCAGAAAGGCCCTTGTACGAGAATACGCGGGCGAGGCCATCAGGAGCGATGGTCGGAAGAGTATATATGACCCTCCATACCCCGTCAAGGTAATGTACGGTCCTCCCACCCTGCCCACATGTCGCAATCCTCACCTGCTACTTTTTGCGCCTCACGATAATCCTCGAACTTTATAAATCCCCCATACCTTATCTTTCGTCGACCGTGGAATTATAAGGTATGAGCACGTCATTTTGTTTCGGTGTTCATCCCGATCCAATTTTATCCAGGTTGCCGAGGCGTTCAAACAATCCGCTCCAGCCACAGAGGTATGATTCGCGATACTTCGGGAGATTCTCGCACTACCGATTCGGCCTTCACTCCTTCGGGCAAGTAACCGCATCTGTTGAGGCTTACGATGTGTTCGGCGGGCTCGAGTTCTGGGTGGAATTGCATGGTGTAAATGCTCGATCCGTACCGCAAAGCACTGAAACGGCACGCGGACCCATCGGCCAGCTGGATAGCCCCTTCGGGAAGCGAAGTCACACTATCCTTGTGCGCGTACTGTGCGGCGAAGACCTGCGGCATATTTGCAAAAAGTGGGTCGCGCTTCCCTTCTTCTGTAAGTGACACCTCGTACGTCCCACATTTTTTCTGACTGTGATCGTGCGTCACATTGCCGCCATACACCTCTGCGATGAGCTGGTGCCCAAAACAAATCCCGAGCACCGGCTTCCCCACAGATTTCATATATTCCATGAGTATGCGAACACGGGCAATGATGCGCATACTCGCGAGACGCGCTGGATCCGCTTCATCTCGCCCACCATGAATATCAAATTCTGCCGAGCCGCCGAAGATTACTCCATTGTATCCGCCGACGAGACCTTCGGGATTTTCCCAAGCGAGACTTTCGTCGACGGCAGACATGCAATCGAGCTGCGCCACGCCCCGCATCGCTCGTTCAAAATTCCGTCGCTCCGAAGCCATGAGATCGGCGCGCTCGCGAGATTGAATCAAAAGGATTTTGCTCATATTCTTTTATTGCGGCTAGGGAGGATGGAAAATGAGAGATCTCTCATTTTCTCCGAGCGAAGACGCAACACAGATTGAATAATCTTTATACCATACCAAGACCTTCATTAAATAGGGGCGGCGTATAAAAAGTAGCGACCGCCGCGTCCCGAAGGAAGCGGCGGCTTAGAATTCGGTCGCCATAGGACATCCTCCTATGGTGACAATTCGTTTTTGTGATAGACGACGAGGTGGCCGGACGGCCCTCTCATCGAATAAAGGTCGTCGTGAGCGCAGAGAGAGAAAATCCCCTCGACCTCTGCTCCCGAGAGCAACCGGAAGTGCCGCCACGCATCGTGGCCGACCCTGCCGTCGACCGGCTCGAAGAGCCAGAATCGGCCCCTTTTGTCGGTGCCGACGCGAAGCCGGACACCGGGTCGATCTGGATGCGGCGGCGTGATAGCCTCCGCGATCCCTTTGTCGACCCCGCTCGTCGCGGAATCGACAAGCCTTAATCTTTCAAAAGCTGTCATCGCCCCCCCCCTCAGTTTGAGTGAAAAATGGGTGACCAAGGGCACGAGACTTCCGTCCGCGCCCTTGGTCGGTTGGTTATTCGTGGGTAGGGTCCTGGGACCCCCTCCGATGCCGCATGTCGGAGAGGTGGCTCGTGTCCCCATCGGGGTCCACGAGAACCCTCCCCCTCCCCGGCTTCACTCCGGGTTTTGCGAGGGGAATGGGCGCATCTCCCGGGGCTTCCTGCCCCGTTTTTTTTTCGTCATTTTCGATCATGGCATTTTCTCCCTTGCCAACCAGATCAGTCGCCTATTCGACTGCCTGGAGAGTGCCGGCGATGTTCGTAAGCACTATCCAGACAGCCATATGTCAAAGATCAAAAAGAACAAGCCCTCCGAAGTGGAGGGCTTGTTGGTATCTGGAATTTATTTTCTAGACACAGGCAAAGCCTCCACGGGAGTGGGTGATGAGTAGAAGCCCTAGAAGCTGTGTCTGATGCATTGCTTCCAAGATAATCGGATCGCGAGATGCTGTCAAGGGGCTGTGGAAAACCGCGCTTAAGGCTCTAGTCGTAAATCGCGTGATCGCCAATCGCAAGAAAGCCCGCTATATTTTTCGACAACCACTTAAAAACGATGCGATCTTTATAATTTACCGAAAAGCTCCACTTCCCCGCGAGCGGACCCTTGAGTTTGTGTACTTTCAGTGAATAGTGATTGGCGGCGTCTTTAAACAAAGTGATCTTTTCTTTCGACTCCACCTGAAGCGCGACCGGTAATTTCTTGAATTGTCGGAGAAACGCGGGTGCGTACTCGATCTCGACCATACTTACTTCACCTTCTTTAGGAGGGTCCCCAAATCCCCGCGCAACCCCTTCCCTCCAGCAATTTCTCTTTCGGACTCCAATACAGATTCGACAGCCTCCTCCTCGGAGAGCCGCTGGATCGCATAGCGCACGGCATGTGCCTTGTTGGCTGCTTTGCCGCTCTTCACCATATCGTTGATAAATTTCTCCTGCTCTGGGGTGATGGGGATTGAAAGTGTGGTCATAATATATGATATTATAATATGACATTATCATACAATATCTACGCCGACGCGCAAGTGCCGAGAGTGCAACTAGGGCTTTAAGATCTCTCCTTCAGCTTCGCACTTTTGACAGACATGCAATGCGGGTATATAAAAAGCTTATGAATTCCCGACTAGCCAACATTATGACGATTATTATTTCCGGCACCTTCTGAGGGGCTTTGTTTGATCAAAAAATCAACCAACCGGCCCCTAGAAGGGGCCGGTTTCGTTTTGGAATGTGCTTCGAACACTTCGAATTACATTCCAGGCCGAGGGCTTGGTGCGGGTTGCGTAAAGAGCACCCGCATGCTCTTTACGCAACCCGCCATTTCACAACATGGAGAAACGTATGCGTTCGTATCCGTGGACACACGTTCAGCTCACTGAGCTGAACGCGATTTTCGCAATCCTCTCACCGCAAGAGCGTGGGGCGGTGGATAAAATCCTCGCGGCAATCCCGCCCGAGGAAAAAGCCGCCATTTTCGCTTGGATGTCCAAGCGAGGAAATGGCTCGGCGGAGAAATACTATCTCCTCTCCCTCGCGCTCGCCGAGGCGGCGCACCGGAGAGGCGAGGTGCGGCATGACCTCGTGATGGGAGTCGTGGAGGAAATTATCAGACGCGGGTCAATTGCGGGGATACTCAACCTCGCATGAAATCGGGATCAGGCTGGGAGACCCGCTGCGGCAACGCGGCGGGTTCTTTCTTTCTCATTTTCCCTTGACGGCAATACTGATCTCGTATAGATTGTCATTAGTTAAATCCATTGAGTCGGTTCCCCGTCCGAGAGGATTTGGGGGTTGGGACCGATTTATCCTGAGAGTAGTCGAAGGATGTGGAGGTGGTTGCTTGCCCTGAGCGTAGTCGAACGGGCGTGTGAACACCCGGGATCTCCCGTAACAGAGATAACTGATAATTCTACGGAACGTCAGCGAAAGTAACCTCGACTTCGGTCGAGGCAAGTAAGGTGGCACCGCGCTTCCCCTTCGACCCGCTCAGGGCAAGGAAAATCGCCCTTATCGCACAATTTTTTAGTTGTGAGATAAGGGCGGTTTTTTTGTTTTGGAATTTAACCAGAACAGGAGGAGCCCGCCGCAGTTCTTTCTGTTCTTTGAAGAGGTGCAAAGATGGTTGAAAAATCTGGCTGGGGGAGCTGGTTCAATCCGGCACCCACCCTACCAAAAAAGGAGCCGGAGGCTCCTGTGAAAAGGCCGGCCGAAAAGGCCGACGGAAAACCGGCGGACGCTAACGCGCCCGCCCCAAAGGAGGGGGGGTGGCGAAATCCCCTTCTTGACGACTAGCATCGGGGCCGTCTGTCATCTGCTTTCGACAGACGGCCTCCCACTCTTTTGTTATTTGGAATCTGCTCCGGCATCCGGGCTAGATTCCAGATCGCAGCGATCTGAACAATATGCAAACATACAAAAAACAATTCTTGTGGCGACAATCTCAAGCTCTTTGAGATTGTTCTTTCAATCTCGGCCCCCCGGCCGTTCGGGGGAAACTTGATGCGCCGCAGAGGCGAGAGGAGAATAACGATGTGGGACCTGGGCTCACTACAAGCACTCAATAAAAAACGGCAGGAAACGCCGACCATCGCCGAAGCGGCGGCGACGCTTCTTCGTGCGTTTGAAGAGGCTCGCCAGACGGATCGTGATGTGTCTTTCTGCCGCGGGGTGATGTCCTTGAAAAGCAGGAGCGACAAGGATGCCATGCGTGCGATCCTCAACTTTTTGTACGTCCATGGTAATCCGTCCGACATGGGCTACCAAGTTGTGCCGTGGAACCCTGGCCCCCCAATAGGCGGAGGATTGTAGGGCGATCCTTTTCTCTCGAACACGACCCTCGACACCGGCAGCATGCTGCCGGTGTCTTTTCTTTTTGATATTGAATAAGTTCTCGATACATTTGACAAGAAACGCGGCGCGGCTATTATACTAGGCATGAGTAACGGTCGAATCGCAGCATCTTTCTTCTTTTTCTTTAGTACCCGAGAAGGGGTGGCTGTGTCGTTGCTCAAATAAAAAAGCAAACAAACGCAGACAAGCCCCTCAGAGAGGGGTTTTTTCGTGCGGGGCAGAAAAAAACGGTCGGAGCCACAGAATGTGGCGAGACGTGCCTGGAGGCGCCCGAGCGGCGCGTCAGGGCGACCG
This sequence comes from uncultured Candidatus Saccharibacteria bacterium, assembly GCA_964424265.1. Taxonomy (GTDB): domain Bacteria; phylum Patescibacteriota; class Minisyncoccia; order Phycocordibacterales; family UBA2100; genus UBA10103. The sequence continues at coordinate 10,595 of CAYRHX010000014.1, read as the reverse complement.
GAAGGTTTCTGTTTTTTGGGATGTGCATCGAACTCTTCGATCCACATCCCAGATCGCAGACGAAAGTCACGACTGGTGCGGCAAGAGCCGTAAGATCATTTCAAGGGAGATCGAAAAATGCCTTATTTCGTCGGCCATCCGGGCACCACAACCCGCAAAGAGGCTGGGAAGTCCGAATTCCCAGTCGTAACATTCGTCCGGAGCACGGACACGTCCGCGCTCTCGGTAAAGATTTTTTCGACCATTGCTTCGGGGGGATTCTCTATTCGGCCGAAGTGGGTGAACGCCCACACCGACCCCGAAAGAGGGCGTGGGGAGATCGATACAGCGATCTGCGGGTCGCGGGTAGTGATTATCGCCCTCGCGGACCTCGCGCGAGGGGGAAGGAAGACGATCCGCTTCGCAGAGCATGCAGCCCTAACGGCGGTGCCGAAGAAAATCCCCATCGTCTTTGTTCTCGAGCCGAGGTCAACGCTCGATCTCGAATTCATCCCCGCCGCGTGGCAGGCCGCGGTACGCGACCTGACCCGCCTCACCATCACGGGCGATGTCCCGGACCTCGCCCGAATCATTCGAGAGATTGCGCAGAGGAAAAAATAGCTGCGCGCTCCACACATTACAGGCGGTGGATCTTCGGATCCGCCGCCTGCTTTCTTTTGTATACAAATGATTTGTGCCGGCGGGAAATGAATCCCGCCGGCACTCTTTGTTGTAGTCACACTCCTCAAGGGGGGTGGACGGAAGCGAGTCGCGCTCTGACAAGCTCTTGGGCCGCATTGAAGACCCTCAGGACTTCATCGCACGGCTCGCGAGCGTACCGATATACGTCCTCGAAAATCCCACCGTCCCCTGCGACGCTTTTTACGGCATCCATGAGCAACTCGAAAGATACCGTGTCCATCGCGGTGTTATCAAATTCCGCTCGATGGACAATCTGACCAACGAAATGGGTCAGAAACAACGTCTCAGCAAGATGCCGATCGTGCTGTGCGGCGGTCATCTCGACCACGTCGAATTCGAATCCGACTAGCACCCGCTTCACCACCCGGTAGATATCGGGTGGTAAAGTTTGCTCGGTCACCACTATCTTGAACCCTGCGACGTGGCCGCCGCGTTTCAAAAAACTTTGCGGCCCGAACATCGGGTGCATGCAGATGTACCCGCACGCGTTCCCCACATACTTCCGAAACAATCCCGACGTATACCCCTTCACAGAGGCGACGTCGACTATTACGGTCTCCCGCCGCACATGCGGGAGGACTGCGAGGAGTACCTCCTCGTATACCCTGATCGGCACAGCGAGGACAACGACGCCACACGTCGCGACCTCCTGAAGCGGGGCAAATTTCTCCCCCGCTTCTCCGGGAGAGAAAATCTTGACCGTTGCGGTCCGAGCGAACCGCGGAATCAGATCGCGCACGAGATGCTGGCCGAAGTGGCCGTGGCCAATGATGCCGATTGAGATAGTCATGAGACTCTCCTCCGAATAGAGTGTTTTGCACGTGTAAAGAGCTTTGCAGGGCCCTTGGCACGTGCAACCAGTCGCGGGATGCGATCTGGACCCTACTTCATCAACCAGTGGCGGATCGACTCAGGGTCCAAACAACAGATGAAAAGAGCCCCTTGCGGGGGCCAGTCTGTCGATCCACTCACTACGACAACTACCCCCTGAGGCTTCTATATGCGTAATAATATGAAGTGCTGAAATTCATGTGATGCGATGTTACACCCTATTTCTTCTTTTGTCCACGCCACTTTTCGAAGGTCACAAGTAGCGGAGTAGCGAGGAATATTGAAGAATACGTACCTGCAGTGATGCCGACAAGGAGCGTGAGGGCGAAATCACGTGTTGAGGCCGGACCGACGAAGTAGAGTACAAGCAGGGTGATGATGACCGTGAGAGAGGTGTTGATCGATCGGATAAACGTCTGGCCGAGGCTACGACCAGCGGTAAGAGCGAAATCTTCTTTGCGGTTACGTTCTTCGTTGATGCGCAGATTCTCACGTGTTCGATCAAATACAACAATCGTGTCGTGAATAGAGAAGCCGAGCACGGTGAGCACCGCGGTCACAAAGAGTGTGTCCACCTGAGCGCCGGTGAAATGTCCGAGCACCGCAAAAAAGCCCACTGGCACGATCACATCGTGGAGAAGCGTCACGAGTGCGATAAGGCCATAAATCCAAGATGAGATCGGCTTCGAGACGTGGCGGAAGGCAAACGCGATGAACAGCAAGATGCAGAGCATGACCACCACGACCGCGATAAATGCTTTTGCTCGCAATTCCGCACCGATGGTCGGCCCTACTTCTGTGAGTTGGGCAATGGTGACGGGTGACTTCCCCCCTATTGAAAGTGTCTCTAGCAAGGTTTCTTGCATTGCCGGCGTCATGTTGCCCGCGCGAAGCACATAATCGTTGGTATTAGCCTCGCGAAGCGAATAGCCCTTGAACCCTGCCGCGTCGAGAGATTCGGTGAGAGCAACGGGCGAAGGCCGCCCCGAAGGGTACGTCGCTTGTACGAGAGTCCCTCCCGTAAAATCGAGGCCAAGCTTCAGACCAAACACAGCAACAGAGACAAGCGCAGCGAGCGTGATCGCTCCGGTAATAAAGAAGAAAAGCTTTCTGTGTTCAACGATGTACATATTTTATTTGACGCCGCTCCCAAAAAGAAAGCGTGAAAATCCTGTCTTCGAATTAATACCGAGCGCGAGAAGGAATGTGCGAGAAACGGTAATAGCGGTGAGCATAGATACGAGCACACCGAGGCCAAAGACGAGCGCGAAGCCCTTGATGAGCGACGTACCGAACCAGAAAAGGACAACTGCGGTGATCATGGAAGAAATATTGCTGTCGCGAATCGAAGGCCACGCTCGCGCAAACCCATCTTGTATTGCCTCGACACTTCCCTTACCCCCTATCATTTCTTCCCGCATACGCTCGAAAATCAGCACGTTGGCATCGACGGCCATACCGACCGAGAGGATGAAGGCGGCAATACCCGCGGCAGTGAGCGTGACGGGGATCCATTGGAAAAGGAGAAGCATCGCAACGATGTACAGACCGAGCGCAATTGCTGCCAAAAACCCAGGCACGCGATACCACATGATCATAAAGAATGCGACCGTCCCAACGCCCCAGAGACCCGCCAAGATACCGTCTCGAACCGCCTCATCGCCGAGCGTACCTGAGACTGTCTGGGTGGAGATGAGCTCGATCGGTACCGGCAGAGCTCCGTAATTGAGATTTCGCGCGAGTTCTTTTGCCTCCTCTGGGGTAAAGCTACCGGATATAACAGCCGTGCCATCGGGAATAGCCTCGCGAATGACCGGCGTCGAGATCGGTGCGCCGTCGAGAAACATTCCAAACGTGCGGCCGATGTTGTTTTTTGTAAGATCTGCAAATATACGCGCGCCCTCAGCATTAAAATGAAGTACAACGACGGGCTGATTAAGCTGACCCGCACCTCCTTGAAATTGGAGTTCCGCGCTCTTCAGATCCTTTCCGGTAATCGCTGCGGGTTCGAAGAAGTCGTTGAGAGTGGACGAGGCGGTACGGACTTTTCCATCATCAACTTTCAACATTCGGAATTCGAGGACTGGGGTTTGTCCGATGAGGTCGATCGCCTTTTGTGTGTCTGTCACTCCAGGCAACTCGACGATAAGTCGCTCCTCAGGATTCCCGCCCAATGTCCCAGCATGTTCAGATTGCACGATAGGCTCGGAAACACCGAAGAGATTCACGCGCCGCTCAATAGTGTCGCGCAATGCCTCCATAGAACCTGTCACGTCTGTCGATTTTATTGCGCTTAGATCGGCGCGATATACAAGCTGCGTGCCTCCGGAGAGATCGAGACCAAGCTTAAAGGGTTTAGAGTCACTGACTTGGCCACTGTAAATAAACCACGCGACACCGCACCCAACAACGAGAACAATGAGTGCAATAATCCGCTTCTGAGCCATAATTTAGAGCAGTATACCTCCGAAATGAGCCGGCGCAAATGAAGCTACACCCTTGATTTCTCGAGCAAATCGAACAGATTTCTAAAAATCATCGCGACTGCTACGGGGCCGACACCGCCGGGGACAGGGGTAAAGACTGAGGCTTTTTCGGCGCATGCTGGATCGACATCGCCCACCACTTTCCCTTTGGATTCCGATGCGCCAGCGTCGACAATGGCCACGCCTTCTTTGAGATGTTCCGGCTTGATAAGCCCTGGATTACCGGCGCCGCTCACAACGATATCGGCCTCCCTGAGATCTGCAATAGATCCGGTTTGCAACGTGAACATGGAGACGCGGGCGCCGAGGCGTTTGAGGAGGACTGCGCTCGGAGCGCCAACGAGGCGGCCAGCGCCGACAACGACTGTGCGCGCATCTTTGATCACGACGTTGGAGCGCTCTAGGATTTCGACGACCGCAAGCGCGACCGGCGCGAACAGCGGATGTTGATCTTCAGGAATCGTCGGGTTGAGCGCGTCGACATCTTTTTCTGGAGGAATCGCCCCAAGTATTTCATTTGTATCAAGCGACTTAGGCAAGGGCAACTGGACGATAAGCGCATCCGCTTCTTTCGCACACTCCTTAACCCTCTCAACAGCCGTTTGCGTGCCGGTGTCGGTAGGTATATCGATTCGCACCATTTCGATATTGAGACGAGCGGCGGCGCGCGCCTTGATCCGTACGAACGATTCAATCACAGGATCAGCCCCGCATACAAGAATGCCGAGTTTTACATCGCGCGCAAAAAGTGCGCGGCGCTTTGCAAGCGCCGAGTACATGTCCTCTGCAATAGCCTTACCGTCGATAATCATTGTAGGTTCATTTCTTTTTTAAGAGCTGCAATCCCTTCTTCCAATTGTATCGTCGGCTCCCAGCCAAGCAATTCCTTTGCCCTTCTGTTGTCAGCACGCGAATCATGCGCCTCAATGCGTGGAGGACCATAGATGATTTCGCCCCCAAACATATCAGCAAGCGCCTTTATAGACACATTGCGTCCCGCGCCAATATTGATCACCTCTCCCTTCCCCACATGCGGACTATCGGCCGCAAGGAGATTCGCCCGAACAACATCTGAAACGTGCGTGAAATCGCGTGTGACCGTTCCGTCTCCAAAGATCGTAATCGGATCCCCGTGCTTTCGAGCCAGAGCAAACCTTCCTATCGCCAACGCATACGGACCATTAGGATCCATGCCGGGCCCGTAAACATTAAAATATCGCAGGCTGACAGTTTGAATGTTGTACATCTCAGAAAACATTTTCACAAAAAGCTCGCCGACGTATTTCTGCAATCCGTATGGATTCACGGGATTCGCTGGCATGGTCTCCGTGAGGGGCAACGTCTCTTGCGCCCCATATGCCGAACCAGAAGCAGAGTAGACCACGCGACGCACCCTGGCTTTAGCCGCTGCATCGAGCACTGAGACCGTGCCTGTAATATTTTGATCGGTCGTTTCTACGGGATGTTCGATTGAATATGGCACGCGCGGGACAGCCGCCGTGTGGAACACAACATCCGCGCCCTCCATGATGGGCTGTATCACGCTCGTCGAGCGGACATCGACCTCATGGAGTGTCGCCTCCTTGGGAAGAGTGTCACGTCGAAATGTGGGATCAATGTCGATGATGTGCGTCTCAAAACCCGCAGCCACGAGCGCGTGCGACAAATTGCTCCCGATAAACCCGGCACCACCCGTAACAACCGCCTTTTTCATACGGTTCATATTACTTCCTTTTTCGAATATCAGCGAGCGCCTCACGTCCCCCGCGCCGTCAAAAAGATACGTATCGTCTGCAACAAAATGAATATGTCGAGTAAGAGCGAGCGATGCGCGAGGTAGTACAAATCATACGAGAGCTTAACCTTGGTCTCCACCATGTCAGCACCATGGTGTGGATCGCGGTCATGGCGCACCTGCGCCCAACCAGTGAGCCCGGGAGCGATCAAATATCGCGCATTGTAATATGGGATACGCGCATTGTACTGAGCGGCTAGTGCGGGTAATTCTGGACGGGGCCCCACGAGCGAGAGATCTCCGCGAAACACATTCCATAATTGCGGAAGCTCATCGAAACGCAGCAAACGAATCCATTTCCCGACCCTCGTGACCGTGAGTTTCGTTTTCCCATGGTTGCCATAATTTCCGTCATCGTTGCCGCTCATGCTACGAAACTTGTATATACGAATCGGTTTTTGGAATCTTCCCACGCGCTGTTGTGTGATAAACACATCTCCCCCATCGTCAAGTTTGATGGCCGCTATGATGAAAGGATACAGTGCGAGCGAAATCAACCCGCCAAACACGGCACATGCAACGTCGATTCCGCGTTTTATTACGTCGTATGTGTGAGAGGCGTTTACATGCGCGAGAATCCATTCGTAGCTAACGAGAGAAAGCGGCTCACGATCAAAAACCTCTTGATATAGATCGGCTGCATCGAGCAGTGCAAACCGACGCTTGTGGAATGCCGCATCGTAAATTATGGGGAGCGCCGCAGACACGGCCTTGTCTGAGAAATCGACGACGATAAACGTGACGTCGTCTTCTTCAGCGACTCGGCACGCCTGTTGGATCACCTCGTGCGAAGGTGCGTGGGCCGTATCAATGACGTACTCAAAGGAAAATGGATACCGTGCGTCGCTCGCAACCTCTTGCGCAAGGGCGTGCGCATCCGCGCCAGAGGCAATAAGTACACCCTTCAATCTCCTGCGACTACGGACATGTGGATACAGCCCAACACGCCACAGAAATACAAAGACGGACGAGATGGCGAGATAGAGAAGCAATATGGTTTTAGGGGCCAATCCAAACGCAGGAATAAAGAAGAAAAAGAGGGCCGCAACGACAGCGTTTATGACCTGCGTATAGAGTATGGTCGGAACGAGTCGGCTCCGAAAAAGCCGCGTGTGTCGACCATATAAACCCGCAAGAAAGAAGACCACAACCCAGACGATAAACAAGATGGCGAACGGGACGAGATGAGCCGTGAAAAGATCGATCGAGGGGGCGGTGAGATACCGTACGGCGAGCGTCACCCACAACGAGATCACAAACACGGCAATATCACCCGCGAGGAGAACGATGTATTCCCTCTTGGGAACCAGCGACATATCAGGTATCATTACATAAAATATGGCTCAAAACAAGCCCCCGGTTTGTCCCAGAAATGTATGAATACAAAGAAGAGGGTCTTATTCTTGATAACAAAAGCGACATGGGGCGGAGCACAACGTTATGTCTATGATCTCGCGACACACCTTCCTAAAGACACGTTTGAGGTAATCGTGGCATATGGAGAGTCGGGTCGCATGCAAAAAATGCTGACTGACTGTGGAATCGAAACACGCCATGTCTCTGCACTCGGGCGCGATGTAGCATTCGTATCAGATATCGTCAGCTTTTTTCAATTACTTTTCTGCGTGTGGAAAGTGCGGCCCGATATCGTACACCTCAATAGCTCGAAAGCCGCCGCACTTGGCGCCCCTGCGGCTCGGATCATGCGCGTCCCCCGAATCGTCTTTACTGTCCACGGGTGGCCCTTCAACGAAGATCGGGGAGCGATCGCGCGATCTCTCATCTACGCCATAAGTTGGCTCACATCGCTGATGAGCCACCACAGCATTGTCGTCTCTAAATCCGATGAAGTGCAAGGACAACGTATGTGGAAGGTCGGCAAGAAAATTACATATATCCCAATAGGGATCGAGCTGCCCCTCTTCTTCTCTCGACTCGAAGCATCACGACTTCTCGCGGACGTACTCCCTGCGTTAAAAAACAACCCCGATATTCCTACAATCATTACGATCGCCGAGTTGACGCAAAATAAAGGCTTACGGTATGGCATCAAGGCCGTGGCATCTCTCATGGAACGTGGGGTCCGCTGCCTCTACATCATCATCGGTGATGGAGAAGAGAGGTCGCACCTCAAGAGTCTCGCGAGAAAGTGTGGCGTGGAGGATAGGGTGTTATTCACCGGATTCATCCGTGATGCCGCTCAGTACCTAAAAGCGGCAGACATCTTCCTCCTACCTTCAATAAAAGAAGGGATGCCGTATGTGCTTCTCGAGGCCGGAGCTGCAGGACTTCCCATGGTGATCACAAAAGCTGTAAATCCTGAGATTGGTGAGAGGTATGAGCACGCTCGCGTCGTTACGGAAGCGGACTCAGAGGCACTGGCAGAAGCCCTCATCGAAACAATGCGTGAACATAAGGAGAAAGAGCTCTTCACACCCAAAAATCATTTCCTGCTTTCCGATATGCTGGAGAGGACGGCGGAAATGTATTCGGCCAATCCAACTTCCTAAACGGTACCAACGATCTCTGTCTTGTCGCGCGCTTGCATTGAAGAGCGAGCGTGTCGCCGCATTCCCATCAGAATCCCGAGAGCCAAGTATTCTGAGACAAGATGCGAACCGCCGTAACTCATAAAAGGGAGAGTCGTGCCCGTAATGGGTAAGAGTCCGATATTCATGCCCACATGAACCACGAATTGCGCCGTGAAATACACCGCGACTCCGATACCAAAAAGCATATCAAAATTATCCGCACCGTGGTTTGCAATCGCTAAAATTCGAAAAATGAGAACGATGAATAGCCCAAACAGTAAAATCACCCCCACAAAACCCCACTCTTCCGCAAAGGCCGCAAATATAAAATCCGTCTGATATTCGGGCAGGAACTGGAGTTTTGATTGCGTGCCATACCCGATTCCCTTACCCAGTAGCTCACCTGAACCAACCGCAACTGTCGCCTGATACGCGTTGTATCCAGACCCACGAATATCGGCAAGTGGATTGATGAATGTGAGGATACGCTGTTTCTGGTACGGTTGAAACCCATACTGCCAGAGACCAGTTAATACGATCATCGCAATGACAAAAAGTGTGAGCAAATGTTTCCATGAAATTCCTGCAACCAATATCATTCCGAGCCAAATACTTGCGATAATGATCGACGAACCGAAATCGGGCTGGAAAAAGACAAGGACGAAAAGCACCAGGGCGTACGCACCTGAAACGAAGATGTGACGAATGTGCGCGATTTCTACATGTCGACGAGCAAAGTACTTTGCAAGCAAAAGGATGAGGAGAAGCTTCGCGGGGTCGGATGGCTGAACCGCAAACAGGCCAAGGCTGAAACGGTTCTGCGCACCCATCACAATTGAACCGAGGACATAAATGAGGCCGAGTACCACGATCGTCATCACGAAAAAACCGACGAGAACTTGGGTGCGGCGCAAGAACCCGTACTCGGGAATACTGGAAAGGAAGAAAACTGCGAGGGCAATGCAAATCCAGATTATCTGTCTCTCAAAAAAGAAATTCTCGGTCGAAAAAGACCGCATCGTTACGAGTCCTGCAACCGAGATCGCAACTGCCGAGAGTAAAAGGAACCAATCGATATGTCCAAATGTACGCCATGTAACCCGCCTGCCGGTAGATAGGATCGGCAAGGCTCGAACGCCGGCCCCTACAATGCGCCTTAGAGCAAACATACACTACTGAACACTCTTCCCGAATGGCACGAGGACGACAAGGGGGATGATGTCGATTTTCCCGACCTCGCGAGGAAAAGGATCCGGCCAACTAAAAACAATGTCCGAAATTGAGCCGGCTGCCATGCGATTAAGCCTGGTAACCGAGGTCGCGAATGCATTCCCAGCAGCGTCGAATACGACTGCCACGAAAGTCGGATCATCTATCGGAGCGACAGATGTATTCTCGGCGGTCGCCGAAATGCGGGGAGATTCGGTCACACTGGAAGCGTCTTTATTATTGATAGAGATGGCTAGGGCGGGGTTTACAACGCGTTCCCAGAGTAATGTTTCCGTAAATTCAAAATAGGTGCGTGATACGAGGCGATTTCCTGTGTCGATTCGTGCTTCCACGACAGGGGTAACACCCCCAGGCAGGATGGACGTCGTACCGACTCGCTCGGCGATAAGAATATTCCTCGCATCGTACAAACCAAACCGATACTGAGCCTTTCGTACGCCAACACCCTTGTTTGGATTCTCAACGTATGCAACAGCGTTATATAAACCATCACGTACTTGAAATGACCGCGCCCACATCGTGGCATATGGTTGGAGAACCGCCTCATCGAGAAATGGGCACTGTCCTCCGCGGTCTATTGCCGTTTCATCCTGATTGCGAATCCCATCGGTACATGTCGTAGGAATGTTGAGATACCAGTAGGCCACCGGCCCCACGAGCACAATGAGGAAAAAGATGGCGATACATAGTATGTAGATTGCGCGACGACGTGCGGCCCAGCTCATGGGGCCATTCTACCAGAGGAGCCCCACACTGAAAGTGTGGGGCTCCTCTGCTTGAGCACTCTGTGTTGGCGCCGGCCTACTCTCCCCTTACGAGTACCATCGGCTCTGGAAGGCTTAACTGCCGTGTTCGGAATGAGAACGGGTGTACCCCCTCCGACGAAGCACCAACACGGAGCGCTCAATTCCTGCTAAAGCAGAAACTGAACTCCGTTCATTGATCTGAAAAAACGACACAATTGAGCAAAAGAAAGTTTGTATTACGCGACTCTCACAATTCCTTTCGAGAGTTCTGTCGGCGAATTAGTACACCTCGGCT
>CAYRHX010000013.1:0-23934 GCA_964424265.1 uncultured Candidatus Saccharibacteria bacterium | reverse complement strand
GACCTCTGCCTCAACATGACCGGCACACAAGCTACAGTGCCATCAGGCTACACCCGCGACTCAAGCGGCAACTGCGCACTCACACCTACCACCACTGCATCAACAACCAAACTTGTTGCTGTCGGCGCCTACACAGGCTCCAACCACACAAACGGCCGCAGCAGCATCACGGTCAACGTCGCAGCAGGCACCTCCCCCCTCATCCTCTCCCTCTCCGCCTACGATCCAGTAGACTGGACCATCGTCAATCCAACGGGAAGAACGATACAAAAGGTCATCGCATCCGGCTACCACAGTCAGACCGTAACAGGACAGGGCACCACTCCCACAGAGACCTTCTCCTACGACCAGGGCAACGGCTACGCCTACGCCTACTCCAACCCCTCCACCAGCTACACCAACCTCGCCAACTTCCTCAAGGTAAAGACCGGCCTCGACGTGAGCGAATTCCAGGGCACTTACTGGGGAGCAAGCTTCACCGCGCCTTCCACTCCTCTCTCCTCCACCACCTCAATCTCAAACCTTGCAGCCGCTCTCGCTGCACTCCAGGAACTTCTCAAATCGTGGGGGGCGCAGTTGGGGAGGTAGGCCTGGAGCGTGTTGAGGAACCTTCGCTTCGAGACGGTATCCCCTCGGAACCCGGATTTTACTGCTGAAAAATCCTCAATCCTCGCACTCCTCGTGCTGCGGGGATTCCTCGGGAACACCATTTCTCCCTCCGGTTAAGCATTTTCAAACATGCTCTAGTATGTGAGCACATCGACCACTTGCCCTTTCTCATCGAGGAGGCGGATCACGTCGTGTAGATTTTGCCACAATTCAGCGTTTGATCCCAAATAAATGCGCCACGATGGCAATGCAAAATTCGTTTTTTGCTGGTGCGCGCGGACGCACCCATTGTACGAAAAGTTATTGGCGATAAAAGATCGGCACGCGGGCGATAGGTTTGTCGGGATGTTGGCGGGAAGGCGACATGTTTGGATACGTGGTACGAAGTCCAAACACGTTTCACCGTAGATGCGGATATTGTCGGCTGTGAGCGGCATCTCTCCGGCAGGATTTGGGCATTGAGACGAGAGCGCGGGCGTAAAGGATTGGAGCTCGTCGAGGTACCCGGTGCACATGTTTTCCTGGAATGACGTCCCGACAGACGAATATCCTGTTGTAAGAATTGCTGTAGTGCCTGGCGAAAGATAGATCGGCTGCTGAGTATTTATCGTTCCCTGTACAAAGAGGGCAGATCCATATGGGATGTATGCTCGCGCCCCTGTGACCGCACTTTGCAAAGACCACGCGGTTATGAGAATGGGTGCGGTGTTGCCCGCGCTTGCATAAAGTACGAGGCTCTCTCTCGAGGGGTCGCTTTCTGAAGGGTTTTGTTGACGCAAGGTGACCTGGCCGATGCGCGGTGATGGATTGCCGAAGGTTTTGGGATCGGACGTCCTTGTGAAAGAGGCAAATTTTGCCTCGATAGCCGCTCGTATTTCCTCGTCGCTGCGCGTAGTTTGGTCGGCAGATAACAACTCGGATACATCAGGTCCCTGCGGCACATCAAGGGCGAATGGGAGTCGGAACGTATTTCTCGCTTCACCTTTATGAAAGTACCAGGTGAGGGGATTGAAGAATCCACTTGCCGTGCGAGCGGAAGAACCAATTCCGCCCGTTAAAAGCCAGAAAAGGAGAAGGAGAGCGACAATAACAGACCCCGAGACTATGAGTATCGTTTTTATCATGTGCGAATATTATACCCTTTTCGAGTAGCAATTCCGCGAATTTCTTCGCGAGCAATCTCCGCATCGCTCCACGGGATTTTGCTCCCATTGGGGCCGCAAATACACGGATCGGTGCCTTTGCCTGTGATGAGCACAGCGTCGCCTGCGCGCGCAAGCTCGCATCCACGTCGAATCGCTGCCCGTCGGTCCATAATCACTTCAGGAATGCGTTTCATCCCTTCTGAAAGCGCGGCCACGATTGCTTCGGGATCTTCGTCGTACGGATCTTCATCGGTGAGGATCACATGATCGCAGTGGGTATCGGCGAGGCTGCCCATCACGGGGCGTTTCCACGTATCGCGTCCTCCGCCCGTTGCTCCCATGACACAAATCTTGCGGACGTGCTTATAGGCATCATAGAGCGCCTCGAGTGAGTCCGGCGTATGTGCGTAATCGACCACCACGGTGTAATCTTGGCCCTCTTCCATTCTCTCTGCGCGGCCGGGGATGCGTTGCAGCCTTCCAAGCGCGCGGGCTATTACGTCGGTCGCGATGCCGAGTTGCCGCACGAGCGTGGCTGCTGCGAGCGCATTTTTGAGTGAAAATTCTCCAGGGAGATTCACCGATATTTTTTTGCCGTCAAATGTGAAATATCCTCCATGCTGGTCGGCAAACCATGGCTGCTGTGCCGAAAGAGAAAAGGGGAGCGCGTGTTCGACGGGGAGCGCGAGATACCTCCTCGATTCGTCATCTTCTGAAAGCGCGGCGATACTGCGCGGCCGCTTGCAGGATCGAGCGAGCTCGCGGCCGATCTCAAATTTTGCGTTGGCGTATGCCTCGTATGACCCGTGTGATTCGATGTGCTCCGGCGCGAGGTTGGTAAAGATGAGCGCATCGAGATTGATGAATCGGTGGCGGTGTTGTTTTGCTCCCTCGGATGTCATTTCGAGAATGGCGGCGGTGCATTTTTCTACCACGGCGTTATGGAGGAAATGTTGGATGAAAAATCGACCGGGCATCGACATGCGGAGCTCGTTGGGCTTCGTGTCGTCCCCCGTCTTTATTCGTATGGAATTGAGAAGCGCGGTTGTATACCCCGCCTCTTCCAAAATTGCGTTAAGCATTTCTGTAGTCGACGATTTCCCTTTTGTCCCCGTCACGGCGATTACAAGGAGTTTGCGTGAGGGAAATCGATATCGAAGCGCGCTCAGGTACGCGAGGAAAAAATGGTATGCCGATATCGCTGGCGTGGGGAGTAATGCTCTCACGACTTGTTTCAAGCGATGCACCATAGGATACCTATTTTCGACCGAGCAAACGTAGAGCTTCCCGCAAACGATCTCCCGACCGCTCGATATCTGCAGGCACTTTGCGCAGCGCGTCGCGTGCCTCAGCTTGCGAGTATCCGAGTGCGAGCATTGCCTCCAAGGCCTCACCGTCGCCTTTGAGCGAAGCATTGCCGCCTCCAGCGGGCGCGCCGATTTTTTCCTGCAGCTCAAGAACGATTTTCTCTGCTGTTTTCCTGCCGATGCCAGACACCTTGGTCAGGTATGAGGCATTGCCTGCCGAGATCGCATTGCGGAGCGTTTCGACGGACGCAATATCGAGTATGGCGAGGCCGGATTTTGGGCCGATACCGGAGACCGTGAGAAGGAGTTCGAAAATATGGAGTTCTTCTTCAGATGAGAAGCCATATAGATCAAGCGCAGTTTCCCTGACCGCGAGGTGGGTCCAGAGAATTGCACGTGGCGATGATTTAAGTGAGGAGAGCATTTCCCGGGTCATGAATACTTTGTAGCCTACGCCGCCAGCCGAGATAATGGCAAATCCTGTACGCGTGGCGACGACCTCACCCTCTAAGTGTCCAATCATGCGACCATCATACCCCGAAGTAGAGCGTAGCTCACTACGGGGGCAGGGCGCCGGTTGCGCACACCATGCATTTCGTGTACTATCGCGCGAATGGCAAATACGGATTCAGCAAAAAAGGCGAAGCGCGTGGCTGAGCGACGGCGTGTTTTCAATTCACGTCACAAAAAGTCGGTCAAGGATTCATTTAAATCAATGGAGAAGCTCATGACGGGAAAGAAAGCAAAAGAAGCTGAGGCGATGCTTCCAACACTCTATAAAGCGATTGATAAGGCGGTGAAGGTGGGCACACTCAAGAAAAACACTGCTGCTCGTATGAAATCTCGTGCGGCGAAGAGTTTGGTGGTGGGGAAATAATCCCTCGTTCTGGTCACGAATAATTGTTCGCCGCCGCTCACAATTTTCTCGACCCCGGCTCGCGGTCCCGCAAGCTTGCGGGACATCGCTGCGCCCAGCAAAAGGCAGAAAACCTGCCGCAGGGCAGGTTTTCTGTCACTTTTGCTCCCGGTAGGAATCGAACCTACATTTCAACCTCCGCAAGGTTATGTCCTATCCATTGAACGACGGGAGCTTTTCTTTAGCCAACGAAAGAAATGTAGCATATTTTCGCAGTTCTCCACATTTCTTGTATTTTCCGTATTGCAGAGAGGGTGTGTGGGCGTCATGATGTCATCATGTTGAAACCCTCTCACCTGCGACTGCAGGCAGGCTATTCTGTAGCTTCTGCGCTGGTTGTAGTTGCCGTTCTCGGACTCTCTGCAATGGCGATAGAGACCGCATTTCCGACCTACAACAAAGATGTCCTCACAGCAGCGGTGGGGGTAATCGCTATGGACGCGGCTGATGCAGGCGTAGGTATGCCGGTCGTGAGTACGCCTCCTCCGCCCACTACTCCTTCAATAATAAGGGATGAATCCCAGGCCGACGCCGGTGTCACGGGAGGAGGAGCTACGAAAACGGCGGCGGAGTTGAACAGAGAAAAATGTGAGGAGAAGAAAAGAGAGGCGATTGGAAATGGAGGTATAAGCAGAACATTGGTTCAGCCTTTTACCGCATCACTGTCAGCAGAGGTTGTCATGGAAAAGAATAGGTGCATAGCAGCGGTGTACGACCACCAAAGTTTTGCAGCGAATCGACCAGCCGGATCAGGTTATAACCCGCATGAAGACCCCAGCGCATACAAATGCATAGGTGAAAGTACCAGAGTCGACATTCTACTAAACGGGGAAGGTACCATTACTTCGAAGCCCAATCCCGCTCTTCCTGCGGGTACATGCAGCGTTGAATACTGTGACAGCGGAGGCGATATTGTCTCCGGGTGTCAAATGGCTAAGGAGCCGTATAAACCGTCGGGCTACATCAACCCCTCTCTAATCGTGGTTCCACCGCAGCCTCAAGTTCCGCTTCCGAACCCAAACGCGTGGAATGATAACGTGCCGTCTGGACCTCCAGCAAACCCAAACGCGTGGAATGATAACGTGCCGTCTGGACCTGCGATGCCGAGCACCGAACGAACTTGCGGGTTCTACCCATTTGAGTGGGTATGCACTCGAGCGGGTGGTCCGGGAGCTCCGGCGACTGACCCCGCGCGGCTTCCTCGCAGTGACGATTATATTTCGCTCATAGAGCTGGATATTTTGCAGGGTCGTGTTCCCGTCCCGCCGGATGCTTATACGCGGCCTCTCCCGCCCGCATACGATCCGTGCGATCTAAATCCGGAACTATGTAAAGAGAAGGGTGGCAGAAGTGGGCCACAGCCACCGCCTGGTCCCGAATCTCCGACGGCTCCTCCACCTGGAACAAGCGGACCGAATCAAGAATATTGTAGGCAGAATCCTACCCAGCCCGCTTGTCGAGTAGCCACGCCTGGGAATACATTCCCACGGCCAGGTACTCCAAGTGGGTACCAGCAGCCGAGCGCATGGGATTCGTTTCTCGCCGCTTTCGGGCGGACGTTTGGTTTGACTCTCGGCACAGGTATCGGGAGCGGCATTAGCTCAACACTATTCAATAGCATTAATGCGCCAGCATGTTCCAATGATCCTGCGATCTACGCGCAGCAACAACAGCAATACCAACAGCAAGTGCAGCAATACCAAATGCAGATGCAACAGTATCAACAGCAAATGCAGATGGAGCAATACCGCCAGCAGCAGCTCATTCTCCAACAGGCCATGCGTGGCCAAGGGGGGCAGTATGGCAACCAATATCAAGATCCTTACATGCAACAAACCATGTACGGCCAGTATGGCCAGCCAAGTATGTATGGATCACCGACCCCGCCGCAGATGCCACAGCCATGTAAGCGCGGCGGCTCTAGTTCTGGCACGGGAGGGACAGGTGGCACAGGGCCAGATGGTAATCAGTGTCCAACTCCACCCACGCAACCACCGGCAGAAAGTTGTGCGGTGGGATACTGGAAGTCTGTCTTTAGTGGTGTGTGTCTCACAAACTGGCAATGCACACCGGTGGATCAGCTGAGGGCAAGCATATCATGTCAGCCAAAAGTCGCAGATGCCGGCATGACTCTCGCCATCTCATATTCGTGTACATCTGGCACCGCTTCGAGTAATGCGTTTCAGGTGACCACACAGCCATCGGGCACCGCCACTCTTCCCGTCGCCACTCCTCCTATTGGAGCCAACACAGCGACGTACTCGGTGCTCTGCACGAGCGGAACCCAGACCTCGGTAGCGCAATGCTCGATTCAGGTCGCGAATCCTTCCATCGTGTTTGCGGGGAGCCCTCCCGCAGTACAGGCAGGCAGCACGTCGGTACTCGGGTGGGTAACGAGTGGCATGAAGTCGTGCGTAGTATCGAGCCCGGATCAGGCCGACTTCACTGCGCGCAATGCGAGCATCACGACCCCCAACGGCACTGCCGTAAGCTCGCCGATTTCCGCATCGACCCGTTTCCTTTTGCAATGCGAGACACAAGCGGGTGGCACGAGGAGCGCGACGACGACGATCACCGTTGCCCCTGCCACAGCTACCGCAGCTACAGTGACGTCTGAACGACACGCCTCCCGTATTATAAAGAAAGATGGTAAGTGTATCCTCGACACGGGGAATGCTCTCGTCTCGGCCGCTTCGGCCGCTTTTGATATAGGGGGAGGTAATGGGGAAGACGATGTTATACCATGCCAATATATTGTCGTTTTGAAAGATTCGACGAATGCGGATACTACAGAAGAGAGCATCTTTGCTGAAACGGATAGCGAGGAGCTCTACTCGTACAGATCTGCATTTAAAGGTTTTGCTGGCCGCTTTACCGATGAGGATCTCGAAGCCATCAAAAAAGATTCGCGTGTTGATTTCGTCGATGAGGATAGGAGAGTCTCGCTGGCTGCAGATCCGAGACCACCATTGCCCGCGTGGCTTCCGAAGGGGATTAGTCGCGTTCAGGCAGCAGCACCACCGAATACAGGGAAGGGCATTCATATTGCCGCCATTGATACCGGTATACAAACAGGTCATCCCGACCTCAAAGATAGTGTCGTTGGCGGCAAAGACTGTACCAAAAGGGATCCCACAGAGATAGCGGGTTATTACGATGAAAATGGCCACGGTACTCATGTTGCCGGTACGATCGCTGCTCACAGAAAGGGCGCTGGAATTGTTGGTATTGCTCCCGAGGCGAAGCTTTGGTCAGTGCGTTCACTTGATGGCCAGAGTGTAGGCTCACATTCTTCAACCATTTGTGGTATCGATTTCGTTACAAGTAAGGCACCGAAAAACGGCGGCCCCATCAGGATTGCCAATATGAGTGTAGCGAGTCTAGGAACGTCAGACAATAATTGCGGGAATTCGAACAAAGACGCCTTTCACAAAGCGATTTGCGGAATGCGTGATGTAGGTGTGACGATAATCGTCGCTGCTGGAAATGAGGCGAAGAGTGCCCTCAAATTTGCTCCGGCTGCCTATGACGATGCCGTTATTACAGTCTCCGCACTCGCTGATACCGACGGGTACCCGGGGGGTTTGGGCGTTTTTTCTCTTGCTCAACGCGATGATTATTTCGCAGAATTCAGTAATTACGGGAGTGTTGTAGACATTGGAGCACCCGGCTACGATATATACTCAACCTGGATTGGTGGTACGCACAAAATCGAAAGTGGGACGAGCATGGCGGCGCCGCATGTAGCTGGCGCGGCCGCACTCTATATCGCCTCGCACCCTAATGCCACATGGAGGGAAGTGCGGGATGCTCTAGTACGTTCTGGGGAATCTCTCGGATCAGGGCATTTCGATGACTCACGGAAACTTCATCCCGAGCCCGTGCTCAACGTAGATGCTTTGCTAAAGTTGTAAACACAAAACGCAACAGCGTTTAAAGACCGAAAAACTCGAGTACTTTGTGCGAGAGAGGTTCTTTCATGGGCACCTCTTCGACGCGCTCTTGTAGGTACGTGCGTATTTCATGCGGGTCGATGTTTTCGATGGGAATGATGAGATTGGGAGCCATGAATTTGGTAGTATCGACGAGTAAAAGTGGCGTATCGCCTTTTTCTTCCTCCACCCAGAAAGAGATAATTTCTTCATACGTGTGTAAGGTGCCACCCGTGCGTATACCGCGGTCAGAGATTTCAAACTTCACAAGGTCGGGCGGTACGTTGGCGAGCATCGCGAGGATTACCGCCGCGATAAGGATCAAAATGGCGAAAAGAACGTTGTGAAAGAGGATGCTCGTGAGTGCGGCAGAGAGGGCGACGATACCGAGCGCCCAAAACCAATCGCTTCCACGCGGCACGTGTTCGTGTTCGTATGCGCTCCAACTCAGAGTAACTCGCGGTGGCATGATGAAACTATTCTATCATCGTGTGCATGCACAGAATCGTTCAGCATGGTACAACAGGGGTGAGAGGTAAACAGGGAGTGGTGCCAGAGTGGTCTTTGAATCGGACTTGAAACCGTTTCGGAGACAGTTTGTTGTCAGGAGTTACGTAGTAAGAGGGAGGGGTGCCAGAGCGGTCTAATGGAACAGTCTTGAAAACTGTCGTCTCGGAAACGGGACCGTGAGTTCGAATCTCACCCCCTCCGCCGTGAATGTTTTTAAGGGCATAGTAAGCAGGGGTACCGCGCGCGCGGCGGTTCTGGGGTATCCCACTATCAATATTCCGCTTAATGGAGCACCCGTGTCTGGAGTTTATGCCGCAATGGTGAAGATTGGGGAGGAAGAATATGAGGCGGCAGTGTTCGCTGACAAAAAACGTGGGGTTCTCGAGGCACATATATTAGATTTTTCTAAGGATCTCTATGGATGGAATGTGGCGGTGACGTTATCCAAAAAAATACGGGAGACCAAGAGGTTTGCGGATGATACGAGCCTGAAGAAGGCGATCACAGAAGATGTGCTCGCGGTGCGGGCACATTTCAAGAGCGTGGTGTAGAATGTCCACTACCATGCACGCGAGACGTACCATTGCTTTCTTCGGTCCAGCGTTAGTGTTTTTGGCGGCGGCACTCTGGGCTACGGATGCGCCGTTTCGCACGCATCTGACGCAGGGGCTTACCTCCAACTTCATAGTTCTCGCTGAACACGGCGTGTCGCTCTTGATTGCGATTCCCATACTATTTTTCAATTGGGGAGATGTGCGGAAGCTCTCCTCGCGAGAGTGGATGGCGGTTCTTGCGATTGCGATCGGCGGTTCGGCGCTCGCATCGATCGCGTTTACGCAATCGTTTCACTATGTGAACCCTTCTGTTTCCATCGTGCTTCAAAAGGTGCAACCGCTCATTGCGATACTGCTCGCTGTCGCGCTTTTGAAAGAAAGACTTCACAAGAATTTCTGGTTTTGGACGGTGGTGGCTCTCGTGGGCGCGTATTTCGTGAGCTTCCCGGATCTCAAGCCGCAGCTCTTTGAAGGGGAGGTGTTTAATCCCAACACCATCGGCGTGCTCCTCGCACTGTCCGCAGCGCTTCTCTGGGGCGCCTCGACCGTCTTTGGTAAATATGTCTTGCGAACCGCAGCATTTCAAACGCTCACCTCGCTCAGGTTTATCGTGGGATTCGTATTTCTTTTGGCGCTCAACGTGGCGCAAGATTCGATACCATCTATGAATTCAGTGACACCAACGGACTGGCTCTTTATTGGCATCGTCGCCCTTACCTCCGGCGTCTTTTCTCTCTCACTCTATTATTACGGACTTCAATTTACGCGCGCCTCTATCGCGACAATTGCTGAGCTCGGTTTCCCGCTCGCCGCTGTCTTGGTCAATGCGTATTTTATTGTCGCGGAGCCCATCCCGGGCGCGTTCCTTGGACTCCAGTTGGGTCAGTGGATCGGCACCGTGCTTCTTCTCATCGCAATACTTATGCTTAGTCGCGTGAATCAAGAGGCGATGTTGAGAGAAGGTTAGATTTTTCGTCGCCTTTTCGCAATGAGTGTGTTTACGCGTTCAACTACCTCTTTTAGGGTGAACTTGGCTTTTACCAAGAAATCGTCTGCACCCGCTTGGCGAGCCTCCTCGATTTCTTTTTCTTGACCTAGGTTGGAGAACATAATGATTACAGTGTCTTTGGCGCGAGGATCCGCCCGAACAGCTTTCAGGACATCAAAGCCGCTTATTCCTGGCATCATGACGTCAAGTAAGATGAGGTCTGGGATCTCCTCATTCAATGTCTGTATTGTTTGGGTTCCATCGGTAAGAGATCGTACTGTGTAGCCTTCTTTTGCAAGACGACCAGACGAGAGAGAAGAGAGGAACGTATCATCCTCAACGATCCACACCTTGCCTTCTTGTTTTATGGGAGAGCTTGGACTGCCTTCTTTCGTGGGAGCGGCCTCGTTGAGATATTTGAGCATTTTCTCCAATACCTCCTCCGGGCTGAATTGAGCTTTGATAATGTAGTCTTTTGCACCGAGCGCTAAGATCTTGGTTATCTCTACAGGCTGCCCAGAATTAGATATAACCACCACGGGTATGTTGCTGAGTTCGGCATCTCCGTGCATGGCTTCAAGGACCTGGTACCCGTCTTTCTTCGGCATAACGATATCAAGCAACACGAGGTCAGGCTTCACGAGTTTGATTTTTGCGAGGCCATCTTCTCCGTTGGTTTCCCACGAAGCATCGTAGCCACTACTGAGGAGCTTGTTGAGGAGGATTTCTCCGAGAACGCGCTCATCTTCAAGGAGTACGATTCTTTTCTTATCGGCCATAGGTAATGGGTACATTCTACCCCCAAAAGGAGAAGAGTCTACTCGGATTTTGGAGGAGTGGTAACGGGTATCGTGAAAGTAAACGTCGTACCAGATCCGAGCGTGCTATCAAACCAAATCTTTCCGCCATGCCTTTCCACGAAACTCTTTACGATGTAGAGACCGAGGCCGGATCCGTTGGGGTGGAGTTTTGCTGCGTTATCCGCTCGGAAGAATTTATTGAAGATACTCGAAGTTTGTTGGATTGGAATGCCGATGCCTGAGTCTTTTATCGTTACGGTCACTTCGGTGGGGAAGGGGGTGATCGTGAGGAGGATCGTGCCGCCGTCTGGAGTGTATCGCATCGCGTTTTCTACGAGGTTTTGCATCACCGATCGCATCATGTCGGGGTCAGCGTTTACGAGGGGTGAGTGAGTGGGTAGTTTTTCTCGCGAGAGATGTATGTGCCGTACGTGTGCTTGTCCAGAAAAATCCAAAAGGACGCTATCGGCAACGTCTTCGAGGTGGATGGGCGTGAGCTTGATTTCGACTCTTCCGGATTCGATACGAGTTACTACGAGCATTTCATTAATGAGTCCTATCATGCGTTCGTTGCTCTCATACCCTTTCATGAGAAGGCTTTTTTGTTCCGGAGTCAGATTCTCAGTATTCTCATCTACGAGGAGGGAGAGTGTCCACTTGATGGCAGCCAGTGGAGTGCGCAGTTGATGCGCCGCGATTGATATGAATTCAGATTTTGCTTTGTCGATGTCGAGCAAGCGCTCATTTGCGCGCGTGAGCTCCTCCTCGCGCTTCCTGAGGAGCTCGTTGTTCGCGTCCAATTCTTTCAACTTCTGCTGGAGGTCCTTCGTCCTCACTTCGATTTCGGATTCCAGACGATTTGTGTATTGACGTAAATCAGCAGGTGCCTCATCCGATATGCGTGTAAGGGTTTTTTCGCCATCCACGGCAGGGGAAAGCATTGCTCCGGCGGTAGGTTTTTTCGTGCCCAGTACTTGAAGATTCGAAGCGTGATGTCCCCTGAATAGTTCGAGCAATCTCCGGCCCTGGAACACGGCCAAGGCGACGACAACCGCAAGTAGGGCGAGGAGTGAAAGTGTGACTATGGTCGGCACAGTTATATTACTCGGTTGTTTTGCGGAGGCTTGTTTTAAGGTCGTTGTGGTGTCCATCACGCGTAAATTCTTGGACACGAGGTTGGCAAATTCGCGGGCTTTTGTTGCGTTCATTTCTGATAGTAATATTGCGTTCTCTGTCTCTCGTGGCGAGCCGTGCAGGGCGAGCTCAAAGCGTGAATTCTGTGCGTCGATTGCACGATACGCGCTGTCGAGGAAGCTCTCAAAATAAAGATTCGTTTGGTCGGCTAGAGCAGCCGTGTCTCCCGATGCCTTTGGGATGTTTGCTTGGTCGCCGAGCCCCTCAGCGTTCCATGCAGCAAGATCTCGGCCGTTTCGTGAGAGCGCGAATTCTTCAGAGTCGCTCCCGAGCGTAATGGCAGCAATATGCATCTGGAATCGAGATGCGGCACTCTCGAGTGTCTCGCGGAGGTCGGCAGAGCTGGCGAATATTTCGGGATCTTTGATTGCTGTGAGTTGTTCTACTATCGACTCGGCGATGATCATCGACGAGAGCGCTTCACGAATGCTACCCGCAAAAACCGATTGCCCGGTCACCGCTTCAGGAGTTTGCTTGGAGGCATAGGGAGCAACGAACGATTGTGTGGAATACACCACGACGATTGCCGTGATGGTCGCGAAAATAACAAGGAGCGCTATTTTCGTCCCCAAAGAAATTAATGCCGTCGGTTTGGATGTTTCCACAAGTTGAGTCTTCCAATTGTAGCGCATTTTGTTGTTCTTAGGCCGGTATTCCACGGCCTTGGATATCTGGGTGATTCAGAGTACAGTTGGCGCAGCGTCGAGGGTCTCTGTTATTGTTACTACTGATGATTTGCAAAACACGCATAATGATTTTCGGGACGTTTGATATGATCCACGACGGTCATGAGAGCTTGTTTCAGCAAGCGCGGGCGCTGGCAGAAGTCCCTCACCTCATTGTCTCAGTTGCTCGAGATGTCAACGTAATGCGTGTGAAAGGGGTCCGTCCCCGGAAAGGAGAGAGCGAGCGCGTGGAGCTTGTTACAAAGCACGCGCTTGTCGACGAGGCGGTGCTCGGAGACGAACACGGATACATGGAGCATGTACGCGCGTACATGCCAAATATTATCGCGCTGGGATATGATCAGGTGGGAGAATATGTTGATGATCTAGAAAGTGCGCTTCGCAACGAGGGCCTTCATACGAAAGTCGTGCGACTTTTAGCATACAAACCGGAGCAATACAAAACATCCAAACTTCTATGAAATACTTAGGAATTGATTTTGGCGCGAAGCGGGTAGGCGTGGCCGTTTCAGATTATGCGGGCGCGATCGCGTTTCCTCGCGTTGTATTGCGAAATGATGATACCGTGCTCGCCCATCTTCTCGACCTCATAACCAAGGAGGGGATCGAGAAAATCGTGATAGGGGACACTCTCTCTCATGGGGGTGCCGAGAATCCGGTCACCGCCGAGGCCGAGAAGTTTGCGGAGAGATTGAAAGCGGAGACCCATCTTCCCGTCGTCTCTATGTGGGAAATGTGGAGTTCGATCGAAGCGTCTCGATACGATCCGGCCAAAAGCTCGCATTATGATGCCGCTGCGGCCGCCATAATTCTTCAGAGGTATTTAGATATCCACGCAAATACGGTACAGTGACGCTATGGCAGACGAAATTGTATACGATGATTTTGCGAAACTCGACATCCGCATCGGGACGGTCATGGCCGCCGAGCTTGTCCCCGAAACGGATAAGCTGATTCAGTGCACGATTGATTTTGGAGAGATGGGACAGCGCACCATTGTCTCTGGCATTGCGCAGTGGAAAAAGCCAGAGGAACTTGTGGGGCGACAACTTCCTTATATTGTGAATCTCGCTCCCCGTGTACTTCGCGGCGTTGAGAGCCAGGGAATGCTGCTTGCCGCGAGCGATGACGTAGGTGTTGCGCTCCTTGCGCCCGAGCGAGAGGTTCCTCCCGGCACAAAATTGCGGTAGAGGCGGTCCATCTTTTATTTGCAAACATGTGACATCATAGTACCCATGAGGTGCGGTATTCGTTGCTATACTAAATGCAATGAAGTTGTCTGGATCGTCATTTCAGACGAAGCCGCGTGCACGCGGTTTTGGAAGATTTCCTGCGCGCTGGTTTCCTACTCCGGCCATGGTCTTTCCGCGCACGGCAGGCATCGACATTTCGGATTCGTCGGTGAAATGGATTGTGCTCGATATGTTTGCAAGTGGTTATCGCGTAGACATGTATGGTGAAGAGCCGTTGCCACCAGGTCTCGTTGTGAATGGCACGATCACAGATATCGACTCCCTTGGGCGAGTGTTGGGTAAAATAAAGCTCAGGCTTGGGGGAATCGATTGCGCCCACGTGGCACTTCCAGAAGAATCCGGATACACCTTTGAGATGCACGTTCCAGAGGGTACATCGCGTAGCGGTATATTACACATGATCGAATTCGAGTTCGAGGGCCGAGTGCCTATTGCACCCGCTGCGGCCGTATTCGATTACGATACAACGCATCGAGAAGCTGCGAGCGGGCAAGATATTGCGGTGGTTGTTTTCCCGAAAGAGCTCGCCGAGAGTTACGTAGCGGCCTTTAAAGTCGCGGGGATCACATTGCTTTCTCTCGAAACCGAGGCGCGCTCTATCGCGCGCGCCATCTCAAGTGGAAAGCCGGGCGAACCAATTACGTTGCTGGTGGACTTTGGTAGAGCGAGGACCGGATTTGCGGTTCTTAAGAATGGCATCCCTATTTTTACATCAACAGTAGAAGTGGGTGGTGATGCGGTCAACCGTGCCCTGGCTGAAAAGCTATCTCTCTCACCCGAGGAGATCATCGCATTTAAAAATGAACAAGGTCTGCAAGCACAAGGGGGAGTAAAATCGGTCGGTGCTGACATTTTGGTCGGGGTGGCATCTGTGCTTGGCGATGAGGTCGCGCGGCACTATCATTATTGGGATACGCGAAGAAATGAACATGGCGATCGCATGACTCCCGTCGAGCGCATCGTTTTGGTCGGTGGCAGCTCAAACCTCAACGGTCTCACAGACTACCTTGCGGGAAGAGTGCAGGCTCAGACGGTGGTTGGAGACGTATGGCAACATGTGTGTGATTTTGACGAATATATTCCCCCGATTTCTCGTCGCGATTCTCTGCAGTACGCGACCGCGATCGGCCTTGCATTGCGATCACTTGCGATATGAGTAACGTTCTTCCACGTGAAGCCCAAAATACTGTCTCACGCATGTATCGTGCGCGGTACATTGTTGCAGGGTCACTGGTGGCGATTGTCGCCGCCTTCCTCGTGGGGATCGCGTTGTTGCCCGCATACCTCGTGGCTCGCGAAGTGGAAACGTCGATGGGTGCGTCGCAATCTACGCAGAGCGTCGGTGGAAAGGATGATCGTGCCGAGGCTGGACGTGCACAGTTAATTATTGGAGCGCTTGCCCCCGTGTTTGCCGCGACCACGAGCCCTTCCGAGGTAATCGGCGCTGCACTCAGCCTTCGTCCACCCGGCGTTTTCGTCGATCGCATTCTTTACTCGTCTGGATCCACGAAAGAAGTAGTGCTTGGGGGCCACTCGGTGACTCGGGAGGCGATAAGTGCATACCAGGTAGCACTTAAATCAGATTCTCATTTTAAAACAGCGGCCATACCGATAAGCGATTTAGCGGGGACCAAAGAAGGTCGATTCTCAGTTACGCTCACGGGCGCATTTTAGTGATATGAAAAACGCTACACGTATTCAGTGGATCATGCTTCTGCTTGCAGTATGCGCATGGGCGGGGGTCGGTTGGTTTGGTTGGTATAGCTCTGATGAAACACTTAACAGAGTTTCGCGTGCTGTAGTGACACAGGACAACGAGAATAAAAACGCCTCCGCCATTCGTCTGCGTTCAGCCTTGCAAGACACATTAGAGCAACGCACACAGATCGACGCTCTCCTGCACACAAACGTCGTGTCTGTTGTGAACCTCCTTGAGGCTGCAGGAAGTGCGGGGGTGAAGGTCACCGTAAGCGATGCGCACCCAGAAACGACAGGGTTGTCGCGCGCCGTTGCAGGAATAACGGGACTCACGGCGACCGGATTTGTGGTTGAAGCCCGCGGCAAATTTGAGGAGCTCATGCATGTAGTACAACTTCTCGAAAATCTTCCCGTTCCATCGACCATCGGGCGCCTAGAATTGTCGCGAGATCCGGTAGGGGAGGGCGTCGGAGGTCTATGGAATATGAGCGCGTACATTCGGGTCCTGTCGACGCCTGATAGCAAATCTTGATTACAGATCAAAAAAGCACAGAATATGAAAATATGGTCACAGATTTCAAGCCGCATGGGGGGCGCAATCGTCTCCCGACATGAGCCCGAGGGAATGCGGGTCTTGTCAGATATATATTGGAGGACGCTTCTAAGTATTGCCACGCTCCTCGTATTGAGTGCGCTTGTGTACGGTGTCTGGGGGCTCCTCCGTGTGCTCGACGATCTGAATTCAGTAGTTCGTGTGTCGGCACCGCCGCCTCCGGCGATCAATCGGGGGGTATTGAACGCGACGATGGAAGGTTTTGAGACTCGGAGTACGCAATTTGAATTACTCAAGACGAAACCCGGAGAGATTATTCACGACCCGAGTAAGTGATTTGTTTGACCGCATGTGTTCGTGCGGATAGGATTGGTTCGCGCCCTTGTAGTTCAATGGATAGAACACCGGACTTCTAAGCCGGCTATGGAGGTTCGATTCCTCCCGAGGGCAAAACGAAGTTTTGGTCGAGAGCGCAATGCCTGCGCATTGCGCGTGGAGGGAATCGAAAACCGGAGCGATGTCGCGCGAGTACACACGACTGCGGGGTGGGGTCGCGGGAAAACACCGTCGGCGGACAGTGTTTTATCCGTGGCCGATTCCTCCCGAGGGCAACGACAAATGAGATTGGTGCGCGGTGAGGGATTTGAACCCCCGACCATCGACGTGTAAAGTCGCCGCTCTACCAACTGAGCTAACCGCGCATTCATGCACTCTAGCGCGGATCAGGGCAGAGGACAAACAATACCTGTGAATAATTATCCTTGCTGAGATCAGATATAGGTTCTAAAATACCTCAATGCGCCGACTCGAAAAAATTAAGGCAAGAGAGTTGCGAGAACAGGGAAAATCGATCAAAGAGATAGAGAGGCTTATCGGGGTCAGGCGTTCGAGTATAAGTGTGTGGGTAAGGGATATTTCTCTCACCGCATCGCAAAAGAAGCGGCTCATGGAGCGAGGGCACACCCTCGAAGTAACCGAAAAGCGGCGCCAAAGTCGCCTGTCGAACGGAACGAGATTGCGAACCAGATTTTTGCATGAGGGTTTTCGGGATATCGAGACACTGAAGGATGTCGACCTTTGCATGCTCGGAATTGGGCTCTACTTGGGGGAGGGATCCAAAACCAACCGTGGATCCATTGAATTATCAAATACGGATCCCCGCATTATCCAGATACATATTCTATTCCTAACCTCAATCTTTAAATTTCCGATGAGTAAAATTCATGCACATGTCGGATTGCACTCGCATCTCTCGACTGAAAAAGCAGAGCGTTACTGGTCGAAAATCTCGGGGATTCCTCTCAGGCAATTTCAAAAGACCTCAACGCAACGAAATAAGAGTGGAAGAGGAGAGCGTGACCGATTACCATTCGGTACTTTTACCGTAGGCGTGTATGACACCGCGGCGAGAATTCGATTGGAAGGGTGGATTCAAGCTGTATATAAAAGACTTTTTCCTGCACGACACGCTTTCCACGGCATGACAAAGTTGCGCCTATGACTGATGCCGGATGGTTAAAGAACGAGATCCATTTCAGGCCACTGCCCTTCGGGATCAAATCTTTGGCAGTATGGATCATGTGGTCGTTCACTCTGAGCCCCCAATAAAAGAACCTCGGATATTCATTTCAGTTGTGCCTGTTCTCAAAAGCAGATAAAGGAACTGCGGCAATGGTTCGAGTAGGGCCAGGGCCAGCATTTCATGTCGGCACTTGAACTTTCGTGATTTCTTGATACAGTGTCGCGACATGAAAAATGTAGTGAAGGTATCGCCCGTCGATATGGAAAGCCGAAAAAATCTGGACCTTCGTTCCGGGGATACCGTGCGTGTATGGCAGAAGATCGAAGAGAAGGGTAAGTATCGCCTCCAATCGTTTGAGGGCTTGGTTCTTGCCCGCAAACATGGCACTGAGGCAGGGGGCACATTCACAGTCCGTCGCGTCGCAAGCGGTGTGGGAGTTGAAAAGATCTTCCCGCTCTATTCTCCGATGATTGATAAGATTGAGATCATAAAGCGCTCTCGTGTCCGCCGCGCGAAGCTTTACTTCATTCGCGAGAAGGTGGCTCGCGAGGCGCGCCGACAGCTTCGCCGCGCGCGTGTAGTGGGAGGTGGCATGACAGAAGAGAGCAAACTCGAGGCTGAGGCAGAAGCTGATGTGCGCGCAAAGAGCGAGCCTGTCGAGGTGAAGAGCGAATAATCAGTTTTTCCGGACGGACGGCCTTGTCTGAATTTGAAGATTAGAAAGATGTTAGCTATAGTTGGGGAGAGTCTTTGGTCGCGTAAGTCGCGACTCTTGACAAGTAGATGCCCGGGTGTTGAAATTGGTAGACATTTATCCTTGAGGTGGATAAGCCCGTAAGGGCGTGGAGGTTCGAGTCCTCTCCCGGGCACTAAAAACAATACGTCCGACCATGTGTCGGGCATTTGTTTTTTGTAGTGCGGGAGAGGACGAGAAGGCGAGCGCGGGGGATCCATTCAGTAGAATGGGTCGCGCGAGCAGGGCCGAGAAACTTTTATGAGCGGCGGCGAATAAAAGTGTTCTTGGCCGAGTCCTCTCCCGGGCACACACGTAAGAAACGTTGAGGTTTTTGCTATGATGTTGGCAATGGCACTTTTCACCGGTAAGGGGGATGATGGGACGACGAAGCTGTTTGATTCTGGCCCTGGCAAGAGGGCGACGAAGGCGAGTCCGATTTTTGAATGTTTAGGAATGCTCGACGAATTAAATACGCTCGTGGGGTGGTGCAAAGTCGCGTGCCCGCCCGATCTGATTGCGCAAGAGCGGCCCGTGAAGATTATTCTTCACGACGTGCAAGATCATCTTTTTACGATCCAAGCAGAAGTGGCCGGTGCTCCGAAATCAATTCCACTTTCAAGTGTCGAGATGCTCGGCGTTCTCATAAACAGGATTGAGACTGAAATGCCACCCATCAAGACGTTTCTCGTACCGGGTGGCACGGAACTTTCTTCGAGGCTCGATATTGCCCGGGCTGTCTCGCGACGAGCGGAGCGACGTCTCGTGACGCTCCACGAATCCGGCGAGCGGCTGGTGAGCGAATCAAGTCGAGCGTACGCGAATCGTCTGTCGTCGCTGCTCTATGCTCTTGTGCGCCTCGCCAATCATCGAGCGGGAGTGAGCGAAAGCCCTCCTTCATACCAAGGCGTATGATGCGCCCGAATCTTCCGAGAAATGCTGAGGAGATGGTGCGTTGGTATGTGCGCTACGTATCACCGTTTGCGCTCATAGCCGGATTCGTTGCCGACAATCTCTTTTTCTTACGGCGCGTCGATTTGTGGTCGGGCAACGTCCTCCTTTTTAGTTATCTCGCGATTGCGGCCGCGTGTATCGTCGCGATGAACGCTATTGCAAGCGGCCGCGCACGCGCACCGTGGATGCTCAAGTCAGCGCCGTTTATTCCCGTCATTGCACAATTTGCCTTCGGCGGTCTGTTCAGTGGGTACCTCGCGCTCTACAGTCGGAGTGCCGCGTATTCGGTGAGTTGGATATTTGTAATTATCGTTGCGGCGCTGCTTTTGGGCAATGAGCGCTTCGTGAGGCAGTACATGAAATTTTCATTCCAAATATCAATTTTCTTCACCGCTCTTTTTTCGTTCCTCATCTTTTTCCTTCCCGTCGTGTTCCGGCAGATCGGCCCCTATATGTTTTTTGTGAGCGGAGCAGTGAGTCTTTGCGCAATTACGCTCCTACTCGCGCTTCTCTATTGGCTGACCCCCGAGATCGTCATGCGCGAGCGTGCGCGTGTCATCCGCGCAATCGCGATTATTTTTATCGCATTCAATATCCTCTACATCATCAACGCCATCCCACCGCTCCCGCTCGCGCTTAAAGATGCGGGTATTTATCATGACGTCGAGCGAAACGACGACGGGACGTACAGGCTCATTGCCGAACATATGCCCTGGTACGAGGCCTACTTGCGCTACAACACCTCTTTCCACGTGCAACAGGGAAGCAGCGCGTACGCATTCAGTGCAATCTTCGCGCCGTCGGGTCTTTCTACCGTCATCTTGCACCAATGGCAACGTTACGATACTTCAGAGAGCCAGTGGGTGACCGTGGATACTCTCCGCTTTCCAATTACAGGAGGACGCGATGGCGGGTATCGAGGATACTCAGTAAAGTCAGGCATCACGCCAGGTAAGTGGCGAGTCAATGTGATCACTGATTATGGGCAACTCATCGGCCGTATGAGCTTCACTGCCTATGGAAATACGTCTGATGTCGAGCTGGAGGAGTTGGAGAAGTAGAAATGACCGCAGGTCGAGTCGTTACGTAAAGGGGCCGGCTTGTAGATATCCACAAGCCCTACTGAGACTCTTGAATGCGACAATGAAGTGATGGCAATTGATGCTGTATGTCAGGCGTGCAGTCGGGTTTTTCGGGTGAAAGCGTCCGTCATAGAGCGGGGTTTTGGAAAATACTGTTCTGCTGGGTGTCAGCACGAATCAGCCCGGACGGGTAAGTGGTTTCAGTGTGAAGGTTGCCAAAAAGACGTCTATCGCACGTCAAAGTACATCGCCGCCTCCAAAAGCAAAAAGTATTTCTGCAATAAATCTTGTCAAACTATATGGCGGAACAAAGAGTTCAGTGGCGCGCGGCATGCAAACTGGAAGCATGGAATGGGATCATACCGAAGTATTATGAAGCGAGCCGGAAGGGAGGTCGTATGTGAATTCTGTCGCATGACGGATGAGCGGGTTATCATAGTTCACCACCGAGATCGGAAGAGGACAAATAATGCGTTGAGTAATCTCGTGCGGCTCTGTCGGAATTGTCACTACATCGTCCATAACTTTTCCGATGGACGGACTAGAGGTTTGATTATATAGTCGAAGAATGGTGGTTGTAGCTCAGTTGGTAGAGCTCCGGTTTGTGGTACCGGCGGTCGTGGGTTCGAGCCCCATCAACCACCCCGCTTAGAAATAAAGTAGGTATAATGCGCCCACGATTACGTTGCTCGCGGTTCGTGTGGCGCTTGCCGCCGCGCCGGTGTTTGTGATGATTGCGCTCATTCCGTTCGTCGAGAATGACTACGTGCTCACGGCAATCTATATCGGGGTCATTGCGGTAGCTTCAATACGCTATACAAGGAACGATCGGATATTTCTCGTGTTCGGTTTCTTCATGTTACTTCTCGGCGAGTACGTATTTATTTCCACGGGCGTGGAGACGTTTGAGCGCCGCACACTCCTTGGCGTCATGCCGCTCTGGCTTCCGTTCCTCTGGGCCTACATTTTTGTCGCGATCCGACAAGGCGCGCTATTGTTCGAGCGACACTTCCCCTCATGACTACCGACCCCTCAAGGAACGATTCGACAAAAAGCCAGGAATATTTCGATGTCTTGAAAAAGGCAGTGACCTGCGCAAGGTCCACAAGCTGATTCTAGCGTTCACAAGGCGTGTCACGCCTGGAGCCTGATACAATGCGGCGATGGATCCAGCATTGCAGCAAAGGCTCGACATGATCGAGAAGAAGGTCGATGCGGTCTATGTATCCACAGAAAAGACACGAAGATATTTTCTTGGAATGCTAGTCGCGACGCTCATCGCGTTTGCGCTACCGCTTATCGGTCTATTGTTTGCGATCCCATCGTTTCTCTCCATATACGGCGACCTGGGGAGTTTGGGATTGTAAGAAGTGATAGGCCTGTGCGTCTGACGTACGGAGAGGGTATAGAATATTATTAATCATTAGTAGGTACATACACTTTATTTATGGATCAGCAAACAGCAGATAGAATTATTACAGCGACTCATTGGCCACGTACGTTTGGCGCGGCAGCGCTCGGTATGCTCGCGCTCTTTCTTTTTGTGGGCACGGTGAGCGAGCTCAAAAGTATTCAGTTTATCGGAAGCGGAGTAAGTGCCACCAACACGATCAGTGTCTCAGGTGATGGCGAAGTGTTTGCCGTCCCGGATACCGCAACCTTCTCTGTAACGGTGCAGGAAGAGGCCAAGGACGTGAAGTCGGCTCAAGAGGTAGCCACCAAGAAAGGCAACGAAATCATCGCCTACCTCAAGAAAGGTGGAGTAGAAGAGAAAGATATACAGACCACGGATTACAGCGTGTATCCGCAATACGACTATACCAACGGCGTCTGCACCCAAGGTGGGTATTGCCCTCCAGGGAAGCAAGTTCTCCGTGGTTTCCAAGTCTCGCAGACACTCACGGTAAAGGTGCGCGACACGAAAAAGGCGGGCGACCTACTGAGCGGAGTTGGATCGAGAGGAGTTTCTTCCGTAAGTGGACTGTCATTCGAGATTGACGATCAGGACGCGCTTGAGGCCGAGGCACGTGATAAGGCGATTGCGAAAGCAAAGGCGAAGGCAGAGGTCTTGGCCGAGTCGCTCGGGGTACGTATCGTGCGGATCGTCGGATTTAGCGAGGGCGGAGGTGGCGGACTGATCTACTATGCAAAAGCGATGAGCATGGACGCGGGTATGGGTGGTGCCGAGATCGCGCCGTCTCCTGAGATCCCAACTGGACAGAACAAAATCACATCCAACGTGACGGTAACGTACGAGATTCGGTAAAGTTGACAGCCAATTAATTCGGAGTACATTCCTCCCTACGCGCGGACGAGCGTAGGGGTGTTGGCACAGGGGCGCGCGTACCTCTGTTACAAGTTAACCTGCCGACCAAGAAAGGAGGCCTTCGCCTCACCCGTTACCCGGGGGAAGTGAGTTCGAAACTCACCGCTCCATAATGGAGTGCATGTCCCTCCCGCAAGGAGGGCTGGTTGTTCCCTGGGGCTGGCAGAGGGTGTAAAAAAAGAGCCCGGCCGTAGGCCGAATCATAGGAGTTCGTTCGTGAGAGGAGCGAGCTTCGAACGGGAGGAGATAGGCACCTACCGTTTTCGTTTTTACGTGCTTGACTTCGTTTGGATACCGACTATTATGTAACGCATAAGCCCCGCAAGGGGTTTTTGATTAAGATATGAGCTTTATACAATATATTCGAGATACCCAAGGTGAGTTGCGACATGTCGCATGGCCGACACGCTTGCAGACTATCGTTTACACGATTCTCGTCGCACTCATTTCTATCGTTGTCGCTCTCTACCTCGGTCTCTTCGACTACCTCTTTACGGGCGGCCTCGCGCGATTCTTGGAAGTGTTGCCTTCTACCAATCCAGTTACAGAAACCCAGAATCTCGCATCAAGCTCTCCCGCCCTCAACTTCGACTCAGTGAGTACTTCGAGTGCGGTCGCTCCTGTGGTGCCGCCCGCTCCGAAGCCAACTCTCGAAGACGCTCTCGGGATTTAATAATCAGATATGAAGCAAACACACGGTGAGGCTCGGCAGTGGTACGCAGTGCACACGTATTCTGGATATGAAGACGCGGTAGCGCGTAATCTGAAACAGCGGGTAGATTCTTTTGGGATGAAAGACAGCATCTTCAATGTCGTCGTACCTACAGAGACCAAGATCAAGATTAAGAATGGTCGTCGCACGGAGATGCGTGAGAAGGTTTTCCCTGGCTATGTGCTCGTCGACATGATCGCGAGCGACGAGGCGTGGAGCGTCGTGCGCAATACGCCGCAGGTCACCGGATTCGTCGGCACTGCCAATCAAGCCGTCCCCTTGGAGCCGCAAGAAGTAGAGAAAATCTTGAAGCGCGCAGGAGGCGACACCGTGCGTCATGCGATCGATCTTTCCGAAGGAGATGCGGTGGTTATCGTCGACGGGCCGTTCAAAGACCTCGAAGGTAAGGTGGGGGAGATTGACGAAGAGCGTGGAAAGGTTAAAGTCTTAGTTCCGATGT
>CAYRHX010000012.1:0-27346 GCA_964424265.1 uncultured Candidatus Saccharibacteria bacterium | reverse complement strand
TTTGTTGGCGGCCAAAGAAAACCACCCCGAATCGAATCTTGTCTCTGTTCTGGTGGACCCACGGGGAATCGGACCCCGCCCTCGTCCATGCCATGGACGCGTTATACCACTTAACTATGGGCCCTTCTACCACCTTTTGAATACTACATTTTTTCTTACTCTTTTGCTACCGCGCAGAATCAAAGATCAGCATGAGAAGAAATATATTCGATCGATCGCAGCACACCATAATCAAGGTTTCTCCGCATATTCCTCTCTCGGTGTTAGTTTCACCGCCTTACCTTACAATCGAAAACGAGCCGCTTTGTTCGAACCACGCTTTACCGGAAAACGCTATGACGTAATTTGTGCCTGGCAGGTTTGGAACCGTAAAACTGATGGAATGAGGCGACGAAAAAACTTGCCCAATTGGTACGAAAACGTCACCGGATGAACCCCCTCGCATGTTTGCGTAAACATCGGTATCTGCGGGGAAGGAGCCCACCCAGATTATATGGTAGGTCCTGCCTACGATCAGAGTATCCCCTTCTCGAGGAGATAAAATTCGGAACGACTGTAGGCGCTGATCAATACTAGTGGACGGAGATACTGCTGCAAGTGCCAAGACTGGCAGAAAAATCAGACCAAGCAATATCGCGGTCAACCCGTTCATGCGGGCATCATATACTTTTGCCTGGGGAACACAATAAGCAGGTAGTCGGCGGCGCTACAGACCTCAAACGGTGCCCTCGGCAGGAATCGAACCTGCATCGGCTCCTTCGGAGGGAGCCATCCTATCCATTGAACGACGAGAGCGCGGGGTTAGCTTACCACTCACCTATTCCGTCTCAAACAATTCGCTCAGAGACTCGCCATTTTCGATTCGATGGATCGCGTCGCCGAATATTTCCCCCACCGATACGACCTCAATCTTTTCGCTTAGAGGGCGATCTGCAGATATGGTGTCGGTGATAAAAAGCTTTTTGATCGGCGAGGCATCGATGGTCGCAATAGCGTCGCCCGAGAGCACGCCGTGCGTCGCGCTTGCGTATACTTCGCGCGCGCCATTCTCCATCAAGAGTTCGGCTGCCCGCGCTAGCGTACCGCACGTGTCGGCCATGTCGTCTGTAATAAGGGCTACTTTATCTTTCACATCCCCGATGAGCTTCATGCGAGCGATTTGATTGGGAATTTCGCGCTCCTTGTGGATGATCGCAAGATCCGCCGACCGCATAAGACGTTTGGCGTACGATTGCGCTCGCACTACGCCACCTGCATCTGGCGAGACGACCACTAGATCATCTTTCTCCAACGCATCTTTGAATATTTCTCTAAAGCGCGCGATAAAGACTTGCCGCGCATAGAGGTTGTCGACGATGGTCTCGCGGAAAAAGCCGCCGATCGCATCGTTATGAAGATCCATCGTAAGGAAACGAGTGGCACCCACCTTTTCGAGCGTCTGAGCAAACACTGCCGCGGAAATGGGTTCGCGCGGTTTTGACTTGCGGTCTTGTCTTGAATATCCAAAATACGGGACGACCGCCGTGACCTCGCTCGCCGAGGCGCCGCGAGCTGCGTCTATCGCGAGCATGAGTCTCACGAAATTTTCCGCTGGCGGATTCGTCGGCTGAATGAGGAAAATATTTTTCCCGCGAAGATTCTCCAAAAATTGGACCTGCTGCTCTCCGTCGCTGAATGAGCGGCACTTGATCTGGCCCAGAGGTTTTCCCAGTTTGTCCGCGATCTTCTTCGCAAGTCCATCGTTCGCTCCCAAACTAAAGACTTTGTAATCCATGGTGTTGAAAGTATATCAGAGGCGCCTTGAGAATGCACTTGTTCTCTGGGATAATCCTCGAACGCACCTTTAGCTCAGTTGGTTAGAGCGTTCGATTCACATTCGAAAGGTCTCAGGTTCGAATCCTGAAAGGTGCACCGGGGTGTCGTATAGTGGCAGTACGCATGGCTGGGGGTCATGTAGCCCGAGTTCAATTCTCGGCATCCCGAATACCGTAAGAATGAGAAAAGTGCCGCGCACCTTTCGACTGAAATCGAAAGGCGGAGTCATGAGTTTAGCAACTGTGGCCGATTCTCAGCATCCTGTGTGCAGATTAGTGGCCTGTGGACAATCAACTGGCGCCGTATCTACATAGGCATATGCTTACCCCATGGGTCAGCAGATTCGTGTTGCCGCGGCAATACTCTCCACGAGCATCGTAGCGCTTATTGCCTATTACTTGATGGACACGAGCGCTGGAAGTTGGTATTCGGGACTCGTCAAACCTCAATTCGCTCTCCCCGACTGGTTCTTTTGGTTGGCGTGGATGCTCACGTACGTCTTCATGGCCGGCGCACTTTGTATCGTCTGGATGCAACCAGCCGACCCGTCTAAGGAACACTGGGTGCGGTTTTATTTTGTTCAGTTAATTTTTAATATTACTTTTTTAATGTTCTTCTTCTGGTTGCACGCAATCTTTATAGCATTCATAAATGTTTTATTTTTAGGACTCTTGGTGGTGTCGCTTATTGCAGGAGCGTACGATCATGATCGAAGGGCGCTCTACCTCCTACTCCCCTACTTTCTTTCGGTCATTTTCACCGGCTACCTTGTGCTCAACATTTGGTTATTGAACTAGCGCTATTGGACTTATCGGGAATCGACCACAGATAACTTTGCCGCGCAAAGTTTCCGCGACCCCGACTCGACCGTTTCTCCTACTGGCGAAACATGTCTCCGTCTTTCGATTCCGGACACGAGTGAAGCAGTTCACTCGTTTACATCCAAAATCGTGCCGATTTTGGACTTATCGGGAATCGAACCCGAGACTCGGCAATGCGAATGCCGCGTAATGCCACTTTACTATAAGCCCAGACAAATCCTCTCTTGCAAGCGCAGGATATAGCATCGACAAACGTTCGTCTAGATTTGCTACGGTGTCACAGTGATGGTCGCCTTCACCTCCCAATCGATAACCTCCTTATCCGTTGGCCCCGGATGCCAAAGCTTTGCTTGTATGGTGTACGTCCCTGGTGCTGCGTAGGTGTGTGAAGTGACTTCCTGTGTGCAACTTTCGCCTACCCGACTTTGTACGTTGCTCGGTGCTGAAGTACCATCACCCCAATTGATCGTGAGCCCGTTGCCACTTGCCCCAAACCATCCAAAAGAGTATTTGCAGGCATCCATTCTCGTTCGAAATTCATCAGTTGCATTGATTCGTACGGAGAGAGCACTGACCTGAGACACGGCGAGGCTTTCAACATCCGTAGAGGGCGTCGCCGCAGGCGGAATCGGTTTTGGCTGCGGGACTACCGGCACATCAGAGGGAACGGGCCCAGAAATGCTGGGGGCGGGAGAGCCCACGTACGGATCTACATTTTTCACCTCTGAAACATCTGCGTCTGACTGCGTTAGTGAAAGAAATGTACGCGCGACGAAAGTAGATTTGTCTGCAAAAAGCACGAAACCGCCTCCGAAAACCAGGACGAGAGCAAGGAC
The DNA here is from genome assembly GCA_964424265.1 of uncultured Candidatus Saccharibacteria bacterium. Lineage (GTDB taxonomy): Bacteria > Patescibacteriota > Minisyncoccia > Phycocordibacterales > UBA2100 > UBA10103. The sequence continues at coordinate 23,874 of CAYRHX010000012.1, read as the reverse complement.
ACCGAATCGTGATTTTGTAAATCGATGATTCATATTTTTACAATCCGATTTGTGCGCGATAAACTCGCCGTAGACTTGAGTATACACTATTGCTCGGATCACGGAGATCGATCCCCTTCGGAGTATCGCGGAAATATTCGCGATTCACGCGCGCCCAGATGAGTCGCCCATCGCTATCGATATTGATCTTTACCACACCAAATATGATGGAATTGACATGCACTTGATCGAGCAACTTCTCTACACCGTAGGCCTAGCGGCCCTCGGACAGGTCCTGGCACCCGAAGAGGAAGGGTAGCGGAGGGCTAACGCCCCTCCCAGCGACACGCAAGCCCGCGCTAACCACTTTGGGACCATGCGCGGGCTTGTACTTCTCATACACTGGACAGGTCCAAACTTGAATTCAGAGCTTAAGGAAGGAATTTTTGGATTTATCCAGACTTTCTTTCAGTCTTTTATTCGCCTCATCAAGGCGGGCCTGTGTTTCAGCAGAGTCGGCAGCAGCCATTGCATCGAATCGTGCATCGTTTCCATCCTGAACAGCTTTGCCAGCATCTCTTAAATGCTTGTCCCTCTCTTCGTATTTCGCATTTATCGCCGCGCGACGCGCGGCAGCATCCTCACGAATCGCCGCAATTCTCGCATCAACGCCCTTTCCCGACTCCACCTTGACAGTTTTGTCTTTCGAACTATTGTCGGATCCCGGGGCACTTCTACGCCATTCGATCGCCATACTTAATAAGGCCGTCCATTTTCCATTTCGCTCGAGTATTTTCCTTCTGCGGCAAGACCGTTCATCTTCGCCCGAAAGAGTAGGATTTCTTGAGCTTTTGCTACGTTTGCCGTCGGATTTGCGGCCCACAACTTCAGAACAGGATTTTGTATTGCGCGGGAATATGAGAACGAAAGCGGCCATGGATGCTGGCCGAGCTTGTTCATCTCGTCGAGATTTTCTGTCGCCTGTTCATCACCTTGTCCTCCGGAAAGGAATACGACGCCCGCGAGATTCGTAGGCACAGATTCTTTGAGGCAACGGACGGTCGCCGCAGCAACTTCCTTAGGCGTCGATTGTTTCCCAGCACCCTTACCTGCTATAACCATACTCGCTTTGAGGATTGCTCCTTCCAGGAACACTCCTTGATCTGCCATTTCTTCGAATGTTCGCTTCAATGCTTTGGTGGACGCATCAAAGCACTGCTCAATAGTATGATCTCCATCAATCAAAACCTCTGGCTCAACAATCGGTGCGATGCCCGCCTCTTGGCACAATGCGGCATATCGCGCCATAGCATGCGCGTTGGCATTGATGCATGCAGAAGACGGTATACCCTTTCCAATAGTGATGACAGATCGCCATTTCGCAAAGCGTGCGCCGAGTGCATAGTATTCGGCCAATCGTTCACGAAGTTTGTCTAACCCCTCGGATACTTGTTCTCCAGGGTGCAGCGCGAGATCCTTTACTCCCCCATCCACTTTGATACCCGGGAGTATTCCACGCTTCGAAAGATTCTGGGAAAAAGATTCGCCCGCAGTAGTCTTTTGGCGAATTGTCTCATCAAAAAGAATGATGCCGCTGACATGCTCCTCCAAGCCCGGTGCAGTAATAATCGTTTCGCGATACGCGCGACGATTCTCTTCTGTGCACGGTACCCCAACCGCACTGAAACGCTTTTCACACGTCCCAGCACTTTCATCAGCCGCAATAAGCCCTTTCCCAGGAGCAACCATCTGCGCTGCAGTATCTTTGAGTGAAGCGATATCCATAAAAAAATTAATTAATGTGACGCGTTTTAATAAATCTGATTGAATGCGGTTCGGATGACATCACGACTGAGTGCGTGGTGATCGTCTCATGAGTAAACGTGACACCTTCAGCTAGTGGCCCTGTGATCACTCCTGTAGCAGTAAAGCTGATGTTGTCTCCGTGCGCAAGATCCTTCGTAGTGAGAATAGTTGAAAAATCGGTGATGCCAGCATCGTGAAGTCTCTTGACGTGCTTCTCGTCTTTTGGTTTCCAGCGACAGAGAATTTCACCATTCAAACATCGAAGAGCGGCTGCCGAAAGCACCGCCTCCGCACTTCCTCCGATACCCATGAGCATATCGATCGGATCGTCTCGAAAACACGCTGCAATCGCCATCGCCACGTCTCCATCGGTAAAGAGCTGCACGCGTGCACCCGCGGCGCGCACCTCAGCGATTAACGATTCGTGTCGCTCTCGGTCGAGAATGGCGATTGTCATTTCGGACACGTCTTTACCAAGCGCATGGGCGGCTTTACGGATATTGTCTGCGACCGGAGCATCGAGATTAATAACGCTGGCAGCAGCGCGCCCAACGGCGAGTTTCTCCATGTATGAATCAGCTGCATGATAGAGAGAGCCTTGAGGACCGGTCGCTATGACCGTGAGCGCATTCGGGCGACCGTTGGCTACAGAATCAGTACACTCGAGAGGATCGACGGCAATATCGCACATCGGCCCTCCTCCCTTTCCCACCTTCTCTCCTACGTATAGTTCGTGTGATTCATCTTTCGCTCCTTCTCCAATCACGATCTCACCCTGAAAATCAATCATGTTGAACTGCGTGCGCATAGCGTCTACAGCCGCTTTGTCGGCGAGTTTGGCCTCTCCCTTCCCAATCCACTTCGCTGCTGCTATCGCGGCTACCTCCGTCACACGGACAAACTCAAGCGCAAGACTACCGATCGAAGGTTCTGCTTTTGCGTGCATACTTTATGGGAGACGATTATCTATTGTATGCCCAAGCGTACCGCGTGACCGCTCGTCGTCAAGGGCACTCTCCCCTACTTCACGTTGACAATTTTATATTTCTGAACCCCCTTTGGCGTTTCGAATGTAAACACGTCGCCCTTTTTCTTTTCCATCAAAGCCGAACCGAGGGGCGAAAGATGCGAAATTTTGTGTTCCTGCATATTGGCCTCCGCTGAACCGACAATTTCGTAGGTATACTCGTCTTTTTCACCCTGTTTTTGGATCGTCACCATACTGCCGAGCGAGATGGTATTGCCCTTCGGGTGTTCGATAATTCGGGCGTGACTAAGCTGCTCTTCGATCACTCGAATGCGATCCTCGGTCGCCGCCTGCAGATTGCGAGCCTCTTCATACTCGGCATTCTCAGACAAATCACCCAAGGATCTAGCATACTCAAGCTGCTCCGCGATTTCGCGACGCCGCACCGTTTTCATGTGTTCGAGCTCAGTCGTGAGCTCGTCAAACTTCTCTTTGCTAAGATAATTAGTGTCCGCATTCATAGTTGCGACATTATACAGGATATCTACTACCTAACAACTACGATTTCTATTGTGTATATTCTGGGTGATTCGCCGAAAGCCATCGGAAAAACGGAAGCAATGCTGGGGAAGCGCCGGAGAGCGTGCCCGCAGGGGCGCGCTCGAGCACGACAGCGTACGCATAGCGTGGGTTTTCGCTAGGCCAGAAACCCACCGACCAAGAGTTCATAGATTCATTGCGCTCGCCGAGCTGCGCTGTCCCTGTCTTTGCTGCAATATGAATTTCCGGGATATGGAGCGATTTCACTGTCGCATCTTTACGACTTGAGGTGACAGCCAAACGCATACCCTCTCGAACGATTTGTAAATACTCGTCCGGAATACCCACTTCTCGCGACCGCGGAGTGGAACTAGCGAGCAGCGTCGGCACAAGAATCTTGCCGCCGTTTGCTATCGCGGCTGTGAAAACCGCGGCCTGGAGCGGTGTCACTTGAAAACCGTACTGACCGATCGCAGTGTGATAGGTGTTTCCGATGCGCCACGGATCGTCAGGACCAAACACTACCGCCTTCCACTCTGGCGTCGGGATCACTCCTTGCGCCTCGCCGCGGAAGATGAAACCTGTCGTGCTCCCCAAGCCAAACCTTCGTGCATACTCATCAATCTTTACAATACCCAAACCCCTTTGCCCCTTGTATCCGCCGCCAATGGTGTAGAAATACTCGTCCGAAGAGACGGCGATTGCCGTACGCATGTCCACAAGACCATGGACGGCCCAGTCACGAAAGAGCGACGGACTTTCCGGATTGTACGGATTCGGTAGCGAAAGTGCACCCGTCGAAAGGATTTCGGTATCGGGAGAAATGATTTTTTCATTGAGCGCCGCCGCCGCAAATATCGGCTTGACGATAGAACCTGGGACATAGAGTCCTCTCACAGCCCGATTAAGAAGTGGCGTCCGCTTGTCGTTGGACATTGCGCGCACAACCGAAGAATTTCCATCGGTAAATGCCTGGTTGTCGTACTCTGGAAAACTTGTGAGAGCCAGAAGCTCACCTGTGCGCACGTCTATAATGACTGCCGCGCCACCTTCGAATCCCTGAGCGCGCGCATGTGTGGAAAGCATCGAGTACAAATGACTTTGGACGTCTGCATCCACTGAGAGCCTGAGATCCTCTCCATCCCGCGTCGGTGCTACGATGTTTTCTCTCTGTATTGCGCCGCGCGCATCGCGCTCCACCATACTTCTCCCGTTTGCGCCTCCCAAAATCGAATCGTATGAGAGCTCCACCCCCGAGATTCCCATATACTCTTCGCGCCACCAGGTACCCGAAGCATCAGCTTTGGGGTACTGCACGAAACCAAGAATGTGCGCCAATCCGGACATGTCGGTATACCGACGTAATGCAAACGCCCCCCTCTTCTCATCGGAGATGTTTGTGGTGGTTGAAAGAGGTTTGATACTTGACGGGGCGACCTCATTCCATGCGAGCTCCACACCATTTCGATCCAGTATGAGTCCCCGTGTCACAAAGACAATAGAGTGTTCAAGTGTATTGCTTCGCGAGACCTCTGCATACGTTTCCCCCCTCATGATTTCAAGACTAAATACGCGCATGCCAAACGCCGCCGTCACAAGAAAAAAAACAATCCCTACACTAAATATCGCTTTGTGTGATACGCGCGACACGACCCTACCCTCGAATTGGCTCGCCTCGTAGTCCGGTAGATTTGTCGAATCCAAAAAGATCTCGTCGGGGGCTATCTCGTGGATCTTTCTTTGTCGCAGAAGATTCATCCCGACACTATAACAAATGGATTTCAGGAATTCAGAAACTGATTCCGAAGCGGATTCAACAACCACACCACGAGAATAGAACCGATAGTAAACACTGGGAAAGAAAAGCCGTCTCCGTGAGAAAGCCAGATCAAATCAATAAAAAGCCCGAGAAATGGCACCTCCCATGCAGGATGTCGAACCGAAAGATACAGCATACATATCACGGGCACCCACCATGGAGCAAAAAGCGCGCTCGCAAAACCCAAGAGCGTTATGCACGTGCGCACACTAATTATTCGAGGGAATGATATATACATACCGCTCTGAGGAGAAATTCACGGGGATTCGAATATAGACATCCTGCGAAGCGCTCGCCGAGCTCGAAGCCACGTTCCCGACAATACCGATCGTGCGCGATCCGTAACGCGGCGAGACTACAGGATCGCCCACGACAATGGGGATCCCTCTCGGGACCTTTGCGTATGCGTTGCCTGCGCCGGAGCCACCGATCACGACAACAGTCCCATTAATGACTGCTTCTTCCGAGGCGCCGGGCGCAAAGATTTCGGAAACTACCGAAGTATGCGTTCCCCCAGACCTTACAATGCCGATCATCACGCCCTCTCCCGTCAATACATAGCTCCCCGAAACGATACCATCAGCCGTGCCGGCACCAATAAGAAATGTGCCATATGGAGACGAGCGAACGGAAGAAACAATCGGAGCGGTGACCCCTCGACCGGATTCAGACGCCGTACTTTGAGCAACGTTTACAAGGGAGCGCAAGGCCTCATTCTCGGACTTCAAAGCTTGATAACTCTGCGACTGCTCCTCGAGTTGGCTCAACCTCTCGGAAAGAGATCGATTTTGACTCTCCAGAGCTCGGCGTGAGGAAAGTACCCCACTATTGCCTATGGCGGTGCCAAGAGAATCGCCCCACAGAAAGACAGAGGAAGCTCCATCGCGAACATAGCTGCGCACAAAACCACCGGAGAGAAAATCGATTCCCATTATGAGCAACACGACGAATGTCGCAACGATTAACCTACTTTTCCCAATCCTGTCTCCCTGCGTCACGCGATATGAAATCGATTTTTTCATGTGATTGGGCAGGATAGAATCAAGGTCATTCAGTAGGCACCAACTCGTCGTCACTCTTCAACAATACTTCGCTATACGCATCCATGTCGGACAGCACGATAGCCGTGCCACGTACGACTGCGGTCAACGGATCGGGCGCTACCACCACAGAAACACCCAAGGCGCTCGACAGATAATCAGATACACCACGTATCAGTGCGCCGCCTCCCGCGAGGTGAATTCCGCGCTGCAGTACATCAGAGATTATTTCCGGCTGTGTCGTCTCTAGTACCTCTTTGACAGCCTCAACCAACTCCTCAATCGAGTGGCCGATCGCATTGCGTATGTCTTGATCCGAGATTCGGATTTCCCTCGGCAAACCGGTCACCAGATCGCGACCACGCACCATGACTTCGAGCGGAGCGCGCCCTGGCGCGATGGATGCAATGGCAATCTTCACTTCCTCCGCGCTTTTTTCACCGATGAGCATTTTAAATTCGCTCCGTACATGCGCCACAATATCGGTATTAAATTTGTCGCCGGCAATGCGAACGTTGCGAGCGTTCACGAGCCCGCCCATAGAGATGATCCCCACGTCCGTCGTACCTCCACCAATATCGATAATCATACTGCCTCGCGGTTCATGCACAGGAAGTTCGATACCGATCGCAGCAGCCATAGGCTCCTCGATAATATGCACCTCGCGGGCGCCTGCCGCGCGAGCGGCATCACGCACAGCACGCACCTCTACCGATGTGATCCCCGAAGGGACTCCCACCACCACTCGAGGACCCAAAAGTTTCGTGTGTCCCGCCTGCGCCTTGCCGATGAGGTAGGCAAGCATTTCCGACGTAATTTCAAAGTCAGAAATCACTCCATCGACAACAGGCTGCACGGCGACGATATGTGCCGGCGTACGACCAAGCATGTCTTTTGCCTGCGCGCCGACTGCGACGACTTGCCCGGTCTTTTGGTTTATCGCTACGATCGAAGGTTCGTTGATGACGATTCCCCTACCTTTCACATACACGAGCGTATTTGCTGTACCCAGGTCGATTCCAATATCATTGGAAAAAAAACCGAGGATGAAGTCTTTGTACCTGCGCACGCTCTCCATGATGCTCCACATACCTTTTATGGAGTCAGCCTCTCAACAATACTGTTATCTGCGACAAACGAAGTCGCACCATCCGCTCTGTTCATCAATTCTACTCCTCCCGCCGATACGGTCTTTTCTGATACGACGATTCGTGTCGGAATGCCGATTAGATCTGCATCCGCAAATTTTTCTCCCGCACGAATGTCTCGATCATCGTATAGCACTTCGATTCCGTGCTCTCGAAGCAACTCGTACAGACGATCCGCCTCTGCTATCACATCTTTGTTGGTGCCAGCAATCGAAATCAGGTGTGCCCTACACGGAGAAACGCTTTTGGGCCACACGATTCCTTTATCATCCGAAAGCGCCTCGACGATCACTCCCATGAGACGTGTTATACCTATGCCGAAACATCCCATAATCGGGTGTACCGCCTCCCCATCTTTGTTCTTGTAGGTAATATCGAAATCGCGCGCATACTTCGTGCCAAGATCGAATATGTTGCCGACTTCCGAGGCAGTCGCTCGCGCGAGTACTCCACCCGTACATCTTGTACACGCATCACCCGCTTTCTGTTTAGAAATCTCAACATTGACACAATATGGGCACGAGTTGCAATAGAGAATGTCGTCTTCTCCGGCGTCGGTGAGCACCATAAATTCGTATGAGGTCTTCTCCGTAAACGAGCCACCCGAAGCCTCGGTAGCTTTGGCCACAAGCCCAAGTCGAGAGTAGACACGAATATACGCCTCTTTCGCCTCATTATAGAAACGATCAAAATCGCCCTGTGTCTCATGAAATGAGTACATGTCTTTCATGGAGAATTCGCGTCCACGCATGACCCCGCTTTTCGCACGAAGCTCATCGCGATACTTCTGTCCAATTTGATAAATCACGAGAGGAAGATCTTTGTACGAGCTTAGGTACTCTCCCGCGATAGGAGTTACGATCTCCTCTTCACTTTGCCCAATGGTATATTCTTTGCCCGTGCGACTCTGAATTTTGAAAACAACGTCGTTTTTGTCCCACGCGCCCGTCTGCTTCCACAGCTCACTCGGGTGGAGGGTCGCCATACGTATCTCCTGTCCCCCGATTTTGTCCATCTCGTCGCGAACGATGTGCTCGATTTTTTCGAGGACCCTTTTTCCGAGTGGCAAATATGAATACACACCTGCCATTTCTTTATGAATGTACCCCCCGCGAATGAGGAGTTGCGCATTCTTGGAAGTCTCGTCTTTTGGAGCGAATTTGCGAGTTTTTGTGAAGAGCTCGGATTGTCTCATGGTGCTGGCTATTCTAGCGCATATATCGGAGAGTCATAATTGACAAAATAATGCTCCTCCAGCGCAATACGGTTTAGCGTAGAAGCTCCACCGATCTTCAATCCCTAGAGCAGCAGTCGCCCGATGTCGTGATACGTGACGATAATCATAAGAACAATAATGAGGGCGATCCCAACGACGTTGAGCAACTGAATAAGGATCTGCGGAGCGGGACGACGCATAATACTTTCGATCCCCAGAACAAGAAGACGACCTCCATCGAGCGCGGGAATAGGGATGAGATTGATGACTGCGAGGTTGATCGAGATCATCGCTGCCAAAAGTAACACCGAACCAAATCCATTTTGCGATGCCTCGCCAACAAAGCTCACGATCCCAACAGGACCTACCAAAGATGCGATATCTGCAGTGCCGCGTACGGCACCTCCTACAAGACGAAAGAGGTCTGCAGTGACGAGCGCGAGAGCGTCACCTGTCTGATAGAAAGCACGCACCGCGGCCTCGTGCCATGGAAGAGACACGGGGGCAACGAGCGCGAGGGCTATTCCGAGCGCTGGTTGTTCCGCTGCATTTGGAAGAACCGCATTCGCGGGAATAATCGTCACGGTGCGCACCACATCACTACGTGAGTATGTAACCTCTATCGACTTACCCCCTCGAACCTTTACAAAATCAACGACTGCGCTCGGTTCGAGCATCGCTATTGCACCCGAGCCGTCAATGACACCCGTAATCTCATCGCCTGGCTTTATCCCTGCAACGTCTGCGGGCGACGCGGAAACGATATCCGACACAATAAGGTGGGTCTGTTGGCCCGCGATAGATTTTTCTACCACCTGCGGAACACCAACGTGAAGAGCCGCAGCAAAGAGAATCCACGCAACCACGACATTTGCAGCAACTCCTGCCACAAGCACCGCAGCCTGAACTGCGCGATGCGCGTCTACAAAACTCCCTCGCCCATGTTTTTCCTCACCGACATCACCAAAAAGCCTGACAAACCCGCCAAACGGAATCCAATTAAGCGTGTACTCTGTGTCGCCGTATTTTCCAAATATGAGCGCCCTCGGCGGATACCCGACTCCGAATTCTTCGACACGCACACCGAAGATTTTGGCGACAAAGAAATGTCCGAGCTCGTGCGCGACGATAAGCAGCACGAGCATCCCAATCACCAACAGTACTATCATATGCTTACGCTCCCATCTCTTCCTCTTTTCGATCAAATGTGCTCTCGAACTCAGCGTTCACGGCATCCACCTTTTTTTGCAATTCTTCTTTCAGCGAAAACTTATCGTCTTCCGTGAGCGTGCCTTCTCGTTCTTTTTCCTGGATTTCTTTCCACGACTCATCGCGAGCTACGCGGATAGTCGCTCTCGCATCTTCTAGCTTCGCCTTCGCGAGCTTCACGAGCTGCTCTCTGCGCTCAGAAGTAAGCTCGGGAAACGTGACACGCACATTTGACCCGTCAGAAGATGTGCCCACTCCAAGGTTCGCGGCAGAAATCGCGCGCTCCACGTCTTTCAAGAGTCCCGCATCGAAGGCCGTAACGCGAAGCGTCCGTGCGTCTTCCACTCCAACATTGGCTACCTGCTTGAGCGGCATCATTGAGCCATACGCCGAGACCGAAACACCATCAAGAATTGCCGGCGCGGCGCGGCCCGTACGGAGTCCGCGATATTCCTTGCTCAACCACTCTTTTGCGCCAGCGCATTTCGTATCAAACTCCTTAAAATCAAAATTTGCCATACGGACATTATACATGAGGTACTAGAAGCGCCACCTGTTCAAGGAGCGGCTTTATAAGCGCTCCCTTATCTCCCAAATATTTTCGCGCGCGATACACCGCGCGCAACGATTCCGGCTGTTTGGCGAGACCGTGTTCCAACGATGACAAGAATTTCGCGATACTCTGCATGTCACGCTTCTCATCGTCCCCTTTTTCGAGCAAAGGCTTGAGTAGATCCATACGTCTCGAGATTGGAGCCGCAAGAAACGCCATGGCATCAACAGAATGATGAGCGGCAGTCTCCACATTCAAAATCTGTGCCCTAGAGCGAAGCGTCGGCAAAAGCGTGTGCGGCGATGGCACGATAAAAAAGAACAACGCATCGGCAGGCGGATCTTCGAGGGTTTTTAGAAGCGCATTCTGCGCCTCAGCGGTAATGCCTGAAGTGGTGATGATAAATACTCGACGATCTCCTACGGGGCGCAAAGAGGCGCGCTCGCGAAGCTCGCGCGCCTCCTCAATCCCAAATCCCGAATACTCACGCACATACAAATCAGGGTTGCCTACCACGGACAAACCTTCTTTCGCTAAAATCTCCAAAATCCGAGGTATTGCCTCCGATCCTCCTGCAACGACATGAGTATTCCCCACCAAAGTCATACGAATAGTATACCAATCCAATCACGGGGTATACTATCCCGCAATGAAACACATACAAAAAACGGCGCTCGCGATCACGAGGTGGGTTGGATCACCTGCGTCTCTCATCGTCCACACCGCACTCTTTCTTGCAAGCTTCCTCGCGGTCTACTTCAACCGCGTCGCATTTGAACAAATGCTTCTGATTCTCACGACCATCGTTTCACTTGAGGCGATTTATCTATCTCTCCTCATCCAAATGACGATCAACTACACCACTGAATCGATCGAAGAAGTGAGCGAAGACATCGAGGAAATGCAGGAAGATATCGGCGAGCTGCAAGAAGACGTAGAGGAGATCAGCGAAGACGTGGGGGAAATGAGCGAGGTGGAGGAGGCAGATGAGCAGCATGAAGTGGCCCAACAAAAAACACTCTCAACCATCCAAGCCGATCTTCGCAAATTAATCGAAGACATCGAGAAGTTGCAAAGAGATCAACCCCCAAGGACTAGCGCTTCGTTATAATCGCTTTCTTATATGCATCGAGGTGCTTGAGCGCTTCGCCCGTACCCTTGGCGACGCAAAATGCCGCGTCCTTGGCCACCCGCGCCTTCACGCCCGTCCGGCGAAACACGAGCTCCGGGAGGTTGCGCAAAAGTGAAGAACCCCCCGTCATGATGATTCCGTTGTCTATAATATCTGATGCGAGTTCGGGCGGAGTCTCTTGAAGCACCTCCTTCATTGCATTTACCATTGTGCGAAGTTCCTTCCCGATTGCACGCACGATTTCGTTGGTACCGAGCTCTATGGAGCGCGGGAGGCCGGTGAGATGATCGCGACCCTTCACTGTCATGGTAAGCTCTTGCTCCATGGGCACCGCTGATCCGATGTGAATTTTGACCTCTTCGGCAGTTTTTTCACCGATGCTGAGATTCGATATCTTTTTTATGTAGTCCGCTATCGCGTGGTCGATTGCATTGCCTGCGCATTTTACTGAAGTAGAAGCGACGATTCCACCCAACGATATCACCGCCACGTCGGTCGTTCCTCCGCCTATGTCTACTATCATGTGTCCGCGTGCCTCGTGAATCGGAATACCGGCGCCTATCGCCGCGAGGATCGGCTCTTTCACAACATAGGCTTGACGCGCTCCCGCCTTGGTCGCCGCCTCCACCACCGCGCGCCGCTCTGTCGAAGTGACGCCGGCCGGTACGGAAACCATGACCTCCGGTCGAAAGAGGTTCCATTTACCCAGCGCTTTTCGAATGTAGTAGCGAAGCATCGCTTCGGTGACTCGATAATCCGCGATCACCCCATCTTTCATCGGGCGATACGCGATGATCTCATCGGGCGTCCTTCCGATCATTTCTTTTGCATCATTTCCAATCGCCAAAATCTTGTTGTCGCGCTGCGAGACGGCTACTACCGATGGTTCATTGAGGACTATCCCCTTACCGGGCACAAATACAAGCACGGTCGTCGTGCCTAAGTCGATTCCTAATTTTGGCGAAAACGAAAAGGCCATAGGAGAGCTATTGTATCTCGACGCTCTCCCGAAAGCCAATCCCACATTCAATCTATAAAAGTTTCTTTTTTTTCTTTCCAGACCCCGTTTTCTCCTTCTTTTCGTACTTCTCTGGATTCAGGGAGTACCAGAATTTCTTGGAGAAATTCGACGCATCATCGCATATTCTCTTCAGGTAGTAGAGATCCTTCGTAGGAATCACTTCGAGTAGCTTGGCCATCCGCCCCATCGTGATCGGAGGCAAGCCGTCGGGGACACGGCTCCGATTGAGCTCTTTGCAAAAATACTGCATGAGCTCTCCACGCTCCGTCGCTGTATCCTTCTCCATCGATTGTTTGAGATGTATCGCAATGTGCTTCATGCGTTGCATTTTACACGAGAACAGATGCTTGCGTCTGCGTACTAAGTGATGTTGCCTTTAGTAAGTTAGTTTTGCCGGCAGGGCACGAAGGCGGGAATCCCCCCCCGGGATGACCCGAAGCCCTGGCACGGCAGCCGGCGAAAGTGTGTGAGGCGCATCCCCCAGATCCCTCCTCGCACCTTTCGCCGGCACTTTTTTTACCAAAGCATTTGAAAACGGATTAGACTTTCAAGCACGGCCCGTTAACGTTATAGTTCTCGCATGCGGAAGATTTTGCCCGAACAGAAGAACCCGATACTACGCGATGTTGCAAATGATGTCTCTACCCCGGACATCGGAGGGGTGCGTATTCAAAAGCTAATAACAGAAATGAAAATGTTGTTGGCAAAAGAAGAGCATGGCGTTGCCCTTGCCGCGCCCCAGGTGGGAGCGCCGCTCCGCCTTTTCATTGTCTCCGGTCGCGCTCTCGCCCGCGACTCGCGCAACGCTCCGGATGAACCCGACAAAAAGCAAGACCTCCCCGCTGTTCCAGACCAAATCTACATAAATCCCATTATGTCCAAGATGTCTCGCGGCAAAAAGGAGAAGCACGAGGGATGCCTTTCGGTTCGAGGGAAATGGGGCATGGTCCCCCGCGCCGAGAAAGCGATGATCCGGGCATACGATGAGACCGGCAAAAGATTCACTCGTGGAGCATCCGGCTTCCTTGCGCATGTCTTCCAACACGAAATGGATCATCTAGACGGCATCCTCTACACCGACAAAGCGACTCACCTCTATGACGACAAACCCAAAGAAAAGTAGCGGCATTGATTTTGCATTCTTCGGCACGTCCCACATTGCCGTCTATGTGCTCGATGCGCTCAAGGAGGCGCATATGCTGCCGCGACTTGTCGTTACGCAAGAACCGAAGCCGAGGGGCCGAGGACTTGAATTACAACCAACAGATGTGGAACTCTGGGCACGCGCTCACGATATCCCGGTAGCCCACGATACAGATCAATTTTCGCAAGAGGGATGGGATATCGCCATCGTCGTCGACTACGGCAAACTTTTGCCAAAGCCCCTTCTCGATATCCCCCGTCGAGGATTTCTCAACATACACCCTTCCCTTTTGCCCCGACTTCGCGGCGCCTCTCCCGTCCGCTCTGCGATACTTGCGGACGAGAGTACGACCGGCGTCTCCATCATGGTTGTGACTGAAGGCATGGATGAGGGCTCGATCGTCGCCCAAAGGAAGATCACCATCGACCCATGGCCCATCGGCAATGCAATACTCGAGCAAATACTCATGCAGGCTGGCGGCGAGTTGCTCGCCCAAATCCTTCCTCAGTGGATCGCGGGAGAGATCGATGCGCAAGCGCAAAATCATGACGTCGCAACATATTCACAAAAGATACAGAAAGAAGATGGGCTTTTGGATTTGCGAGCCGATCCGTATAAAAATTTGCTCAAAATCCGTGCCTATGAAGGATGGCCGGGCACCTACGCCTTTTTCGCACGCTCCGGAAAGAAGATTCGTGTCGGCATTGTGGATGCACACATTGAGGACACGCGACTCATTATTGACACGGTAAAACCCGAAGGCAAGCGTGAGATGCCTTATTCAGAATTCCTCCGCTCCGGCGCCACCCCTTCTTGATTCACTCTCCCCATCGCATCCAACTCTTCACCGCAGCGCCTGTTTTTCTCATGAGACGAATGTGCAGCTTTTTCTCCTGGCGAAGCTGACGCTCCACCTCTTCCTTGACGTCATTGATCGCTTCATTGATAGACTCGGCATTATTGCGAGCGTAGACCTGGCGCATTCCGGGCTGAAGAACGCGGATTTCGGCAAACCACATGTTGGCACCGTGACGAGAACCACCGGCATCGCGCCCTATCTCCACCTCACAACGAGTAATCTCGCTGTCTCCCGAGAGAAATTTCTCAAGTGCAGCGATCCTCTCATCAAGGTACGCAGAAACTTCCGATGTAATCTCATAATCAGTTGCCTTTATACGTATTTCCATGCCTTTCATACTAGCACAATAATTTTCTTGTTCTTTGGACACTGTCATGCGCATATCCACACAGAATCTTCAATAAGTTACGAGAAAATGCCGCACGATGAGGAGAATGAATGGTCACGATCGTGGACAAAGTCTTCACCTAGAACATGTTTGAAAGCTCTTGACCGGTGAGAGAGACAGTATTCCCGAGGAATCCCCGCAGCACGAGGAGTGCGAGGATTGAGAATTTTCCAGCAGGAAAATCCGGGTTCCGAGGGAATATCGTCTCGAAGCAAAGGTTTTTAAACATGTTCTGGGCCTCTCAACGCCCCAACACAAAACGCCCCTCGATAAATCTCGGGGCGTTTTGTGTAAAACCTATGAGGTTTATGCGCGGCTGACCTTGACCGCATTTGGCCCCTTAGGGCTGTCAGCGACCTCGAATGTCAACGTGTCACCCTCGCGGAGTTCGTCGAAACGAACGCCGATGAGCTCGTTGGAGTGGAAAAAGAGATCCTTTTCCTGTCCTTCGCGCTTGATGAACCCGAAACCCTTGTCGGTGAGACGAGCAATTACTCCTGTTTGCATAACGTGTATGTAGAGGCTGTTAAATCAAGACAGTTATGCTGAGAGTGGAGGTCGATCCTTGCTTCCCTGGATCAGCGCTGGTTGATGCGACCACTCTATCATGCCCGCTAATCTTGTCAAGCGCCCGTATGCGACCCGCGATTACACCACTTGACAGACGTCCTTGCAAGTGCTATTATGCAGCCTCGTTTATGTCAGGTATCACATCTATCGCCCTTATGGGGCTTTTTGCTTGGTCAGGGGCCACCGCAGCGGGTACCTCTACCTGGACTCCACAAATACCTGTTTTGTCGACAAACTCACAGGAGACTCAATCGATTTCCGTTAAAATCACTGGATATAATGCAGTCCCCGAGCAGACTGACAGCAATCCCGATATCACAGCCTCAGGGGCCTTTTCCAATCCCGATCTCATCGCTGCGCGCTCGCGCGACCTTGCCGAGGAGTTACCTTTCGGAACAGTAATCACCTTCGAGTCTACTGACACCAGCAATTCTTGCGGCTTCGACGCAGTCGAACACCTCATAGGCTACCGAGTGATCGCCGACACGATGCATGAGCGCATGCACGACAAGGTCGACGTCATGTTCGACTCTTCAGATATGGTGCAAGTCGGTGTAAACGGTGAAAGCCGCCGTGCCACGAACCCTGCCGTTGCACTCGGCGTCTGCGATGTCAGCATCCGCGTCGTCGGGAAAATTTCAATCAAAGATATGCCCTCGACTCAAAAAGAGCTCGCTCTTCTCATGAGCCAAACCTTCGCGCTCCGATAGATTACGCATCCGTTTTCTTAGACACACAGGTGGAAAGAATCTCCTCCCTAGAACACGTTTGAAACCTTCGCTTCGAGGCGGTATTCCCTCGGAACCCGGATTTTCCTGCTGGAAAATCCTCAATCCTCGCACTCCTCGTGCTGCGGGGATTCCTCGGGAATACCGTCTCTCCTCAGGTTAAGCGTTTTCAAACATGCTCTAGCGCACTTCCGCAGCTTTTTCCTTTAGGTACAAAATGAACTGATTGGAAAAATTGAGTACGCTCTTAAAGGGCCTCTCAATGATGAAATCCATGATAAACACAAACAAATTCACTGTGGAGAACTTCCGACTCAGCCAGCGTCCCGAGCTCACGACAGGAAGCGCAAACATGTTGATCACCATGGCCACACTCCCCTCGCTCAGAACTCTCCAACGACTCGCGTTGTAACGGATGCGGAATGCAAAATAACTGACGAGAACGAAGAACGCGAAGAAGAGGAAGATGCTGACTATATTGAATTCGAGCGCCTGCAATATTGCGAGGATAGACCCAAACACTCCGAATACAAAGAGCGCGTAGAGCATCGCAAACGTCTTTACGAAGCGCGATCTCACTCGAATATGTAAAGGCCGCGAATCTGCCTCATACAAAACGCTGTGCATTCCGCGAATAATCGCATCGGTATTTGCCTTGCCGATAGCGCCCGCGTAGTACGTGAGACTGAAAAGGAGCGCGGGGTGAAAAAGGACGTTAACAAAAAGCGGAAAATTACTCCCTCCGCCGAGAATAAACTTTTCGTAGGGCAACTCTATGATGAGGGCGAGGATAAACTTGGTGAACAAAAGGTACCATACTGCTCGTAAACCGCTTGACCGGCTCTTGTGGTTTTCTCGCGCATACTTCTCGGCAAGGAAAGCGCGCGTCGCACTTTCCAATGCACCGGGATTCTCGAAAAGGTCGAGCGCAACAGAACTATCTTTCTGTACAAATTCTCGAATAATCCTGAAGTACACACTCTCGTTTTTGAACTTTTGGGCGACGTGCCACTGCATGGGATCCTCGACGTGCTTTCGAATGTACGCAATGATCGCTGGCATCTGATGTACGATCTCCTCGACTCCCGCACCCTCTCCTCTCCACTGCGGCACATAGAGAAGCCACAGAGCGTATGCGAGAGAAGCATCATCTTCGCCTAAAAGCGCGCGACGACATGCGCACCGAGTCTGTATGTCTATATCGGTCGTAGTTTGACCAGGTGCCGTTATCCGCGGACGCACGGTCTTATACAGCGCTTCGGCAACCGCATCGTCACGTTCATATTCACCAGGAAGCAAGAAAGATTCTATATCACCCGCCACGAAGGCGACGAGCGCACGCTCCATGGAGCCAGAACCATTGAGAAGCGGCCGAATGCGGAAAAATTTACTAAGGCTCTGGTCCACAAGACCGACTGTCTCTTTTGTGAGGCGTTCCTTTTCCGCGTACCCTCCTTCGACGAGCTCCGAGAGAATCGCGAGAGCGTCGACACGTTTCTTCGCTATGATTATCCGTCGCTTCAGGATCCGCTCGATGGCGCTGCGCCGTATCGCATGCTCTTCTTGGTAATCAATGAGATATCGAATCTTTTCGTAGAGTGTGGCGGCCGCGGTCACCGCCTGATGCGTTTCAATAGTGACGCCCCCTGGTTCAGGAGTACCCTTTTCTCCGTATGCCTTCATTCGAGCGAGGAGTTCCTGTATTGGCTGAGAGAGTTGCGGCATAGAGCGGTATTGGCCGAAAAGCGACTTTATGCATCACATTGTGGCTTATTTTGCTCCCTTGAGCAACCGGCGAGAGGATATTTTGCTACCTCCACACTTCCTCGTGCGGTTGCTAAAAAGGTGTACAATGAAATGGCACAGGTCAGGAGATAGAAATATGAAATCAAGACTTCCAAAGGGCGATACGCAAGAAATACGACAGGAAACCCGCTTGACGCGTCCGCCGCGCATGGAGGGTCGTGTCAAGGAGGCGATGATGCAGCCTAAGCGAAAGCCCAAAGCCGCGCGCAAGACAGCAGGTATTGCAAAAAAGGCGCAGGGTTATAGCGAGAGACAACGGAAAGATTATCAGCTTAAAAGTAAACGAAGATAAATGTATGATGTATGGATATTCGATGATGGGAGGTGGATTTGGCCTTCTCGTTGGACTCGTCATTCTCATTGACCTAGTCCTCGTCGGCATCTGGCTTTGGCAGCAGATCTCAGAGAAATAATATCTGGTTCGGCGCCCATTAGCGTCCTTCCGTATACTCCATTGTTCGCACGACGACAGTGGGGATGACCGCAGAAACAAGCTAGCCCGATATGTTTAAGAGGCGAGCCATCCGCCGTCGACATAGAACGTGGCGCCTGTCACGTAGCTTGCTTCCTCCGATGCCAAAAACACCGCCATCGCGGAGATCTCCTCTGGTTTCCCAAGCCGCTTCAGAGGCACGCGACGCAGGATTTCCTCCATTATTTCGGGAGCCATCTCCTTCCCCGGCTCGCGGATCATGGGAGTGTCGATTGCCCCCGGCGCAATGACGTTTACCGTGATTCCGAGAGGAGCCCACTCGATTGCGAGCGTTTCTGTCATTCCGATGATGCCTCCTTTGGACGCCGCGTAATGCGCGGCACCCACAAAGCCTGTCCCCACTCCCCCCGACGCAATTGAGGCGATATTGATAATCCGGCCCCAAGCATTTTGTGCCATTTCTTTTGCAGCACGCTGGGCACAGAAGAATTGTCCCTTGAGATTTGTATCGATCGTCGTATCCCACTCGCTTTCCGTCATCTCGAGCGCGGATGTGGGAATGAAAATTCCGGCATTGTTTACGAGAATATCAACACGGCCGTACTTGCTCATGATGGCGTCAAATACCCTATCGACTTCATTTTTCTGCGAGACGTCCATCTTGAAACACACAGCCTCTCCCCCCTTCGCAATAACCTCCTCGGCAACGGGGGCGCATTCATGCGCATCGATATCCGTCACAACGACCCGCGCGCCCTGAGAAGCGAGCGCGAGCGCATGAGCCTTACCCATGCCGCGCCTACCGCCCGTAATTACTGCCACTTTTCCTGAGAGATCAAACATACACGTCATCTATTATGTCTCATATTATCAAGCGCCCATGTGTATTCGATGACGAGGAAGGGTATCCACTGCCATTCATTTATGCATAAGAGGTATAAGCCTCCAGCGAGGACCGCTATCGTGTTAATCACAAAGAAGGCGATGTCGAACGCCTCTTCATGGCGTGATTCTTTCTCATTATTCGTAACATAAAGCAACCATTGCCACAGCTTCATGCGGACAAGTATACCGCATTCCCTACGCACTATGCGAAAGCGGTGCATCTGATATACACTTGTCGTATGGACCATGCTCATGCGTCGGGACATGCAGAGCACGACAAGCACGCGGGACACCACACGGAAGATTTCTTGAAGAAATTTTGGGTGGTTCTCGCCCTAACAATTCCCATCATTATCTATTCCGATCTTCCACAAGCTCTGTCGTGGTCCGCGCCAGCCTTCCCTGGCTCAGATTATCTTCAACTTTTGCTAGGGAGCTTCGTCTTTTTCTACGGTGGGCTCGTATTTCTGAAAGGCGCATGGGGCGAGTTGCGGGCGCGACTCCCCGGCATGATGACACTGATCGCGCTTGCAATCTCCGCGGCCTATCTCTACAGCGTTGGCGCAATTCTACTCGGCTCCGGTATGACACTCTTCTGGGAGCTCTCGACCTTGATTGCCGTGATGCTCATCGGCCACTGGATTGAGATGAGGGCCGTCCAAAGCGCCAAGGGATCCTTGCGCGAACTTGCGAAGCTTCTCCCAGACTCCGCCGAGGTCATCCGCGGAAACGTGACTGCTAAAATCCCACTTTCGGAACTTCGGCAAAACGACATTGTGCTTGTGCGTCCCGGTGGCAAGGTACCAGCCGATGGAGTCATCGTAGTCGGAGAATCGGCGGTTGATGAATCCATGATCACCGGAGAATCCCGACCAGTCGCAAAGGTAGCCGGAGACGAAGTGATAGCGGGATCAATCAATGGAGATGGGAGTTTGCAGATACGCCTAGAAAAACTCGGCGACAACACATTTCTTGCGGGAGTTATGCGACTCGTCGCTGAAGCGGAATCTTCGAAATCGCGTCTTCAGCTCCTCTCTGATCGCGCCGCATTTTACCTGACGCTGCTCGCCGTGGGCGCAGGCGGCATTACGTTTGTCGCATGGCTCTCCGTGGGACAGAGCTTTGGTTTCGCTGTTGAGCGTTTGGTCGCGGTTCTCGTGATCGCATGCCCTCATGCGCTTGGTCTTGCCATTCCTCTCGTAGCCTCCATTTCGACCACCATGGCGTCCAAGAATGGCTTCTTCGTGAAGCGCCGCCTTGCGCTTGAGGCGGCGAGAAACGTTACAACGGTGTTGTTTGACAAGACGGGCACGCTTACGAAGGGATCTTTTGGGGTCGTTTCCGTCATTGGAGCGAATGAGACCCTCGAGCTCGCGGCCGCCGCAGACATGAATTCTGAGCACCCATTGGGACGCGCAATAGTCGACCATGCAAAAAAACAAAACATCGAGATTCCGTCAATCTCCTCTTTCAAAAACATCCGCGGCATGGGGGTCGCAGTGGAGATCGGAGGACAATCAGTATTTGTCGGCTCCTCGACGCTTGTGCGAGACAAAGATTCAGTGATCCCTTTTGAATATCAGCGAGTGATCCAAGGAAACGAGCGAGACGGCAAAACAGTCATCCACGTGATGCGGGAAAAGGAGTGGGTCGGAGCGATCGCGCTTGCCGATGTTATACGCGATGAATCGCGCGATGCCATTACATATCTCAAATCAATGGGTATCAAAGTAGCAATGATTACCGGAGACGCGAAAGACGTGGCGGCGTGGGTATCAAAAGAGCTTTCGATAGACGAATATTTCGCGCATGTACTACCGGCCGATAAGGCAAACATCGTGAAGCAGCTGCAGGCAAGGGGCGAGCGCGTGGTGATGGTGGGAGACGGGGTCAACGACGCCCCTGCCCTTACCCAGGCAGACCTTGGCATCGCCGTCGGGGCTGGGACCAACGTGGCTATAGAGTCGGCCGGAATCATTCTCGTCAAAAACGATCCGCGCGATATTCCGAAAATCATCAATCTCTCACGGCTCACCTACACAAAGATGATCCAAAATCTCTTTTGGGCCACGGGCTACAATGTCATTGCTCTCCCCATCGCTGCCGGCGCCTTGGCTGGCTACGGCATTATGCTGCAACCCGCCGTGGCCGCTGTCTTTATGTCGCTCTCAACGGTTATTGTCGCATTTAACGCCACGTTGCTTAGGCGGAATATTTTATAGCAGTGTTCCAATAAGTAAGATTGTGGCAGCGTTTCCTCTATAAATTTAGATTCCTGTATTTGACGATTATGATTGCTTGTTCGCATCGTTTGAATTTTCTTCGTTCTCGCGTATAATACCGGTGTGAATATGCGTACTTTCACGCCTCTATTGCTCGTTATTGTTGTCGTTGTGGCAGTGCTTGGAATGCCGCTCGTGCTTATGGGTCCGATGCACCAGGAAATGGGGTGTCCTTGGGGAATGGGACAAACTGCGATCTGCGCGACAAGCGTGCTAGCACACATACAACACTGGCAAGCCGTATTTTCCATTATTCTCGTTGAGCTGCTTGCCGTCGCAGCACTTACGATTTTCGCATTTAGACACTGGCAGCTCTCCGTCTTGCCGAATCGGAGTTTTCAGAGAATACGGTATCGGAATTCCACGCCGAATCGGCCGACGCTTTTGCAGGAGTTGTTTGCACAAGGCATCTTGCATCCCAAGAGCTTTTAACGAAATTCTTCGTGCCGCACTACCCTCTAGTGAGTGGGCACTTTGTTTTGGTAGAAGATTCTCTCATCAAATAATCAATTACCTATGGAAACAGTATTAAAACCGAGCAAACGACAGATCCAAATGGCAATCTCTTTCGTAGCTGTAATCGGGATTGCTGCGTTCACGTTTGCGATTTCTCCGAGACCTGTTCCCTCAAACATCACCTCTTCCCTACCTGAAAATGTGGCGGACGAGAAAGTGTATGTGGCCCTCGAGGGATCGGGAAAGGTCGCAGTGGTAGATTCGTCGAGTTCGGAAATTATTTCCGTCATCGACTTATCTGAGAAAGAGAACGAGCAAATAGTGCGTTACATGGCACACAATATTCAGGTTTCGCCGGACGGCAAGCGCGTCATTGTAACCGCCAATGTTGAAGAAACTATGGACATGGAGAACGATGCGATGCCAGATGGATCGTCAATGCCCCACGGTCAGTATTTCGACCAATTAGTCGTCATTGATCCATTGAGCGATCGGATCGTTCAAAGGATCCCGATCGAAATCGACAGTCATCTGGCGCACGTCGTTCTTTCCCCCGACAGCAAAACCGCTTTTGTGACGTTGCAAGAAAAAGGCACGCTCTATTCAGTAGATATCGAGAATAGCAAGATCATCAACAAAATTGACCTGGGCGCAAAGAGCGGCCCGCATGGATTGCGCATGTCGCCGGACGGCTCCGAGGCCATCATCGCTCTCCTTGACGGCAAGAGCGTCGCGATCCTCAACACGAAAACAAATGGCGTGCGGAAACTCCAAATGCCGGGTGCTGTAGTCCAGACGGCGGTTACGCCAGACGGAACATACCTGTTCGCATCGATCTATGACGTGAGGCAGATCGCGTGGCTTAATCGTCAGAATGGAGAGCAGGGGCTGTTGTCTCTCCCAGGCGGATCACGAGGCCCTGTACAGATCTACCCGACTCCTGATTCACGCTACCTCTACATTGCCGATCAGGGTTATTACTTCAATCAGCCGACCGGAAATGTCGTCTACCGCATAGATATAGCGAACAAAGTGGTCGATAAAACGATCGCTGCCGGATCCGCTCCGCATGGGGTCGTCGTCGATTCGACAGGGACGCGCGTATATGTAACCAATCTCCTGAGCGACGACTTGTCGGTGATCGACACTGCGACTGGAAAAGAAATTGCTCGCATCACTGTGGGCGAGATGCCAAACGGCGTGAGTATCTGGAACAAAAAAACAGGAGGCACGCCGTAGCGCCCTCTCGGGATTCATTCGATTAATAATTCATTTCAAGAACCTGCAGTATGGAAGTTGAACAAAAACAAAATAGTCTACCAATCGCGATCGCGATCGTAATAGCGGGAGCACTGATCGCCGGGGCTGTCTACATGGGTACGAGTAGAATCGATGCCGCAAGCGCTCCTCAGCAGCAAATAGAAGCGCGACAAACAGATGACCTGGAGCGGATGAAACCAGTTACCAAAGAAGACCACATTCGCGGTGACCTTGATGCGCGCGTGAAGATAGTCGAGTATTCGGATATGGAGTGTCCATTCTGCAAACGATTCCACGAAACCATGAAGCAGGTGACATCGGAATACGGTGGCGAAGTCGCATGGGTGTATCGGCATTTTCCACTCGATCAACTTCATCCGATAAAAGCGCGCAAAGAAGCCGTGGCCTCTGAATGCGCGGCGGCGCAGGGCGGTCCCTCGAGCTCCCTCGGGACAAGCAACGATGCATTCTGGAAATACACCGACCGCTTCTTCGAGCTCACACCGTCGAACAATCAAACCAACATAGACACGATGCTTCCCCAGATCGCGAAGGAGATCGGTCTCGATGCCACACGGTTTGCGACGTGCCTCAAGAGTGGAAAGTACGATGCGCACATAGAAGAGGAGGTGC
>CAYRHX010000011.1:0-30615 GCA_964424265.1 uncultured Candidatus Saccharibacteria bacterium | reverse complement strand
CCCCCGTAATCGGGCTGCGGGGGGTGGTACCGCTGCGGGGGCGGGTGGCGGTGCGTCACCGCACCGACCGCCGCGTGGCCCAGGCCGAGGCCTAGGCCCGCGCCCAGGCCGGTCGCGAAAGCGCGACCGAACTCTCCGGCCGAGGCCGGGGCCGCGGCGGCGAGCATCGCCGCCGCGACAACAATTGAAAACGACAAAGAACGGCGCATTTTCACCTCCATGCGCTGGGGAAACTCCGGGATGGAGCTCCCCAATGTTAGAATGATATCATACTATTGACTTTTTGTCAATCGGTGGCCCAATGTCTTTTCGCTACGACAGACCAAGCAACTCCGTGGCAATTTTGGGTATTTCGCGACGAAAATATGCCTTTATCTCTTCCCAACCGGCTGTGAAATGAAGATCAGGCATCGCATCCTCTTCGGCGTCATCAAAATAGACGAGACTTTTCAATACGTGCGGGACATTGTGCTTTCTTTCAGGAAACTGAGCTACCGTGCGGCGGATCGTCTCAGCAAGTGATGCACCGTGCACGGCACAGTACCAGTACATGTCGACAAAATCCCTTTTCTTTCCACGCTGACTGATAGCGAGGATCTTCATGGTCATGATGTCGTCTGGAAGGAGCATCCGCACCATGCCGCACTGCATGCGCATCGGTGAAGGATGGAAAAATGGATACGATATGAAACTTACTTTCGCCCCCTGGAAAATGCCGCACAGTGTTCCCGCTTGTGTTTGTGAAGTCTCCCAGTCGCCTCGTTGCAAAAGCGTATTCTCGAGAGATGCTAAATCGAAATCTCTTTGGTGGGTGAAAAAATCGAGGTCTTCTGAACTTCTGTGTCCTACTTGGAGAGCGAGCGAGGTGCCGCCAGCGAGATACCAATCTGGTAATAAAAAATCAAAATCGAGGCAGGTCGCAAATGCTGCCTGTGTCTCCTGGGGTAAAACGCTGATATGCAAGTCGCCCGTAGCGACGTGCGTTATTTCAGGATTAGATCCCATAAGGCACGCGATTTAGCACTTACCTGACTTCTTGGCAATTTGAGTACTGCCGCGATTTTATCCCGTGGATACCGTTTGAACATCCAAGAGACTTCCTCGGACCTCCCCAGATCAAGCACCCTCTCAATGACATAGCGTGCGTTCTTCTCAAGATCGATGGCCTCGGTTCGCGCATCCCAAAAGAGTGATCGTCGCAAGTTCATATGTTTTTCATTATATCACTTGTACCGTATGCGTTTTATTGCACACTATACGCACCCACGAAATCAGCTTCCAAAATATAGCGCGCGCTTTTGCCCGTGAGGGTGTCGCACGTGACGAGAGTGAGGCGTGTGCCGAGCCCCGGCGAGAGATCGATCGAGGCTTCGTTTACATCCACCTGGCGAAGAGACGTCACCGTGTAAAGATAATATTGAGAACCGCCGCGCAGCGTGATCGTGTCGCCTGCAGTGAGCTCAGGGATCCTATTGAACGCCTGATACATTTTGTTGCGAACAATCGGCAAGTGTGAAGAGTGTGCAAAGATAATGACAGTACCCGCTTCTCCAAGCCGAGCAGAGTCTACGTGTCGCGCGGGGCCGTTTTGCAAAAGCGCGTCGAGAGCCGCGATGTCGCGCGTCGAAGGGTTTTGTACGGCGAGATCGAGATCGATGGCAGGGATGTGTATGCTCTCAGGAAGTACAACATCTGGAGCCACCATGCCGCCAAGCGATGTTCGGTCCGTCTCTTCCCCCAATTCGGGCAAACTCGCGAGCGCTATTTCGCGCACGGGCGCAGCCACGGCTGGAGCCGGCTCATCCATGTAGTTGGGGACGAAGCCGATCGAATCCGCCACGCTCAGGGTAGAGAAGAAGATCATCACCGCCGCCGCGAAAAAGACTCTTTTGGGAGGTTTTCCCAAGGATGGTTGCGATAGGTTTTGAGCGCTCATATCGTCGATAATTAGTACACTATATAACCCTGTTTGTCAAGTATTTTCTCTCCCCGGCACTTGACAAGAAGCCAGAGATATGTGAGTATAGAGCTCATGTCAGACCAAAACACCGCTACCCCCGGAGCGCAGCCTATTATCGATGAACCACGTCCGAGCCTTCTTTCCAGCGTCCTCGTGATCGCCGGATTCATCACTCTCATCGCAGTTGTACTGTGGGGACTTCTCCATATCGCCACTATCGCCTCCCCATGGGTCGGCGACCTCTTCAACAATACGAGTACTCCTGCTATAGAGATTACAGCACCGAAGGAAGTGACCTCGGGAGAGGATTTCACCCTTAGCTGGAAACACGCTACAGACGCAGAAGGCATGTACGCCCTTCTGTATCAATGCAAAAATAATCTTCGTCTTGAGACATCCGGAGACAGCGCGGCACGTGTCATCCCATGTGGCGCCGCGGTCACTGTCGCGTCTCCAGAAAAGTCCATAGTCGTGAAGCCCGTCCTTTCGGGCAGCGCGACCACAAGCGTCACAATTTCTATCGTCTTTACAGAACGCTCGCCTGTGATCGCTGCAGCAACAGGATCTGCTGAGTCTAAACCAGAGCACGCCGAAGCAAGCATTGCGCTGACCGTACTCCCCAGAGCTCACGTAGTGAATCCGGTACCCTTGCCTGTCGTTCAGCCTGTCACCGATTTGGCGCGCCCAAGCGTCCCAGCAGTCACTGCTCTTCCCACGCAACCCGCTCCAGTACAACCAATCTACACGATCCCCTCGTCTCAACCCGCGCAATACAACGCATCAACGCCCGCCGACCTTACCGTCAACGTGATTTCGCTCAGCATTGATCCATCGGGTATGGGTGTAGTGGAGTTTGATGTCGCAAACGCGGGCGGCGGCTCAAGCGGTGCATATACGTTTGAGGTATACCTACCCACACAATCAGGCTACACATACGTTTCGCCAACACAATCACCCCTCGGACCCGGCGATCGCATAATCAACACGCTTCGATTTTCGAACGCGATCGGTGGCAGCGTATCCATCGTCGTGGATCCAAAGAACTCTGTCCACGAATCCAACGAAAACAACAACTACATTTCGCGCGTCGCGACGCAAATCTACGGACAATATCCGTACGGGTACTAACCCCCGCCTGAGACAGTGAGATGACATCTCACTGTGGTGTATTACTTCTTCACTTCGATCTTGAGAAGTCCGCGACCTTCGCCCAATTTCTCGGTAGCGCGTGTAAAGTCATGCGCACTTCCGTATATGATGATGGACGTGCCGGGCGTGTGTCCGTTTCTTCGCGTAATGTCGTCCTGAATCGTCACTCTCGTAAGTGCAAAGTCTTCCCGGTCGTCCATAATTGCCTTTTCATATTCTCTCTTCATTGCTTCGACCTTATCGTTCATTTCTTTCCTTTCTGGAGATTGGTCGAAACGGTCGTAGAGCGCACTAACCTGCCCCTTCAAACCATCGAGGTACGCTTCGTCTTCAATCCCAAGCTTGCCCGCCTCTTTCATTTCATGGAGTCGCTTCAATTCTTCCAGCAATGATCTCGCTTCTGGATTGTTAAAGATGGAATCGCGAATCCTCTTTTCTTCAACATTAAGCTCATCTCTCAGCTCAGATGAGCGTTCCAATACGGCGAGGGCTCGCGCATTCAACTCAGGATCTTCAGATCCACAAATTTTCGCAATTTTTCCCTCCATATATAATTTAAATACAGCACCGTGCTTGAGTGGATCGTCCACCCCTCCCTCTTGAAAGCCTCGTAGAAAAGCACGGCCCCCCTCTATCTCTTTCAAAAAGGTGAGAAATTCGCGCGCAACATTGTCTGATTTGGCCATTACTTCGAGATCTTTTTTCATTTTCTCGCGAAGTGCTGTCATCCTTTCTGCCAAATACGATCTCCACGGTGTAGATGGGTCATCGACATCCTTTATAAGGCCCAAAGCAAACCGGACATCATCCATCGTCAAAACAGGAATATCGAGGAGTCTGTCGAAACGTACATACAGGAAGTTGATCCAATCCCGTATACTTCTTTCCTCCTCAGCATCTACACGTCCCTCACGAAAGATACAATCGATTTTCCTTTCCGAAAGGATTTTATCGAGCACGCGGTAGATCTTCTTTTGATTCTCAAGAGCTTCTGCGTCACCTCTCCCAACCACGCCCTGTATTGGGGAGAGATGCGTTTGCCCGAAGTGGATGAGGTATGGTTTGCCTGCGTCTGCAGGTCTTTGAAGCGTAATCTCGTAACCATCCCTTTTGAGCTCAGCGGGATTTATGCCCACCGTTTTCTCAAATACATCGGATTGCGCCGGAGTGAGCTCTGCTTTTTTCTCAAGCGAGGTCTGCCCCACCGCGTCGCCAAGCCCCATGAAAAGCGCGAGTCCTGCTAATCCGATCTTGGGGAAAAACCCCGACTTTCCTTTGCGATTTTCGAGATCCGCTTCGATTCGTGCAGTTCCCGCCGTGAAAGACGAATCTACCTCCGGGGTCGTTTCTCGCTTCTCCCGTGGGCTTCCTTGAGATCGTTCGAGCATAGAAGAATCTGGAGGAGAATGAGTTGACGAACTAAATATCGAGTGTCGCTTCTTTGGCGTGGGATTGGATAAATGATTTGCGCGCTGGCACGTCGGTGCCCATCAACATGTCGAACACCATATCAGCGTCTTGCGCATCCTCGATCGTGACTTGTTTCAAAATGCGGCGAGCAGGATCCATAGTAGTCTCCCACAGTTCATCGGAATTCATTTCACCGAGACCCTTGTAGCGTTGCACTGAGATCTTGGTTGCGCGTTTCTTTGTGACCTCTTCCGTGATCTCCTCGCCCTCCACTTCTTCACCCTCACCCTCCACTTCGATCGGCATGTCCTTGCCCACGAGTTTTACGCGCTCGTCGTCTGAGTATGCGTAGTGCACCTCTTTGCCTTTGCGCACCTTAAAGAGGGGTGGCTGAGCGATGTAGAGATACCCACCGTCGACGACAGGCCGGAAATGTCGATAAAAAAGCGTGAGAAGGAGCGTACGGATGTGCGCACCGTCCACGTCGGCATCTGTCGCGATAATGATTTTGTGATAGCGAAGTTTCGCGACGTCGAAAATATCTCCAATCGCGGTCCCGAGCGCGACGACAAGATTGCGAATCTGCTCGGAGGCAAGCATTTTATCCAGGCGCGCGCGTTCGATGTTGAGAATTTTCCCGCGCAGTGGAAGCACTGCCTGGATGCGTCGATCGCGACCCATTTTGGCGGTGCCGCCAGCCGAATCTCCCTCTACAATGAACAACTCGGATTCTTCAGCGCTTTTGCTCTGACAGTCGGCGAGCTTCCCCGGAAGCGTCATGCCGTCGAGGGCACCTTTGCGCATGATCGAATCTTTGGCCGCTTTCGCGGCTTTGCGCGCCTTCATCGCGAGCGTCACCTTGCCTATGATCGCCCTCGCATCGTCTGGATGCTCTTCCAAGAATCGCGCAAACGCTTCGCCAAAGACAGACTCCGTGGCGCCGCGCGCTTCCACGCTTCCGAGCTTTGACTTGGTCTGACCTTCAAATTGCACTTCGCGCATTTTTACCGATATGACGGCCGTCATGCCTTCAAGCACGTCATCACCCGTAAACGAATCGCTCTCCTTTCCCCCGTTTCCGTTTTTGATCTGTGAATTGAGTGTGCGCGTGAGCGCAGTCTTGAAACCGGTCACGTGCATGCCACCTTCGCTGTTGTAGATATTGTTGGCAAACGCAGAAAAACGCGATGTGATGTCGTCGACGTACTGAAGGGAGACCTCTACCTGCACGCCATCCTGCTCTTTCTCGACGTAGAAAATATTTTTATGGATCGGTTCTTGGTGACGGTTTTGAAACGCGACGAGGCTGCGCAAGCCGCCCTCGAAGTAAAACGAGGTCGAAGGAGCGTCGAGTCCGAGCTCACGGAGATAATAGACGCTCTCATCGTCGACTTTTTCTACAGTACGCAAATCAAGAATCGAGATGCGCAAACCGCGAACAAGGTACGCTTGCTGTCGCATATGAGAAACGATTGTGTCCCAATTCAAATTGCGGTCGGGAAATATCGAGCTGTCGGATTTAAACGTGATGATCGTGCCGTGCTTATCCGATGATCCGATCTTCTTCGTCTTTCCGATTGGCTTGCCGCCGTCTTTGTATTCCTGGACAAACTGTCCGCCATCGCGATGCACCTCAGCGCGCACGTGCGATGAAAGCGCGTTGACCACAGACACGCCAACGCCATGCAAACCGCCGGAGACCTTGTACCCTTCGCCGCCGAATTTGCCACCGGCATGGAGAACTGTCATGACCGTCTCGAGTGTCGATACCTTGGTCTTCGGGTGTATCTCTACCGGAATACCGCGACCGTTGTCCGCGACGCGCACTCGATTATCGGGGAGTAGGGCGATCTCGATATCGTTGCAATATCCTCCCATCGCCTCGTCGCGCGAGTTGTCGAACACTTCCCAGATCAAATGGTGCAGCCCGGAACTGTCGGTCGTGCCGATATACATGCCAGGCCGTCGTCTCACGGCCTCCAATCCCTCAAGCACGGTAATGTCAGAGGCTCCGTAGGAGCCTTCTTTTCGCGCCGCATCACTGGCTTTTTTTGCTTTCTTTTCAGCCATATTTTAGTGCGCCAAGTATAGCAAAAAAACTGTCGTTTGGCCAGAGGAAAACCCCTACCGCACCTCCCACCCTTTTGCTACCACTGCCGCATGTACCGCTCCCATTAGAGCATTTGCTTCCGCATCGGTGAGAGTCTTTTCGAGAGACTGAAATACGAGACGAAACGCGAGCGAGAGCTTCTCCCCCTTTTCAAACCGATCGAAAAGCTCACTGCGCACAAGCAACGTCCCTGCATTGCGTTTTAAAACCGCCAACACATCATCAGATTCAGTACTGCGCGGTACCCACATGGCAATATCGCGAACGATATACGGAAAGCGTGAAAATGGTTGGTATCGCTCGGTCTCTGAGAGCGGCAAATCGTCATACGCCGACGCCTCGGTACCTCCGAGCAATTTCTCGGTCGCCTTCTCCTTTTCGGTCGCAGTGCCGATCATCATTATTTCTTTTCCATCCCTCCACACAACCCCGATTTCAAAGAGTTTTACTTCTTTGATTCCCAGGAGATCTTTGTTGTGCACGTTTTTCTCAAGCGCTTTTTGAAGTCCTGCCGTGAGGTTCGCCCTCAAGTAAGGGTATGTACTGTCTACCTTGTTGGCAACAGCACGTTCGCCGACGTCGGCGAATACCGATGTGTATACCTCTGAGTATCCTTGGGAGACTAGATCTTCCCGAAGCCGTTCTGCCGCATAGAAATTTTTATTGATCGCGGGCTTCTTTGAAAATGATGACAGTTCGGTGGCAACGATTTTGTCGTAACCGATGATACGTCCCACTTCCTCTACTAAGTCTTCGGTGATAAGAATGTCGAGGCGTTCGATTGGTGGTATGACATCGAAGACCCCGCTCTCTTCTTTATATGAAAATCCGAGCCGTGCGAATACATTGGCGACGTCCGCACCTGTCAGCTCTGTCCCAAGTATCTGATTGATTTCTGCCACTGAAGCGGAAACCGTTCGTTGCTGATTCTTCACTGGGTAGACATCGACAAATCCGGCTAGGGCACCCGCTGCGATTTGCACTATGAGATCGGCGGCTGCGCGAGCGCCATATTGAGCAATTTCGGGAGAAATAGCCTGCTCAAAACGCTGCGACGCGTCGGTGCGCAGCTTAAGCGCGTGTGCGGTGCGCCGCACCGAAACTCCATCAAAATTCGCAGATTCGAGAATAATATCCGTCGTTGCGCTGTCCACCCCAGATGGTTTTCCTCCCTTTATTCCAGCGATGCCGATCGGCACGTTTGCATTCGTGTCGGAAATGAGGAGCATGTGTTCATTAAACGCATATTCCTTATCATCAAGCGCGAGCATCTTCTCCCCCTTTCGTGCAGCGCGCACGTCGATTGCGTATTTTCCATCTTCCGCTGAGAGCTTACCTGCATCAAAAGCATGGATGGGTTGACCGAGGTCGAACATCACATAGTTCGTGGCATCTACAATATTGTTGATGGAGCGCTGACCCACAGATTCAAGCGCGTTCTTGAGCCATGGAGGTGAGGGAGCTACTTTTACACCCCGAATATATCCCGCGACATATCGCGCACAGAGAGGCGTATCGACCGATACTGAAACAGCGTCTGTCACGGCAAGGTGTAACCTTGCCGTGAGCGGATCTCTTTTGAGTGGGATATTCAATATCGCGGAGAGATCCTTTGCGACGCCGTAGTGTGAGAGGCAATCGTGCCCGCGATTCGGGGTCACCTTTACATCCAAAATTGAATCCGCCGAATTAACGACATCGTATGTCGTTATATCTTCTATTTCGAATGCGTGAAAGGTAAGCGCGTCGGCAAGCGCCTGCGCCTCCGGAAGTGGTGAGTCAAAGTATGTCTGCAGCCATGCGCGAGAAATCTTCATAATTTAGAACTGATTAATGAATCGGAGATCGGCAGAATGCATAAGACGAATGTCGTCGATGCCCCACCGCAAAAGCGCGAGCCTATCGAGCCCCATCCCGAAAGCAAATCCTCGATACTTTTTTGCATCGACTCCCGCATTGAGGAGGACGCTAGGGTGCACCATGCCCGCCCCCATCATTTCGATCCATCGTCCACGCAATTTCTCCGGCACGTGCTCGCCATTCACGCGCGCATCCACTTCTACACCAGGTTCCACGAAAGGAAAGAAACTCGGGCGAAAACGCACCTCCACGTCAGCTCCTTTGAAAAGCTCTGTGTAAAACCGGTCGAGCGTCCCCTTGAGATGTCCCATGGTAATATCTTCTCCCACAACGAGACCTTCGAGTTGGAAAAATTCTGCTTCGTGCGTCACGTCGGTCGCCTCATTGCGAAAGACTTTTCCTGGCACGATTATGCGATAGGGAGGCTCAATGCCCTTTTTCATTTGCGCTTCCATGTATCGGACCTGGACGGGGGATGTTTGGGTGCGCAGAACCATTCCCGGCTCATCTTTAATAAAGAAGGTGTCTTGCATGTCGCGCGCAGGATGATCCTTGGGGACGTTGAGGGCGTCGAAGTTGTATTTCTCGCTCTCAAGGAGGGGTCCTTCTTCAAAAGAAAATCCCATCTTTGCGAAAATACCGTTTGCCTCGCGAACGAGAGAAGATATGGGATGGATGTGGCCACGCGTCATCGCGAAAGTATATCCCCCACCCCACGGCTTCCAAAACCCTCGATTTTATGGTATAAAAACACTTCTATGTTTGGTGTGGACATCGGCACGGCAATAACATACATCTTCCTCTATACCTCACTATTTTTTGAGGTATTCCTCCTTGTGTCATTCCTGGAGCGACGCCGAGGCTCATACGCGCCAGCCACCATGGGCCCGCAATCAACTTCACGATTTCCTTGCGTTGCGATCGTAGTCCCCTGTTTCAATGAGGCACGGACACTCGAGACAACCATGCGTTCGCTCCTCGCCCTAGAGTATCCGCGGGACAAAATGGAAATTGTGGTGGTTGACGACGGGTCGACGGATCACACATTCTCGATCGCACAATCATTCACCTCGGACGATCGCGTGCGCGTGTTTAAAAAGGAGAACGGGGGCAAACATACGGCGATGAACCTCGCGCTTCACAGCACGGACGCGGAACTAATCGGCTGCCTTGATGCGGATTCGACTGTTGCTCCCAATGCTTTGCTCGCACTTTTGCCGGTATTCGATAATCCGTTGATCGCCGCGGTCACACCGGGAATCCACGTGCGTGAGCCGCATACGATTCTGCAACACATGCAAAATGTAGAGTACCGGCTCAGTGTCTTCAATCGGTTTATCTTTGCGGGACTCGGATCGGTATTTATTACCCCTGGACCGTTCTCATTTTTTCGCGCATCAGTCGTTCGAGCGCTTGGCGGGTGGCGTCATGGACACGCCACGGAGGACATGGAAATGGCGCTTCGGATGCAAAATGCAGGTCACCTGATCGCAAATGCGCCGAACGCCGTTGTACACACCTCGGCGCCGGCAACCCTTCGAGGCCTTTTTCACCAAAGAGTGCGATGGACATATGGCTGGCTGCGCAACGCCGTCGACTATCGTTTTATGTTGGGCAATACGCGCTTTGGAAATCTTGGACTAATCATCCTCCCATCCGCCCTCATATCGATCGCGGCAGGTATTTATTTCTTTGCTCGCATTCTCTGGCTTGCGCTTCTCAACCTTGGCCATCACATTATTCGATTTGACGCGACGGGCTCTGTTGTTCCTTCACCATCGTTTGAACCTTTCTATATCAACACGAGCGCGTTTCTCTTTTTAGTTACTGCAAGCGTTGTGATGATTGTCGTACTCATCTGCATAGGTTCTTTCATCGGCACGGGCTCGCGTCGACCACCTATTTCGACCCCGCTTTTCCTCCTCTTCTATAGTTTCCTCGCCCCGCTTTGGCTGTGTGCTGCAGTAGTACGTGCAACCTTCAAAACCGGCGTCCGCTGGCGCTAACTATGGAAAATCCGATAGTAAGCACGCGAAACGCACGTTGGAGCAACTACATAGTTGCCTTTCTTATCACATCATTCATGTTTGCAACCGCGCTCTACGCTTCAAACTATTTCAACAATCAGCGCCTCGAAGATATTCGCGCCACGCAGGACACAATCTCCACCGACATCCTTTCACTCGAGACTCAATTTGATCTACTTCAGGAACACTCATGCAACAACATTTCTGAAAACACAGTACTCCCCAGCGAGCTTCGCACTCTAGCCAACCAACTGTCATACATGGAAGCTCAAGGATCGCGAAACCAAGACGAGGTTACGCGTCTAAAGCGCTTGTACTCCCTTCTCGAGATCAAAGATTATCTTCTGATGAAGCAGATCGCCACAAAGTGCAATTTAAAACCGGTATTTATTCTGTACTTCTACTCAAACAAGGGTGATTGCGATGCCTGCGAAAAACAAGGATATGTCCTTACCTCGCTTGCCGAAAATTACCCGCAGCTCAGAATCTACTCTTTCGACTACAACCTCGATGTATCGGCATTACAGACACTGATCTCGATCGACAAAATAGAGAACACGCTTCCCTCACTCCTCATCAATGGAAAGCCGTATTACGGATTCCAGAGCGTGGAAGATATCAATGCAATCCTTCCACAGCTCGCAACACTTCGGAAGGATACCTCAACATCTGCAACGTCGACTAGAAAATAATACAGTGATCTGACCTCCACACACTGTCACATGAGTTTGTGTTGATATTCATTTATCCATGTGTTTATTGTTTGTAATAGCTTCTTATCTGAATATTGGACTGAGATCGTGCCGTACTGGGACTTTTTCCTGTAGGTTCCGCGTGTGCCGGCATGAAGAAACGGCTTATAGAATTGCGCCGCGGGAATTCTCGTAACGCGCGACCAGTAGCAGAGAAGCTCCTGTGAAGAATGGTCGTCGTAATAATGGATGACTGCGCGTATTCTTTCTTTATCAACTCCGCAGATATCTCTCAAAAATCTCATATACATTCTGATCATCAGTGGATCTGAGTTCGCGAAAGCGACCGTATTTCCCTTCTTGCTGCCTTCTCCCCAATAGAGCATTGTCCCTGCGATCTTTAATGTCTTTTGCTGAGAAGTGAGGTTCTTTTTGAGAGAAAACGGCTTTTTATTGAACTTCGTTATATATAAATTATAAAGGGCTTCACTACGCGTTCTCCGAACAATATTATTCTTATCCAACACCCGACGAACTTTGTTGGGAGGAATCGCCAACCGATCAGCCACCTGCATCTCGGAAAGTCCTTTCGCGGCATAGAGGATCGTGATTTGCTTATCAGTAGACATGTACGCATTGTAGCAGACCAACAGTTACTCAACAGCAACTGGACACCGAGGTCAAATCTCCTACTCATGAAACACAAATCGATTGAGCCGGGGGTGGGATTCGAACCCACGGCCCCCTGTTTACAAAACAGGAGCTCTAACCGCTGAGCTACCCCGGCATTCAGTACAACCACCCTACCATTCTATACTCTCGTATCAAACTCATTGTCACTTACACTGCCATTTTTATGTTCAGCGACTTTCTTGAGAAATTCAGAGCGCGTCTCCCGTTTTTCAAATCGGTGTTTGTGAGACACCAGATCGGCAAGGCGATGCATCTGCTTTTCCAACATCCGCGCCAATACTGCGAGCCCAAGCGCAAGTTCGTGCACGAGGAAACGCGAGAGGTGAAGAAGGGTAGGCGGAAGCTTCGCTAAATCCACTCGAGCTGCCGCGAGGAGCTCCTTGGCCTGTAGAGCGCGTATGTCCATCTTTTCTCGGAGCGAAGGAGCAAACACGCGGTTCGTGCGCAACTCCCGAGACTTCAATACGAAAATCCCTACTATGCCAGCAATGGAGACAAAAAATATGGCCGCAGCAAAAAACATACCTTAGCGCACCGAAAGGCGCGCGAGACTTACGACCTCCACTTTCTCGCCAAATTTTTGTATTGCAGAATCAAGTAACTGACGAATCGTGAGACTCGCATCCTTGACGAACGGCTGCTCCAGAAGCACGCGCTCACGCAAGTAGCTGTCGACCTTGCCCTCTATCGCCTTTGGGCGAATGTTTTCTGGTATTTTGGCCGCCTCCTCTTCAAATACCGCTCGAGCGGCGACGAGATCGCCCTCCTTCACGTCAGCGCGAGATACGAATTGAGGGTTCATGGCCGCGACGTGCATAGCGATGTCGTAGGCAAGCTTCGAGAACTCTTCATTTTTCGACACAAAATCTGTCTCGCACGCGAGCACGATTGCGCCCACCACAGATCCTCCCGCGTGGGTATACGCAGAGGCAACTCCAGCGCCGAGCGTCCGATCCGCCTTTTTAGATGCGGCCGCGGAACTTTGTTTTCTCAATATGACTTTCGCCTTTTCGATATCTCCGCCCGCTTCAGTAAGTGCTTTTTTGCATTGCATGATCGAGACGCCTGTGTCGTCTCGAAGTTGCTTGAGAACCTCATCAACAGCCATGATGTTACTTCGCGGAGGCTGGCGCGATCGCGGCACGCTTACTTTCCGCATACGCGTCGGCAATGAGATTAGTCATGAGAGAGATACTACGCACCGATGTGTCGTTTGCGGGAATGGGATACTGTACGAGAGAAAAGTCGCAATCTGAGCTTGAGAGTCCAATGACCGGTATCTTGAGCTGGTTCGCTTCAAGGACAGCGGTATTTTCGTGCCGTGAGTCCACAATGAATAATGCTGCAGGAAGGTCAGTCATGCTCACGAGTCCTCCAAAACGCCCGAGCAATTCATCGATCTCGCGATCGATCATGAGTCGTTCACGTTTTGTATACTTTTCGAGCTCGCCTCTCTCTCGCTCGCCAACCAACTTCTCCAATCGATCAATGCGCTTTCGAATATTCTTGAAATTTGTGAGCGTACCTCCGATCCAACGTCCTGCCACATACGGAGCCCCGACACGCTCTGCCGCCGCCTTAACAATGCCAATGGCCTCGTGTTTGCCTCCTACAAAAAGCACTTGTTTGCCTGGGACAGACGCAGCAAAAGCAATGGCCGCTTCTAAGCGACGCCCCGTCTCTTCAAGATCGAAGATGTCCGTACGATCCTTGGTGCCAAAGAGATACGATGCGGCAGAAGGATGACGACGCGCGCGGACATATCCAAAATGCGCACCTGCCTCAAATAGTGTTTGAATGTCTGCCGTTGCTGTCATGTGAAGAAGATACTAGCAAAATCAGACGCTTCCCGCAATACCTGCGCCTTCCGGGCCGTTCTGATCGTCGACTTCACCTGCGTCCGCCTTTTCGAGCGCCAGAAGAATCGGGCCGATGCTACCGGCCATTATTTTGGGGACATTGGACCATGACTGCTTGATACGGTGATCTGTCACGCGGTCCTGCGGAAAATTATAGGTGCGGATCTTTTCGGAACGATCTCCGGTACCCACCTGAGATTTTCTATCAGCTGCGCGCTCGCGTGCTTCTCGCTCATCCTGCTGCTGCTGAAGCTTGCTCGCGAGGAGCTTGAGAGCCTTCTCTTTATTTTGCCCTTGCGAACGCTCTGAGGTGCACCGCACTTCGAGCCCCGTGGGCTTGTGAACGATACGCACCGCAGTCTCGACCTTGTTTACGTTTTGCCCACCAGCGCCGCCCGATCTTGATGTTTCTATTTCGAGATCGGATGGGTTTAATTCTATTTTTGTTCGCTTGTAGATCGGGAGGATCGCAACTGACGCGGTAGAGGTGTGAATGCGTCCTGCCTTTTCCGTCGCCGGCACGCGCTGTACGCGATGAACGCCCGTCTCGAATTGCAGCTCGCGATAACAATGCTCTCCTTTGATCTCAAATTGGGCCTCTTTGTATCCCCCGAGGGTACTGCGTGATTCATCGAGCGCCTTGCGCTGCCATCCCTTCGCCTCGGCGTACGCGAGATACATGGCCGCAAGCTCTTCGGCAAAGAGCGCCGCTTCGTCGCCTCCCACACCGGCTCGCACTTCTACCACGACCTCATTTGGCCATTCGCGCTCATTATCAGAACCGACAATTTCCTCAATCTGTTTCAGCAAGACATCCTTCTGCGCCTCAATGTCATTCAGCTCTTTTTCAGCCAGCTCTCTCATTGCGGGATCTACCTCGATAATCTCCTGCGCATCTTTTTCTGCCTGCGAGAGTCTTTTCCACTCAACGACAAGGTACGCGACACGATTGTCGTCGGCGTATTCGTTGGGATTAACGTGCGTTTGATTCATGGCGTAAGTATAACGCCGCGCCAGCCTTGGGCTGGCGCGGCGCTACGAGCGTCGTTACTTCTTTGCACCCTTTGCGGCAACGCGCTTCTTAAATTTGTCTACGCGACCCGCAGTATCGATGGTCTTGGCAGTGCCCGTATAGAAAGGGTGGGACGCGCTTGAAATTTCTACCTGGTACACAGGGTATTCCTTGCCATTCTCCCATTTGTCTGTCTTTTTCGTCTCGATCGTAGAACCAATAAGAAAACGCTTTCCCGATGTGGAATCTTCAAAAATCACCTGCCTGTATGAAGCTGGATGAATGTCTTTTTTCATGAGTCATGACTATACCCCATTGAATAACTAAAATCAATATTTTGCAGACTGCGCACTATTGATTCAAAATATCGACCTGCCCTTGAATGTCGTCTACTAAATTCATGACACCGTCGCCATAAAATGCGTTTGCAGGTTTACTCCAGTTGCTCCCCGCGAAATATTTGAGTGCGGCCTTGCGCTCGGCGGCACGGGTCCCCCCATCAGCCCCGTTATCTTTCATGAGAAGCGCTGTCGCAAAGATCGCGGTACGCGCGCTCCATGGATCTGGCGCGGCTTCTCCCGTAATTTGGGAAAGGCGTGATTTATACAACATCCACGTTGACGCAATAAATTGCGACGGACCCATAGCTCCCCCGTATCCGCTCCCCTGCGGACATGAGACGGGCGTAGTGGACCAATCTCTGCCGAGCGATTCGGTGATTTGTCGAAATGGCTGTGTATCTCTCGGCGCTTTCATCACATTCGTAAACACCTTGCCTGTATTTTTCCCTACACCGCGTCCCGTTAATATATCTGTTACATAGCATGAGCCGACATTCTGCCCAAGGTCAGACTCTTGCGTAAGTATTGCCAAAATAAGCGCAGGTCTGACGCTCGTCATTGCTGAAGCTTGTTTTGCATAATCATATGCGGTACCGAAGGGAATCGCGCTCGAATCGCGCAAGCCAAACAATGCCGCGCGAATCGCCGCAGCCTGCTTTTGCTTGTCTGCAATAAGCTGCTGGTAGGTTTTTTCCTGACCCTTGGTAGCGGAGAGAATGCTTTGCTTTTCCTTTTCATCTTTCTGAATCGCGGCTTTCGCCAAGACTTGCACGGTACGGACCTTCTGCGCCTCATCTTCTTTCTCTTCAAGATCAGCCTTGCGCTGATCCAATTCCGCACGAAATTCGGCCATTTCTACAAACGATCGTCCGAGCGCCTTTTGGAGTGTTTGGAAATCATCGATGTCGCGAAAAACGTCGTCGAGACTATTGGATAGGGCCAACTCCGCGAGTGAGAAGTTGTCGATCTCGTGCGTACGACGCAAAAGTTGCGCGAGAGATTTTTCTCCACGCGCCACCTTCGCGTCAACTTGCCGTATTGCGGCCTGTTTGTCCAAGATGTTGTCCCTGATTTGCGCAAGCGTGAGATCGCTCTTTTTGATTTGTAATTGGGCGTTTTTTATTTTGGTATCGAGAACCGCGATGCTTCGCTCCAGCGTGGCGCGAGCTTTCTGCAAATCCGAGAGCACTCCCTGGTTGCCGGCAATCTCTTGTTCAATTTTATCAAGCTGTGCCTGGAGCGCCGCGCGCTCTTCTATGCTCGTCACGGCGTACACTGGGTGAGGCATGATCGCTATCCCCCCACACAGGATCACAACAAAAAAAACAGAGCGTATGAAACGCATAGTGATCATAAGTATAGCAGATGCGCTATTCCTTTTTTGCTTTTTTCTCTGCGGGAGCGGCATCCGCTGGCGCGCCCTCCTCCTTCACCTTCTCCGTTGTGATGATGGTCTCGGGCGGCGGCGTTATTTCTTCTTTTTCCTCCTTAAATTCTGTGGCGGAGGCGACGATCTCGTCTCCATGGGTTTTGAGCGTCGCGCTCGCGGGCAGCTTGACTTCCGATGCCACAATGTGATCTCCCGCATTGACCAAAGTCGACAAATCAACGACGAGGTGGTGTGGCAACTCCGCAGGAGCGACCTCAATCTCGATTTCGTGCATCGCCTTCACAACAATGTGTCCTGCCTTTTCTGCAGGAGCAACTCCCTCAAACTCAAGCGGTACATTTATTGTGATCTTCTTACCTTTTTCTAGTACGTAAAAATCCGCGTGCAGGAGTGCGCCCGTCACTGGGTGAAATTGCGCGTCGTGAATGAGCGTGTCTTTGTCATCCCCCACGCCCTTTAGGGTCACGATCGTCGTCTCGCCAGCCTCACGCCACACGTGCTGGAGCTTGAGCGCGTCTACTGAGATAGGTGTCGCCTCTTGTTTGGGACCATAGAAAACAGCGGGAACAGAACCGCTCTTGCGAAGATGTTCCGGACTTTCGCCGGAAACTCGTGGTTTCACCTCAAGCGCTAACATGGTCAGCAGTATACGGATTCTGGGCCTAAACGCAAATTTCGCATGCTACACTATCGCCATGCAATATGACTTTCTCGCCATCGGCGACACCACAATAGACGCCTTCATCAAGCTCAAAGATGCGCGCGTTAACTGCGATATCAACGACGCCAATTGCCAACTGTGCGTGCGCTTTGGAGATAAGGTACCGTATGAGTCAGTCGAGATTGTGCCCGGTGTCGGCAATTCCGCAAATGCCGCCGTGGCTGCTGCGCGACTGGGCCTCACAACCGCTCTGCGCGTGCACATAGGGAATGACTCAAACGGTAACGACTGCCTCGACGCCTGGAAAAAAGAAGGCGTCATCACCGACCTCGTGGTGCGCGAGAATGACAAGAAGACCAATTACCATTACGTACTCTGGTACGAGGCTGAGCGCACCATTCTCATCAAGCACGAGGAGTATGCGTATACATTTCCCGAACTTCCGGAACCTCCAAAATGGATCTACCTTTCCTCGCTCGGCGATGGGACCCTTCCTTACCACCAACAAATCGCGGACTACCTTGCAGCCCACCCAGAGACGAAACTCGCCTTCCAGCCCGGCACATTTCAGATCAAAATGAGCAAGGAGCTCAAAGACGTGTACGCGCACTCAGAGATATTCTTCTGCAACAAGGAGGAGGCGCAAAAGATACTTGGCACGACAGAATCCGATATGAAGAAACTTCTCGAAGGAGTCCGATCTCTTGGTCCCAAGATCGCGGTCATTACCGATGGACGCAAGGGCGCCTGCGTGATGACTGATAATGGTGCGTGGAGCATTCCGATGTATCCCGATCCTGCGCCGCCCATCTCACGCACCGGAGCAGGAGACGCCACGGCTTCCACTATGACCGCCTACATCGCGATGGGGATGGAACCCGAGGAAGCGCTTCTTCGTGGAGCGATCAATTCCGCGTCAGTCGTACAAGGTGTGGGCGCGCAAAAATGTCTACTTACAAAATCTCAGGTTGAAGAGTGGTATGCGAAGCGCCTTGCAGATTTCAAGGCAACAGCGATTTAGGACATGTTTGAAAACTGTTGACCGCAAAGGGACACGCATTCGAGTAGAGGTTTTCAAACATACTCTAAGATTTTTTCCGAGCAATCGCCTTTTTAGCAGCCTCCCCAATGTGGAAGACGCCCATACGATAGTGTTCGATAAGTTCATTTGGCGTGCCAGACTGGCCAAACGCATCGTTCACCCCAATGCATTCCATCGGTACCGGATACTCTTGTGCCAACAATTCTGCAATCGCACCTCCGAGGCCACCTGTGATTTGGTGCTCTTCGACCGTGACGACGGCACCTGCGGTGCGCGCGAGCGCAATCACCGCCGCTTTGTCGAGTGGTTTGATCGTATGGATGTTTACAACACTGAGGCGAACCCCCTCGCTCTCCAGCTCGCGCGCAGCTAAGAGCGCATTGTGGACCAATGGTCCAGTCGCGAAGATCACGACAGCGGGGGACTCCGATCTCCACATCACATTCGCTTTTCCTATTTCAAATGGCGTATCCGTGGTCGTCATGACGGGAGTTTTTTCACGCCCGAAGCGCATATACCCAGGCACACCTTTTTTCGCGAGCGCGAGTGTGGCCTTGCGCCCCTCTTCTGCATCGCAAGGAGAAATGACGATCATATTGGGGAGAGCGCGCATGAGAGCGATATCCTCGAGCATCTGGTGCGTCGCGCCATCGGGGCCCACCGACACACCTACGTGCATACCACACACAATGACGGGGACGTTGTTGAGCGCGATCGTCGTGCGGATTTGTTCCCAATTCCTCCCTGGAGAAAACGCAGCGTATGAGGTAATGAAGGGGATCTTGCCATAATTCGCCATGCCGGCAGCGACGGTCGCCATATTTTGCTCCGCCACTCCCACTTGTATAAAACGCTCGGGAAACGCTTTTTGGAAATGGTGGGCCTGCGTGGATTCGGCAAGATCCGCGGTGAGAACCACAATACGCTCGTCTATTTTTCCTGCCTCTACCACACCCATCCCAAAACCCTCGCGTGTCGAGGCCATACCTGGCTTATCGAAAATATTCTCGGCGAGTTTTAGATCGGGATTGATCATAGTGCTGTGTTAGGAGTGAAATTGCTGTAAGAAAAAATCTTTTTGTTGATCAGCGGGAATTTTGTCGGTCGGACCTTTCCCCGGCGGCGTACCATGCCAGCGATAATCGTTTTCGATCTCGGGAATGCCTTTGCCGGGCGTCGTGTGAGCCAAAATAATCGTCGGCTTCTCTCGAATCGCCTGCGCCTCATAACACGCCGCGATGAACTGCGGAATGTTGTGGCCATCGACTTCAATCACATGCCAATTAAACGCCTCGTACTTGTCGCGCAAGGGCTCGAGTGGCATCACATCTTCCGTATTGCCATCGATCTGTATGTTGTTGCGGTCCATGATCGCCGTGAGATTGGCAAGTCTGTATTTTCCGGCAAACATTGCCGCCTCCCAGGTATTTCCCTCTTCTTGTTCACCATCGGACATAGCGCAGAACACACGAAATGTCTTGCCGTCTATGCGTGCCGCGTATGCATAGCCCGATGCTTGTGAGAGACCGCTGCCGAGAGGCCCCGAGGTCGTCTCCATTCCTGGCAACCTTTCCCTCTCTGGGTGTCCCTGCAATCGAGAACCAAATTTTCGGAGCGTCATACATTCCTCAATAGGAAAATATCCCGCATGCGCCATCGCGGAGTAGCGCACCGGGACGATGTGGCCGTTGCTCAGCATCAAGCGATCCCGCTCCGCCCACTCAGGATTTTTGGGATCGTGTTTGAGCACTCTGAAATAGAGGGCGGTGAAAATATCTGCCATTCCGAGAGGCCCCGCGAGATGCCCCGAACCCGCCGCGACAAGCATCTCGATAATTGTGCGACGAATCGCCGTGGCTTTCAAACTCAAATCTCGCACTTCTTCGTCGGTTAATGGCTGCATCAGATTATTCTACCGCATTTTCTGCCAAAGTTTTCAAATTTTCATACGCCGCTTTCGGATCCGCCGCTTGAGAAATTGCTGAGCCGACGCCGAAGCGTCGCGCCCCCGCTTTGACAAGCGAGGCAATGGTGCTCTCGGACACTCCTCCGTCCACACTGATGAGGATGTCAGGATGTAGCGCATGGAATTCTGCGATGCGTTCAACGGATCGGGGGTCGAAGGGAATGCCCTGGGTCCCGATCGTCGCGATCGACATCATGTGAACAAAGTCTACGATAAAAACGTGATGCTCGAGCAATTCAAACGGCGTATCCATAAGAATGCCAAGACCAACCTCACGCGCGCCATTCTTGCGCCACACATCGAGTGTTTCGTGCGTCTCCTCCTTAGTAGAAAACGCTTCGACATGGCCAAGAATGCGGCGGGCTCCGGCACGTGCGAAGGCGAGCCCTATTTCACGCGGCTCCTCAACCATCAAATGTACTTCTATATCGAGCCCCGAGAGGGAAGAAAGATCAAACGGCTCAAACACGCCGTGATCTGTATACGGCCACGTAGTGTGTGGGGCAAAAATGCCATCATCGACATCTACGTGAATACTTGAT
Source organism: uncultured Candidatus Saccharibacteria bacterium (assembly GCA_964424265.1). GTDB lineage: Bacteria > Patescibacteriota > Minisyncoccia > Phycocordibacterales > UBA2100 > UBA10103. The sequence goes on along the minus strand of CAYRHX010000011.1, from coordinate 9,901 downwards.
GCAAACGCCTGGATTTTTCCCGCCCCCTCGGCCAAATCTTCCAAACTCTGCGGCACGTAGGTGGGAACAATTTCAATCATTCGGTGAGTATATCACTGAGACTCTCGCCGGTGGAAACGAACCCGTACCCTCAACACCAATACGCCGTTCGGCCTTCATACCACACAAATCCCCATACCTTATCTTACGTCGACCGTAGAATTATAAGGTGACTCGGGGGCGGTGATTTCTGACCCAACAGCGGGAAACGGTACCTGACACCGTTTCTCCCGCCGGAAGGAAGACTGACCCCGGTCACCAGTCTATGGGCAGACGACCGCGCTCGCTCCCAGATGAGTCCCAGCCCTAGAATGACCTACGCTGTCTATGCACCAGCCAACTGATGAGTTAGCCTTGGTCGGAATCTCGATTGCCCATGTGAAGTTGTCTGCCGATATATGGCAGGTAGCGGTGCTGTTGCTTCCAGCTGTAGCAAGTGTCGTGTTAAGCGCTGTAGAAATACCGACGGCATTCATAGCGTGAGTCAACATGGCGACAACCTCAGCATTCGTGCAGAGGCCTGAGTAACTGTCAGGGTTGTTGTCATCGTAGATAATCTCAGCCTGAGACTGTACACTGCGAAGATCTGATCTCATCGCCGCATCGGCCCCCTTAGCGCGCGTGCTATTTAGAGACGCAAGTACAACAGCGGAAAGAAGCCCGATGATGGCGATGACGACGAGGAGCTCGATGAGGGTGAAGCCTTTTTGGTCTTTAAATTGCTTGTAGGTTTTCATAAAATTGATATTTTGATAATACAACCTCCAACGAACATTACGTCAGCACCAGGTACGTGATCACCAATATGAGGACGAAGAGGCCGGCCATTACATACTCCGCCTGCTTTCGACTCTTGACGATCCCCCAGACAATAAGTTTGCCCGTCAAATCCACTCCACCTCGCTGCGGCGGACGACCGAATTCATCTGTCTGGTCAGAATCAAACTGCACATCACTCATACTTCATATAGTATATCGCAAATCATTAATCTGCTAAAGCGTCTGGGGATAACAATTTCAGGGCTCATTATCTAGGTTATCAATACGCTTGATCCTTCTTGCATGCCGTTCTTCGCCGGAAAATGGGATGGTAAGCCATTGTTGTACTGCATTTTTTGCCTCCTCAAGCGTTAAAAATCGAAGGCCGAGACTGAGGACATTTGCATTATTGTGTTCGCGCGTAGAGGCAAGCATGTTGAGGGAATTGCCACCCATGTCCGTCTGCTCACGGTTTGCGTTTCCATAGTAAAGTGCGCAGCGCACACCCTTAAACCGATTTGCCACCATCGCCTCACCCTGCCCCGAGGCGCCGGCGACGATCGCACGGCTTTCTATCCCCTTTTGCGCATCTGCCGAAAGTTTGCGCGCGGCGCTCGCGATGATCTCGGGGTAGTCGTCGGCCGGATCGTTCACAAACGCGCCGCAGTCTTCCACTTCATATCCAAGCCCGCGCACATATTCCACAAGTGCGTTTTTGATTTCAAACCCAGCGTGATCGCTCGCAAAATAAACCTTCATGCCTGGCGGAGGTGTTTTTCAATCTTCGATACTCGTTGTATAAGGTGGTCGATTTCTTTGGCGTACCCTGCCTGCCGAGCTCCCTGTTCCTCCAAACGATCAATCCGACGATTCACATCAGCAAGCTCTGTACGAATCGCGCGAATATCATTCTCCATGCGATCCATTCGAGCATCCATTGCATCGAAGCGCGTATTCATCTCAGAAAATCCGTCCGCAACAAGTGTAGCGAGTTTTTCTATAGAATCTACTTTCTTTTTCTCGCCCTTTTTCATAATAAAAGTATATCACGCACGAATTTCCCCTATTTAAGCCTCTTCGCCACTTCCGCCACGTGCTCGATAAGCGTATGCGTGTAGCCCATTTCGTTGTCATACCAGGCGAGGACCTTGACCAAAAGACCATCGACGACGCGCGTCATGCCCAAATCGGCGATAGCGCCGTAGGGGAGTCCGAGTATGTCGGAGGAAACGAGGGGCTCTTCGGTCACGGCAAACACGCGTTTCCAGCGATCAGTGAGCGCGGCTTTTTTGAGCGCCTCATTGACCTCCTCCACGGTCGTTGCGCGCTTAGGGGTAAAGGTGATATCGACGATGGATCCGGCCGGCACTGGCACGCGCACGGCGATGCCATCGAACTTACCTTTGAGATGCGGGTACACGATGGCCGTGGCCTTCGCAGCGCCCGTTGAAGATGGCCCGAGGTTTTGCGCGCCCGCTCTGCCGCGACGAAAATCATCGGGCGCCGTACCATCGACAATGGATTGCGTCGCAGTGTAGGCATGCGTCGTGTTGAGAAGCGCTCGCTCGATGCCGATCGCTTCATCCAAAATACCAATGAGGGGATTCGCGCAGTTGGTCGTACACGACGCGTTTGAGGTGATGTCGCATGTGCCAAACTTTTCTTCATTGGCACCAATGAGAATCGTCTCAACGCCTTCCCCTTTTCCCGGCGCGGTAATTACCACTTTCTTCGCTCCCGCTTCTATGTGAGCCCGCGCTTTTGCGCCATCGGTAAAAAATCCCGTCGACTCGATGACAATATCGATGCCCATATCGCGCCAAGGGAGCTTTAAAGGATCACGCTCTCCCAGTACGGGGATCGTCTTGCCATTGACGACGAGCGTCTTGTCGCCGTGAGAAACGGGAAACTTCGCTCGCCCATACACCGTGTCGTATTTCAAAAGGTATGCGAGGTTGTCTGCGGAAGAGAGGTCGTTGATCGCCACGATTTCAAAGTCGTTTCTTTCCTGCGCGGCGCGCATGAATCCCCTACCGATGCGCCCAAACCCGTTGATTGCAATTTTGACCATGGCAGGAGTATATCAGACCGTCGCCCGGCACAAATATCGCGCGTGGATATCCGCTTATGTCGTGTCTATGAATTTCCAGCCACCCAATATTCCCAATAGCCATGAATCGAGGTCCTTGTATGTAGTTATTTCATATAAATATCCGCCGTGGAGAGACCACACCTCCTTGGTCTCTCCCAAAAGCGATTGCTCGCTGTAGAAGCTCTCCGCCGGCACGCCATCGAGATGTATGACCTTCGCGCCTTTTCTCACTCCAGATGGGGCGTCCTTAAGAAACTGCTCCTTGGAGATCGTCTTCTCCGCATACGGAACTATGAATATTTGGAATCCTTGGCCGGAAGACACATTCTGGAAAGAAACATTAATCGCCCCTCCACCTTCGTCAAATTCCTTCACCGATAACTCTTTGGGGTAGGCAAGCGAAAATCCGTATTTGTTGTTGGTGTACCGCTCATACCCTGCGGGCGGATTGGGGAGCGTGTCGGTAATCGAATTTGGCAACATACCCGGCAGCGTTGAGCTTGCTTGACTCTCATTGGTCGGCAAAACCTCTTCCTGGGGACTCTCTTTTTGCGCATACATAAACAGGCCTGCGATAATGCTGATGGCTAACAACAGTACTATGATTACATTTGGTCGATTCATATACATCATTATACGGCCTCACCTACCGCGAAAACACCTTCATTTTTCCACCAATTATTCTCAACTTATTGGAAATAATGTGAATGGTGCGTGCGGGGGTAACCGCATTGTCAGTATAGGTGGCGTAAATGGAGACTCTGCGAGTGGCGTTTGTTGCGTCCGTCGTGTACGGGTCAGGAAACGCTCCTGCGGAGGAATAGGCGATGATGTCTGACTCAATATCGTAGTCCGCCGTTGCGTCGTAGTAGTTGTATAGTAGGAAAGGATCGCTCACTGTCGCTGTTGGCGTCCAAATGGATAGACGATAGAGTGTTCCGGCAGCTATTGCCGCGGGTGTGAGTGTTAGATCAACCCATTGGGCTGTCGTGTTGTCTATATCGACTTCAGCTCCACTTGTTACTAATGCTTGAGAGACATCATCTACGTATATGGCTGGGCGTATCTGGCCGTTCGCTGTAGCTACCTTCATCCGAATCGTCAGTTTTGTAACTGTTCCACTTGATGCCGGAGTCTCCGATATTTCAAACGCACGGACACGGGCTGCGGCCGCCATGTCATTTTCAGTACCCCCGATAGTGGTGTAACCGAACGTCGGATCAACACGCACTGGATACACCGCCGTATCAAGGAATGTTTGGGGCACGGTGACAGAAAGGATTCCACTTGCGTACGCAAGGACAGCCCATACTTCTTTCCCGCTTGCGTCAATCGCTTTCGGGCGATAAATGTGATACGCCTTTCCAGTCCCATAGTTGGTCTGCCCCTCGACATGGTTCCTTTTTGTTTTGTGATACACGGCATACGAGCCTACGACGTTCTCCGGCCGTCGCGATGTCTCGCCGGCCACGGTACAGACAGTGTCCGTGCACTCCTCAGTAGGTTTTGCAAGCCCCTCCTGTTGCCAGAGCGGTCCTTGATAAAAGAAGTCGAGCTGTTCCGCACCGTCGATAGTGAAATCAAAAGTATTTTTGGTTGGTTTTTCATTCAAAACAACTTCAATCTCAAAACCACCATCCTTCATCTCCGCACTTGCCTGCAACGGATAGGCGTGGACACTCTCGAGCCCCCCTTTCCACTCGACCAGATTAGGCGGAAACAGCTTGCCTGCATCCGCGTCAATGTCTTTATATCGTACTCCGAGATCGACTTCCCCACCCCACCGCTTAAGACGCACTTCGGGAGAATCTTTTATGAACACCGCATCAGCAGTCCCACCATTAGGAAGTGAGCTTGTCGCAACCGTCTCAAATATAGTCGCCGGCTCATGCGTGGGAGGCTGAAAAAGAGATGCGAATGGGGTCGCGCCTATTATGGCCCAGGTGGCGAAAAGCGTTGTAAGTGCCGTCGATGTCATGGTAGGAATATTCTATACTTCTGATTTTCTTTAGAAGACTTCATACAAGTTACTGCCAATTAGGATACATGATCATTCTTCCATTGAGAAATTTGAGGGTTCCCGTCAGGCGGATGGTGCGTGGTGGAGTGATTGTGAATTCGTAGTAAATGCCTTGTAACGTATTGTTACCCTCATCATCCATATCAATGGTGTGGGTGAGAGGTGATGAGTTATAGATTATGTAATGGACGTACTGGTCCGTACCATTTGAAATCTCTGTCATGGACGGCGAGTTGGTGCGCGGATTAATTGCACCACTAGAAAAGAAATGAGCAAGTCCGATGACCGGCGTCGTGGCGTTAACCATTTCGATGGTCTGACTTCCTGGATCGCCACTGGTACTCTCACCGGTTGGTGTAGATGGGAGCACTGTCAAAATACTAGCAGACGGTCGAAAAACAACCATTACTTTATTGTCGCCGATACCACCATTCATTCCTGTTATTGTGCTCCCTGAATCTCCCGTCACGAGTACCTTCCTTGAAATCATCACGCGAGTTAAAGCTGAGGTAATATTCGCATCTGTTGCCCAACCTGTCGGTGTCACTGAGGTCGGGGTTGACGCACCAACCGCTCCGTCTACAAGTATTGCAAAGTCACCTTTCCGGGCTGTAGCTGGAATAACAATAGTACTACCAGACGAGACCGCGGAATCTACAAAGCTAAAGGTTGCCGCATGGGCTGATGTCGCAAAACCAAGAAATACAATACTTCCCACGAAAGCAAAATACAAAAAGCGATTCGCTCGTAGCATTATGAGCGTCTTCCATGTGAAGTAAGATATTTTCTGTAAAAAGGTGTTCATGGTGTTGGCTCGGGAGATGGTTCAGGCGTTGGTTCAGGTACAGGCTCCGAAGGTGGAAGTTCGGGAGGCGGAGGCTCGGGAGGTGGTTCTGGAGTGGGTTCGACAACGTTTACCGTGCGAGTCGCTGTACCAACATTCCCAGCATCATCGACCGCGCTGAAAGTGATGGTGTGCGTACCGGCGACAGTCGTGTTGACTGTGGGAAGTTGATCGGCGTTTACTGGCGCTGCACCGTTAAGAGATGCTTGCAACACTATACTTTGATCGACATTATCTGAGACACTTGCCCCCGCGTCCTGGTAGCCATTACCCACCAGTATCGATACCACTGCATCACCATTCATTGTAATCACCGGAGCCTCGGTGTCTTGTGGTGAGCTTGTCGAACTATCAGGGGTGCTCGTCGCATCTCCTTCCGGTGGCGGATCCGATGGTGGTGGATCGCTCGGAGGAGGTGTGGATGACGGAGGAGGACTGGACGGTGGTGTTGAGGAGAGCGTCGATTGTTGGCTCACATCACCGACCGTGTACGTATTGATCATGAGCCAGTCGAATGGCACATCAATAATCTGCCCATCAGAGATACTGACGACGAACCCTTCACCATTTCTAAGTTCTGTCACCGTAAGCGGAGTGTTGATAAGCGCGCGCGGAGTAAGAAATACGCGCGAATTTGCCGTCGTAGATGCGTTGTAAACGATGACTGATGTCGCGCCTGCAGGCATTACCGACTGACCACTCATTTGACCAGCGCCGTCGGGCACCGTGATCGAGCCACCCGCGAGTACGGTGATGCTGCGCGTGAAAAGCGAACCGACGGAAGCGACCTGCGCCACAATGCGCTGTGCAACGAACTTTGTAAGCTCGGCTCCTTTTCCAAACGCGGCGTTTGTCAAATCGGCTATCGCTTGTACCGCATCCTGTGCCTGCACTCCCACATCCTGAATGACATCCCCAATCGACATATCGAAATCTTTGTCGAGAAGCACCATAATGCGTGCGAGGCATGTATTTTCGGGAACGATGATACCGACTCCCGCAAGATCTTCATTGATCGACGCGTCGCACGCACGGTCGGCCGCGGATGTGTCGAAGCTTTCAAGCGCACGACCGACGATTCCGCCGGGGCGGCCGGCGCGCATGCCAATACCCTCGAGTGAAGATGAGGTGACACGATCACCCTTTCTTATTGCTCCATTTTCGAGCGACACGATGACGGGCACGCGACCGACCATTCCCACACGCACCGCCGCTTCTGTCATCGTCCCCATTACAGTGTGCGGCGCGGTCGTTACGGCTCCCATAATCTCACTGTCATAGCGACCTATCGAACGCTGTACCTGATTGGCGGTCGTCGTGCTGTTTGAGACTATCGTCCCCGCTATGAACGTTGCGGGACTTTCGGCAAGATAGGCTTCGGCGATATCGGCCCCTTCTATGGGATCAAACTGCATCTCCTGTACTCCGGAGATCCCGCCGCCGCCAGGCGGATCATCCATCCAGAATCGCAGAAGGGAAATGTCGAGTGCCGGCGCATTATCCCCAGCAGTGTTATTCGCAAGTAATCCTACGAGCACGATCGGCGTCAGGTTCGCGTGGGTAATATTGGTCGTATGATGGGCTGCGACGTTGCCATTGACAAGGAAAATCACGTTTGAATCGCTTGCCTCAACACGAAGCTTCTGGACACTCGTGGATGTCGCGATATTGGTGTTGGTCAACTGGACATCAGCATTGCCCGTTCTCGTCACAGCTCTCCAGAAGTTGGTCGACGTAGCAATGAAGTAGAAGCCTTCTGTGGGCAACGTCTGCACTGCCGCGTTATGAGCATGATTCGTAAATCCTACAATGAAGATCGGCGTCGAGGTGGGGCTCGGGCCCGTTTGGCCGTCGGCTATCCATGCTTCAAAAACCGGACTCGAGGTTGCAGAGGTAATCATTCCGCCAGCGGCTCCTGCTCCAGCTGTTGCGCCTCCTCCCATACGGATGGTGCCGCCTTCGTTGGCTGCCGAAGCAATAAGCCCAGCCCTGAGTCGGACACCGGGACTCGAGGAAGCGTTCCATGCGAGTGCTGGGAACAAAACGGCATCGGACACGTTGTCGAATCCAAACCGCCCGCAGAAGCTCGCGTCGGCGGTCACCGTGAGATTCAATGTTGGAAAATCGCAACTAGCGTAGCGCCACGTAGAATAGACGCGGCCCGCGACCATGAGCTGATCGCGGATACCTGCTGAGCCCCACCCCGTAGACGTCCCTACTCCGACTCGTGCGTAATCAAGCTTGCCCGTGGTAGTCGCACCGACGTAGAAGATCGGATGAGTGCCAGGGCCGAACCCGCCTGTGGTCGTGGCTATTATAAATATAGGATTTCCGTTTACCGGGTTGTTTACCAAAGAGAATTTTGCCCATGGACTGGTAGTACCAATGCCGACATTTCCTCGGTTTCCATTTATCGTTAAGTAGGTGGTGGTAGCGTACGCATCAGATGATGTGCCGATTTGTAGGCTGCCGTTCACCGATCGGAAGGTCCAGTGTTTGGCATCAGTGCCTGCGTTCATGTCGGTGAGAGTGAGTTGACCTTTGAAGGTAGCGGAGGCTGAGGTGGTGGCGATGTGTAGGAGGGTGAAATCAGGCGTGCTGGTACCGATGCCGACTTTCTTGTTATCGTTGGTGAAGATGTCGAGGTTATTGGTGGAGGTGGCCCATTTAGAGTTTGGTTGACCTGCTGCGCCCCCTGTAAAGCACGTACCGTTGATCGCGAGACAGCCGCCTGTCAGGTTGAGACCATTAGCGAAGGTGGAGGTGGCGGTGGTTGATGTTGCTACAAATACTGAGGCGGATGAGGTCGCCGTTGTCCATGACTGGCCGTTTACAGACAGGTCCCAATTTGGAGTCGTTGATCCGATGCCTACTTTACCGGTGTTAAGTACGACGAAGTGAGTGGTAGTCGCGCTCGCGGTACTAGAGGCGATCGCGAAAAGCGTGGTGTAGAAGCCACCGCTGTTCGCGTGGATGGAGAGTTTGGCAAATGGAGTGGAGGTGCCGATGCCGACTTTCGTAGAGCTTGCAACAGCTCCTTTGGTGATGACGAGTGCAGTACTTGCATCGTCAGTGAGAGATGTTGAGGAGGAAATGCGGAAGGATTTGTCTACAGAGTAGTAACCCATACTCCATGCGTTGCTATCGTCCGCATATTGGACGGAAGCATCTCCCGTTCCCGAAGAATTGCCCAGAGTAGTTACCCCCGAAGTATCGATCGAGAAAAGTGTGGTGGTGGCATACGCATCAGATGAAGTACCGATCTCGAATGATCCGTTTACCGATCGGAAGGTCCAGTGCTTTTGGTTTGTTCCCGCATTAATGTCGGTGAGGGTGAGTTGACCTCTGAAGCTGGAGGAGGCTGAGGAGCTTGCGACTTGGAGTGCCCAGAAGGGGGTGGTGGTGCCAATGCCTACGTTGAGTGCGCTGTTAGCAAAGATCGAGAGTGAGTCTGTGGTAGTGGCCCATTTGGAGTTTGCGCTACTAGCTCCACTTACAGGCCATGTAGAACGACAGGTGTCTCCGGTGAGACAGAGTTCTGTGGCTGAGAGTGCGGTGGTGGATGCGTATGTGAAGCGAGAAGCGAATGTGGAGGAGGTTGCGACAAGGTAGTTGATCGTAGGAGAGGTAGAAGCACGCACTGGTCCATCACCCAAGGTGTAGAGCCAGCCTTGTCCGAGGCTGGTGATAGCAAAGTTAGTGGAAGTGGCATTTGTCGCGTTCAGGTTGAGAGTATCAAGCCATCCTGTTGTGGTCGCATTAGTAGCAGTGAGGTTGCCTGAGATGAGGGCGTTGCCTGTGACCGCAAATTTTGTTCCCGGTGTTGTAGTACCCACTCCTACCCTGCCCCCATTTGCAATCGTGAAGTAGGTGGTAGTGGCGTAGGCATCAGATGATGTTCCGATCTCGAATGATCCGTTTACCGATCGGAAGGTCCAGTGTTTGGCGTCGGCGCCTGCGTTGGTGTCGGTCAAGGTGAGTTGACCTCGGAAGCTGGAAGAGGCTGAAGAGCTGGCGACTTGGAGTGCCCAGAAGGGGGTGGTGGTGCCAAGTCCCAGGTTCCCTGCTGCAGTAAGTCTCATTCTTTCGGTAAGATCGACGAAGGAATTCTTGGTGAAGAAGGCGAGGTCGGATGCTGGAGTGGTGG
>CAYRHX010000010.1:0-39581 GCA_964424265.1 uncultured Candidatus Saccharibacteria bacterium | reverse complement strand
TAGTTCCGATGTTTGGTCGCGAGACTCCGGTGGAGCTCGAAGCCGACCAAGTGCAGCGCGTCTAATTTCTAAAAACTAAAAACCTCAAACTACAAACTTCCGTATGGCAAAAGAAATAACAAAGATCATCAAGCTCCAGATTGAGGCGGGGAAGGCCACACCTGCACCACCAGTCGGCACTGCGCTGGGCCCGGCCGGCGTAAACATCGGCGAGTTTGTCAACCAATTTAATACACTCACGCGCCCGATGGCGGGCTCAATCGTCCCTGTATTGCTCACGGTATACAAAGACCGCACCTTCACCTTTATCGTCAAGAAGCCACCGGCCTCTCGCATGATTTTGAAAGCGATGGGGATGGAGAAGGGCTCTGATAAGGCTCAAAATAAAGTAGGCAAGCTCACGAAGCAGCAACTCACCGATATCGCGACCGAAAAGATGGAAAATCTCAACGCGAATGATATAGAGCAGGCGCGCAAAATCATCGCCGGCACCGCCCGAAGCATGGGCATTGACTCGGATTTGTAAGTCGTCCCCATTTGTGACATAGCACGCTCGCTAGAGGGGTCTGGCGTGATGCTTCATCCCCTTGATAGCAACCTCCGGAAACGGCGTGATGCCGTTTCTCAACATGCAGCGTGATGCTGCAAGGAGATTAGTCATGAAAGGTCTGCCGTGGTTTTTCCGGATCCGCCTCTGGATCCGCCTCCTCATTCGAAGGGAGTTCCCCAAAATGAGACCGTACGTTGGTCCCGGAGCAATTCATCCACTGGTGACGGAGGAGTTGCCCTGGCTCGTAAACCTCGTGCCACTTCGGCACTGGGTTCGGGAGAACGAGCACTACCCCATGTTTGTCCGGAGAATGGGGGCAGGCTTCGTAAATGATGTCGCAGGCGTTGGGTTTGGGGTATTTCCCACGTTCGCTTGTGGAGGGGGGGGCGAAATTCTCGGCAAGTTCGGGAGACTCTCGTGGAGAGAGGTTTTTTCGGAGCTACTTGAGGCCCCTTCGGGGGTAGGAGAAATTAAATTCTTTGTAATCCTGATTAAAGAATCGGATGCGAGAGCAATCTCCTTCCGGGTATTTAAGTCTCCGCGAGACGAGACTCTCTTGGGGCTATTGAGCCGGACCCTTGAGGAATTCAAACAGATTCAGCGTGCAAAACTCACGAAAATTTTGAGTGACTGATCTGGTGGGGACCGGTCCGTTGCGCGTGCGACGGACCGGGACCTTCTTTCAATAAAGCTATACAATACAGATATGTCGATGAAAAAGTTGTTACAGAATGCCATCTCTCACGCGTTAACGAGCGTGACGGATATTGCACCATCAGAAATTCCAGTGGAACATCCAGCGGAATTGAAAAATGGAGATTATTCGTCTGGTGTCGCGCTTCAGTACGCAAAGCAAGCGGGCATGAGCCCTCGCGCGCTTGCGGAGAATGTGGCGGAACACCTCAGGTCCTCGACGTTGCTCGGACCGACTTCGATTCAAAGAATCGAAGTCGCAGGTCCTGGGTTCATTAATTTCTATCTCGCGCCCGAGGCACTTGCTGCTGCCGTAGAAGAGGCGCGCGCGCAGGATATGTGGGGGTGTGGCAGCTCACTCAGGGGCCAGACGATCATGGTCGAGTACACCGACCCGAATCCGTTTAAAGAATTTCATATTGGCCACTTAATGAGTAACGCGATAGGAGAATCAATCGCAAGGCTCTTGCAGTTTTCTGGAGCAAAGGTAATCCGGGCGAATTATCAGGGCGATGTGGGGCCGCACGTGGCGAAAGCTATTTGGGGTGTTATGAAGCTTGGCGCGGATGCGCACGATTCTGCACAACTCGGTAAAGCCTATTCGACTGGCGCGCTGGCATACGAAAACGACACGACAGCAAAAGAGGAAATTGATGCAATAAATGCCAAAGTGTACGACAAATCAGACTCCGCAATAAATGAGATTTACTCGGCGGGGCGGAAGGCCTCGCTTGCTCACTTTGAAGAACTCTACGCATTGCTTGGTACGAAGTTTGACCACTATTTCTTTGAGAGTGAGACAGCACCGCGAGGAGTAGAGCTTGTTAAGAATAACGACAATGTTTTTGAGAAAAGCGACGGCGCGATTGTGTATAAGGGTGAGCGGGAGGGGCTTCATACGCGCGTTTTCATTACATCCAAGGGTTTGCCCACCTATGAGACGAAGGATCTTGGCCTCGCGCTTATGAAGACGGAGGCCTACCAACTCGACGGTTCGATCACTATCACAGCGCACGAGCAGAGCGATTACTTCAAGGTTGTGCTTGCGGCGATGCAAAAAGTCTTGCCCGATGTCGCACCGAAAATTCGTCATGTCGCACACGGCATGATGCGCTTTGCTGAAGGGAAGATGTCTTCGCGCATTGGCAACGTCATTACAGGTGAATCTCTGCTTCTTGATCTCACCGAGGCAGCCAAAGTGCGTGCTGCTGAGAGCAGGGCTGACGATGTGGAGAAATTGGCGCAGGCTGTTGCCGTGGCAGCGATCAAATACCAAATCCTCAAACAAACTTCGGGCAAAGATATTATTTTCGACCGAGATCGAGCGCTTTCGCTCGAGGGAGATTCCGGTCCGTACCTCCAATACGCGTGTGCGCGTACCAATGCGATCGTCGCGAAGGCGCACGATCAAGGTGTAGTGGCAAGCGTTGACGCGAGTGCCGCGACAGATGATCTCACGCGGACTCTGCACCGTTTCCCGGAAATTGTCGAGTATGCTGCATCACTCTATGAGCCGCACATCGTGACGAGCTATCTGCTCGAGATCGCTTCGCGATTCAACAGATGGTACGCACAGGAACAAATCCTCGATGGTACATCGAAGGCCGCTCACAAAGTGGCAGTGGTGGAGGCCGTCCGCCGCACGCTCAAAAATGGCCTTTGGATATTGGGTATTCCAGCACCTGAGAAGATGTGATTTAGAATCATCGACATGTATCGTCATGTGTATTACATTGATACGCATGACAAGTACACAACGCAAGGAGTTGGGTAACATCGTAGAGCAGAAGATCCTAGAGTTTTTTGGCGATCCTGATTCTGGTTTGACCATAAAGAGACGTTTTCTCAACACGCTGCGCAGGAATATGCAAAAGAGCCAGAAGTTGATCTCACACGCGGACGTACTCAAGCGGTATGGCCTCCGTTGAATGGGGTGGCGATGCGCTGGAGAATTTGGAAGCCTTAGATTTGCTCGTACGAGAGCGAGTGTTGCGCAAAGTTACGTGGTTTGAAGCCAATTTCGACACAATAGTTCCAGAACCACTCCACCGCGAGTTGGTGGGGTTGTACAAACTACGAATCGGCGATTACAGGATTGTGTACTCGGTTCGTCGTAACACCATAACGATAGAAGCAGTTGGTCACCGGCGAGATATTTATCGGTAGTCTAAATAGAGCTCACTGTTGCCGAGACTTTCGTCTTGTTCGCTACAATCGCGAAGGCAATGCTTTTGATGTACGATAGTGCGAATGGCTGAAAATGTGGGGAAATCAGAAGGCGCGATGCGTGAGGAAGCAACTCTCGCCTTTTGGAATGAGCGTGACATTTTTAGGAAGTCGGTAGAGAAGGCGGCTTCCCAAGGCGAGTACGTATTTTACGATGGCCCACCGTTCGCGACCGGCCTCCCGCACTACGGCCACATAGTGGCGAGCGTGATAAAAGACGCGGTGCCGAGGTACTGGACCATGCGCGGCTACTCTGTGCCGCGCGTGTGGGGGTGGGATTGCCACGGGCTTCCGATTGAAAACATCGTAGAAAAAGAGCTTGGATTTAAGCACAAGAAAGACATAAAAGAATTTGGTATCGCCAAATTCAACGAAGCCTGCCGCGAGCGCGTGCTTACGTATGCGAGTGAGTGGGAAAAGATAGTGCCGCGTATTGGCAGGTGGGCGGATATGAAAAATGCCTACCGCACGATGGATAAACCTTTTATGGAATCAGTGTGGTGGGTCTTTAAGCAGATCTACGACAAAGGATTGGTGTATGAAGACTACCGATCAATGCACATTTGTCCGCGTTGTGAGACGACACTGAGCCAGCAAGAGGTGAGTGAAGGATACAAAGATGTAAAAGATATTTCGGTGATAGTAAAGTTTAAATTGAAAAACCCCGAGAAGATTGGACTTGCGGGAGATGTGTTCATGCTCGCCTGGACGACGACGCCATGGACGCTGCCGGGCAACGTCGCGCTCGCTGTTGGTGCTGATATCGAGTATGGAGTCATTGAGCAGGATGGCGCATCGTTCATTCGTTCGAAGAAAGAGGGTGATACGAAGGTTGTTCGGGGCAGCGAGCTCGTGGGGCTCGAATACGAACCGCCGTTCGATTACTACATAAAGGATATGACCATCAAGAATCGGGAGAATGGATGGAAGGTGTATGCGGCGGATTTTGTGACTGCAGAAAGTGGCACAGGCATCGCGCACGAAGCTCCAGCATTCGGTGCAGATGATTGGGAGCTTCTCAAGAAAGTGAATCTGCCGTTTGTGCAGCACGTCAACATGGACGGCACCTATAAGCCAGAAGTGAAAGATTTTGCCGGGATGGAAGTGAAGCCGCGTTCGGATGAAGACAAAACCCGGCTCGGTACAGATATAGCGATTCTAAAATACCTTCAGGAGCACGGCACTTTTTTCTCCAAAGAAAACATTACACACTCATACCCGCACTGCTGGCGTTGTGATACGCCGCTTCTCAATTACGCGACATCTTCATGGTTTGTCTCGGTCACGAAGATCAAAGAGAATTTGCTCAAGAACGCAGAAGCGGTGAATTGGTCTCCCGAGCACATCAAAGAGGGAAGATTCGGCAAGTGGCTCGAAGGTGCGCGCGATTGGTCTATTTCGCGCCAGCGATTCTGGGCGAGCGTTATTCCACTCTGGCGCTGCGAAGCATGCAAAAAGGAACGCGTGTTTGGAAGTGCTGCCGAGCTCGAAGAGGCGAGTGGCAAAAAGATCGACGATCTTCACAAACACATCGTTGATGAGGTGGAGGTGCCCTGCGAGTGTGGGAAAATAATGCGACGCATTCCTGATGTATTGGATACCTGGTTCGATTCTGGTTCGATGCCCTACGGTGAGCGTCATTATCCCTTCGACTTCGCTCAGGGCAAGCCCTCTGACGGTAAAGACATTCCGTTACCACGAGGCTTTCCTGCACAATTCATAGCCGAGGGGCTCGATCAGACGCGGGCGTGGTTTTACTACCTGCACGTACTCGGTGGCGCGCTTTTCGAGAAAAACGCGTTCCAGAATGTGATCGTGAACGGCATTGTTTTGGCAGAGGACGGTAAGAAGATGTCGAAGAAGTTGCAAAATTATCCCGATCCCATGGCAATTGTAGAAAAGTATGGGGCCGATGCGCTGCGTTTGTATCTCCTCTCTTCGCCCGTGATGCAGGCCGAGAATCTTAGTTTCTCAGAGGGTGGAGTAGATGAAATAGCAAAAAAGAATATAGGACGACTCAACAATGTACTCGCTTTTTATACATTATATGAAGATGGGACCGAACGAGACTATCAGAGCACCCATATTTTGGATCAGTGGATTCTCGCGCGACTCGCGGCCTTAATCGGCGAGTCGACGGAAGGGTACGAGGGGTATCGGCTCGACGAGGCGGTGCGTCCACTTGCTCTGTTTATCGACGATCTCTCGGTGTGGTATGTGCGAAGATCGCGGGAAAGATTTAAATCAGAGACAGATGACAAAAAGGCAGCACTCGCTACGCTACGCTATGTGCTTTACACGCTCTCCCGCATAATGGCGCCCGCGATGCCATTTTTCGCCGAGCACGTATTCCAGGCGATTCGCGAGGGTGAAGATGAGGAGAGCGTGCACCTCGCGACGTGGCCAGAGATCCCGAAATTCTCCTTTGACTCAGGGCGTGTTCTTGTGAATATGTTTGGAGCACGCCTCGTTGTTTCGAAAGCGCTCGAGGTGCGCGACACGACGGGTATCAAGGTACGTCAGCCGCTTGCTAGGCTCACCATCCCGCGTTCAACGAACCTCGACGAGGGGTTTCTCGCAGTCATAGCCGAGGAGATAAATGTAAAAGAAGTTGTCATGGGCGACGTTTTCTTACTCGACACCAATCTTACCGAGGAGTTGCGCGAAGAGGGTTTAGTGCGCGACACGATTCGCGAGATACAAGCCTACAGGAAATCTACCAATCTAAAGCCGGGGGAGTTGGCGGCATATAAACTCACGGCATCTTCGGAGAATCGGAAGGTGCTTGAGAAGCATGTGGCGGAGATTCAGAAGGCCACCCACACGAAGGTCGAGTTCACCTAGCGTCCCTCACCTACATGTACCAGAAATACCAAACGGACGCGATCGTACTTGGGAGTCGTGAGGCCGGAGAGAATGATCGCGTCTTCACGCTTTTCACACGCGAGTTTGGCCTTGTTCGCGCACGCGCGAGCGCCGTGCGTACTGAGAAATCGCGGATGCGCTATGCTTTGCAAAACTACGCCCGCACGAACGCAGCTTTGATTCGCGGTAAGCGGGGTTGGCGCCTCGCGGGGGCATCGGCTACGCAGAATGCTCATAGTGATTCGAGGGGATTAGCCGCATTCGCACGCATCTCTGAGCTCGCCGTGCGACTCGTACATGGCGAGGAGAGGAATGACTTCTTATTTTCTATATTGGCAGAGACACATACTGCGCTTACGCGTTCTCGCACAGAAGAGATGTCGACGATCGAGATTGTGTGTGTTGCGCGAGTTTTGTATGCGCTCGGGTACCTTTCATTCGAAGCCCTTGATACCACGCTCTTCACTCACACGGCGTACATGGGCGAACATTTACGCGAAGCGGACGTCATGAGAGGGACGTTGCTCTCTATGATCAACAAAGCAATTGCCGAAACGCATTTGTGAGTGTACGCTCACATGCATGGTTACGATCACGCGGCTTAAGGAAACCTCAGAGGCCGATCTCGACAGCATCAATGCCCTGGTGCGTCAGCTCTCAGAACGACTGCCGGAATGCTCCATGCAACTTTTGGAAAGAATCATTGCGACACAAGACGTTGAATTGTGGGTCGCGCGGGATGGAGAGCGCATCATTGGTATGGGAACCCTCGCCACAGTCATCATTCCCGAAGGGGAGAGGGCTCAGATCGAGGACGTTGTCGTCGACCACGAGTACCGTGGGCAAGGACTGGGCGAGAAGATCATGCGTACGCTTATCGACGTCGCACGCGCAAGAAAAGTGCGCGCGGTGGGATTGACTTCACGTTCCGAGCGAGTCGCCGCAAACGCTTTATATCTCAAGATGGGATTCACAAAGCTGGAGACCAACGTGTACAGACTTAAGTTTTAAAAATCCACCGAGTGTCATCGTGATACAATTTATCGATGGAACTCTCCGACCACGAAAAGGAGAAGGTAGAGCGTTTGCGCAGGGCAATGTATTCTCGCTCGCTTTCGGGTTTGCTCAAGGAGCGTCCTCGACGCGTGCTAGGTCAGGCGGGCGATAATGTCGGGGATGATTTTCTTAAGCAAGTAGACCAAAGACAGGATGTGGAACAAGGGCAAGCCACGGGCCCTCTCATCGCGTCGGAAGCAGTGGGATTTGCTCGAACGGCCCTGTGGTGGCTTATGGGGGCGGCGCTACTCTTTTTTGTCGGCGCGATGTCATTTTTTGGATATTATTTCTTACTCGGCGAGGGCAAATTTGGCGCCTCCTCGGGTAATATAGAAATCCTTGTGACAGGTCCGCAGCAGGTAGAGGGCGGGGCCCCGACACAGCTCCAAGTCGCAGTGACCAATAAAAACAAAGTTCCTCTTGAGGTCGCTGAGCTTATCATTACCTATCCTTCGGGCACGAGGTCGTCGACAGATTTTGTGACCGACCTTCCTACACAAAAGATCTCGCTCGGCGCCATAGGGGCAGGTGAGACGCGCCGGGGGACCGTGTCGGCGATCTTTGCGGGCAACGAGAGAGAATCAATCGATGTCAGCGTAGAACTGCAGTATCAGATCCAAGGATCCAATGCGGTCTTTGTTTCGTCAGGAACGTATGGTACGACGCTCAGCTCATCCCCCCTCTCTCTTGCGATCGAGGGGAACAAGGAGGCGATCTCCGGACAGCCTATTGAAATGAAGATCGAGATTTCATCGAACTCAAGTAGTAAAGTGGGAGATGTATTGTTCGAAGTCCAGTATCCATTTGGCTTCAAATTTACTTCTGCATCTCCTGCTCCCAATCGGGACGGGCTCTGGGAGATTGGCGATCTAGATCCCGGCCAGAAAGTCCCTGTCACGATACGTGGCATTCTCACCGGAGAGCAGGGCGATGATCGGATCTTTCGCGTGAGTGTGGGTACACGCAGGAGCGTGAAATCGACGTCGATTGAGACGGTTCTCGCGAAAAATGTCTTTCCAATTGCGATCTCTAAGCCATTTCTGGGACTCACTGTCTCTGTAGCGGGAGGGGAGAGCACATCTGTGGCTCCCGATACGGGCTCGTTTCAGTCGATGACTGGTGGTGTTGGGGCGAATCTCGTTGTGGCTCCCGGTGACGACGTCCATGTTTCGATTTTATGGCAAAACAATCTGCCGACCGCGATCAACGACGTTGTGATAGCCGCGCGACTCTCGGGTCTTTCCATCGACGGTTCGACGGTTCGCACGAAGGATGGATTTTATCGCTCAAGCGACAACATAGTATTGTGGGACAAGTCGACGAGTGATGGCGTGCTCGCCAAGCTTACTCCCGGCGCGCGCGGCGCCGTCGGATTTACGTTTAAGGTCCCTGGGAGTAGCGAACTCGCAGGTGTCGTGAATCCAAAGCTCGACATTTCAATAAATGCGGCGGGGAAGCGCATATCAGAGACGGGGGTGCCCGAGAGTTTGCAATCAAGCGTGACGAAGCGGGTTGCTATTGCGAGTGACGTTGGCCTTGTGGCGCAAGGGCTTTACTACGCCAACCCGTTTGGGAGCGTGGGGCCGATGCCTGCAAAGGCGGGCAAGGAGACCACTTACGCGCTTTTCTTTGCGGTCACCAACTCCACCAATGAGATCAAAGAGGCGCGCATGACAGCACGACTTCCTCTCTACGCGCGATGGATTTACAGGCCCACTTCAGAAAATATTCGCTTCAACCAAACGGACGGCACTATTACGTGGGATATCGGTACTATTGCGCCTGGCGTTGGGTTAAATGGGACAGCGCCTCGGCAGGCGATTATCGCGATCGGCTTCACGCCATCTGTGTCTCAGATCGGTCAAGAGCCGCCGCTTTTACAAGATATTGAGCTCTGGGGGATTGATACCGTAAAAGCGGAGGAAAAGCTCAAATCAAATCCGGGCGCGCAGATTGCTCCTGAATTGCTTCGCAGCGCGAAGGATATCACGACCAATATTCAAGGAGACCCAGGATTTTCTTCAGCGAATGCAGCTGTGGTAAAGTAAACCGCCTTATGGTTGATGCAAAAGATCAAGACAGCATGGAGAAAATAGTCTCGCTCGCCAAACGACGAGGATTCATCTATCCAGGTTCAGAAATTTATGGAGGTCTCTCGGGCACGTGGGATTATGGGCCTTTGGGCGTTGAGTTGAAGAACAACATCAAGCAATTGTGGTGGAAGATGTTTGTACAGGATCGGGACGACATGTATGGCGTTGACGCGGCTATCTTAATGAATCCAAGGGTGTGGGAGGCAAGCGGACACGTCGAGGGCTTTTCTGATCCGCTTGTGGAGTGTAAAAAATGCAAACATCGCTTTCGCGCCGATCAGATGGGGGGAGCCGCCGTAGGCATGTGTCCTGATTGTGGCGGAACCTTGGGAGAGATGCGCCAGTTTAATATGATGTTTAAAACGAAAGTTGGGGCGACCGAAGATGAGTCCTCGGTATCATATTTGCGTCCCGAAACGGCAGGCGGCATCTTTGTGAACTTTAAGAACGTGTGGGATTCTTTCCACCCCAAGCTCCCTTTCGGCATTGCGCAAATTGGGAAGGCATTTCGCAACGAGATCGCACCGAGAGATTTCGTGTTTCGCTCCCGCGAGTTTGAGCAAATGGAAGTAGAATATTTCGTGCGTCCTCAAAACTGGGAGAGCGTCTTTGATGAGTTGCGCACACAGATACGCAGATTTATTGATGCGGTCGGAATTGACGAGGGGAGAGTGAGCGAGTTGGAGGTGGGGGACACAGAGCGAGCGCACTACAGCAAGCGGACTATCGATTTTGAATTTGACTTCCCCTTTGGGCGTAAAGAGCTTTACGGATTGGCGTATCGTGGGGATTTTGATCTAGTCGCACACGCGAAGGAGTCGGGTGCCAATCTTTCGATTAGCGAGAAAGAGGGAGAGGCCGCATTCATGCCTCACGTCATCGAGCCATCCCTCGGGGTAGATCGGACGATTCTCGCGATCCTTGCCAGCGCGTACAGGGAAGATGATCTGGGAGGAGAGGTTCGGACATATTTGAAGTTCAGCAAAGCGGTAGCTCCAGTAAAAGCGGCGGTATTTCCACTTCTCAAAAACAAACCAGAGCTTGTCGCGAAAGCGCGCGAAGTGTACCTGGATCTCAAGAGGAAGATCCCGCAGGTCATGTGGGATGACAACGGCAACATTGGTAAGCGCTACCGTCGGCAAGACGAAATTGGCACGCCGTATTGCATCACCATCGATTTCGAAACGTTGGGAGAATCCTCCGACGGAGGCGAGTCTGTCTCCGGTGGAAAAGATACGGTAACCGTTCGAGACCGCGATACGGGAAAGCAAGAGCGCGTGGCTCTCGCAGACCTCTTTTCCCGTATTTCATAGCATTTCGACTGGTCGGTCGGTCATGTTACGATTCGTCCTATGGACGATCGGCAATTTACTATTTCCATCACTTCGGGCACGGTACTCAAAACGTTGCTCATCATAGTAGCTGCGTGGTTGGTCTTTACGCTGCACAGCATTGTGCTTAATGTGATAGCCGCGATCGTGATCGCGTCTGCAATCGAACCTGGCGTTATCGGACTGTCTCGAAGGGGGGTACCGCGTATTCTCGCCGTCATATCGATCTATCTTCTATTTTTCGCTTCTTTCTTCACACTCTTTTACTTCTTTTTCCCGTCGGTCCTAGAAGACTTTGCGGCGTTCGTCTCTTCGCTCCCGACATACCTCGATGCGTTTGGCCGCAGCGATGCATTTGATACTTACGCCAACGTGCTTGGCGTCCCCACTCCATCGGAATTATCCGCTGCAGATATCATGGCGAATGTCAGAAGTACTTTTGATATCGGCGGGACTATGGACAACGCATTTAGCGCCTTCACGCGTATTTTCGGAGGCTTCTTCTCATTTGTCATGATCGTTGTCTTCTCTTTTTACTTTGCAGTCATTGAAACCGGAGTAGACGACTTCCTAAGGATCGTCACTCCCAAAAAACACCAGGGCTACGTCCTTGATTTGTGGAGGCGCTCGCAGCAAAAGATTGGGCTTTGGATGCAGGGTCAGATGCTCTTGGCGATCATTATGGGAGTCCTTGTATACCTGGGGCTTACCATCCTTGGGATAAAGCACGCGTTACTTCTCGCTGTTATTGCGGCGGTGTTTGAGATTATTCCTGTCTTTGGTCCAATTCTCGCTGCAGTACCCGCGGTAATGATCGGGTTTGTAGACGGGGGATTTGGGCTCGGTATGTTTGTGATCGCACTCTATGCGATCTTTCAACAGTTTGAAAATCACCTGATTTATCCGCTCGTAGTTACTCGCGTCGTGGGCGTGCCGCCGCTCCTTGTCATACTCGCGCTCATCGTGGGCGCCGAACTCGCCGGTTTCCTTGGGATTATCCTCTCGGTCCCTGTGGCGGCCACGATTCAGGAGCTCGCGCGTGATATTGAAAGCGGTCGCTTAGGGCGGCTCGGACGCGACCATGGGTAAGTCATTCTATCTTACGACCACGCTGCCGTATGTGAACGCCGATCCGCACATCGGCTTCGCGCTCGAGTTGGTGCACGCGGATATCACAGCGCGCCACCGTGCATTGACCGGGAGCGAAGTCTTCTTCAATACGGGCACCGATGAGCACGGACTCAAGATTTACCGCAAAGCGCACGAAGAGAAGAAAGACACGCAAGTGTACGTGGATGAATATGCCGAAAAGTTTAAGAAACTTGCCCCCGCTCTCGGCCTTTCTCCCGCGCTTCACTTCATACGCACGACAGACGTGCACCATAAAGCCGCAGCGCAGGAACTCTGGCGACGATGTGAGAAAAACGGAGATATAGAACTGAGGAGTTACAAAGGCCTCTATTGTGTTGGCGACGAGGCTTTTATGAAGGAAAGTGATCTCGCTGACGGGAAGTGCCCTAATCACCCGACGATGGATCTCATCGAAATAGAAGAAAAGAATTATTTTTTTAAACTCAAGAATTACGAGAAGAAACTGCTTGCTTATTTACAGAGAGAAGGGGTCATCGTGCCCGAATGGCGCAGACAGGAGGCCATACAATTTGTCGAACGTGGCCTTGAAGACTTTAGTATTTCGCGCGTAAGGGAAAAGATGCCGTGGGGTGTGCCAGTCCCTGATGATGACACGCAGGTGATGTATGTGTGGTTTGATGCACTCACGAATTACATTTCAACTTTGGGCTGGCCCGAAGATGTAAACGGTGATTTCAAGAAATATTGGGAGAAGGGGGATACGCTGCAACTTGCTGGCAAAGATCAGGTGCGTTTCCAATCCATCATGTGGCAGGCCATGCTCATGTCTGGCGGATTGCCGACGACGAAGCAGATCGTCTACCACGGTTTTATCACGAGCAATGGACAGAAAATGTCTAAATCCATTGGCAATGTGATTGACCCCCGAACCATCATTGAAGAATACGGGGTCGATGCTCTCCGATATTTTCTTGCGCGCCACGTGCACCCTTTCGAAGACTCAGACGTTACCATGGAGAAATTCAAGGAAGCGTACAATGCAAATCTCGCAAATGGTCTCGGTAATCTCGCCTCGCGCGTCATGCAGCTCGCCGAGAAGAATCTCGTCAAGCCTGTAAACGTCTCGTTTGTACCGTACCCTGAAGAGTTCACGGCGGCACTTAACGGATATGAAATGAATGTCGCGCTCGACTACGTGTGGGGAAGGATTCAGGCGCTTGATCAAAAGATCAATCAGACTGAGCCGTTTAAGGTGGTCAAAACTGAGCCAGAAAGGGGAAGGGCACTTATCGAAGAAATGGTTCACGAGCTTGCAGCTATCGACCTCATGCTCGAGCCAATTATGCCCGATACGAGCGGCAAGATCATCGCTGCCATCATTGCCAACAAAAAACCCGAGAATCTCTTTCCGCGAAAGGAGTAGTATGGAAGAGCATGGACGAGGGAGCCTTCAGCAAAACTTTAAACCAGAGAACAGCGCTGTCACGCACGTTGGTCCGGCCCAAGAAGAGAGGCAATACTTGAGTGAGCGAGGTGTGTCGGTAGATGCGAAAGAGCGTGCTAGGAAATATCGCAGTGCTGCAGAACAAAAGCTTCGCGCAGTCGAAGATTTAGCCCGTGGAATCAAAGAGATCGAGCAATCGCTTACGGGACTCAAGGCTCGTTTCATCGATCGACTCATGTCTTTTCGGAGAATTGGCGGACTCAAAAAGCAGCTGGGCATTACTCAAGAGCAGCATGCCACAAGTTTCCATGAGTATCTTAGGGTATCGGGACTCGCCGAGGGGTATGAACAGATTGCCGCAGAGGAAGTCCAGCGCGATGCGCTTCTTGAAAAGGAGAAGGTAAATGTAGCCGCGGAGGCGCAGGAGAGAAGCCTTTCGTTCCAGTCGAATAAACATAACTGCTTTTTCATTCACGATCTGATTTATGAAAGTAAAGAAGCCAGCTCGGAGGGTGAATGGTTTAAAAACGCACTCGCTATCGTAAATGGACTCGCCCCCACCATACCGACTTCCACGCTCGTCCCAGGTAGTGATCAGTTGACGTTTGGGACAGAGCGATCCACCTCGGGCACTGGCGCACCTGGAGTTTTTATCGCGGACGGCCGGATCGTCGGTGCTTCGAAGGGCGACATGAAAACAATCCCTAAGAACCTCTATGAACGCTCGGTTCCGTACGGTTACGATGCGCCCGGAGAAATCGAGCGTGCGATTTCAGAACGAGGAAGCGGTCATAATGAGTTGGTCATATCGGCGCCACAGGTCGCAGGCGTATATTTCCGACTCGATGCGCTTATTGACGATGGCGATCGCTCTTGGATCAGCGAGCGGGTGCACAGAGAAGTTTACGAGCAGGTTCCTACGAGGAATCTTGATATGAGTATGCGTGAACGCACTGTATTTGGAAACCGAATGACGGCAGGCCTCAACCAGGTGGGGTGGGAGAAACTCGCGGAGGCACAAAAACAAGGAGTGCCCCTCTACGCGCTTTCTACGGATAATAAAGCGTTCCTTATTTCGAAGATGAACGCCGCAGCGAACTCGATCACTCTCTGCCAAGGGGCCCTAGGTCCCGCCGATATTTCTGACCCAATTATTATGCGATGGCGCGATATCAATAATCCCAAAGAGGAAAGGCGTGGACGAGCGGAGCAAATGTTTGCGCATGTAACGAGAGCGGTATGAAGTACTTCGACGCACATACGTATGTGAATGTTGTCGAGCTCAACAAAGGTCGCGGGAATGCAATCATTGCCAACAAAAAACCCGAGAATCTCTTTCCGCGAAAGGAGTAAGCATGGATCAGACGACGCTTTTTTGGACGCTGGTGTCTACCGTTCTTGCCGGCCTCACCCTCTTTGTTCAGAAAGTGGTTGCTGAAGAGCGTAGGAGCTCTGCATTCAATGGATTCCTCATGTATGGGGCATCAGGAGTGTTCGCACTTGTAGTCCTCCTCATGCAGCGCGACATGCCAACACAGTGGTCCGCCATAGTTTTCTTTGGGTTGATGGGTGGGGCCGTGCACGGTCTTGGGAATTTCATTCGCATTGAATCACTGAAATATATCGATAGCGTCTTGTACTTTCCACTCAATAAAATACTCGGGCCGCTCCTTGTGGTGATTGGAGGTGTCGCCATATTCGGCGATTCCCTCACCGCTCTACAATACACGGGTATTGCGCTCAGCCTGACTGTTCCGCTACTCCTCGTTTCCTCAGTGGAGCAGCATCGGCAGAAAAATCTCGTTCTCGGGCTCAGGCTGCTTCTCGTCTCAACAATTCTTACTGCGTGTTCGATGTTACTCAGCAAACAAGGGCTGCTGTACGGACCAGCGGTGCTCCTCATGCTCTGCGCATCGCAACTCGCGGGCACTGTCGCTTCGGCCGGCATTCTCGTGAAGCAGCACGGCGCGGGATGGTCGATGATCATGCACGCAGACAGGAGAGATGTCACCCTGGGTCTCGTATCAGCTTTCTTTGGGCTCTTCTCGGCGTATTCGCTTTTTAAAGCTATGAGTACTGGCCTCGTAAGTCTCGTATACGTGATTCAGGCGCACTACATATTAATCCCTATCGTACTGTCCGTCTGGTGGTACAAAGACCACATCAATCTTAGAAAGCTCGCTGCCGTTATGGTATCGTTCCTTGCGATAACCTTGTTGTATACGGGATGAAATATTTTGACGCACATACGCACGTAAACTTCGTTGCATACGAAGGCGATCGTGACGATTCGATTCTAAGGGCCAAGGAGGCTGGAGTGGGGATGAATGTCGTCGGTACACAGTTTGACACTTCAGCGGCCGCAGTCGCCCTCGCCCTGAGGTACGATCATGTGTACGCTACGATCGGCCTGCACCCCATCCACACGTCGAAGTCGTATCATGATGAGAAAGAGTTGGGGGAAGGTGGAAAAGAGTTTACTTCACGCGGCGAAGTCTTCGACTTCGCCGCCTACGAGAAACTCGGCGCGTCATCGCGTGTCATTGCGATCGGTGAGTGTGGCCTGGATTACTTTCGTTTAGAAGAGGAGACGAAAGAGGTACAAAGTGCGGCATTCATCCAGCAGATAGAACTTGCCAACAAATTGGGGAAGCCTCTTATGCTTCACATACGGAACGCCTATGATGACGCGCTCGAAATACTAAAAGCGCACGCAAATGTAAAAGGGGATGTACACTTTTTTGCGGGGGATTGGAGTACTGCAAAGAAGTTTCTCGAATTTGGGTTCACGCTCTCATTTACCGGTGTCATTACCTTCACGCACGACTACGACGAAGTCGTGAAAAATGCGCCGCTCGATATGCTTCTTTCGGAGACCGACGCACCGTACGTCACACCCACACCACACCGTGGCAAACGCAACGAATCAGCCTACATCCCCCTCATTGTCGAGAAAATCGCCGCTATCCGCGGTGAAGACCCCGAAAAGGTCCGACAACAACTGCGGGTCAATGCGAAGCGCGTTTTTCGGCTCTAACGCTTGCTTACAGGTACGGTGCTGTGGTAGAGTCTCCGAACATATGGCTGACGAGGCAGTTATGGAAATGAACGACACCGATACAGAGGCGGGCGTGCTTCGCATATACGAAATCGGCTATCACATTATACCCACGGTAAAAGAGGAAGATGTAGAAAAGGTTGTTGCCGAGATCCGTGGCCTAGTGGAGAAAGCTAACGGGTCTTTTATTGCCGAAGGCGCTCCTGCTCTCACGAAGCTCGCTTACCCGATGCCCGCCATGGAGGGAGATAAGCATACAGAACACGATCGTGGGTATTTTGGATGGATAAAATTCGAGGCCCCGGTTGGTTCTGCGTATATGGTAAATGAGGCCTTGAAGCGCAAGTCCGACATTCTCCGACACATGGTCTTTCAAACGGTTCGTGAGGATACACGGGCCAAGATGAAAGCTCCAACGCTTCGCGAGGTAAAACGTACCGATACGATCAAGCCAGCTCCCCGTCGCGCGGAAGAAACATCCGTGCCCGTCTCTGAAGAGGACCTTGAGAAAGCAATCCAAGACATCACCGCCGAATAATTTTTAAGTTGACCTGCGCGCTACAAGCTGTAAGCTATCCAATATGTACATCAACAAAGCGATGCTCTACGGCAATCTTACGCGCGATCCAGAGTTACGCGCATTGCCATCTGGAATGAATGTGGTAAATTTCTCGCTCGCCACAAACCGTGTCTACAAGGATCGAGACGGCAAGAAGCAAGAGCAGACAGATTTCCACAATGTCGTTGTTTTCGGTAAACAAGCAGATACCGTCAATCAGTACCTGAAGAAGGGCAGCTCGGTATTCGTAGAGGGTCGCATGCAAACGAGAAGTTGGGACGACAAAACGAGTGGGGAAAAGAAGTATCGAACCGAGGTTGTGGCAGATCGTGTGCAGTTTGGTCCGAAAGGGGGTGGCGGCGCTCGCACGACAGGTTCCGGACAGGGGGGAGAGCAAGAGGTTTCGGAAGACATTTCTTCGAGCGGTGGTGCGGGTATAGATTATCCAAAAGACGACATTAACCCAGACGATATTCCTTTCTAAATATGTCCAATAACATTTTAACGCAGAACGATATTCAGCACGTCGATTACAAAGACGTCGATCTTTTGAAGCAGTTCGTCAATCCCCACGGCCGCATCGTCGCGCGTAAGCGCTCGGGGCTTACCTCCAAACAGCAGCGTGCAGTAGAAGCAGCGATCAAACGCGCTCGATTCATGGGTCTGTTGCCGTTTATTCAGAAGTAGGACGGTTGAGTTCATCGGCGGCTGCGGGAGCGCTATAATGTCGCGATGGCGCGTCATCATCGGCTCTATCCCCGCGATCGCATTACGCTTTCAGAGACCATAGAGGGATGGTTGGTCGTTTCTAGTATCATACTTGCCGTCTACCTCATCAAAACGGACACGATAGCCGCTGTTGTGTCGCACGTGTCGCAATTCGGCATCATCGGAAGTTTTTTCGAGGGTTTTTTCTTCACCTCGGTGCTCACTACGGCGCCCGCCATCGCAGCGATTCTCGCCAGCGCAGCGTATGTACCTGTCTGGGAGCTGGCGCTTGTCGGTGCGTTCGGTGCAGTGTGCGGTGATCTGCTCGTGTTCCGTTTCGTCCAGAGCCGGTTGGCGGATCACATTGTGCGGGTTGCCTTTTCGCCGAGACTTATGCGGCTCGGTATGAGGCTCGCGCGAGGTCCGCTGTGGTGGCTGCCGTTTATTGGCGGCGCGCTCTTGATCGCCTCGCCATTTCCGGACGAGATTGGGTTGGTCATGATGGGTCTCTCACACATGACACTCGGGCGATTTATCCCGATTGTCTTTCTGGCAAATGCGGGAGGCATATACCTCATGGCCCTCGCGGCCCAAAATCTTCTCTAGACGCGCTCTGTGTATTCTCCGGTTTCTGTATTGATACGAATCATGTCGCCCTCGTTGATAAACATTGGCACATCAATGTTGGCGCCCGTCTCGACGGTAACGACCTTGCTCCCACCCTGGGCCGTGTTACCGCGGGTATTGGGTGGAGCTTCTGTGACTTTGAGCTCTACTTTTATGGGTGGCTTTACGCGGAAGAGCTTTTCGTCAAACCAGAGAGTGTCTACTGCGGTGTTGGCCTTGAGGAATTTTCCCGCTTCACCCACCATCTCATCTGAAACGGAAAATCTCTTGGATTTATCCTTAGCGTCGTGAAAGAAAAATTCCCCGTTGCGTTCATATATAAACACAGCGGGTCTTGTTTCAATTTCTGCCTCGTACAGCTTATCGGATTGCTGAAATGAATACTCGATCGAATTTCCGCGAATGAGGTGGCGGAGCTTGGTCTGATTGACGGGGCGGCGCTGCTGCTTCTGCATGATGTTGTTCCACGTGCAGACATACGGCTCACCCTCGACGAGGACCGCAACGCCAGGTTTTATTTCGTTATAGTTCAACATGCCGAGCATTCTAAGCAATAAAGCACGTTTGTCCAATTCGGGCTTTTATTCCTCATCGCCACCCGAAGGTTTAGAGGGCGTGACGCCTTCATTGAGGCCCTTGCGAATATCCTTTAAAAGCTGATTGAGTATGGGTTTGTTTTCTTTCAGATACGTACGCGCGGCATCGTAGCCGCGGCCCATCTTTACGTCGCCCATACTATAAGCGCCGCCAGAGGATTTTTGGACGAGGTTAAACTTCTCTCCGAGCGCCAGGGCCTCGCCCTCTTTTGAAATACCTTCGCCGTAGAGCATGTCGAATTCAGTTTGACGGAATGGCGCGGCAACTTTATTTTTCACGATCTTCACGCGGTGCCTCCCACCCATTGTTTCATCACCCTTCTTAATTTGTGCGATGCGTCGGATATCGATGCGGACCGACGTGTAAAATTTGAGCGCCTTACCGCCCGGTGTCGTTTCGGGATTCCCAAACATCACGCCAATCTGCATGCGGATTTGGTTGATGAAGATGATGACAGACTTCGTTTTTGAGACTATGGCGGTGAGCTTGCGAAGCGCTTGTGACATAAGCCGCGCTTGTTTGCCTACATGCTGTGCTCCCATATCTCCCTCAATCTCGTCCTTTGGCGTGAGCGCAGCCACGGAGTCAATAACGATGACGTCGATTTTGCCGCTACGAACAAGTGATTCGACGATTTCGAGCGCCTGTTCACCGGTGTCGGGTTGCGATACGAGCAGTTCCTCAATCTTCACTCCCAGCTTCTTTGCGTACTCTGGATCGAGCGCATGTTCAGCGTCTACCACAGCGCAGACACCACCCTTCTTCTGCGCCTCAGCAATGACATGAAGCGAGAGTGTCGTTTTACCTGAAGATTCGGGACCAAATATTTCGATGATGCGTCCTCGAGGAAGTCCTCCGATACCGAGTGCCCAGTCGACTCCGATCGAGCCTGTGGGGATTGCATTCACATCGACTTTAGGTTGAGAACCGAGCATCATGATCGACTCGTCACCGAACTTCGTCTTAATTTGCGAAATCGCTCGCTCGATGTCTGCATCTGATCCGGTGCCGGTGCTTTTCGGTGGCGCCTTCTCTTTTTTCTTAAATCCTGCCATATGGATAAGTGAAGTATATCTTACGGCGGTTACTCCGCCACTCTTTGTGAGGTCGAAGCTTCGGCGCCCCCTACCGGGAGGGGAGCTCCTTCGTCGGGTGTCGATGTGGCGAGTCCTTCGTTGTGGAGCTTATACGAGGTGGGGGTAGTGTAGATAATTTCAACCTCCTTACTGCTCTTGCGTCCATACCTGTCGACTGCGTCGAGGACGATCATGTTGTACCCGGGGGCCAAGAGGAACGGCTCTTCAAAAGCTCCAGACTCAGTTACCGGAATAGGTTTTCCATTCATTGTGAGCGACACGATTCTATCGGCTTGTCCTTTGATGAGCGTGTACGGCTCGCCAACCTCGGCGTGTTGCGACACTACCGAGATGGAAGGGCCAAAGAGTATGCCCTGA
The DNA here is from genome assembly GCA_964424265.1 of uncultured Candidatus Saccharibacteria bacterium. GTDB lineage: Bacteria > Patescibacteriota > Minisyncoccia > Phycocordibacterales > UBA2100 > UBA10103. The sequence goes on along the minus strand of CAYRHX010000010.1, from coordinate 19,228 downwards.
GCCTCGTAAAGGGCGTATCCGAGGACGGCCAGAAAGAAAAATCCCAATATGATATAGGTAAGTCGACTATCGTGTGAGGGGCGCATATCACAGTTTTTCAGTGTCTGTTTCACCAGCGGAATCATTGTCCTGGGCTAGTTCATCCGCATTGCCCGCGCCAATGATGTCGCGCGGTTTCGCGCCATCGGAAGGGCCGATGACCCCACGATCCTCAAGCATATCAATAAGTTTTGCTGCGCGCGCATACCCGACTCCCAATTTGCGTTGCAAATATGATGTAGACGCTTTGCCCGCCTCGATTACGGTCCTTTTTGCATCAGAGTACAGTGCGTCGTCATCACCATCTTCTTCAAGGGAAGATGAAAAAATAGGATCAGTGCCACTCGTGGTTCGGGAATCCGAGAAGTCAATTTCGTTCGGTATCGTATCACCATTATTCTTTAAGATGTGGGCAACCACGCTCTTTACTTCGTCTTCTGAAATGAATGGGGCTTGGATGCGGCGCGGTTTTGACATTTCGCCAGAAAGGAAAAGCATGTCGCCCGCACCCAATAGCTTTTCGGCCCCTCCGGTGTCAAGAATGGTGCGAGAGTCTATTTGCGAGGCGACTTGAAGGGCGACGCGGGCGGGAATGTTGGCCTTGATGAGTCCAGTGATGACCTTGACGCTCGGACGCTGTGTGGAAAGAATGAGATGTATACCTACTGCGCGACTCATCTGTGCCAGACGCACGATGCCCCCCTCCAATTCTCGCGGATATGTAGACATGATGTCTGCGAGCTCGTCCACCACGACCACGATGTACGGCATCGCCTCGGGAAGAGGTCTATCGCCATCTTTTTGTGTGGCGCTCTCAAGCGCTGGAGCCACGATGTTTTTATGATACGAGGCGATATCACGGACCTTTTCAGCTTCCAGGATGTTGTAGCGGCGATCCATTTCTTTTGCGAGCCATTTCAGCGCGAGAATAGCCTTCTTCGCATCGGTGATCACCGGTGTGAGAAGGTGAGGAATAGAATTGTACACGGTGAGCTCAACACGCTTTGGATCCACCATGATGAAGCGCAACCTCTCTGGTCCGCATCGATACAGCATCGATACGATGAAGTCGTGAATAGTGACAGACTTCCCAGCTCCTGTGGTGCCGGCAACGAGCATGTGTGGCATGCGCGCAAGATCGGCAAAGTGTGCGGTGCCCGTGATTGAACGCCCGAGCGCTATGAGGAGTGGTTTGTCGGAGTTTACGTACTGTTCGTCTGAGATAAGAGGGGCAAGTCCGAGAGTGGTACGCGTGCTGTTGGGGACTTCAATGCCTACAAGCGCCTTTCCTGGGATCGGCGCTTCGATTCTGATGGGGGAGGCCTGAAGTGCGAGCTCAAGGTTGCTCTGGAGGGCTACAATCTTTGAGAGTCGCACGCCTTCGGCCGGCTTCATCGCGTATCGTGTGACCGTGGGGCCGATCGATGCCTCGTCCATCTCGACCTGAATCCCGAAGTTTTGTAACGTGCGCTTGATGATGTTCATGTTGGCTTTCACGTCGCCAACCTCAGGCTTCCCCTTATTCTTAGCAAGAATTGAGAGTGGTGGGGGAGTGTAGGTGCTCCCCGTCGCCGCAATAATGGGGAACCCTTCTGCGGGGGTGTCGCTGCCGTGGAAGAATTTTGTAATAGCGCCACTCTGCTTGGAGGCGGGCTTCTCGGGCTCCTCGTTTGGCGTGTCCACAACTTCTTCCGGATCTGAAACTTCTAGATTTTCCGGAAGAGATATCGGGGATTCGATCTCCTCAGCGTCCTCTTCAATAGGCCACAAGCGGTTTCGAATATGCGAGAAAAGTGTCCGGAGATTTACGTCAAACGCGACGATCAAAGAGGTGATGGTAAACGCAAAAAGAAAGATTACCGTGGCCATTGTGTCCACCCCCATCACAATGGGTTTCGATACTCCCGTCCCAAGAATGCCTCCTTGGCCTGGTGCGGCGAGATTTATGAGCCCCAGACTTGCAAGGAGGAAGACTGCCATGCTCGCAAACTGGACCCATCCGATCCGACGTTCAAATGATCGGAATATTAATATCGCAAGAAGAACGAGCGAGATCGGAAGGAGAAAATACCCGATGCCAAGAAGCCATGAGAGGCCAGAATAGAGCGATGCGCCGATTGTTCCGCCACCGCCGATTTGCGCAAGAATTAAGAAACCCGCAATTGCTACACAAAAGATTGCACCAACGCCCCTCAGCGCTTCGCTGCTTACGGATCGTGAGACAGGGAGGTCGTCGTCAGATTGGGTTTCTCGCGAACGCTTCTTACGATTCTTCATTGTCACATCATATCATCCTTGAGTAATTCATGAATTACCCGCGAGCCGTGCGAACTTTGCAAAGATCACGAGCACATGTAATAACCCCGTGGAGTCGAAAGATGGTCAAAAGAGCAAATCCTGAAGCCATTGCGCTCGGCGTCTGTCCTTTATATACTCGCCTTGTCCGAAGTGTGGCACGTCTCTCACGTACACAATCAAGGACATCAAATGGACGGACAAAAAGACATACAGAAGACAGGGCCCTTGCCATCCTTTTTCGATACGAGTGCGGTACGTACAAATCCGTTTGGTGCCAACCAGTCAGCACATCGGGCCTACCGGAGAGCTGAGCGTGTCACCGCGGCCCTGTATCTAGTCACTAACCATATTTCTCCGGATGAGCCGCTTAGAGCCACAATACGATCGGAAGCCGTATCTTTATTTGAGAAGATTCTCTTGCTTCGAGATGACATGAGGGCCACTGATTCGCCAAATGTGTCAGCGTGTCGGGTTTCAATACGACATCTCATATCTCTGGTGCGAATGCTATCAGTAGCGCAGTTGATTTCTCCTCAAAACACTAATGTGCTCGCTGAAGGACTCGACGAATTAGGTCATTATATCGAGGTTTCAAGATCATCTCCGACTTCGGAGAATCTGTCCCTCTCGCGGGAGGATTTATTGGATGTCGGGAAGATGCCGATAAAGGACGTAAAGGACACACGGAAATTAAAGGACAGCATGGTCGTAAAGGACATGTCTGATACGTCTCCTCGAAGACCAATAGGCATTGGGTCGGATGTCCGTAAACAGAATATTGTGGGAGTCCTTCAGGGTGCGGTGGAGCTCGGAATTCGTGACATCGCTTCGAATCTTCCGGAGTACAGCGAAAAGATGATTCAAAGGGACCTATTGAGTCTTGTCGTCGAGGGTCGAGTCAAAAAGGTCGGTTTAAAGCGCTGGAGTCGCTATTCAATTGTCTAATAGTTGTATTGGCTGCTATCGCATCCAGAACATGTTTCCAAACCTTCGCTTCGAGACGGTATTCCCTCGGAAACCGGATTTTCCTGCTGAAAAATCCTCAATCCTCGCACTCCTCGTGCTGCGGGGATTCCTCGGGAATACCATCTATCACTCCGGTTAAGCGTTTTCAAACATGCCCTAAGTGGAGGTATTCAATACGTGTGGGTCATCGCTGTGTTCGGCAATTATCACAGTGACTTTGTGCCGAATCGGAATCGGGTAAGATCTCCCGGCACGGGACGTCACAGATGGTTGACTCCCCATGGTTCGTAGAGTATTGTTGCGCTTGATAACTGGTGGCCCATTCTGCCTCAGAAGTGAGGCTTTTAGCCCACAAGTTATCCACAAATCGGGGAGTCACACATTTACGTGTCTGAAGGTCCCGGGTATATAATTGCGCTACGACATCTCTCTGAGGTGTCGCGACGTAGTTGGGACGACAAACCCCCTGCGCTAGTTCGTTGACATTTGAATAGTGAAAAAAGGCGAATAAATCGCCGGCCTCGTAATGGGGCATTCTGAAATTCCTAATCCGGCAATGGTTGTATTTCTGAACGAAATTTCCTACATGCTGCTAATCCTGGTACCGTCGGTGACGGGAAGGGCTAGCAAAATTATTGTCGAGCGGCGCACGAAAAGGCAAATAGAAATATTTGAGTTTCATGCACGCAATGACAGTGTGAGGGCGCAATCTTGCTTATCGGCAGGCGCGCCCGATTATCAGTCGGTCTTCAGTTATCAGTTATATTTAGTAGAAGACACACAAAACGCACGCAACTCCTCGTCGAAAGGGTGTTGTGTACGGTTCGGCATTTTCTGAAATTTTTTAGAAAGTGACGAATGAAAAGTCAAAAATTAACTATGAGTAAAGCATTAGCAACAAAAAATGTTGCAGCAGTACTTTTGGCTGTAGTCATGGTTTTCGGATTTGCTTTTGCGTTTGCCACACCGGCAAAGGCAGATGTCCTCTCTGATCTCCAGGCTCAGATTCAATCACTGCTCGCACAAATCGCAGCGCTTCAGGGCGGCTCGTCTTCTTCGACGGCTTCCTGCACAACCTTCACACGTAATCAGCAAGTTGGTGATACGGGAGGAGAGGTGATGGCGATCCAGAAATTCCTTAACAGTCACGGTGCCCAGGTTGCAGCAACAGGCGCTGGTTCTCCAGGTAACGAAACTTCTTCCTTCGGTCCAAAGACCAAGGCAGCGGTCGCGGTATTCCAGGGAGCCAACGGCATTGCTCCAGCGGCAGGGTACTGGGGTCCTATCACTCGCGCAAAGGCAAACAGCATGTGCGTGAGTGTTCCAGGAGTTCCAGGAGTCCCTGGGGTCCCAGGAGTTCCAATGACGGGCAACGGCCTCAAGGTCATGCTTTCATCGGATAATCCAACCTCAGGAGCACTCGTACAAGGTCAAGCGATCGCGGATCTCGCGCACTTCACCTTCTCGAACCCCACAGCTGCTCCAATCACGGTCACCAATCTTGCATTCAAGCGAATCGGTGTCTCTTCTGACTCAACCTTGGCAAACGTCTATCTCTTCCAAGGCTCTACGCGTCTTACCGACACAGCAGGAGTCAGCAACACCGCATTCAACTACAATGCATCTACAGGGCTCTTCACGCTGCTTCCAGGCGCATCGGTCACGATTTCCGTGCGCTCAGACATCGCAGCTTCGACGAATGGCCAGCAAGTCGGCGTTCAGCTCACCGGTGTAACCTCTACAGGCACACTTGACTCGTCTGTCGTCCTCCCGATCACGGGCTCCGCGCTCTTGATCTCTTCGGCGACTCTCGCGACGGTCGACTTCGGGGCAACGACGCTTCCAGCTGTAAACACAAGCCTTACTCCTGCCAACGATACAGTTCTCTGGCAGAACACGGCTACAATTGGTACGCGTGCGGTCAATTTGACCTCGTTCCAGCTTCGTAATCTCGGTTCTGTCGGCCTTAACGACATCAAGAATCTCCGCCTCTACGTAGACGGTGTTCAGGTAGGTACCGCAGTAGCGAATCTCACGGCAGGAGAAACATCTGTCGCATGGGATCTCTCTGCGTCTCCAAAGCGTCTTGAATCGGGTGGACGTGTCATCAAGGTCGTCGGCGATGTCGTCGGTGGCTCAAGCTTGACAGCCCAGCTCTCGCTTCGTCGCGCAGCGGATGCTCGCTTCATCGACACCGAGCTCAATCAGCCAGTACTTTCAACTCACACGAGTGGTACTGCCTTCTCAGCTCGAACATCGGGTCTCCAGACAATCGGCTCTGCGTCAGTCTCGGTCGTAAAAGCGAACACCTCGCCTTCTTCGAACGTGACTCTCGGCGCATCGAACGTCAAATTCGCGAGCTTCGAACTCCGCGCCTCTGGCGAGGATGTGAAGATCGAATCTCTCAACGTAAATGCTGATACTTCGGCTGGCGCACAAGCTGGTCTCGACAACGGTAAAGTATTTGTTGATGGCGTGCAGGTCGGTTCCACAAAGGATCTGACCGATGGCACAGACATCGAGTTCACCTTCGGTTCCTCCTTCATCGCGAAGGCGGGAGCAGTACACATCATCGACATTTATGCAGATGCGAAGAGCTCGACGGGCACTGCTCTGACCTCTGGTCAGACGGTAGCCATCACTCTTGACGATGGTTCTTCCAACGCGTTTGGTCAGGTTTCACTCACAGCAGTGAACGTGCCAGGCTCGGATACAGCAGCTAACACCCTCACTATCTCGTCCGCCACACTCACAGCGACGAAATACTCTGGGTACGGCAACCAGACAATCATCGCAGGTACGAGCAACGCTCGCTTGGGCTCGTTCACTCTTTCGTCGGGCTCGACGGAAGGCACAAACGTGAACACCATCGTTGTTGATCTCTCGGCCGATGAAGCGGCGTCCATCACGGACCTCCGCCTCGTGGACAACGCAACGGATGTGCAGATCGGTACAGCGAAAGCTGCCCCGGGCACGTCCAACTCGTTCTCCGTCAACTTCAACGTTGAAGTATCATCGACCAAAACGATCGATGTCATCGGTAACATCAAGTCCGGTTCCAACGTTGGAACATGGGCTGCGGTTGTCGACACATCTTCAGGTGGTACAGGAATCAGCACGGGTAACTCTGTGACGATTGGAAGTGATCTCGACCTCCAGACCATCACGGTCGGAAGTGGTACGCTCACGGAAGCAGTCGGAGTATCGCCTGACAATGCAAACGTCATTGCAGGTTCCAACGATGTAAAAGTCGGCTCCTTCAACTTCACGGCAGCCAATTCTGGCTTCACGGTTCAGGAACTTAAGGTCAAGATTCCAGCAAACGCTGCGACCTCAGTCTCTGCTGTCACGCTTAAGTGGACAGGAGGACCGTCGGGCGGCGTCTCGCAGGCTCTCGCCCTCTCTTCGGGTGCTGAGGCATATGCGACAGCGACCTTCACTGGACTCACCTTCGCAATCCCAACGAACATGACGAAGACTATAGACGTCTACGTCAACATTCCGACGATCGCGAACGGCGCTTCTTCCGGCTCAGCAATCTCTGCGTATCTTGACTGGAATGAAGGCTTCAAAGCAGTCGACAGCGCAGGTACGGCCTCTACAACGATGGCAGCCTTCGCTGATCTCAACTCGGCTGGGACCGGTGGCAAGGGCACAATGTACGTGCGTAAGTCTAAGCCGACTCTCGCAGCGGTAGCACTTGACTCGACAACGCTCTCTGCAGGATCCAACCAGGTCCTCGGGCGCTTCTCTGTCACGGCTGACGCAGCTGGAGACATCGACTGGGGCTCAATCGTCATTACGCTCGACAAGACCTCAGCGGTTACTGTCGGCGCTACAACCACCCTCGCGGTGTGGAGTGGTGCAAACGAGATCGATGGCACAATCGCAACGACTACCGGTGCGCTCGCCGGAGGTCTCGACGCTTGTCAGAGCCAAACGTCATGTTTGGTCCACTTCCGCCCAACAGCGGTTGAGACGGTCCCTGCCGGAACTACGAAGACGTACGAACTTCGTGGAACCGTCGGCGGTATCGCATCTGGTGCGAACAACATCAGCGCATCCATCGCCAATCCGAACACGACAGCATCTTCGACCGCTGTCTTCTCTTCGATTTCAGGTACGATCGGTTTGAGCACCGTATCGTCCTTCGTATGGTCTGACTGGTCTGACCTCTCCGATCACTCTTCGAGTGCAACGGGAGCTTCGACCTCTGACTGGACGGGCGATTACTTGATCAGGACACTTCCTCTCACTATCGGTAACCGATCGGTGAACTTCTAGGGAGTAGCTTGGTTGACTTGGTAACACTCGTTGCCAGTCCTCTGGCCGGAGGAGAACGATCCGGCATGGGCGATCCGAAAGGGTTGATCCCAAAACAAAAAACCACCAGCTCAGAGCTGGTGGTTTTTTGTTGTAGTATTTGTTGCATGATAAGCTGGCGAATTGTGGGACGTGTATGCAGGACGTAATCACGCATGAATCTTCCCCTCTACGTGCCTCGCTGATTTTTATCGGCGTCTTTAGCGTCGGCCTCGTCATTCAGATGACTCTCTGGATGGTATTTCCAATCGCAGATGAAAACTGGTGGGCAACTGACACCGCCAAGATGGCCGCGGGTACCACCCTTACGCCGCTCGATGTGACGTACGTGCACCCAGGGACGACAATCATATATCCGATGGCCGAGTTGGTGCGGTACGGCATCGATCCGAAGACCTCGGTACATCTTGTAATGGCCGCGTTTGTAGCTATCTGTGCAGCGTTTGCTTCGGTAATCGCGTACCGATTACGGCCGGAGAATCTGTGGTGGCTTGCCGTCGCCCTCATACTTGTGCCCGATCTGCGACTTCTTCATGGGACACCCCCATCAACTGCAGCCGCCCTCCTCACGGTAGTATTTGTCCTTTTGTTCTTTCACGCCGCGTCAATGAGACGCTCTGGGAGCTACCAGTTGTCGACCTATCTCGGCATATGTTTAGGATTACTACTTGCCACACGTTTTGATACCGGTGCGTTCGTGCTCATCACCGCGCTGCCATTCCTGGTGTATGTATTGAGAAGCCGAACTTTCATTGTGCTTCTTACGACTACGTTCGTGTTTATAGCGTCCAACCCCTATGTATGGGTAGATCCGATAGCCTACCTCGCAAGTATTCCAAAACAGATGTTTGCGAATAAGGCGTTGGTCGGTATACACATCCTAGTCCCATTTCTTATTACATTTCCGTTTGCCATCTTCTCGATCTTTGTATCGTCGGTCGCCATGTATACGCAGTATGTGCGTCCCAAAGTCAACGAGATGCGCATATCATTTGAAATATATCTGTGGTTTTTGGGAATGACGGGATTATTTACCATGCTCCTCGCGCCCCTCTCGTTCCACCCGATTCGGTACTTTATGCCTTTCTATCTTACGTGGGATATCCTGTTGCCACTCTGGCTGCTGATTATCGCACGGCAACATCTCCCGCTCCGGAGTCTTCCGTGGCTCACGGAGCGTCGGGGTGAATGGGTCATTATTGGCCTGATCATTCTGAGCATTGTCATTAGGTTTCTCATTTTTCTTTCTGCCGATACGAGGGAAATCATCCTCTAGAGGTATTCAGCCATCAAAAGTGAGAGACGATTTTTTACTACCTTGATTCATGGTAGCTTTCTTCGGCGTTGATCGACCAAAGGCTTGACCTGTCAGTGCGGCCCGGAGCGAGAATATCAACAGCAGTCATAGCGGCGAGCATGGAATGGTCTTGGTTGTTATAGCGGTGCATACCATTTCGGCCAATAGGGAAAAGGTTTGTAATTGAATCGAGGTACGACCGTATCTTGGGAAACTGCGAGTACGAACCGAAATAGCTCGGATACGCTTTGTGCTGGCGAATTACCATGCCATCGATGATCTTTATTCCTTGGCGTAGGCCTATCTTCTCGAGTTCATCCGTGGCGAGCGCTACCAGGTCCGCATCTTTCATACGCCACAGGGCATCGCCTTCGTTCACAAAGTACTCAAGCCCGATCCAGCCGTAGCGCGGCTCCGCAACAAGTTTTGGTTGCCAATTGTGAAAGAGTTGTATGCGCCCGACGCGCACGTTTTTTTCGTGTACGTAGATCCATGTATCAGCCATCGCCTTACCGTCAGGATCGCTCATTTTTTCCGCCATCAGAAGGCCGACCGTGATGAAGTCGCGGTAGTGGAGCCTGTCAGAAATATCCCGAACGTCTGTGGGCGCATCTGGCTTGAGCATACGAATCAATGCCTGCACGTCGGCCGATGAGAAAATGTAGTCTGTAGGTATTGTTTCCTGACCTTCCGTTGATTCGACGACTGCATTGACGACGTGTTTTTCCCGGTGTTGCAGCTCGACGACGCGCGTTCCGAGGCGGATTTCGCCGCCCAGGTCTCTGATCTTATCGGCAACGTGCTCCCACATCTGTCCGGGGCCGTACGTTGGGTAAAGGTACTGCTCGATGAGAGACGTCTCGACGCTTTTGCTGCTTAGGGCTCCTACTCGCGTGATCTTTTTCACGGCATGGGTAATCACTTTCACAATCGAAAGGCCTTTCACGCGCTGCGCACCCCACTCTGCGGACATGTTTTTGCATTCTGTTCCCCACACTTTTTCTGTGTACGACTTGAAAAATGTCTCATAGAGCTCTTTCCCGAATCGGTTGAGAAAGAAATCTTCCAATGTCTTTTCTGGGCGGACTGGGAATAGGACAGCCCAAAGGTACGTGAGCCCAATTTTAAGCACTTTTACTGGCCCCAGTTTTCTAAGTGTGTCGGTCGAAAGTTCGATGGGGTATGAAAAAAATTTCCCGCCATAGATAATGCGTGTCTTGCGCGGACGTACATGCATGACATTCTCACCATCGGTCGGAGTTGCGCGCCTGAGGCCCTTTGTGAGCGAGCGCGTCATTCTCTGATACGTTATATTTCCCTGCGTGTCTTCGGATAGCGCAATGGGGAGTATTTCTGCCCACCATTTCATTACACGGTCTGATTTTGAGAAAAATCGGTGCCCGCCGATATCCATGCGGTTGCCTTTGTATTGGACGGTACGTGAAATGCCGCCGACGTATACGGGATCGGCCTCGATAATAATCGGGTGAATGTCTGTGCGCGTAAGGAGCTCATACGCAGCGGTAAGTCCTGCAGGTCCGGCACCGATAATAATCGCACGCTTCGCCATAGAGTGTTTCAGTATACCGGCAGATTTTTGTATGTCATACGGCAACTTTTTGTTTTTTGATGTCACGCATGATAGGCTGGCTCACATGAATACTCGCTACGTAATAGGCGTGGTTGCCATTGTGATTGTGCTTGCGGGCGGTGCATATTGGTACACGCAGGTGACTCCCGATACCGTAAAGTCCACGGAGGAGACCTTTGCGTTGGCGGAAGGAGAGTCTATTGCTTCCTGGGACTTCAAGGGTCTTTATACGGGGAACACCGAACTCGAAAAGAAGGCCCAGACGGACATAGTACGATTGAATGGCATGTTTGGCACAGAAGGGAATACGGATTACATGCTCTACGTGAGTATCGCAGGACAATACGAACTTCTCGGAGATGGGGCCAAGGAGTATGAATATCTGCTTCGGGCTCTTGCGGAGGATTCGAAGACGACCGGCCTTGCGTGGTACAACCTCGGGACCCTCCTCGTTCGGCTCGGTGCGCTTGAGTCTGCGCGGATTGCATATACGAAAGCTTCTTCGGCGCAGCCGCACGTCGATCAGTATCCAACTCGGCTTCTCGAATTTCTTACTACGTATTTTCCTAAAGACGAAAAGGCTATAGAAGAGGCATACGCAGGTGCGAAGGCCGTTTTGGGAGAGCAGCCGACGCTCTTGGAAATGCACGCGCGTTGGCTTGAAGGAGTGGGGAGAACACGAGAGGCTATCGTGGATTGGAAAAAAATCCGAGAACTTTCTCCCGGATCTGTCTCCGCAGTAAATAGCGAGTTACGTCGACTTGAGGGCGAGCTATGATCGAGCGAGTGCGGAAGATTCTCCCGTATCTTCTTCTCGCTCCGGCGCTTATCCCTCTTGTGTATGTTGACGGTTTGCTCTATCCCTTTGTTGCGCCTAAGACATTTCTATTTCGCGGGCTCGGTATCGTGGCATTTGCGGCATTTGTGTTGCTCGCGCTCTCTGGTCAGCCGTTCTTTTGGGGACGATTGAGACAGAGGCTAACGTGGATACCAGCTGCCTTACTCGCTGTCGCATACGCAACCTCTCTCTCGGGCGTAGATTTTTATCGCAGCTTCTGGTCTGTGTATGATCGCGGGGACGGGTTGCTTACACTTACCGTTGCAGTTTTTTCTTTCTACTTTGTACTGTTGTCCGCGGATAAGAAGTTCTTGCAAAGACTTCTTGCAATAGCTGCATGGGTGGGCACGGTAGCAGCTTTGTACGTCTTTCTCCAATGGATAGAAAGAGGCACGGGAGTGAATCTCGCGTTTATCGCGGACACGAAGAATAGGCTTGGCGGTACGCTCGGTAATGCGGCATTTTTGTCGAGCTACTTGGGTATGACCGCGTGGGCGACACTCGCCACGCTTCGAGGGTATCGTGGGATATGGAAAAAAGCTCTCTCTTTCGGCCTTGCGATCCAATTCGCCGGCATTCTCATTGCTGCTACGCGAGGCACATTGCTCGCGCTTTTCGTCGCCGGATTCTTCGCTTCTATATATTTCGCATGGCGAGGTGAGGGGCGTACCCGAACCCTCGCGCGTATCGCGCTCATTGCTGGTATCGCGCTCGCAGCTCTCTTCTTTGGATTTCGAGAGCAATTGAAGCAGGTGTCGTTCGAGCCTGTGCGTCGTATTGCCTCTGTCTCACTTCAAGACCCGACAGTCTCAAGCAGGCTTTTCGTTTGGAGCAACGTGTTTCAGGAGGGGATGAAACAGCCGTTCACTGGTTATGGGGCAGAGCACATCGATCTGCTCTTCAATCGAGTGTACGACCCGAGCGCCATTCTCGAGCAGTGGTTTGATCGCACACACAACGCATTCTTAGATTATCTCGTTCAGTTCGGTATTTTGGGCGCAGTTCTCTATGCGGGATTGATAGGCTCTCTTGGGTACCTAGGTCTCAAGCTCTTTCACCGCGGCCATGCATACGGGGTGATCCTCCTCCTCATTACGTGCGTCTATGCCGTACAAAATTTCTTTGTCTTTGATACGGCGATGACACTGTGGTTCTTGCTCGCGGTACTCGCTGCCTCATTTGCATACCTGAGCACAGAAGATCCTTCTCCGATGATTCGTAAACCGCTTCCGCAAGCGCTCCCCCTCGTTGCTCCAATCGCGCTCCTTTTTTGTGCATACCTCGTAGTGATCCAACCACTGCGTGCCAACATTCTTCTTGCGCAGGGGTATACAAATCACGTCATAGACGTCGATCGCGCGATTGCCGCGTTTGATCGAGGTCTTGCATTGGGAACGTACGCGGATGTGGAATATGGGTATCAAGCGTACAGTATGTATACCGACCACCAGCAGACGATGCTCACGGGGCAGCAGCGTATTGATGCGTATCGCTATGCGCTCCGTACCCTATCTAAGAACTTTGAGAGGTACCCCTATGATGCCCGCACAGCGGTGTATTTAGCGCATGTGCTCGATTCCGCCCCGCCCGGTGAGGTCGTCGATGAGACATTTTTGAGCCTGGTATTGACGCGCGCTATTGAGCTTTCCCCGAAGCGTATACAACCGCGTTACATCATGAGTAACATCGCGCTCAAAAAAGGAGACAAGGCAACGGACCCCGCGCAGAGGAATCAGTACTATCGCATTGCGATAGGGGTGCTGGAGGAGTATGCGCGACAAGTGCCGAACTTTGCGGAACCGCGCTTCATTATCGCGACGTTGTACGTGGTGGTGGGAGACCGCGCATCGGGGAAGCGTTGGGCAGACGAAGGGCTCGCTCTTTATAAAAAAGGAGGGAAGGATACGGCTCAGCGAGCCGTGCGTTATTATCTCGCTGTGGAAGATTGGGCCAACGTGCGCCGCTTCCTTGCGGACATTCTGGCTGAAGATCCCGAAGACTATCCCACGATGTACGATCTTGCAAAAGCGGAGTTTCTCGTGGGGAATCGCGAGCGGGCGCTTGAGATTTTTCAAGTTGTAAGCAAAGAAGCCCCCGATCTCGTAAAGACAGACCCCACCTTTCTCAAGGCATTAGGGCAATGAACGCGATATAATGGACCGATGACTTCAAATCCGGCAGGATCGTTCCTGCGCTTCTTTCTCGGATTTACGCTTTTTATTTCAGTAAGCTTTGGTGTGACGTTTGCTGTACAGACGTATACGGCATCTCAAGAGGCAGCCAAAATGCAGGCCGCTGCGGCAGCAGCCATGTTTCAGCATCAGAAATAGCGATCGGCACTCCGCGATTTGACGTGGCCTGTTTATTCTGTAAGATGCTCCATACAAGGCCAGAGAAAGCGAGCGACCGAAAGGTCTTCAAATAGTCCCTGCTTCGCTGAAGCTTCGCAGGGCAAGCTTGCTGAGGTCGAAATCCGTCTTCGTTGGTTGACGAGCGGCGGACTCAAGCTGCCTTGTCGTTAGAAGTTTACAATCGTCGACATGGCAAAAACAAAAGCAGAGAAAGCGGTAATAATCGACAAGCTCGAGGATGCGTTTAAGAGTGCGGCGTCGTCTGTTTTAGTGCATTTTACGAAAGTCACCGTTGCGGACGAATCGGCAATGCGCCGCTCGCTTCGCAACGATGGTGTACAGTACTTTGTCGCAAAAAAGACGCTCATTCGACGCGCGCTCGAGAAGCTTGGTCACGCACATGCAGATATGCCGATGGATGGCGAAGTCGCTGTTGCATATGGTGGTGCGGGCGACGCGACCGCGGCGGCTCGACTGGTGAATGAATTCAGCAAAAAGTTCGTCGACAAGCTCGTCATTCTTGGAGGCATCTTCGAGGGTAAGCTTATGGGTCAGGCAGAGATGCAGGAGATAGCGACGATCCCTCCGATGCAGACGCTCCGTGCGATGCTCGCACAGATCCTCAACTCGCCGCGCCAGCGTCTTGCTGTCGTGTTGAGCAAGGTTGCAGAGACAAAAAATTAATAGCAATTATTCAATACCTATGACACAAGAACAAATAATTGAGGCAGTAGAGAAGATGACCGTGCTCGAGCTCAATACGCTCGTCAAAGCAATTGAGGAAAAGTGGGGAGTATCGGCTGCGGCTGTCGCTGTTGCTGGTCCCGCAGCAGGTCCGGCGGCTGAAGAGAAGTCAGAATTCAATGTAGAACTCACGTCTTTTGGCGAACAGAAGATCGCTGTCATTAAGATCGTGAAGGAGGTCCTCGCCCTTGGGCTCGCAGAAGCGAAGACTCTCGTCGAATCGGCTCCTGTCATGATGAAGGCCGATGTGAAGAAAGAAGATGCTGAGGCATGGAAGAAGAAGATCGAGGAAGCGGGCGGCAAAGTTACTCTCAAGTAACTTTGACGACCGCTTAGAGAGGGGGCGGGAGAACATTTGGTCTCCCGTGAAGGAGAGCAGGGCGAAGCCCGTTGAGAACCGAGGGCGACCAATTTTTCTTGGCGGTAACCCGCCTTAGGAAAATGAAGTACCCCGGTGGTGTTCTCAAGGAGGAGCGAAGCGACGACGGCTGGTGGCAAGGTTACCTTGAAATAATCCAATACGCATCTAACAAGAGAAAACAACGACCGCCCGGTCGTTGTTTTCTTTTGTGCGCGCGATAGGATGCCTGTGTGAAAACGATATATCTTGGACTCGGCTCGAATCTCGGCGACCGACAGCAGAATCTGCTTCTGGCGCTCGCCGCACTCGAGCCGGAAGTCACTATCCAAAAAACCTCTTTCACCTGCGAAACAGACGCGATGTACAATGTCGGACAGCCTAAATTCTTGAACGTAGTATGTGAAGCGGTGACCCAACTTCCTCCTTTCGGTGTTCTGAGGAAAATAAAGAAGATTGAGATGGCGATGGGGAGGCACGCGCACAACGAGCCACGAGTCATAGATATTGACCTTTTGTTTTATGGCAACGAAATTATGGAAACCCAAGAGTTAAAAGTGCCGCACCCAAGCATAGCGGAGCGCGCTTTTGTACTGGTTCCGATGGCAGACATTGCGCCTCGTTTTACTCATCCCATTCTTCACTGCACCATTGCCGAGCTCCGAGACCGGCTTGGCGTCGTTTCAGGAATCCAAAAAATATGAAATTCGATTGGGGTAAAAAGACCTATCTCATGGGCATCGTGAATGTCACACCCGATTCCTTTTCGGGCGATGGGATCTTAAAAAACAGTGAGATGTCATCTCACTGTATTGAAGTGGCTGCCGAATTGGGAAAAAGGCAGGAGGCTGAAGGAGCTCATATTCTCGATATAGGAGGAGAGTCAACGCGCCCTGGCTCGACCCCACTCTCGCTTGAGGAAGAGCTCGCGCGAGTCATTCCGGTGATCAAAGGACTTGTGCGCGAAGTTACTATCCCGATTTCAATCGACACGTACAAAGCTGAGGTGGCGAGACAAGCACTTTCTGCTGGGGCGAGCATTATCAACGATGTGTGGGGTGGGCGGATGGATCCAGCGATCTTGAGCGTTGCAGCGGAAACCGGCGTTCCCATAATTCTGATGCATAATCGAAGTTTGCCGAAGAACGCAGAACAACAGGAAAGGCTCGGCGGGAGGTATGTCGGCATGGAATACGGTGATCTGATTGACGAGATAAAGAAAGATCTGCAAGAGTCTGTTGATGCGGCAATCAAAGCAGGGGTCGCGAAGGACAACATAATCGTTGATCCGGGTATAGGATTTGGGAAAACTGTTGAGCAGAATCTTGAGCTCGTCGATCGCCTTGCGGAATTGCATGATCTCGGATATCCCGTTTTGGCGGGTCCTTCGCGGAAATCGTTTGTAGGCTATACGCTCGATCTTCCGCCCGAAGATAGGCTGGATGGCACTGCCGCCGCTGTCACCCTCTGCGTTGATCGAGGGGTCGACATAGTGCGCGTGCATGACGTATATGCGATACATCGCGTCGTGAGGCTGGCTGATGCAGTCACAAGAAGAAAGTGATAGAATCGGCCCCGTATGGCAGATGATTTTTTGGGCATGTTTATGGGCAGCCTTGCGCGGGCGAAGTTACTCAGAGTCTTCTTTTTTGACCAATCTGGGGTGCTCACCGTAGCGAAGGCGGCCAAACGCGCAGGCATAACGCCCAAAGTCGCGCTGAAAGAGATAGTGGTTCTGGAGCATTGGGGAATTCTCAAGCTTGGGAAGTTTACCATCACTCTCTCGAACAATGCCAAAAAAGTAGAAGGGAAACCAAAAGATCAGTCGTGGACAGTGGATTCTTCGTTTAAGTATGCCGCTGCGCTTTCTCGGTTTGTGCACGAGGTTTCTCCCGCTCAACATAAAGATATCCTTATCGCGCTCAGGCGAACGGGGCGACTCGCAACCATTATTTTGTCTGGTCTGTTTGTCGGGGATCCTTCCCGGCCTGCCGACCTGGTCGTAGCAGGGGATAGGATCAATGAGCGGCGTCTCGAACAAGCAATTCGAGCGCTTGAGCCGCAGCTTGGGCGTGAGATACGCTACGCGACATTTTCGACACCAGAATTTCTCTATCGGCTCACTATCCAGGATCGTTTGGTTCGAGAGACACTCGATTATCCCCATCTCGTACTCCTCGATACGGGTAAGCTCTTTTGATGTCTAAAAATGGCTTAAAAGGGGCAGTCTCATATATCCACACACGTGTTTGTAGTGCAGCTTTATTGACATTATCAGGTGTTACCATTGCCTTAGGGCTCGATGAGTCTGCATATGTGGACTCAGTCGAAAGATGAGTGCAGGGGAAAGTCATTTATAAACATTATTAATATATTTAGTTACTTATGATCGTTGCTCAATCAGCGGATGTGGTCCAGGCGTCGTTTGCGGGCCTCTGGTACACCGTCGCACAGTATCTTCCTGCCCTTCTTGCGGCAGTTGTTGTTTTTATTATCGGCTGGATAATGGGAGTTATCCTGTATCGTATTGTCGTTGAGGTAGTAAAAGTGCTTCGCATCGATGAGGCATTGAGGGCCGCGGGTATCAATGATGCAGCGAAGCAGGCGGGCGTGAGCCTTGACATCGGTCGCTTCCTCGGCACGCTCGTCATGTGGTTTGTCGTCCTCGTATTTCTTGTTGCCTCACTCGACATTCTCAATCTCAATCGCGTCACGATATTCTTGCAGCAGGTTGTCTTAGGGTATCTTCCTCAGGTGATCGTGGCTGTCCTCATCTTGGTTCTTGGTGCAGTTGTTGCAGAGCTCGTACGCGGACTCGTGAGTGGTTCGGCTCGCGCAGCAGGAGCTCATACCGCCAATCTTGTCGGCTCGGTGGCGAAGTGGTCTATCTGGATCTTTGCAGTCATGGCTGCCCTCGATCAACTTCAGGTCGCAACGGTCTTCATCCAGACACTTTTCACTGGGGTAGTGATTGCGCTTTCGCTGGGGTTCGGCCTCGCGTTTGGTCTTGGAGGTAAAGAAGCGGCCGCGCGGACGATCGAGCGCATACGCTCGGAGATCGGTCGTCACAACAATAGTTGATATTGTTTTGTGTAATGCAAAGCGGCCCGCCTTCGGCGGGCCGCTTTGCGTTCGCCTATCTCTCTGCGTGCGCAGGTGCGGTATGCAAGATACAATGTCGCAATATGCAAGCAGTCATCTTGGCAGCAGGTCGTGGTGCTCGTATGGAAGAATTTACGACCGCGATTCCGAAGGCCATGGTAACGCTCCTTGGTAGGCCGCTGCTCGACTATAAATTTGAAGTGATGCCAATTGAAATCGACGAGGTAATTGTGGTAGTAGGATATTTTGGTGACGTCATTATCAATCGCTATGGTGGGGAATACGGTGGGAAACGGATCACCTATGTACAGCAGAATGTCTTGGACGGAACAGCGGGGGCGCTTTGGGTTGCAAAAGATCTTTTGAGAAATCGTTTCCTCGTAATGATGGGTGACGACCTCTATCCGCCTACAGATGTCCAAAAGTGTGTTGATGTAAACGAGGGTTGGGCAGTGCTTGTTCAGCAAGAGGTGGGAGGGATGCATCGAGCCGGTTCAGTGGAGCTCGATGAAAAGGCCAACGTCTCTCGCATTGTTGAGGGTGAAGCAGGAGAGGGGGGAGGGCTCGCGTGTACCAATCTATTTAATCTAGATATGCGCATTTTCTCTCAACCTTTGATCCCAAAGCAGGCGGGTAGTTTGGAGTTTGGATTGCCGCAAACAGCGATTGCTGCTGCACAGGCGCTCGACATCCCTCTCCGCCCTCTTTTCACCACGGACTGGGTACAAATAAACGCCCCAGGTGACCTCGCAAAAGCCACAGAAATATTGAGTAAAATGGGCCGTTAGTGGGCCCTCTCACGCGAGGACCTGAGATTACGCTATCCACTCTTTTTCCACTGTCGCTTGATTTGACAGTAGTAGACACCTCGCATATACTCTCCGGACGTATATGTTACGCGTTAAAAGCTTCACAGAGTGGCAAAGGTAGCCGGCTGAAAAGCTGCGCGACTGGTAGCCGCTTTCAAGCGGCTTTTTTCGTGGACTGTACGTGAGATCGTTGAAAACTGAAAAGCGACACAAAGTAAAGTAAAAGAATCAAACGTCTCGTTTGGGTTCTTCTTTGAGCAATCAAAGAGGGTCTTTCCCAAATGAGGCGCAGGAATCCTATGCCACGAAAGTGGTACGGGACAAAAAACACAAAGCCCTTCTTCGCTCGCTTATGGCGAGCTTCGAAGGGCGAGCAAAATAAAGAAAGTCGCGCACTCCTCTTGTAGGGAGTGTGTGCAATACGCGGTTCTTAGAATTCCTAGCGGGAGTTCTGAGAAAGGGCGTGTGGTGGATGCCTAGACTGAAGAAGGCGATGAAGGACGCGGCTTAGC
>CAYRHX010000009.1:0-42776 GCA_964424265.1 uncultured Candidatus Saccharibacteria bacterium | reverse complement strand
TCAAATGGTTGTCAATAATGTAAGGAATGCACTCACACACGCTAGTGTTGCAGTGCAGATGCGAGGTGCGAGAATGATTCGATATGCGCCGGAGGAGGAACAAGGCGCCCTGCTTCAAATGGTTGTCGATAATGTGAGGAATGCACTCACACACGCTAGTGTTGCAGTGCAG
Organism: uncultured Candidatus Saccharibacteria bacterium; assembly: GCA_964424265.1. Taxonomy (GTDB): domain Bacteria; phylum Patescibacteriota; class Minisyncoccia; order Phycocordibacterales; family UBA2100; genus UBA10103. The sequence goes on along the minus strand of CAYRHX010000009.1, from coordinate 42,604 downwards.
ATGCGAGGTGCGAGAATGATTCGATATGCGCCGAGGAAGGAACAAGCAGAGTTGATCAAGGAGGCCCTCACACACGCCAGTCTAGAGGTGCAGCTGGAGGGTGCGGAGATGATTCAATATGCGCCGAGGAAGGGACAAGCAGAGCTCATTAGAAATGCACTTGCACACGCCAGTGTTGCGGTGCAGATGGAGGGTATGAAGATGATTCAGTACGCTCCTGAAAATGAGCGGACAGAGCTGACCAAAGAGGTACTTGCACACGGTCTAGGCTCAGCACTCATTCGTCCCCCACTGTACGATGCATCACTGGGTACAGATGCTACCCATTTCTCAAGAATCCCCTTTCCAAAGACTGGTTCTGAAACAACCCTCCTAGGGGGAACCCTCAAAGGAAAGGTCATCACGCGAACCATCACGCCACGTGCCTTTCTTGCATGGCAACATATCTATGAAGACCACGAGGTCTGGAAAAAGGCAGGATTTGCATATGTACCCATAGAACCAATACTGTCATACCACATCAATGTAAACGGGTTGGTTAATGTCCAAAGCGGGGTGCTTGATATAAGTATGGCTGGCTGGCTGGAGAAAACCACTATGTTTCAAGCGGAATTGGAACAACAGTGCGACACCATCAAAAGGGTGCTCAAAGAGCTTAAAATACAGCATGGGCATGATTATCATGATAATAATTTCTGTCTTCGCTTCTTTAGGCAACCAGACGGCACACCCGACTTCACTCGCACCCCTCGTCTCTACCTCATAGACTTTGATCAGGCAGTGTCGTTACCACGACCAGCCTCACACAACCCGTGATATCGGATAGCCAAGAACGTTACAAGCAGCGCTTCGTTATCTGTTGGGCCTGTACATATGGGGTGCATAAGGACACGTGCATATGGTTGCAGCTTATACAGGGGGGGGGTATAATTTTGTTGTTATTAAATAAATCATAGAACCTATGGGTAATGAAGATCCGGGAAAACTGAGTAGACGAGATTTGTTGAAGGGAATTGCAGGAGGAGCAGCCGCCGCCGCGGGTTTAGGTGCTTCTGCAGAAGCGCAAACCGTTCGGCGATCTGTTGAAGAAAAGAACGAGGTCGACATATTTGACAGCCAACCAGGATTCTCAGATACTTACCGCTTAGCATATGAGTCATGGCTTACCGGTCTATCACTTATTACAAACCGAACAGTAAAGGGGGAGGTAGATGCCATTAGAAAATTTCCCCTTGGCTCCAAGGAGTTTTCTGTACTAACATTTACAGCGGGAGACAAAAGCCTCCCGCCGAATCTCGAAATCATCCAAGGGAATGGCGAGAGCATCGAGATGAGAATCACTAGAGGTCCGGATAGCCCACAGGGGGCCGACGTGATAGTCACTTGTGAGACATACGTCCCTAAGGGTCATGCGGAGGTTTACAAAGCCCGGGGAATACGGGTCGTCGAGACTGATCCAGCTAGGGACCGTCTCCTCAGGGTGTCGATCATCCACAATCCTAGAAGACTTGACTACAAGCTTTCGAAATAGGAAAAGAGTCAGAATCTTCTTACACAAGATTCGTCAGAAATTAGGCAAGACAAGACTAAAACTGAAAATAGATAAACTGCGAGCTGTCGGAGCGGGACAAGACGATTATGAGTAAAAGTGCGGTCGCGACGACAAACCATGTGAGGAGGGCGGTCGTCTTGGGTCGCTCGCGGGAAAAGATTTTCGGCATACGCCCGTATTCTTGCAATGCTTCGGCACCGAGGAGTATGCCGATTACTACGAGGCACCAGTAAAAGTCATACGGTGATCCGCCGAGGAAGATTTGTGATGCAAGGAAACTGCTCGTAGCGAATTGTTCGCCGACGGTATACCAATCGGTCAAGATTTTGCCGACAATCATGTTCGCGTCGACCAGTGTTTCAGCTCGAAAGTAGACCCACGCGAGACAGATGAGCGCAAATGTGAAAAGTGTTTGGAAGAGTGCGCGAAGGATACCGAAGATTTTGTTGTTGGGGAGAGGGGGGCGGATGTTTCGTGTAAGATGTGCTGCTGCAAGAAATCCACCGTTTAATGCACCCCAGATCACGTACGTCCAGTTTGCGCCATGCCAGAAACCGCTGAGAAGAAACGTGATAAATATATTTCGCACAAGAAGGGTTGTCGGCACACGGCTACCGCCGAGCGGGATGTAGACGTAGTCTCGGAACCACGTTGAGAGTGATCTATGCCATCTGCGCCAAAATTCTCCGATTGATCGAGAGAAGTATGGGTGGTTGAAATTGCGCATAAGGTTGAAACCCATGACGCGCGCTGATCCGATCGCGATATCGGAATACCCAGAGAAATCGCAGTAGATTTGAAACGCGAAGAAAATTGTCGCGATGAGAAGAGCGATACCCGAATATCCGTCGGGCGCGGCGTATACGAGATTCACAAAGGGCGCGAGATTGTCGGCGATGACGAGTTTCTTGAAAAATCCGTAGAGCATGAGGGCGAGCCCAGAAGAAATGCGTTCGATCTCGACCGTGTGTCGTTCTCTAAATTGGTGAAGAAGATTTTGTGGTCGCTCGATCGGACCTGCGACGAGTTGCGGATAAAACATGACGTAGAGCGCGAAGATCCCAAGATGTCGTTCGGCCTTTTGTTTACCGCGATACACTTCGATGGTGTAGCTCAAGCTCTGGAATGTGTGAAATGAAAGGCCTATCGGAAGTATGAGCGCGAGTGTTTCCAGTGAGTAATTCCAATGGAGGAAGTCTGCGAGCGCGCTCAGGTTTTGGTTGAAGAAATCGAAATATTTGAAAACAAAGAGCACTCCCACGTTTGCGACAATGCTCGCGATGAGATAGTGCAATTTACGCTTGCCGACAGCGCCCTCGATCGCGAGTCCCGCGAAGTAATCGACCGTGATAGTAAACGCCAAGATAAGGATGAAAATCGGCACAAAAGAGATATAAAAGAAGCAGCTTGCCGCGAGCAGCAACATCCAGCGGATTTTATGCGGAAGGAGAAAATATAACGTCGTTACGACGGGAAAAAAGATCAAGAAATTGATGGAGTTGAAAAGCATATTATCGAGCTCGGCAGCCTAGATCGTGCACGATCTCACGCGAGGCCTTTTCAAACAAGAACTCTGCAAGGGCTTTGTGTCCAGGCTCCGTGAGATGGTTGTCTGTGCCGTTGGTGAATGGGATTCCCTTTGAGCGCTGTGCAGCAAGATAAGGGGAAGGGTCCCACAATGTAATCTTCGCGCCGCGAGCGAAGTCAGCTAAGTACGTAAAATGAAGGTCCGCATGCCACGCACCTGTGTCTAGAGAATTTGGATCTTGTGGATAGGGAATCAGGATGAGAGTAGCGTCATTTTTCCGGACGAGATCATCGAATCTGCGGATGATTTGAAAGGTGTATTGATAGATTGGTGAATCTGCGGGCATATCCGCATCAGTGAGTGTTTCTTGGTGAACAATGGGGCTCCCTTCGAGTAATCCAGCGTACCTGAGCGCGGCACGAACGGTCGCGTTGGTTTGGACTTTACTGAAAAGAAATTTCGGGAGCTCGAATTGGAGGAGAAACGACTTTAGACCTACGGAGCGGCGCTCATTCGCGAAGTTCTCTAAGTCGTATTGAGATTTAGCAAGATTATCTTCGTAATCATTGTGAAATACCATAAAGATGTAGTCGGGCTTGAGTGGCAAGATATTTTTTTTCAGCGCCTGGTACTGTAGGAAAGTGCCCGTGCCACTCACCCCGAAGTTCATTACCTCGAATGCAATTTCGCCGCATATTTTGTTTTCTGAAAGCATGCGCTCGAAGAGTGCCGGAAAAGTGTCGTCAGTGTTGACCTCCAGGCCTTCTACCACGGAATCTCCAACTACGGCGATCCGGATAGTGTGAGGGGGTTTCTGTTCGATGATCTCATCTCCGATATACCCAAGACTGTTTGTGCGGATATGCGTGTATTTCTGCGAGCGAGCGCTCCACGCCATGTCATCGTAATTTTTTACATGGATGGTGCCAACTTCGGGATCTGTGCGCAGGAGGGGGAAGGCAGCGGGGGCAAGTAGGCGAACACCCCACTCCCAATAGGCGAGCGTACCTACAACGACGATCAGGGTAAGGGCTATCGTGATGTAGATGTTGCGAGACATGGATATGCGGTATTTTTTGGTATACTCTCCATCATATACGCAGAGTAGACGTTACTATACATAAAACACACATTCTATGGAAAGAACCATCAAAGCGCTTACGCTAGACATTCAAAAAGATGGTTGGGAAGGGAGTCGGGGATTTGTCATGCGCGACGTCCCCATGCCCGTCCTTGATGAAAAGACCAACGCAGAGGACGCGCTGTCTGTCATTCTAAAGATTCGATTCGCCGGTGTGTGTGGCACTGATCGCGGATTGTGGAATCGGACGGTTTTCCGAGATTATGTGCACGATTCGCTTGCTCGCGAGAAAAAAACAATGCGAATCATGGGGCACGAATTTGTGGGAGAGATTATCGAGATGGGTTCCATGGTGCCGCGCTTGTATAACGATCCAGACATCAAGAACCCTGTCAAAATCGAAGTAGGCTCACTCGTTTCAGGTGATTCTCACGTCACCTGCGGACGTTGCTACCAGTGCCGTATTGGTGAGCAGCATGTGTGCATGAACGAAGGGATTTTGGGAATTTCTATGGATGGAATATTTGCCGAATACGTAAAAATCCCGGCAAAAAACCTGTGGGCAGTCGACGAAAGCCGTATCAGGCCCGAGATTGCGGCTATCCTTGATCCGTTTGGCAATGCGGTCCATTCGACCACAGTCGTGGATTTTCGCGGTCAAAGGGTCGCGGTCTTTGGTTGTGGCCCTATCGGTATGTTTTCGATCCTGCTCTTGCGAAGCTTTGGAGCCGTCAAGATCATCGCCGTCGACGTCAATCCGGCGAATTTAGAGATGGCCAAAGAGCTCGGCGCGCACGAGACTATCCATATCGAAAAGAAGAAGAAACAGCACGAATGGGAGCATGATCCGGAGGTCGTAGCGCGTATCATGGAGCTGACCTATGGCAAGGGGGTCGATGTATCGATGGAGATGGCGGGTCCTGCGGCATCCGTCAACAATTGTATCGAGAGCACGCGTCGGGGCGGACACGTCATACTATTTGGACTCAGAGATGGAGACATCACCATTCCTAAGTTTTCACGCGCTATCGTGAGGGGTCTCACATTTCACGGAATCATTGGTCGCAATATCTTCAAGACGTGGCAAATCGCTCAGCGGATGCTCTCAGATAAAACGAATGGTATTCAAGAGAAAATATGGAGCGTGATTCTGAAAGGCGGAAAAGGCACTGTCTACGACATGGCGTCATTTATGCCAGAGAGTTTGGAAAAAAGCATGAACGAACATCCGAAAATAGTCTTTAAAGTGAATGGGTGAAAAGTATGTACGACACGCTCAAACCAATTCTTGAGGCCGAATTGAGCGCAATGCGCGAGAATGGAACGTACAAAACGGAGAGGATACTCATGTCGCCGCAGGGCCAAGAAATAATCGTCGATGGAAAAAAGTATCTCAATTTTTGCGCCAATAATTATTTGGGCCTTTCGGGTACCGAACTTTTAGAAAAAGCGTCGGAGGCTACCGTAAAAAAGTGGGGGTATGGGTTGGCCTCTGTACGCTTTATTTGCGGGACACAAGCTGTGCATAAGGATCTTGAGCGCGCCGTCGCCTCGTACGTAGGGACGGAAGATTCCGTCACGTATTCGTCGTGCTTCATGGCAAATGTCGGTCTTTTCCAAACGTTCTTTGGGGATCAAGATGCCATCATCAGTGACGAGTTGAATCACGCTTCAATTATCGACGCCGTGCGCCTTTCGAAAGCAGAGAGGCACGTCTTCAAGCACATGGACATGGCGAGTCTCGAGGAAAAGTTGAAAGAGACAGCCTCGAAGCGTTTGCGAGTGATTGCAACAGATGGGGTGTTTAGTATGGATGGAGACATCGCTCCGCTTAAAGAAATCTGTGATCTTGCCGAGACGTATAATGCGCTCGTGATGGTAGACGATGCTCACGCAACGGGAGTAATGGGCGCCATGGGTCGCGGCACACCCGAGCATTGCGGTGTAATGGGCCGGATCGATTTCATTACGAGTACGTTCGGCAAAGCGCTCGGCGGCGCTGGTGGAGCTTTTACAGCCACAAAAAAAGAGGCGGCTGAATACCTTCGAAACCGCTCGCGCACGTATCTCTTCTCCAATTCGCTCGACACAGCTGTCACCGGCACATCGCTTTTCGTTATAGAGCATCTCGTGTCTCATCCAGAATACCGCGAGCGCCTATGGGAAAATACCAAACTCTTCCGCGCACGGATGAAAGAAAAAGGATTCAATGTTTCTGATGCGGAGCATCCCATTACGCCGATTATGCTCGGTGATGAAAAAAAAGCCATTGAAATGGCGCGGGCAATGTTTGACGAGGGGATATATGTCATTGGTTTTGCGTATCCTGTCGTGCCAAAAGGCAAGGCACGCATTCGAGTGCAGATCTCGGCCGCTCACACATCGGAAAATATCGAAAAAGCTGTAGATAAGTTTGCGCTCGTGGGAAAGCGTTTTGGAGCCTTATAATGAGCCACATATTGGTGGTTCTCTGGTTATTCGAGTAAGGCTATTGATTATTTGCACCAATAGGGTAGTCTGAGTGCGAATGTAAGTTTTCCATAGAAAATGGAAAGGTTGGTTTACATCATTTTAGAGGAAACATACACAAAGAATCATGGCTAAGAAGTTGTACGTCGGTGGGCTACCTTACAGCACAACCGACAGTGAGCTCAAGGATGCATTCTCGCAGTGCGGAGCCGTAGAGTCGGCCGTCATCATCATGGACAAGATGAGCGGTCGCTCGAAAGGTTTTGGCTTTGTCGAGATGTCTTCCGATGAGGACGCACAAAAAGCGATTGACATGTGGAACGGTAAAGATTTCGGCGGACGCTCTCTCACCGTAAATGAGGCGCGCCCAATGGAAGATCGACCACGACGCGATTTCCGTAGCGGCGGTAACGACCGCGGCGGTTTCGGTGGAGGTGGACGAGGAAATGGGGGAGGTGGCCGAGGCTACTAATCCTTTTTTTGCTCGCATCAAAACGGCCGCGCTATGCGCGGCCGTTTTGCGTAAACATATCCACATGTGGAGGAGGGGAAAAGGGCGCTCATCGCTCATAATGCAGGCATGAAGTCTGGGGCTATGATCGGGTGGGGGGTGCTCATATATGCAGTGCTGGCTCTTTCGTGGGCGGGGTTCACTCTGTATGGCCTAGGATTCTTTCCCTTGGGACCCTTATTACAGCTTTCTGTTTTAACAATTATCACTACGGCCGCAACGCGTTCCCTCGGTTTTTATCTCTGGCCTGATGTTCTGCCATATTCAATAACGTGGGCCGGGGTCGCGATATCGCTCGATATTATTTACAAAGTCCCCTTTATTGGTTGGAGCTTCTTTTCGGACTGGACCCTGTGGGTCTTTTATTCGCTTATCGTCATCATCCCGCTTGTTACCCTCAAGAGATCGAAAGTGAAAAAGGAACTGACGTAATATGCGCCCCATCTTCGCGCGAGAACCTATTTCCTCTGGCTATGCGTGGTCGGCTAAGGCACTTACGCTCCATCGATTTATTCTTCGTTTTGCGTTTGGAGCCACTCAGATTTATGCCTGGATATTTGTGTTTGAATATTTCCGCTTTGTTGGTCAGGCTTTCGACGAGTCATTCGTTCGAACGATTCTCTTGTACACGCTGTCTCAGACCATCACATGCCTTTTCACGCCATACGCAGCGCGCTTCTTGCGTCACGGATCCCGAAGATTGCTTATAGTCGGTACATCACTCGCGGCTGTTGCGCTCGTAGTCTTAAATGCAACGTTTTCTGGCGCATGGTTCGTCGTGGCTGTCTCGGGCTCGATCGTGACATTTGCGGTATTGATGGGTCTGTATCGCGCCTTGTATTGGATCCCATATGAAGTAGAGTTTGAAGCTGAGGGCAGAAGAGCCGTATCACTCTTTACGCATGTAGCGGTTGCATCTGGCCCGCTGCTTGGCGGGTTAATCATCGCTGGTTATGTGCAAGGTCCCTCATTACTTCTGTATGGGGGAGCTGCGCTACTCGCGCTTTCCACGATCCCACTCCTTTTCGCGCGCGACATTCATGAAAAATATTCGTGGGGTTATCGGGAAACCTTTCGAAAATTATTCGATTCTGAATATCTCCCCATAGTTCGTGAATCATTTTTCGACGGCATTTCTGGTGTGACACTTGTCTTTTTTTGGCCGCTTGCCGTGTACTTCATTGTCGGCAATTCGTATGCAGTGCTCGGACTCATTCTTACTGCCTCTTTTATCATCACATTTGTCATGCGCAGCACCATCAGGAGATTGCTGATACGAATGCGACCGTCCGATTCGCCTCTGGTCATAGCAACATTCGCAGCCTCTCCGTGGCTTTTAAAGCTTTTGGTGGCCACTCCGGCGGGCGTGATCTTTGTTGATTCTTACTTCTATACGACGAGAAGACATACGATGAGTGTCGATCCGTTTGCATTCGAACAGGCGGCGGACGGATCGAAATACGTCGATGAATTCACAGCTCTCAAAGAGGTAGCGCTCGCGCTCGGACGCATCACCGCATGCCTTCTCGTGGCGCTTGTCGCGTCGTTTGCATCCGTGTTGTCAGCGCTCGTATTTGTTGTGCTCGCGGCTGCACTTTCGTCGGTCGTCGTAGCTCTGTGGGCACAGGCTAAGTGAAAAGCGAAGTTACTACTTCTTTGACATCCGCACCGTCCGCGGTTCCGGCAAACTGCTTAATAATTGATCCGGTCAATTTGCCGGCTCCCGAAGCGTCTGAAATATTGAGCTCCTTCATTTTTTCCCGAGCGACTCGTTCAATTTCGGAACGACCAACAGTTTGTGGCAAATATTTCTCAATGACGGCGAGTTCTCGCGCTTCTTTCTCGGCGAGCTCTGGTCTGCCGCCGGCGGTAAACTGATCGATGGAATCCTTGCGCTGTTTTGCAAGCCGCTTCAGCACCGCGTGAGCCTCTTGATCTGAGAGCTCCTCGGTAGGCTTGCGCCCTTTTGCGACGAGTTCATTGGTGAAGGCAGACATTGCGCCACGTAACGTGTCTCGAGCCAAATCGTCCTTCGCCTTCATGGCGTTTTTCATGTCCTCGCGGATTTGCATCGTTATCATCGAGAAAGTATAGCATGTGTTAAAGTTGCGGTATGGAGTGGATCGTCATTGGATTACTTGTTGTAAATTTGGCTCTCGTTGCGTTCCTTTTTTGGCGAAGTCAGGCACCTAAGAGCGATACGCAGAGTATGGTGCTCTTGCAAGGTCAGATGCAGGAGCTCTCGCGAGCGATGGAAAGTAAGCTCGGAGAGGGCACAAATAGGATGTTTGAATCGATGCGCGCGCAATTCGGCGAATCTCAGAGGCTTGCGAGCGATATCCGAGACCTCGTGGCCAAACAACTCACGGAGGTTCGGGTCGAACAGACCAAGACCAACGAGTCGACGACGCGCTTTATGGTCATCGCCGAGCAATTGGCTAATCTAGAGAAGGTTTTGAAGCACCAGAAGCAAAGAGGCAATCTCGGCGAAGCATCGCTTGAATTGATCCTTTCCAATATCCTTCCGCCCGGGTCCTATAAGATGCAGTACGAATTTTCGGGTGGTGAGACGGTGGATGCGGTCGTTGTGACAAAAGAGGGCGTCATCCCAATCGATGCGAAGTTTTCTCTCGATAATTACCAACGTCTCGTAGACGCAATTGATGATTCGCAACGTGCGGAGCTTGAAAAACAATTTAAAAATGATCTGAAGATGCGTATCGACGAGACTTCGAAATACGTGCGGCCCAAAGATGGGACACTACCGTTTGCCTTTATGTACATACCCGCAGAAGCTATCTACTACGATCTCCTTATCAACGAAGTTGGCTCCGTCAAGGTGAATACGCGCAACCTTATCGACTACGCGTACAACGAGAAGAAAGTCATCATCGTGTCACCGACCACCTTTGCCGCATACCTGCAATCTGTTCTCTACGGATTTAAGGCGTTCAAAATTGAAGAGACGGCAAAAGATATTGCGAAGAATGTCGAAGCCCTTGGTCGCCATCTCAACGCCTATCAGGATTACTACAAAAAGCTTGGCAACGCGCTTTCGACCACCGTCAACCACTTCAACGCTGGCTCAAAAGAGCTCGGCAAAATCGACAAAGATGTATTCAGGATTACAGGTGAGGCCGCAGAGCTCGACACCCCTCTTCTCGAGCGGCCGACGCTTGCGGGGACGGAATAAGTAAGGTATATTGTCAACTTCATGGCAAAGATTGCAATTATCGAGACGGGAGGGAAGCAATACGTCGTCACGCAGGATAGCATTTTGAATGTTGAGAAAATGACAGGCGTGACGGAGACTGGTTCAAAAATTTCATTCGACAAAGTCCTCCTCACCGACGACGGCAAGGAGACTAAGGTGGGTACACCCTATATCTCCGGCGCGAAAGTGTCTGCGGAGCTCGTAGAGGAGGGTCGTGCGGCCACCGTCACCGTCATTCACTATCGCCAAAAGAGTCGTCATTTCAAAAAGGCTGGCCACCGCCAACCATTTGCGAAAGTCCGCATCACCGCTCTCCCATAAAATCCCCGACAAGGGGATTTTTGCCAGGCATCATTATCGGCGGCTTTCGAGAGCGTTCTTGATGGTCTCTGGATCGGCGTATTCAAGCTCGCTACCAGTTGAGAGTCCGCGGCCGAGCGCGGTGATGGTGAGCGTGACGCTGCTCGGCATGTTTTGCAATTGTTCTCGAACGTGCGTTGCCGTGACGTCGCCCTCAGGATTCGCCGGGAAGGCCAAGATAACCTCTTTGAGTCCCGAATCGATCCGGTCGGAAAGCGACTCGATGAGTTGCTTGATCCGCAAGCCATTCGTTTTTTCTGACGCAAGAGAGATTGTTCCGCCGAGAACAAAGTAATAGCCTCGAAATATGCCGCCGCGTTCTAGCGCGGACAAATCGACGTCGGATGCGACGATGGCGAGATACCGAGGATCGCGCTCAGGATTCGCGCACAGAGTGCATACCTTTTGATCGTTACTGTGGAAACGTGCACATTGTGTGCATTGACGTACCGAGCCACTGAGCGACTGAATCGCTTCCACGAGCTCGCGCCGGAGAGAGGGGGATCCGCGCAAGAGAAATTGCACAAAGCGTTGGGCTTGTCGAGGTCCAATACCTGGAAAATGCCCGAAGATTGCTGTCAAACGTTCAATCGTATCCATTGTTCCGTATTATATGTGATAATAACTCATATGTCAGAAGGTATTTCTTACCAAAAAGGAGATAAAATAAAAGCTGTTAAGTCAGGTGGGCGCAGCTCAAACCTGGACGTACGGTCGAGGTCATACATTGGCGAGGGGGGAAATGGTGTCATCGATCGTGTGCACATTGCATTCGAATCGGGTGATCGAAATCGAGAGTTTGTTGTTAAGCGGTATGTTGGTCACAAGCCTACGGAAAAAGCTGAGAAGGCTATACGAGCATACGATATGCTGAAAGACGCAGGACTCAAAAATATCCCAGGCACTTTCCGACTAATAGTGCCTGAAAAAGATTCAATACTTATGACCAACTACAATACTGCGAGTGAAGTTGCGTTCTCAATGCCGCAGAACAAGGCGAAGGAGGCAGAGGGGATTAAGATTGATCAAGTTATCAATCTCGATGAAGTCATTCCAAAACTCGACGAAGATATCTTGAGAGCATCAGAATCAGAGTTGATCGTTCACCACGACGCGTACTTTGTGCAGGTACCAAGATCGGGTGGAGCGGTAGCAATCAAGGTATTTATTGTGGATTTAGATGGCGTGAGTCGAATAAAAGGATCCTCGCCGACAGAATTGTACAGAGAAAATGTCTCTCAGCTATACAGAGCATTAACCGACGCTTTGTGGGGCCGCTTCACACATAAGAAAGACTATAACGAATTTCGTTTGAAATTAACGGATTGGAAAGATGAGGCTATTAGCACATGGCATGCCTGGAAAAAAGGTGTGGAAGAATCAAAAAGGTGATCCTTCAACTTCTGTTTCCGTAGAAAAATCCGCAAACTCACTTTTCTCAAGTGATCGGAAGGTCGTCTTTTCTTCATCAAACCGCAAATCAACCTTCCCCACGGGACCATTGCGGTGTTTCTCAATCAAGATCTCGGCAATGTTCGTCTTTTCCGCCCCACTGTCGGCGTTCATCTTGTCTTCTCGGTGTATAAACATGACGACATCGGCATCCTGCTCGATCGATCCAGAGTCTCGAAGATCGGAAAGGCGAGGTCGGCCGCGCCGCTGTTCGACCGCTCGTGAGAGCTGCGAGAGCGCCAGGACGGGGACTTCGAGCTCGCGCGCCATTGCCTTAAGCGATCGAGAAATTTCCGTGACTTGCTGCACGAGGTTGTCGGCACCGCGCGTATACGTGGGCGTAATGAGCTGCAAGTAATCGACGATAATGAGCCCCAATTTCTTTTCCATTTTCAAGCGGCGAGCGACAGAGCGCATCGCAAGCACTGTAGCCGAGGCTTTGTCATCAATGTAGATCGGGGCCTCAGCAAGAACGCCCATGCCTTCCTGGAGTCGTTCGAATTCATCGTCTCCCTTAATTTTCCCGGTACGGAGACGCCATGCGTTTACGCCAGCCTGAGCCGCAAGCATTCGATCAACGAGTTGTTGGGCGCTCATCTCGAGAGAGAAAATACCCACGGCTGTTCCGTGTTTGGTGGCTGTTTGACGCGCGATATCCAAGGCGAGGGCGGTCTTTCCCATACTTGGTCGTGCGGCGAGAATGATGAGGTCGGATTTTTGGAGTCCTGCAAGCAAATTATCGAGCTGAGGGAAGCCTGTGGGTATTCCACGCATGGTGCCACTTGTCTTTTGAAGTGTTTCGAGACGCTCCCATGCCTCCGCAAGCTCGTCTTTAATTGAGCTAAAGGAGCGAAGCATCGGAGTCTGGGTGACAGAAAAGACTGCCGATTGCGCTTCATCGAGAATGATCTCAATATCCCGATCCTCCTCGAATCCAAGCTCGCCGATTTTGGCCGCAGCGTCGATGAGACTGCGCAAGATGAATTTTGACTGCACTCCCTGAGCATAGTGACGCGCCGAACCCGGGCTCGCTGCAGCACCCACGAGCTCCGACAGATAGCTCGCGCCGCCAATCTCTGCGAGCAGTTTGCGTTCTTTTAGCTTGCTCGAAAGGGTTACGACGTCGATCGGCTCACCCTTCGTATACAGAGAAAGCATGGCGTCAAAGATCGTTCTGTGTTTCCCCACATAAAAAGAATCGACACCGATGAGATCTGCCACTTCATACATGGAGTTTTGATTCAGCATCAAGGCGCCCAAAAGGGCGCGCTCCATCTCGATGTCTTGAGGGGGTATCCGCGCAGGATTTATAGCCATGTGCGCATCCTATCACGAGGGTGTGACAGAGTTTGACAGCCGGGGCCACATCATATGTGTCATTCTTGTGGACATCCTTGGGGACATCCTCAAATTTGACATGGGTAGTTAACTTTGATATAACAAACACCATAGGAACTCAAATAGTCAACAACGTTGCCTAAAGCACTGAGTTCCTAAGGCCCCCATGCTTACATTTGCAGTCAAAACAGCATCTAAAGACCTTCTCACCGGTCTTCCTGAGCGCTCGCGGCGTGTGCTTTCGGATCGCTTCGGACTAGCCGGCAAGGGTGAACGTCGGACACTGGACGCGATAGGGCAGGAATACGGAATCACGCGCGAGCGCATTCGACAGATCGAAAGTCATAGTATTTCCGCCGTGCGCGATTCTGAGGCCTACGTGGCACATACGCAAAATTTGGAACATTTAAAATCTGCCATTGCGACGTTGGGAGGAATGCTGGTTGAAGAGACAATCTTGAAAGAACTGGCGAAAAATGAGGCAGACCACAATCACATCGTATTCCTCCTTACGGTGGGGCATCATTTTTCCTACCGACGGGAGGACAATAATTTTCGCGAACGCTGGCACGTGGATGAGCAGCTTGCCGAACAGATCGAAGCGGCTCTCTCGGCTTTGCACGAGGCGACAGAAGCCAACAAGCTCACGCCCGAGGAGGAATTTCTCGAACTGTTTGCAAAGTATCTCAAGCAAGAGGGCGTGAAAAATCGCCCGCCCGAGGCTCTCCCGCGCTGGCTCCTCATTTCCAAACGTATCGGTCGGAATCCACTCGGGGAGTGGGGTCGTCAGGATTCACCTCATGTTCGGATCAAAAACACACGCGACTTCGCATACCTCACGCTCAAACGGCACGGCTCTCCCATGCACTTTATCGAGGTTGCGAAAAATATCGAGAAACTATTCGGCAGAAAGACTCACCCTGCGACCACACACAACGAACTTATCAAGGACAATAGATTCGTCCTCGTAGGTCGCGGCCTTTATGCGCTTAAAGAATGGGGATATCAGCCTGGTGTGGTTCGCGATGTGATTCGCGGAATCATCGAACGCGAAGGTCCGCTTACTCGGGAGGAAATTGTCGAGCGCGTGAAGCGCGAACGATATGTAAAGGACGCAACCATCGCTGTCAATTTGCAGAACGACTCATTCACGCGTCTGCCGGACGGAAAGTACGCTCTTGCGAAGTAGGACAAAACCCCGAGCTTTCTCTCGGTACTCACAACTGTCATCCGGAACCCCAATGGGGCATTTTCAGAATGGTATAGTTGGATGAATGATTCATGAATTTGATCAGGAGCCGCTTGTAAAGACGACCGATGTTCGCAGCCTATTTGCCGGCCTCTTTAGCTTCGACCTGCATGCGTACGCGGATTCTGTTTTCGGTAATTATTGGGGCATCTCACGTTGCCTTTTTTTGAGCGTTTTGTTTTGGGGGATGATGGCTATTTTGTGGGGCCAGGTACCCAACTTACCGCTTTTTGCTGTCCAATGGTTGCTCGGTACGGCACCCATTTGGCTTCCTTGTGTTGCGCTTTTCACCGCATGGCACACCTGGATCTGGTATGTGCGCAGTGCGTTCATATACAGTAGGGATACGATTGTACTCGAAGTCAAAATGCCACGCGACATCACACGTTCCCCACGAGCAATGGAAAACGCACTTTCAACGCTTTGGACGGACTCTGGTGAGACAACATTTTTGAACCGCTCATGGCAGGGTCAATGTCGCCCTTATTTTTCTCTAGAGGTAGCCTCTTTCGGTGGAGAAATTCATTTTTACATTTGGTGCTGGCGTGGATGGAGGGATACGGTAGAGGCAGCTATGTATGCGTATTACCCAGAGGTGGAGCTTCATGAAGTGGAGGATTATGCTTCGAAGTTTAAGTACGATCCCGAAACCATGGATGCGTTCCCCACCGATTGGCGCTACGAACCTCGCAACGACGCGTACCCTATTCGCACCTATATCGAATTCGAACTCGACAAAGATCCCGATGAGGAATTCAAGGTGGATCCGCTCGCACTCATCTTGGAGCGCATGAGCGGCATCAAGCCCGATGAGCAGATGTGGTACCAGATCATCATCACCCAATGCAGAGATCAGCGGCCGAAGAAGGGAGGTCACTGGTGGGAATTTGAAGATCGCTATACGAGTCTTCTCAAATCCGAGGTTGATAAAATTCGCAAAGAAACCGTCGGCGACCCAGATGATCCGCACGACAAATGGCGATCGTACGCTCGCGTGCAACAATTTCGTCAGACAGAACTCATCAAGACTATTGACCGCAATATGGGTAAGCACCCCTTTAACGTCGGCATGCGTGGAATCTATATCGCCAAATCAGAATCATTTAGCGCTTCGGGGTATACGGCGCTTCGCTGGCTGTGGCGGCCTGTCGGCAATCCACAATACATGAACCAAATGCGCCCACGGCGTGGCGGCAATCCCTGGGACTGGCCGTGGCAAGACTTCAAGGATATCCGATGGAATCTTATGATTCGGCGGTGGTTTGACGCCTATAGGAGGCGTTCGCACTTTTACTCACCTTGGATCTATCCACACAATATGATGAGCACCGAAGTGATAGCGACGATGTGGCATCCGCCGAGCTCCTCGGCCAAGATCCCGGGGCTTGAGCGAATCCCTGCCAAGAAAGCCGAGCCGCCGGCAAATTTGCCGAAATAGTTCTCACACGCTGTACATATGTTGTCAGGATTGTATGAGTATGTCGAAAAGGTATTCGATACAGGTCACAAGATCACGCTTCGCGTGGCTGAGAGGTGGCATTATCATAATAATCGTCGCACATTTGTGATTGCAGTCGTCGGGGGGCTCGCCTTCGCGATTGTGTATCTCCATCTCGTTCGTCCGCCCGAAAATTTCCCCCTGAACAGTCTCGTGTCAGTGCCGGAGGGGGCCTCCGTGAGTGCGGCGGCTATGAAATTAGAATCCGATGGTGTGGTTCGCTCGGCAAAAATGCTCAGTACGTTGGTGCGTGTGATGGGCCGAGAGCGTACGGTGCGGGCGGGAGATTACATGTTTAAGGAGCCGAAGAGCGTGTTTGCGGTCGCTCGCGCGCTTTCGATCGGCCAATTCGGACTTGAGCCGCTCCGCGTTCGCATCCATGAGGGCGCGATGACGAAAGAGATGGCGGTCACATTCGGAAGACTCCTTGAGCGTTTCGATGAAGAGAATTTTCTTTTGGAAGCGCAACCGCAAGAGGGATACTTTTTTCCTGATACGTATTTTTTTATGCCAAACGCCACGGAAGTGACGGTGATGGAGACAATGCGACAAAATTTCGACAAACGCATTGCGGAGATACAGCCAATCATAGCGAGTTCAAGTCGCACTCTCGACGAGATAGTAAAAATGGCCTCCATAGTCGAGAGAGAGGCGCGAGATCCGAGCGATCGTCGGATGATTGCTGGCGTGTTGTGGAACAGATTGGCCAGAGACATGCCTCTTCAGGTCGACGTCACTTTCTTGTATACGATTGGGAAGGGGACTTTCCAATTGACAATAGCGGATCTAAAAAGTGATTCACCGTACAACACATATCGTTTTAAAGGACTGCCTCCCACGCCGATCGGAAGTCCTTCACTCGACGCTCTAATGGCCGCAGCACAGCCGACAAAAAACGACTTTTTGTTTTATCTCGCAGACCGTAAGGGGGTAACTCACTTCAGCAAGACCTACGCCGAGCATTTGCGCAAGAAGCGCTTGTACTTGGGGGCGTAGTGCAAGGTGGTGTATTGTGGGGCAATGTCAAAAAAGGTATTCGTGTGCAGAACATTTTAGGGTTTGGTACACTTTCCACATGCCTCCCAAACGCTTTGAAGGAAAGTTTGGTATTCCTCCCTCTCACCCGGTAGAGTCCTTACTCACTCAGGCACTCTACCGCCTCCCTGAGACCGTGAGCGTCGTAAAAATAGAATCTCTCAGCCGAGACATCGCTACTCGCGTTAATAGCGAACGGGCGCACAACAGCGCTCCACCATTGAGCAAATCTGAAGAGCAAACACTCACGCTTAAGCTTGCGCGCCATTTCGAGGACAATGAAGACGCGGCGGCACTTGATGTCCTCACCATAGTCGATGCACTTGTAGAATCTCCAAAATTTCTCCAATCAGATAAAGGAAACATGACTAAGCTTTCCGAACTTCATGAAATGAAAACGCTGCAGAAGATTGCTGAACTACGGCGCAAACGCGCAGAAATAACTGAGCGTGGTTACGACTCACTCAATCCATACGAAAACCTCTTCGAGACTTCGAGCGGAAAGTACTACTTAACCCGCCTCCTCAACATGCCGCACCTTGAGGAAGAGTCGGAATATATGAATCACTGCGTCGGCACGAGCACAAGCTACGTCAATAAGATGAAACGCGGCGAAGTCGAGATCTTTTCCTTCCGGGATAAGGATACGCAGAAGCCGCTCGTGACCATCGAATACGACACTCGTTTTCACACCCTGCTACAAGTCAGAGCAGAAAGCGACCGCATCCCGACGCTTGCTGACGAGTTTGCTTCCGATCTGATCGAGGCGCTCGAATCGCTTAATGGGACTCAGAACGATCACGAGAAGCCACGAAAAGTGTTGAGTAACGAGGCTCGGCATCTCCGCACACTGCTGACGCTAAAAGAAAAACGGGAGAAAAAAACCCCATTCACCAAAGACGAGCTTGCATTTTTGTATGAGATTGACGAGCTTATCCGCGGATTTGACCAGAGTGGTCGCGAACCGCTCATCGCCGAGCTTCGACAAGGAAGAAATGCCGAGGAAGACATACTGGTCATATTTGAGTGCACGAGAGAGGAGATCGCCCATGTGCCGAGTCAAATAAACGAAAACACCAAAGTCTATGTCGGCGCTATTGCTCGCGAAGATTCTGCCGGAAATCTACTTCCTGAATATCTCAATATCTTCCACAAATTTCCCGCGACTCTCGAGCATATCTATACATCATTCCCCGATAAGAAAATTCGCAGAGAGAATGTCGAGATCGGAGGCAAGTCAGCCGAGCAACTCATATCCCTAATGGAAGCGGCCGGCATTAAAATTTCCAACTATGCAAAATTGATGCTTAAGAGCAGGAAATTTGTACCGGGCAAGAATCCGGAGAAAGTGACGCTCATTGATTTGACCGTTGGCGACCTTGGGCTCAAAAGCAGTGCCACGACCGACCAAATCTATGAGCGAGCTCAAATCCTCGGATTGGAATTGTGCCCGGTCGATACCGGTCCCAACTATCGCTTGGAATATCGAAACCAACTTTTAGATGAATGGATTTACATGGGCATGAAGCAGATCACCGACTTCCCCAACCGCTCGCACGTCTTCAAGCTTGCACGCCGCGGCGACAGTTTGTGGCTGGACGGCATTTGGGCGTCGCCCGACATCGGGTGGAACCAGAACTGCAGGTGCGTATTCCGTCTCCGCCCCTCGATTTCGCTCGGGACAAGCAAGTCCGAATCTTAGACCTTTGGTTTCTTTATAACTTTTGACGCTTTGGCTCTTGGACTCTTTGATCCTTTGTATTCGCTTGCCAAGTTCTTAAATTTGGTAGAATCTCATAGCCACGATGGAAAAACGGGAAACAATCTTCATAGGGCTCTCGGGTGGCGTCGATAGCGCGGTTTCCGCCGCGCTGCTACAAGAGCAGGGATACGACGTGGTAGGCGCGTTCATTAAGATTTGGCAACCTGAATTTACAGAGTGCACCTGGAAGGAAGACCGCCTCGATGCTATGAGGGTAGCGGCGGCGCTTGGCATACCTTTCCGCGAAATCGATCTCTCGAAGGCGTATAAGAAATACGTCGTGGATGCGATGGTCGCAGATTATGCGCGTGGAATAACTCCTAATCCTGATGTTTTGTGCAATCAGCATATAAAGTTTGGCACCTTTATGAAGTGGTGCTTGAGTGAAGGAGCGGATTACGTGGCGACAGGTCACTATGCGCGAACGCGAGCGCGCGAGGGGGTCTTCGATCTTTTGCGTGCGGTTGACTCGAGCAAAGATCAGTCATACTTTTTATACCGCCTAACGCAGCACGATCTCGCGCATGCGATGTTTCCGATCGGCGGACTTCATAAGACTCAGGTCCGCGCGGAGGCAGTGCGTCGTGGCTTACCGGTCGCACGTAAGCCGGACAGCCAGGGACTTTGTTTTGTAGGACATATATCCCTTCCGGAATTTCTTTCTCGGTATATGCCGCTCGTACCCGGCCCTGTCTTGATGGAGGGTGTGGTTATCGGAGAGCATGAGGGGGCGGCGCTTTTTACCATTGGGCAAAGGCATGGTTACTCGACAAAAATACGCAGCGTTACGCCGCTCTATGTGACCAACATCGACGTGTTCACGAACACGATTACCGTATCGCCACGACGTGAAGATGCGGAGCGGGACTCCGCATATTTCGACGATGTTCACTGGGTCGACGCGGCACCCGAAGCGAACCGCACTCTTATGGCACAGGCTCGATATCACGAAAGTCCCGTGAAGGCCGTGATTTGCGAAGTGGCGGGTCGGATATGCGTGAATTTCGAAAAGCCTCACGTAGCCACGCCAGGTCAGTCTCTCGTACTGTATGACGGTGATGTATGTCTTGGAGGCGGCGCTTTGAGTTCAAAGTAAATGTGTATAGCAAAAGAATGCTTGAGAAACGAGGTACAATGAACCACTCGGTCACTATGAATACAAGCCCGCAAGAGCCCGCCACAGTTCCCCGCCTTGTGAAGCATATGCTTGTCACGAAAGCCGATGGCGAACAAGAGGCATTTGATCCCGCCAAACTCGAGCACTCATTGAAGCTTGCAGGAGCCTCCACGACCATGCGCGCTCGCGTGCTTGCGCACGTGATGCACGAGTTGAAGCCAGAAATAACGACCGAAGAAATTTACGCGCGCGCGTTTGAGATTCTGAGTAAAGAAGAGAAAACGCCCGTTGCGGCTCGGTATTCGATTAAGCGTGCAGTGTTTTCCCTCGGGCCATCGGGTTTCCCGTTCGAACAATTCCTCTCGGAAATTTTGCGAGCGCACGGTTGGAAAACGCAAACAGGCGTTGCGCTCACGGGGAGGTGTGCGCCACACGAGGTAGATGTACTCGCCGAGAAAAACGGCAAACGCATCGGAATCGAGGCCAAATTCCACAATGACGCCGCGGGAAAAACGGACATCAAGGATGCGCTCTATGTGTTCGCGCGTTATGAGGATCTTCGGCATACGCCGCTTGCTTCCTCGCGAGTGGACGAAGGGTGGCTCGTAACCAATACGAGATTTACCAGAAACGCTGTGCGTTATGCGCAGTGCTCAGGCCTCACGCTGCTCGGGTGGGATTATCCCCGAGGTCGCGGGCTTTTCAATTTGATCGAGGACGGACGCGTCCACCCGCTTACATGTCTTACGACGCTCACTGAGGCTGAAAAACACCGTCTACTGGATCAAAAAATTGTACTCTGTAAACACATCTCAACCCCGCATCTTCTGAAGGAGTTTGGGGTTAAGCCGGATCGTGTCCCGCAGATCTTGGAGGAGGCGCGACAGCTCTGCGGGATCTGATAGAATATCTGTGTATGCGACCTTTAGCCCTGTTTACTGACCCGACGATAGTGATGTTTTTGAAGTTACTTATCGCGATGGTGCTCGGCGGCATCGTCGGGACGGAACGCGCGGTGATAGCGAAGCAATCCGCCGGCACACGGACGTTTGGTCTAGTGAGTCTTGGATCGTGCCTGTTTGTCCTCACAGGAAGTTATGTGGGCGGATCATACCTTGGCTACGTGAATTTCGACCCTATGAACGTCGCCGCGGCGATAATCACGGGCATTGGTTTTATAGGAGGTGGACTTATTATTTTTAGAAACGAAGCGCTGCACGGCGTTACGACGGCGGCGGGGTTATGGATAGCCGCAGGCCTCGGTATCGCTGTGGGGTTTGGCCTCTACGCGGTCGCGTTTTTTGTCACGATTCTCGCGCTCGTCATGTTTACAGGAATGTGGTACGTGGAAAATCGCTTTAAACATTGGTTCGCCGATCATGCCCCCGATGTGCACGAAGCGAATCCTCCGCAGTCATAAAGGAGAGTGATATACTGCCACCATGAGTGGCTACTACAAACCCGACAGAAACCCCAATTGGAATTACGGGGGTCCGAATTTTCGCCTCTCTCGCTCCAAAATTAGCCTATACATGGAGTGTAAGCGGTGTTTTTACATTGACAACAAGCTCGGAACTGCGCGACCACCTGGATATCCGTTCAACCTCAATAGTGCGGTAGACGCACTATTGAAAAAAGAGTTTGACGTGCATCGAGCGGATAAGACGTCACATCCACTCATGAATGCCTATGGCCTTGACGCGGTACCGTTTGATGACCCTCGGATGGATGAATGGCGCGATGCGCTCAAACGAGGCATCACTCTCAATCATGAAAAAACGGGGTTGCGTATCAGTGGGGGAGTCGATGACGTATGGGTGCGCCCCAACGGCGAATTGATCATCGTAGATTATAAGGCCACAAGCAAGGATGGAAAGATTGAGGAGCTCGATCAGGAGTGGCATATCGCCTACAAAAGGCAGCTTGAGATCTACCAATGGCTTTTTCGTCGAAATGGATTCAAGGTCTCAAACACCAGCTACTGGGTATACGCAAACGCGGACAGGGATAAAAAAGCGTTCGACGGAGTTCTCGAGTTTGAGCTCACGCTTATCCCGTATGAGGGCGATGATTCGTGGGTTGAAAATGCTATTTTGGAAATAAAGGCGTGTCTCGATAGCGCTGAGCTTCCCGCTGCAGATTCTGCGTGCGATTACTGCGTGTACCGAGAGGCTGTAGGCAAAAAGATGATGGCGTTTGCCAAAAAGAGATCGTGAAAACATTTGCAGAAAGAGTCCGTGCGATTGTTGCGAAAATCCCAAAAGGGAAGTCGATGACATACAAAGAGGTGGCTACAAAGGCCGGGAATCCGAAGGCGGCTCGTGGAGTAGGTGCGATCATGCGTTCCAATTACAATCGCGACATCCCGTGCCATCGCGTCATCCGATCCGACGGCAGCTTGGGCAACTACAACCGAGGCGGGACGACCAAAAAAATGGCGCTGTTAAAAAGCGAAGGCGCTTTATAGCTCTTTATTCTGACCAGAGAGTTGCTATAGTTCGTTTATGGCAGAAGAACAATCGATATCGGAGTTTGCAAATTCTCACTCGGAGATACGGACGCCTTATTATTTGATAGACGAGACGCGCCTATTAAAGAATCTCGAAAAGATACGATATGTCCGGGAAGAAAGCGGTGCAAGGGTTTTGTTGGCTTTAAAGTGCTTTTCGACATGGTCTGTCTTCCCTTTGATGAGCGAATACATGGATGGCACGACCTCGAGCTCGCTCTTTGAAGCGCGGCTTGGGCATGAAAAGTTTGGCGGCGAGACGCAAGCCTATAGCGTGGCATGGTCACAAAAAGATATAGACAAGGTCAAGACATTTGCGAGCAAAATTATTTTTAATTCCCGATCACAATTCGACCGATTGTATGACTCGGTGAAGGGTATGAATATCGGTTTGCGTGCGAATCCTGGCATCAGTCATTCGCATTTTGACCTCGCTGATCCCGCGCGCGCGGCAAGTCGGCTCGGTGTGAAGGATATAACGGCGATCGAGGAAGTTGCCGACAAACTCAACGGCTTGATGTTCCACGTAAACTGTGAAAATGGCGATTTTGATGCATTCTCAAAGATTGTTGATCAGATCGGAGAGGGATACGGTGCTCTGCTAAAAAAAATGGAATGGGTGAGTCTCGGCGGTGGCATCGCATTTACCAATGAAAACTATCCACTGGACAAGTTTTGCGGCCGACTCAAGAAATTTGCTACTGATTTTGATGTGAAGGTATATCTTGAACCCGGCGAGGCATCGGTTTTCGATTCAGGATTTCTCGTGACGCAGGTGCTCGACATGGTGAAGAATGAACTCGATATCGCGATCATTAACGCTGCAGTCGAAACGCACATGTTGGACAACCTCGTCTATCACGAAGACGCAGCCCTCGCCGACCATAAAAAAGGCCCGCATCGTTTTATGATCGCAGGCAACACATGTCTTGCAGGGGACATATGGGGGACGTACGATTTCTCAAGTCCACTCGAGGTTGGTGATTATGTCGTGTTTGATAACGCGGCTCGCTACACAATGGTCAAAATGAATTGGTTTAATGGAATCCAAATGCCCTCGATTGTAGTGAAGAGACTTGATGGAAAGGTTGACGTAGTTCGAGAATTTAATTACGATGACTTCCGTAGGAGTTTATCTTAATGTTTACATCCGAAATGAGGCCAAACATACTGATTGTAGGAGCCGGCGCTGTAGCTCACGTTGCTGCGCACAAAGCCGCACAAAACAACGATGTGCTCGGTGATATCTGTATTGCAACGCGCAAGGTAGAGAAAGCGGAAAAGATTATCGAAAGTGTGATGCGCAAAAAGAGTATCAAGCGAGTGGATGGCAAGATTTATGCGCGAGAAGTGGACGCGATGGACATTCCGGCGTTAGTGAGTCTCATCAAAGAGACACATTCCTCGATTGTCATTAATCTCGGTACGGCATATATCAACATGTCAGTGCTTGAGGCTTGTATTCAGTCGCGGGTGACATACATGGATACAGCGATTCATGAGGATCCGAATAAAGTCGCTGAGGATCCACCGTGGTACGCGAATTACGAGTGGAAAAAGAAAGAGGCGTGTGCACAGGCAGGCATCAATGCAATTCTTGGAGTAGGCTTTGACCCGGGAGTGGTGAATGCCTACGCCGCGCTCGCTCAGAAGCACTATATCGACAAAATAGATACCGTCGACATTTTAGACGTTAATGGGGGTTCACACGGCCGCTACTTCGCGACCAACTTCGATCCCGAGATCAACTTTCGCGAATTTAAAAAGGTGTGGACGTGGATCAATCGCAAATGGGTGGAGCGGCCAGTGCACAGCGAGCGGTGGGACTACGATTTTCCCGTAGTTGGCAAGCGTCCGGTGTACCTCAATGGTCACGATGAGCTCCATTCGCTCTCGAAAAACATGAAGGCAAAAAGCATTCGTTTCTGGATGGGTTTTGGCGATCATTATCTCAACGTGTTCGGAGTGTTGCGCAACCTCGGCATGCTTTCTGAAAAACCCGTCACAACTGCGGAGGGCGTGACTGTCGTTCCACTCAAGGTGTTGAAAGCGGTATTGCCAGACCCCGCGTCGCTCGCAAAAACGTACACGGGCTACACCTGCATCGCCGACTTGGTGAAAGGTTGGAAAGACGGCAAATGGCGCGAGGTATTGATCTACAACAACTGCGATCACGCGAAATGCTACAAAGAGGTAGAATCCCAGGCAATTTCTTACACCGCAGGTGTGCCACCCATCGCGGCTGCGATCCTCGTCGCGAAAGGCATTTGGAATCCGCAGACGATGGTCAACGTGGAAGAGCTTGATCCAGATCCGTTTCTCGAGCAACTCGGCACAATGGGCCTTTCGACTGAGGTAAAAGACGTGACACCAAAAAACGGCAAACCCCGCAAAGATGGCATGCCCGCATCAGCCGCCAAGTCCAACAGCATCAAGACTCATTACGTGTGGTAGCGGGCGGTACATAAAATTTTCGCGCAAGATCCGCGGACCAATCGAAGATCTCTATTACAAGATTCTTACCGCTTGGTCCTCGTGCTGCAAGAGCGGGGCATCCCATGAGCACGGGTTTTTCTTTCCAGTCTTTCTTTTCGAGCTGTAATGTGACATTTGCCGCTAATGTCTTGAGAGCCTTCGGGTGAATGTCTACCGCGATTCGACCCTGAGCATCTTCTTTAATGATAAGCCCCAGCATGTTGGGGGATGTTTTTACACCTGAAGGGGATTGTTTCTGCGGGTAAAGAGAGGACAAGACTCGAGTGAAAACAGATATCTCAAGCGTAGAGAGGTAGAGAACGAGATTTCGAGCGGCCTGAAGGAGTTGATCGTATTCTTGCTCGGTAGGCACGCGTTTATGTACATCTTCAAACGCAGCGGGCAGAGATTGGATGGTTTGCCACGATACGACGTACGCGGTATTAAGGCCAGCCCCGATATGTTGTTCGGGATTACCGCCAAACTGCTTCAGTCGCCCCTCTAAGTCTTTAAAAACAGATACGTAACGATGTAGTGCGCGTACCTCGAAAGACTGATCGCTTTCTCGTGTTTCCGATTTTTTCAGAATCTCGAATAACTCTCTAAAGTACTGCGTCTTTAAATGAGTCATTGTATCGGATGCAAACGTTCGTAATCTTTCAAACCCGTCTTGTGGATCTCGTTGAAACATTTCGCGGATGACTTGGTGTGGGATCGTGCTAAACACTCGGTTTTCGGCTGGACCGGTCAACGTCCCGATTTCAGCAGGGTGATCTTTGTGCCATGCAGAGATCTTCTCCCACACATGCTCCGAAAAGTGACCGGCGATTGCATACAGCTCAACTATTTTTTTCCGTGATTCGAGGTCAGAAAGTGCTGTCTCGGAATGCCCTCGGAGTCCCGTTACCGCCGCAGCAATGTTTTCTCTCGGTATATTCTTCTGAAGAACGTCGAGAGTGGCACGGATACCTTGTTGGAGAATCTCTTCAGAGATCAATGGTATCTTTGGCACGAAACGAGACTCTAAATCACTCATGTCGAGTAATGGTATGACAATTTGAATATTTTGTATACTGATCGCATGACCTCATCGGATGGTGTAAAGATAGAACCCTCGTGGAAAGCTGTTCTTCGCGAGGAGTTTGGTAAGGAATATTTTACGAAGTTGCGAGAGTTTGTAAAAAGCGAATATCAGCATGCCATCATCTATCCGCCACCGAAGAGCATTTTTCGGGCGTTCGATCTATGCCCATTTGGTGCGGTGAAGGTGGTGATACTCGGCCAAGATCCATACCACGGGCCTAAGCAGGCCAACGGTCTTTGCTTTGCGATGAGCGACGGGGTGAGTCTGCCTCCGTCGCTTCAAAACATTTTTAAGGAGATAGAGAGTGATCTGGGGCAAAAATTACTACACCGGACAGGGGATTTGGAGCGGTGGGCGAAACAAGGAGTACTCTTGCTCAACGCCACTCTCACCGTACGCGCGAGCAATGCCGGTTCGCATCAGAAAAAGGGGTGGGAGGAATTTACTGATGCGGTTATCTATAAGTTGTCCAGTGAGCGAGAAAACCTCGTCTTCATTCTGTGGGGTAACTATGCAAAAGCCAAAGGTGCGCACATCGATCGTGCCAGACACCTCGTGATCGAATCCGCCCACCCCTCACCGTTTTCAGCCCATAGTGGCTTTTTCGGTTCAAAACCTTTTAGCAAAACAAATGCGTACCTAACAAAATACGGCCAAAAGACCATTGATTGGCTGTGATCAAACGCGCAGAAGAGAAAGTAATGCATCCTTGTGCAGATGCGGGCCGATAATCGCGAGGTTGAGAGAGGAGGTCTTAAGGATGTCTTTGGCCACCCGCTGTACGTCGTGGGCGCTTACCCTGTCGATGCCTTTAATTATCTCTTCGAGTGGGCGGATTCTTCCGACTGCGAGAAGGGAAGTCGTCGCACTTTGTGCTATTTCATCACTCGTCTCTAATGAGAGCGTAAGGGTGCCTTTGATATACGATTTTGCTTTATCTAATTCGCTCTGAGCTACTGGCAGTCGTTTGATTTTCTTAAATTCCGCAAGGATTGTCGTAATGGTCTTTTCGAGTTTTGCGTGCTCCACCCCAGCCTGGACGACAAAATAACCCGTATCCGGATACTTATCAGCCCACGCGTGCACTGAATACGCGAGACCACGCTTCTCGCGCACTTCAAGGAAAAGTCGACTGCTCATGCCCCCACCAAGGATTGTCGTCAATACCGCGAGTGCATACTCGTCGCGGTGTTCATATGGATATGCGGGGACACCCAGCATGAGTTGCGTCTGATCGGTTTTCTTCTCCTTGATTGCAATGCGCGGAGCGGTCTGTACCGCCGCATACGGAGCGTAGGTGGGGGCAGAAGACGCGGCGAGTCGGCCAAAATCTTTCCTTATTTTTGCCAGTACACGGTCGGCTGAGAAAGATCCTGCTACGCACACAACAGTGTTGGCTGGTACGTAATTGCGCTTCAAATACAACGCAAAATCCTTGCGGGTAAATGCACGGATATTTTCTTTGGGGCCAAGGATAGTGCGCGAGAGTGGGTGCTGTTCATTTTCACCGGATAGACCGAAAATCAACGCATCGAAAACGTTGTCTACCGTCCTCATCGGCATATCCTCATACATGTCGATTTCCTGGATGATGGCACCGCGCTCCTTCGTGATCTCTACAGCCGGTAAAGTCGAATTAAGGAAAATATCGCTGATTACATCGAGCGCGTGGTCGATGTATTGGCCGCTCACTTTCGCGAAATATGCGGTCCGGTCTTTTGAGGTAAATGCGTTGTATATAGCGCCGACGCCGTCGAGCTCTTCGCTGATCGCCCGCGCGGAGGCTCGTTTATTGGTGCCCTTAAAAAACATGTGCTCGAGAAAATGCGCCAGGCCGTTTTCGCGCTCATTTTCATACCGCGAACCAGTGCCGCTCATCACGACAACGGTCGCTGTTTTGGTGTCACGCATGGGTGCAAGGATGATGCGCAAACCATTCGGTAGGGCATGTAGATCGTATTTCATTCGCTGAGCATAGTCCCTTTTGCGCGGTTGCACAAATTGGAGGGACGCGTTACGCTCTTTCAAATGACTATCAACGAAATCCGTACGAAATATCTGGAATTTTTGAGGGCGCGCGGGCATACAATTATTCCTTCGGCTCCTGTTGTCCCTCTGAATGACCCCACGACATTGTTTACCGGAAGCGGGATGCAGCCGCTGGTCCCATACCTTCTCGGCGAGCCTCATCCCGAGGGCAATCGTCTTGTAAACAGTCAAAAGAGTTTTCGCGCCGAAGATATTGAAGAAGTGGGGGACAATCGCCATACGACTTTTTTTGAAATGCTTGGCAACTGGTCGCTGGGAGACTATTTCAAAAAGGAACAATTGCCATGGTTCTTCGAATTTTTGACGAATGAAATAGGTCTAGATCCGCACAAATTGTACGTAACGGCCTTCATCGGAGATGAAAATAATAACGTCCCTCGAGATGTGGAATCAGCCGAGATATGGTCGCAGCTTTTCGCGCGCAAGCAAATCGACGCCAAAATCGTCGCTATTGGCTCAGAGGCCGATGGATATCGACTTGGGATGCAAGGCGGACGAATTTTCTTTTATGAGGCGCGAAAAAACTGGTGGAGTAGAGCCGGGGTGCCGGAAAATATGCCCGCAGGCGAGCCGGGCGGGCCCGACTCGGAAGTATTCTATGATTTTGGAACGCCGCATGATGCCAAATTTGGCGCTGAATGTCATCCCAATTGCGATTGTGGGCGGTTCCTTGAGATTGGTAACTCTGTCTTCATGCAGTATATCAAGAAGGAAGACGGCTCTTTCGGCCTCTTGCCCAAGCAAAATGTTGATTTCGGAGGCGGCCTTGAGCGCATAGCTGCTGCGGCCGCGGGAGATCCCGATGTGTTTGCAATAGATGTATTCGCAGAGACCATTAGTTTGCTCGAGCATTTTTCAAAAAAGGATTATGCGGACAGCCGATATCGACGCTCGTTCCGCATCGTTGCCGATCACATGCGTGCAGCCACGTTTATGCTTGGGGCGGGTGTGCATCCCTCCAACACCGAGCGTGGGTATGTACTCCGCAGATTGTTGCGTCGCGCAGCGCAGCATGCGCAAAAGCTGGGCGTGGAGCGTGGTGAGGGTAAAGACAGCATGCTCGTAAAATGTGCGGTCAACTTCATCGAAAAGTACAAACACGCATATTCCGAATTGGAAAGTGAGGAGGCATATCAACACATTACCGATGAAATCTGGAAAGAGGAGAAACAATTTGCCCACACGCTTGAATCTGGCATGCGCGAATTTGAGAAAGTGGTTGCTTCCGGCTATATTTCTGGCCCGCAGGCTTCTACGCTTTTCACCACTCACGGCTTTCCGTTTGAAATGACGACCGAACTTGCGAAAGAGCGAGGCATCGACGTGGACGAGGAGGGCTTTAAGGCAGAAATGAGAAAGCACTCGGAGCAATCTCGCGCGGGAAGCGAACAAAAATTTAAAGGTGGCTTAGCTGATACGTCGGAAAAGACCACTCGACTTCATACGGCACATCATCTCCTCTTGAAGGCATTGCAAATCGTCCTCGGACCCTCGGTAAAGCAGCGAGGTAGCAACATTACGCAGGAGCGTTTACGTATCGACTTTTCATATGGAGCTAAAATGACTCCTGAGCAGATCAAGGAGGTGGAACGCATCGTGAACGACAAGATCCGCGAAGAGCTCCCAATGATTCGGTCGACACTGCCAAAAGCGGAGGCGGAGCTTTTGGGGGCCGAGCACGAATTTGGGGCGAAGTATCCCGAGGTAGTCTCGGTGTATTCACTTGGACCAAAGAGCGCCACGCCGGAAGATCCGCAGTTCGATAAGGCGTTTTCAATCGAATTTTGTGGCGGCCCCCATGTGTCGAATACAAAAGAGATAGGTGATGGCCGCACCTTCAAAATCCAAAAAGAAGAAGCGGTGGCCTCGGGCATTCGTCGCATCAAAGCAATACTCGTGCAGTAACTACTCACACGTCCTCGCACTATTGCGTCAGCGATGTGTGCTTATGCGATATAATGATCCGATGTTTGGAATTTATCTCGGGCGTAAGCGCGAGCTCATTGTTGCTGTAGCCGATGTTAGCGGAGGTAGCGTGGGGCTGGCGATCATTGTGCCGACAAAAAGGGGGCCGGCTCGGGTCCTCGCTGCAGAGCGCGCGCCTCTCACATATTCGGATCCAGCCGGTGTCGCGAGTATCGGATCCCAAATTCGCACGGTGGGCGAGAAGCTCAACAAATCATATTCTGCGCACTCCCCTAAAGGCGGTGTGCCAACGGAACTCTTCGTCATCTTACACTCGCAGATTGCCCGGTCTAAAGTCAGTCGAGTCGAGTCGAAATATTCGAAAGAAACGACTATCACAGACCGTCACATTTCCGATATGGCAGCAAAGATTCTTGAGTCAGAAAGAGATATCGATACATCGAGTCTTTTTGAGGCAAGTGTCATACGCACCGAACTCAACGGATATCCGACTTCGATTCCAACGAAAAAGCGAGTAACGAGATTGGCTGTATCTACTCTCCTAAGTGAAGTTACCCATGAAGTCCGTCGCGATATAGAAATTGCATTTCAACAGACGTTTCCGCACCTAGTTCCCGTTTTTCGCTCAGCTACGCGCGCATCGGTCTCTGTGCTCGCCGAGATCATGGGGGAATCGCAGGATTATGTAGTCATCGATATCGGAGGTGGGGGGTCGACGATTACAGTGATTCGCGAGGGTATCGCGGTCGAATCGCAATCTGTCAACGAAGGCACGCGGCAGATCGTTAGTCGTATTGCGGGTACTGGTATGCCAGAGGAAGCGCTCAGTATGATGCGAATGCTCGCGCGCGAGCAATGCTCGGATCCGGCATGCGATGCGATACGTGTCTCGATGGTGAGCGCAGAGCCAGAGTTGGTAAAAATGTTTGGCGAGGCGATAAGTAAGTGCGTGTCGAATCGAAGGTTACCGAATACACTGCTTCTCATAGCGCATCCTGACCTCGCGACTTGGCTGTCTCGTTTTTTCACCCGGATAGACTTTGCGCAGTTTACGCTTACGACGCAACCGTTCGAAGTGCGGAACATACTCGCCAAAGACTTTTCGAAGATTATCGCCCCAGGCGACGTGGTCGGACTCGACCCCTCACTTGCGCTCTCCTGTGCACTTGTGAATATCGAGAAAGCATCAGCATAAATATTTGATATACTAAAGCGCACGCCTATGGCAAGAGATTACTTTCAAGACATTTTGCCTCCCTCCGCTGGAGGGTCTAATGATGATGGTGAAGTGCCCGTCCGCATAGAAAACCCTGAGGAGAGTGCTCCGCGCGGCATTCGAAGCATCCAGCCGCCTTCTCGACCTCGTCCGCCGCTGCGTGTACCTCCGCTCTCGCCCCGACAGGGCTTGGATTCTGACGATAGTCTCAGTCTTCCGCGTCCGCGGCGCTTCTCTCGTTGGATTATATGGATTGCCGCAGTCTGCGGACTCCTCGTTGTAGCCGCGCTTGCGCTTCTGAGTTTTCGATCTACTACCATTACGGTGATCCCGAAGTCGCGACAGATTGCACTCAGTAATTCAATTTCTTTCATTGCGGGACCGGAATCAAGGCCTATTTCGTCCTCACCTCTTACCTACGCTGTGCATTCGTTTGATATAGAAGATTCAGAGGTTATCCCTGCGCAAGGCGTGCGTCATGTTGAAAACAAAGCGTCGGGGAGCATCGTCGTCTACAACGAGTATTCTGCTTCGAGCGTGAAGCTTATAAAGAACACTCGTTTCGAGACGCCCGAAGGACTCATTTTCCGGGTTCTCGCAGACGTTGTAATTCCCGGCAAGAGTGGATCGTCGCCAGGCGAGATCAAGGTCACGGTCGTCGCGGACGCTCCGGGTGAAAAGTACAACGTCGGGCCAGTTTCTCGATTCACGCTGCCTGGCCTGAAGTCAGGCGATATGTATTCCAAAGTGTATGCAAAGTCAACCACCCCCATGGTGGGCGGTATCGTGGGTGACGAACCCGCGACGGCACCAGGCGCTCTTACGGCAGCAATTTCGGCAGTTCGTACTCGACTTACTTCGAAAGCTCAGGAAGCGGCGTTCGCACAGGCCGTCACCGCGGGTAAGGTAGCGTTTCCCGGTCTTGCGCAGATAAGCTATCAATCATTGCCCAATACCACGGAGGCAGGATCTGCTGTTCGAATTCACGAAAAAGCGCACATCGAGATGCCCATCTTTTCCGCAGACGTATTTGCCGCAGTCGTGGCACAATCGGCAACGGAGGTGGTGCAGCCTGGAGTAGTACAGCTCGTCACGGGCGAGAATTTCCAAGCGCGTCTTGCCACCACATCGTCCATTGCATACGGAGTTGACCCCATCACCTTCACACTCATGGGTGACGCTCAGCTGATTTGGAATGTAGACTCATCCGCGCTTTCAGCGGCTTTGGCCGGTCGCGAAAATAGCGCTTTCGAGACAATAGTAGGGGGCTTCGCGGGCATTCAAGAGGCGCATGCCCGCATCGAACCGCCATGGAAGAAGAGCTTCCCGACTGCTGCGACAGGCATAAGGATCGAAATCGAAGCCCCGAAAATGGCGGAGTAGAGCCTTGCAAGTTGCCCACTGGCAGCACTTGACATGCTTAGAATAATGAGGCATCATTTGCAGCGCCTAGCTTATCGCTAGGTACAAAAAAAGAAAGGACCCCTCATGATTGACGGTTTTTTTGACATCCTTGGGCGAATAGCCCAGGAGGCTACCGAGGGGAGCGTTGATGCGATTCTCTTCTTTCTTGGAGTCATTGTTTTCTCGGTGGTCCTTGGGCTAGCGGCATACCTCCACATCGGGGGATGCCTCGGCCCGAGGATCCGGCGGATCCTCGAGGACCTCGGTGTCCTCGACGATCCTCGCAAGCTCCGACGGAGGAGCCTGCGATGAGCCTCTAGCCCCGTTCTCGGACCACATGCGTGGCGAGGACGGGGTCTCGATTTTTATGAGCGTCTCGAATCCACAGCGAATGCCGCCCAAAATTTGACGTACCAAACACTACCTGCTATATTTCTTGGCGCAGATCATATGTCCGAACCCCAGGTCGTTGGAGGAGTTGTCGATGAGGCGCTTCCCAATACTTTGTTTCGGATAAATCTCGAAGGCGGAGAAAAGGTGCTCGCGTACCTAGCCGGCAAGATGCGACTGCATAGAATTAAAGTACTTGTCGGCGACAAAGTGGAAGTGCGACTCGATCCATACGGTGGGCGCGCTCGAATAACCCGACGATTGTAAAAGTTTCATGAAGGTAAAGTCATCCGTAAAGAAAATTTGCACGCACTGTGAATCCGTAAAGCGCCGAGGGCGTTTGTGGGTCATTTGCAAAAATCCACGTCACAAGCAACGACAAGGTTAATATTTACATGCGTATTTCAGGAATCACCATACCAGAAGAAAAGAGGCTCGAGATCGGGCTTACTGCTATATATGGTGTAGGCCGACCGCGTGCGCAATCGACACTCAAAGCGCTTGGCATTGATTTTGGTCGCCGACCCAAAGATTTGTCCGCGAAAGAAGAGACTTCACTTCGTGAATCGATTGAGAAGTTCCAACTCGAGGGCGAATTGCGCCGAGACATCAGCAGCAACGTTCGTCGTCTCAAAGACATCAAATCCTATCGTGGCAGTCGTCATGCTAAGCACCTACCGGCTCGTGGACAGCGTTCGAAGACCAATTCGCGCACCGTTCGAGGCAATGTACGCAAGACGATGACGAGCGGTCGTCGCAAGCTTGAGAAAACATGATTAATTAATATATGGGAAAAAAACGAATTATACGAAAGTCTGGCGGGAGCGTGGATCAGGGACTCAAATCCCGATCTTTGGCGCGTGTCGCCAAGAAGAACATCATCGCAGGCACGCTGTATATTCATGCCACCTACAACAACACCAAGGTTCTCCTTTGCGATAAGAACGGCAATGCGGTCGCATGGTCCTCTTCGGGCTCGCTCGGTTTTGCTGGAGCCAAGAAAGGGACTCCCTTCGCAGCTGCTAAAGTCGGCGAGCTTGTGGGCGAGAAAGCAGCCATCATCGGTGTGAAGGAGGTCGATGTGATCATTCGTGGCGTTGGCGCGGGCCGAGAATCCGCGCTTCGTGGATTTGCGGGGAAGGGAATCGATGTGACTCGGATTGCAGATGACACACCGGTACCTCATAATGGTCCGCGACCACCGAAGCCGCGTCGCATCTAATTTTCACTATGCTGCTCATCAAATCAAAATACAAAATTGCGAAGCGTCTCGGCGCTGCTGTCTTTGAGAAGACGCAATCGCAGAAATTTGCGCTCTCAGAAGCTCGCTCACCTGCAAAAAAGACTCGTGGAGGCCGCGGGGGAGGAAGCGATTACGGTCGTCAGCTCCTCGAAAAACAGCGAGTCCGATACACCTACGGTATCTCAGAAAAGCAACTTTCGAATTATGCGCAGGCTGCCTTTGCTCAGCCGGATCCTTCCACCAGCTTACACAAGTCGCTTGAAATGCGCGCCGATGGAGCGGCGTACCGCGCGGGATTTGCCTCTACTCGTCGCGCTGCACGCCAAATGGTTTCCCACGGCCACATTACAATCAACGGTCGTCGTATTACTACCCCCTCACATCAAGTACGCAAAGGCGACGTGCTCGGCGTGCGAGAGGGAAGTAAGCAGAGCCCGCTTTTCACGATTCTTAAGGAGAAGAATCCTGAATCAATGCGAACTGTTCCCCAGTGGCTCAATGTTGATATCGATTCTTTAAAGGCTGAAGTGATTGGGGAGCCTTCTTACAATTCGATCGAGACGGGGCTTGATTACGCCACGGTGTTTGAGTTTTACAGTAGATAGGGTATAGTTGTAGGCCATTTTTACTAGAAGTTGACACTCTTATATTTATATGTCCGATTATCACATTGCCTTGCCAAGTAAGCCACGAGTAGTGTCTGAAACCGATAGAAATGGGGTTTACGAAGTAGACGGACTTTTCCCGGGCTACGGTTTTACTCTGGGAAATTCCTTACGCCGCATCATTCTTTCCTCTTTGCCAGGAGCCGCCGTGACGCACGTTAAGATTCCGGGGATTTCTCATGAGTTTTCCACAATCGAAGGTGTGAAGGAAGATGTGGTCACCATACTCCTCAACATTCGCAAAATTCGATTCAAGCTTCTGACCGACGAGCCTCAAACTATCACTCTTTCAGTGAAAGGCCCGAAGGAGGTAACCGCGGCGGATCTCAAATTGCCTGGCCAAGTAGAGGTACTAAATCCCGAACAACACATCGCAGACGTTACCGGAAAGATCAATTTCGAGCTTGAGGTTCGCACGGAGCGGGGTTTGGGGTACATACCCAAGGAATCTCACCAGAAGGAGCGCGTGGAGATCGGCACCATTGCCCTCGACGCGATCTTTTCTCCTATTCGACGCGTCAACTACGAAGTTGAGAACATGCGCGTCGGTGACAGAACAGATTTTAATCGTCTTCGAATAGTCATCGAGACAGACGGCACCATTCCACCCCGTGAAGCTTTTGAGCGTTCGATCGAAACGATGATTCATCAGCTTCGCGCAATCGTCGGGTTTAAGGAGGAAGAGATTCCTGAGATCTCGGCCCCGATCGGCGAGTCTACTCGCGCGAGCGGACGTGAAGATAAAGTTGTAGCGATGGATTCTGAGATTTTGAAGACGCGGATTACTGAGCTCAGTCTCCCGCAACGAGTAGAGATGGCGCTCGACAACGCGTCGATCCGAACTGTCGGGGGCTTGGTGCGCAAGCGAGAAGACGATCTGCTTGGCATCGAAGGCCTTGGCCAGAAAGGCCTTCAGGATATTAAGCGTGCGCTATCAAACATGGGCCTTACGCTCCGCAACGACAAGTAACGATTGGTCTATGCAGCACCACAACAAGAACAGAAAGCTCGGACGAGAGAAAGGGCAGCGTGTAGCGCTCATTCGCAGCCTTGCGCGTTCGTTGGTGTTGGAAGAGGGTATAACCACGACCATCGCTAAAGCCAAAGAGCTGAGGCCCTTTATCGAGCGATTGGTTACCACAAGCAAACAGAATTCCTTGGCATCTCGTCGTGTCGTCGCGAATCGTATGGGCGGAGCGCTCGATGTTGTGAAAAAGCTGCACGGTGACATCGCTGGGCGATACGCAAAACGCGCGGGCGGATACACGCGTATCGTACGCCTGGGTAAAATCGGCAAACGCGCAGTCGAATCCGCGCGTATTGAATTTGTAAAATAGTATGGATATGAAGACTCACACAATCGATGCCGCAGGTCAAACGCTCGGACGTGTCGCTTCGGAAGCCGCAAAGGCGCTCATGGGTAAGACTCGCGCCGACTACACACCTCACATAAGTTCTGACGTGAAGGTGACCGTTACCAATGTCTCAAAACTCTACATTCGCGAACGAAAGCGAACGCAAAAAATCTACACGACCTACTCTGGGTTTCCGGGAGGCCAGAAGCGAGAGAGTCTCGCTTCCCTAACAGCTCGGAAGGGTCGCGCGGAAGCGCTTCGACGGGCCGTCGCTCGCATGCTTCCGCGCAACACGATGCATACAGCGCGGATGAAAAATTTAGCCGTTACCGAGTAGCACATTTATCACACGTACACTTATGGTAAAAGAAAAAGCATATACAGAAGCAGTGGGACGTAGGAAGACCGCCACGGCGCGCGTGCGGATCACAGAAGCAAAAACTTCCTCAATGACGGTAAACGGCAAAGAGGCTGGTGCGTATTTTCCTCTCGAACAAATGGTCAAAACGGCATTTGCGCCTCTCAAAGTACTTGGCGCGACATACGCAGTGTCAGCACACGTTCGCGGCGGTGGCCATAAAGCGCAAGCGGAAGCAGTGAGACACGGCCTCTCCCGGGCAATCATCGAGATCGTTCCTGAACAAAGAAAGGACCTCAAGGTCAAAGGTTTTTTGAAGCGTGATCCACGAGCCAAGGAGCGTAAGAAGTTTGGTCTCAAGGCTGCTCGCCGAGCGCCACAGTGGTCGAAGCGCTAGCTCTCCTCACCCATTTTTGGTATACTCGTTTTCCATGAAGAACGAGCATGAAGCTCTCGAGGAGGAGCTTCTCACCGACCAACCTGAGGCCGATATTGTACCCGAGGAAGATCTCGGAGATATAGCGGCTGCGCAATCAAAATTTAAGATTCTCAAGAAGGAACTTGAGCAAGTGAAATCAGAGCGTCAGGAGTACCTCGACGGATGGCAGCGCTGCAAAGCTGATTCGGTAAATATGCGCAAGGAGACTCTCCTCAATGCGGAACGGATCGCCTCACGTGCGAAGGAGTCGTTCATCGAAGATCTGGTCCCTGTATTGGATGGTTTCGATATGGCGACCGGAAGTGATGCATGGGAATCTCTCGACGCGCAGTGGAGAAGTGGGGTGGATCAGATACGAAATCAATTTTTGGACGTACTCTCGCGAAATGGAATAGAGCGATTTGGAAAAATCGGCGATATCGTAGACCATGCCCTGCACGAAGTTGTCGAAGAGCGTGATGATGTGGCGGGAGAATCGGCCACCGTCATTCGCGTGCTACGCTACGGGTACAAAATGGGCGGTCGCGTAATCCGTGCTGCTCATGTGATCGCAAAAAAATAATGTGCGCGCTTGACAAACGTCCGCTTCGAGTGTATACAATATTTTCCAACTAATTTTTAACAAAATAACATTCATTATTATGTCAAAAATTCTCGGCATAGACCTCGGAACTACAAACTCGGCGATATCCATCGTGCGCAGCGGTGAGCCTGAGATCATCGAAAATGCGGAGGGCGCTCGTACCACGCCATCGGTCGTTGCTATTTCAAAAACCGGCGAACGATTGGTGGGGTTGCTCGCAAAACGACAGGGAGTCACGAATCCGAAAAACACCGTATACCAAATCAAACGATTCATAGGACACAATTTTGACGAGCAAGCTGTGCAAAAGGATCGCGCAGCCGTGCCGTTTGAATCGCAAAAATCTACAAACGGCGGCATCGAGGTAAAGATGGCGGATAAATGGTATCGCCCGGAAGAAATCTCAGCCATGATCCTGCAGAAACTGAAGCAAGATGCGGAGGCGCGAATTGGCGAGACCATCACAGAGGCTGTGATTACCGTACCAGCCTACTTCAACGACTCGCAGCGTCAGGCTACCAAGGACGCGGGCAAGATCGCGGGACTCGATGTGAAGCGCATCATCAACGAGCCTACTGCCGCGGCGCTTGCGTATGGATTCAACAAAAAGAAGGATGAAAAGATCGTCGTGTTCGACTTCGGCGGTGGTACGTTTGATATCTCAGTTCTTGAGGTGGGAGATGATGTGATCGAAGTTCGCTCCACGGATGGCGACGCGCACTTGGGTGGAAAAGATATCGACCAGAAGATCATGGACTGGATTTCGAGTGAGTTTAAAAAACAGTCTGGCGTCGACGTAAGTAAAGATCCACTCGCTCGACAACGTCTCGACGAGGCTGCTGAGAAGGCGAAAATCGAGCTTTCTACCGCGCTTGAGACGGAAATCAACATCCCGTTCATTACCTCGACAGATGCCGGCCCTCAGCACCTTCTCGTTAAGATGACTCGCGCGAAGCTTGAAGAGCTGACGAGCGAATTTCTCGACAGAGCGATGACGATCACCAAAAGAGCCGTTGCCGCTTCTCCCTTTAAAGTGTCTGATATCAACGAGATTGTGCTCGTAGGCGGCCAGACGCGCATGCCTGCGATGCAAAAGGCTGTGGAAGAATTCTTCGGCAAGAAGCCAAATCTGAGTGTCAACCCCGATGAAGTCGTGGCCATTGGCGCTGCGATCCAAGGCGGGATTCTCGCGGGAGACGTGAAAGACGTGCTCTTGCTCGATGTTATTCCGCTTTCGCTCGGTATCGAGACCATGGGAGGCATCGCGACGAAGCTCATTGAGCGCAACACCACCATTCCCACCTCGCGCTCACAGACCTTCTCCACCGCATCCGATAATCAGCCATCCGTAGAAATTCACGTCGTGCAAGGCGAACGCCCAATGGCGAGTGACAACAAATCGCTCGGCCGCTTCAATCTCGATGGAATTCCCCCGGCTCCTCGTGGTATGCCGCAAGTAGAAGTGTCTTTCGACATTGATGCCAACGGCATACTCTCAGTGAAGGCGAAGGATAAGTCGACAAATAAAGAGCAGTCCATCCGCATTGAGGCGACATCGGGTCTTTCTGACGCAGAAGTAGAAAAGATGCGCAAAGATGCCGATCTGAACGCCGAGGCGGATAAAAAGAAACATGAGGTCGTTGAAGCTCAGAATGCGGCCGATCAGGTGCTGTATGCTGCTGAAAAAGCCCTCAGAGAACACGGAGACAAAGTTGGTGATGACATAAAGAAAAATGTGCAGGAAAAAATCGATTCGCTTAAAACCGCACGTGCCGGATCAGATTCAGCAGCCATAAAGTCGGCCTCGGAAGCTCTCTCGACCGCGATGAGCACGATTGGGGAGGCGATGTCTAAGAATCAACAAACCCCTCCACCTCCGGCCGACCAAACTCCTCCAGAGGAGCCGAAGAAGGATTAAATCTATTGGGCCTTTAGAAAACAGAGGGGGCCAGACGCGTAGTCTAGCCCCCGTTCCGAACACGTCGATCAATTAGCGTCCAGGCGCCTGCCTGGCGCAATGCTCCCGCTGCTCGGGAGTTACTTTGAACTCAATGTCGCGGAGGACCACGCGGTCGGGGAGAGATCCTTTCCACGCGGCTCCGTATACGATGGGTTCGACGGCCGCCCCCTTTTGGACGCAATCGCCGATGCTGATGAAGCCCTCTCTATACGTTGAGGGTAGTCCAATCATACCTATGCCGGACGCATCGGTCCGGAAAAGTATAATTACGACATCAGGCTCGGGAGTGCCGTGGATGACCGCAAACAGAGCGGTTCCTCGGAAGGAATTGCAATCTCGCAATTCCCTTTCCGTTATCCCCTCGAAAAGGAGGGCAAGGTTCGGCATGATCGGCTGGATCGCCGTGCGGTCCAAAACCACGACCCGGCAATTGCTTTCGATTGCCGCAACCGTATTACCACCCGTGCGGGCCATGGCGGCCGCAACGAACAATGCGAAAACAGCCAGGAAAAATATGGCGTAGGCGATTCGGACCTTCATGACATCCTCCCGTCATGCGTTGCCCCACTGTGGCAGGGGCTTTCCGGATAGAGCGCGAATGATCGCGCGCTGTGCGGAAAGCCCCAGATGGACATCGCTGATCTATCTGTGCGGTCAAAGATCTTCACAACTGACAAGAGCGATGACTCCGGGCACAATGTAGTTGTTGGCTAAAGACGTGTCAAATGCCTCTAAGAATTCGCCGCTCGTCGAGCGATTTTGTTTTTTACAGGACCTGACTATAATAGACCGATGAAGAATTACTATGACATCCTCGGTGTAGCGAAGAACGCAAGTGAAGAAGATATCAAAGCCGCGTTTCGTAAATTGGCCCATAAGTATCATCCTGATAAAAAAGGTGGCAACGAAGCAAGGTTCAAAGAGGTGAGCGAGGCGTATTCAGTACTTTCCGACAAAAAGAAACGCTCAGAGTACGATACGTACGGCAAGACATTTGCCGGTGGAGGAGGCCCTCAGCAGGGAGGCTTCGGTGGTTTCCAAGGTTTTGATTTCTCGAATTTCCAAGGATTCGGCGGGCAGGGTGGCAGCGTCGAATTTGATATCGGAGATATTTTTGGAGACGTCTTTGGTGGAGGTCAATCTCGCGCACGAAGAGGTCGAGATATTTCCATCGACATCGAGCTCAGTTTTCGTGAATCGATATTTGGCGCTGAACGCCGTGTCTTGCTGACCAAAATGGGCACATGCGATGCCTGTACTGGCTCAGGTGCGAAAAAAGGATCGAAACTCACTACCTGTGCTGGGTGCAATGGCAAAGGTGAAATTCGCGAACAGCGCAACTCTTTTTTTGGGACATTTGCATCGTCACGCCCGTGTCCCAAGTGTCAGGGGCGCGGCCAAGTACCTGAGACAGCATGCGACGCGTGTAGAGGTGAAGGCGTGCGGAAGCGACAAGAAGAAGTACACATCGTGGTTCCTGCCGGAGTTGAAAATGGAGAAATGATACGCATGCCTGGTCGTGGCGAGGCTGTGGCAGGTGGGGGCGCAGGGGATCTCTATGTGAAGTTACACATAAAAACCGATCCAAAATTCACACGCGATGGACATAATTTGATAACTACACTTTCAATAAAGCTCTCAGATGCTCTCCTCGGTGGTGAGCATCGCGTCGCCACGCTTGATGGTGATGAAATGCTCCAGATCGAAGGTGGTGTCGCTCACGGCGACATTCTCAAAGTGCGCGGCAAGGGTGTCCCGCACGGACGCGGCACGAGAGGGGATTTGCTCGTACGCATTGACATTCAGTTCCCCAAGAAGCTGTCACGATCATCCCGGGAGCTGATCGAAAAGCTCCGCAACGAGGGTTTGTAGATAACAGCGCATACGCAGGCGTTGATGCGGTATAATTTGCCGATGGATTTTGCTACTTGGATTCAGCTCGCTTCGTCATGGCCGATCGATTGGGTATTTATCTGCGCCGCCATAGTTTTGATCGCTCTTGATGCACTTCGTTCTGGATCCGCCCGGGCCGCTTCGCTCGCGCTCGCGCTCCCCGCCTCATTTTTTATCTTCAACGCTATCCCCCAATCTTTTTTTCTGGGCCCGCTCATTGCTGCGTGGACAGCCCCGTTTGTTCAAGTGTGTATCTTCTTCGCTCTTCTCACACTCATATTTTTCGCAACGTATCGCACTATTTTCTCTTCATCCGATGGGGGAAGGGTAATTCAGTCATTGACAGTCGGAATAGCCGCCGTAGCAGCTCTTCTGGTTGTATGGCTCCAAATCCCCGCCCTTGACTCACTGTGGCACTTTGGCGACCATGTACAGGCCGTATTCGCCCCCGCCTACCGCTTCTGGTGGCTCGTCGGCGTCTTCCTCGCCCTCGCGTTTGCGCGGAGTTGAAAGTACCTTGTTTATCGTACCATTGCTATTTCGATTTTGCGTGATATAATATTTCGCGGTCAATAGCGACCAAAAACAAAGGAGGCAAGGATGCCTGACGCCGATTTCTTCGGAAAGTTGGCGGGGCTCCTGAACCTCGCCGCTTTCGCGCCATACATCCTCGCGATGTACGGCTGGGGCATCCGGTGCAATATCCGGCCGCTCCAAAAAATACCAGAGACCCGCCCCAACCGGGCCACGTGGTTCATCTGGGGGTTCCTCGGGCTTGTGATTCTGCCCAGTTACGCCCAAGCTGGAGCCGAGCAGGCAATGCTCTGGGTGCCCATGGGGATGACGGGGGGGCTTCTCCTCGTCGCCATACTCTCAATCTGGCGGGGGG
>CAYRHX010000008.1:16013-47495 GCA_964424265.1 uncultured Candidatus Saccharibacteria bacterium | reverse complement strand
TTTGCGACGTGCCTCAAGAGTGGAAAGTACGATGCGCACATAGAAGAGGAGGTGCAAAATGCGATGGCAACTGGCGGTAACGGCACGCCGTGGAGTATTATCGTCACGAAAAGCGGAAAAAAGTACCCCCTTTCTGGTGCACAGCCGTACGACGCGGTAAAACAATTGATCGAGATCGCACTGAAGGATAAATAGCTCCCTATGCGAGGCGTCATTAACATATTCACAAACGCGCGCTCAGCGCTTGTTGCGCTCATCGTAGCGGTTATTGTGTTTATTCTTGCGGTGTGGCTTCCCAATCTTCGCCTCCTGTTCTCAATATGGAACGATGCTTCGGTTTCATTTGGAGATAAGATTGCGCTACCGATTAGCCTCCTTCCTTCGATTACAACCAACTTCACACCCCTGTCTGCTTCATACACCGTCGCGATTGCACTTCTCGTAGGTATTAACGCGGCTCTCATGGTCAGTCTTGTCAGCGCGAGAGGAATGTTTGGAGGTGGCGCAGTCGCAGGATTGTCGGGGATTTTCACGGGTACGTTTGGGCTTGGTTGTGCTGCATGCGGCTCGTTTGCCTTGACGCCACTTATCGGCACGGTGGGTGGGGCAAGCGTACTTGCCATACTGCCTCTACGTGGAGCCGAGTTTGGGGTTCTCGGCGTCGCCATTCTTGCACTGTCGACGTATTTGTTGGCAAGGCAAATTACAAAGCCACCTGTATGCGAGCCAGATCTCAACTACCAGTGACCTTAGAAACTATGTAACTCATTAATTCAAATTATGAAAACAATTCTTATTATCGTCGGTGCCATAGCTCTCTTGATCGTGGGAGGAACGTGGTGGTCAAGTAGTATAAATAGTAGCGACCCGAGCGTTATCTCCAGAAGTGGCCTTCATTGGCATCCGACGCTTACGATCTATGTCAAAGGTGAAAAGTTCGAGATCCCGCAGAACATCGGGCTTGGCGCAGTACATAGCCCCATGCATACGCATGATGACCTGCCGATCATACACCTGGAATACAGTGGCATCGTCCGTGAAAAAGATGCCATGCTCGGCCAATTCTTCAAGAATTGGGGGCGTGATATGCGTTCGTTCGGTACGAACATGCGCATGACGGTAAATGGCGAAGAAAATACGGAGTACGAAAACTACATCATGCGCGATGGTGACAAGATAGAATTGCGGTATGAGCAGAAGGGTAGCAACTAACAATTAACAAAAAAACAAACTTATGGAAAAGAACTCGATCGTCGTTGGGGTACTACTTCTCATCGTCGGCATCGGCGTTGGATACATGCTTCGCGGGAACAATACGATAACCTCTAAAGGGCACATGATGTCCGACGGCTCGATGATGGCGCAAAACATTGACCAACATTTCATCGCAGAAATGATTCCTCATCATGAAGGCGCGATTGAGATGGCAAA
Source organism: uncultured Candidatus Saccharibacteria bacterium (assembly GCA_964424265.1). Lineage (GTDB taxonomy): Bacteria > Patescibacteriota > Minisyncoccia > Phycocordibacterales > UBA2100 > UBA10103. Next base: position 46,064 of record CAYRHX010000008.1, on the reverse strand, counting down.
GGTGGCGCTCACACGCTCGAAGCGCCCCGAGATCGTCTCACTCGCTACCGCCATCATTGAGGCGCAACAAAAGGAAATCAACAATATGCGTGAATGGCATCAATCATGGTACAGCTCTCTGCCACTAGATGGGAGCATGGGTATGATGCACATGGACGGCATGACGGGAGATCTGGGCGAGCTCACATCAAAATCCGAAACTGAGTTCGACCGAGCGTTTATCCTCCAGATGATCCACCATCACGAGATGGCGGTCATGATGGCGCAGATGCTTCAAGCATCGACGCAACGCGAGGAGATGAAGCAACTCGCGAGCAACATCATCACGTCACAAACAAGCGAGATCGAGATGATGCGCGGTTGGCTCAAAAGTTGGTACCCCACAAGGTAAACTACACTACCCTACTTGCAAGGTGGGACAAACGAAAGATAGTACGTCGAAAAGACGAGCGGCGGCGAACCTTCCGCTGTTCGCTTGAGCGTGCTTCAAAGCTAGAGCATGTCTGAAGACGCTTAACCTGAGGAGAGGCGGTATTCTCGAGGAATCCCCGCAGCACGAGGAGTGCGAGGATTGAGGATTTTTCAGCAGGAAAATCCGGGTTCCGAGGGAGTACCGTCTCGAAGCGAAGGTTTCTAAACATGCCCTAGGGCTTCGGCGCTATCGGGGCTATTCCTTCAACAGAAACGGGTTGTAGTTGACACCACGATCATACACGTCAATGCCTTCCGCACGCTTTAGCCAGCCAACTACCATATACGTGAGCGGTGTGACGGCAATTTCATACGCCACCTTGATCAAATAGCTAGAGTATATGAGGGTAAAGATCGCCGCTGCGGGAAACACTCCCCAGAATGCGATGCAGATGAAGAGCACGGTATCCAAACCTTCGCCGATGATGGTCGAGCCAATGGTGCGCATCCATAGGTGTTTCCCCTCCGACCAGATTTTCATCTTAGACAGCACATATGAATTTGCAAACTCTCCCACAAAATACGCAACTACTGATCCGAATACAATACGCGGCACCGAGCCGAGAATCGCGTCATACGCAGACTGATTCGGCCAAAACGGCGCGGCAGGCAGCATCTGCACCAGTGCGTACAAGAGAGACATGAGAAGCATCGCCAAAAATCCGCTCCAAATAATCCTGCGAGAGGCGCGATACCCATACACTTCAGTAAGAATATCGCCAAAAATGTAACTCAGGGGAAATACAATAATCGCTCCCGAGACGAAAAAGGGGCCAATCTCGATTATCTTCGACGCAACGGTGTTTGCAATCAACAAGACCGCTACAAACAAAATGGCGATAGGAAGAATGTATCTACTACGGCTAATGACGTTCTCTCGGTCGGTTTCCATAGGCACTATGCGTTTCCGGATAGTATACCCTTTCCAGGCGTCTTAACCATGTGCTATAAGGTGCTGATGTCGCGCGTACACAAGCTTACCCACCTCGGCCACTCTTCGGATATGCCAGGATCTCCGAGCGAAGCAATGCTCGAGACAGTGCCAAACCCACATCCCGATGGGAAGTACCTTGTCCGCTTCACGTGCCCCGAATTTACCTCCCTCTGTCCTGTCACGGGTCAACCAGACTTTGCTCACATCGTCATCGATTACGTGCCGCGCAAGAAGCTCATCGAGAGCAAATCACTCAAACTCTACTTATTCTCATTTAGGAATCACGCGGCCTTTCATGAAGCGTGCACTCTCGAAATTGCAAAACGCCTCGAGAAAGAGCTCGCACCTTTCTGGCTTCGCATAGGCGGATATTGGTATCCGCGTGGCGGCATGCCCATCGACATCTTCTACCAAAGCGGCAAACCACCGGCGGATCTCTGGATCCCCGACCAAGGCGTTGCCCCCTACCGCGCCCGAGGATAATTACTCTCTCGCTTTCTTTACGATTTTTCGAGCCGCTTTCACCACGTCACCCTTTACGACGACCGCAGACTTGCTGATAGCCTTCCAGTGCTTCTTGAGATCTCGGGCTAAAGCGAGAACTTCGCCCCTATTTTCCCTCGCTCCTTTTTCATACGTTCGCGCGACGGAATCAATGATGTCGTTGTAGACGGGCTCACTCACTTTGCGAGCATTCTTTAATTTCCGCACGACGTCATCCTTCATTTTGACAGTCCATTCCTTTACCTGTTTTTGGTTTTTCTTCCCCTTTGGGCCGAGGAATACGTATGCCCCAGCTGCGGCGCTCGCGAGGACAGCCCCGATGATGGCCATACCAGCCATGTTTGGACCCTTTTTTACCTTTTTATTATCCATACTGTTTTGTGATTACTGTTAATCTTTCTTAGAATCCTTTTCTTCGGCCGACCGTCTCCTCCTACGCGCCGGGGGAAAGAACATCCTGAACACCATATTTTCCTCCAAACGCTCCCTCAGCTCCGCTATAAAATCCTCTGACTCCCTGAAGCCACCTTTCAGAGCTTCGGTGAGCCGATAAAGATTCTTCGCCGCCAAAATCATGAAAATCAACAGAATCGAGGCGAGGAGTGCGAGCACAACGGTAGCGACAGAAGAGATAAAGAAAAAGATGTCGGCCTTGATAAGGGATTCCATACCCTCATTTATACCACACACAAAGACCGCTCCACTAGAGCATGTTTGAAGACGTTTGGCCGGAGGGAATACCGTCTCGAAGCAAAGGTTTGGAGACATGCTCTCGATAGGGTGAACGAATCTACTCTGCGCAAGGAACACCCGAACGTGCGGTATAATATTCGACGTGAAATCGGATATATCTTTATTTCTTACCGAAGGATTGCGATCCCGAAAAATGATCGGATCGATCGTGCCGAGCAGCACGTATCTCGCCCTTCGCATGGTCTCCTGCATGCCAGAAGGTTATGAGGGAGTGGTGGTAGAGCTGGGGCCAGGGACAGGTGTCTTCACCCACGCCATTCTGAACAAACTCGGTAAAAATGGACGCCTCGTTGCGTTTGAGAGCCATCCACCCTTCGTCGACTATCTCAGAAAAAAGATTCTCGATCCGCGACTCACGGTTATCGAGGGTTTCGCGCAGACCGCTCCGCAGGCGCTGGAGAGAGCGTCCATTCGTGGTGTCGAATATGTTATTTCGTGCCTCCCCTTGGCCAACATCGAGAAGCCTGAGCGCGAGAAGATCCTTGACGCCATACACAACGTTCTTGCACCCAATGGTGTCTATATGCAGGTCCAATATTTTCCCCTCTCCTTCCTCGCTTTGAGGAGGAAATTCAAAAACGTCAGGATCGCGCACTATGAATTGCGCAACATCCCTCCCGCGTTCGTCTATGAGTGCCGCAAGAACTGACCACGCGTAGCGCACTATTTGAAGCGGCGCATGATGTACAATGCTGCGATGCCTCGCGTACCAGAGCGCTATCGTTTAGCATTTTCAGTGCTTAAAGTCCTTTTGGTCGTTGCAATCTTTGTAGGTGCAAATTTCAAAAGTTACGAATTGGGATATCGTAAAGGCTCTGGAGAAATCATCGAGCCACGACGCGCTCTTCGGCTTCTCAATCCGACCTGGAGCGGCACATTTTCAATACAACGAGAAGATGGTCCCAACGTAGATTTCTCTGTATTTTGGAAGACGTGGAATATACTCGACAAAAATTTCGTACCAAGCGCTACCTCCACCGATGCGAAGACCATAGAAGCAAGAGTGGCGGGGGCGATCGATGGTCTCGTGCGCTCATACGATGATCCTTATACGGTACTCATCGCGAAGAAAGATTCCGCCGCATTTATGGAAAGAGTCGACGCGCAGTTCGAAGGCATCGGGGCCGGACTCAAGGAGGACAACGGCAGCATCGTCGTGACGGGATTATTGCCCGACAGCCCTGCTCTTAGGGCGGGCCTCAAAGTCGGAGATCGGATAATCGCGATCGATGACGTACCCACCCAAGGCCAAGCCTTGTCTGCCGTCATACCTCACATTCGCGGGCCGAAGGAAAGCGTCGTCGTACTCACCATCATCCCCGCAAAAACCCAAAAAGAGGTCGCCATGCCCATCACCCGTGGAACCATCGTGATCCCAACGACAGCCACTCGCATTTTCGCTGCAGCGAGAAACGTCGTCGAATCAGCGGCAGCTAAGGCCGTCGCGGCTGCGGCTGCTTCCCTGCCCGGACCCCAGAAGGATGCAAAGATAGCAGCCGCGAAGGAAAGGGCTGCCCAAATAGCCCAACAACAATTCTTTGTGCTTCAACTTGCGAGCTTTGCTAAGACCTCAGTCGATGCTTTCATCGTTGACCTCAAGAAATTTTCCCGCTCGAACACAAAAAATCTCATTATCGACCTTCGCCATAATCCGGGCGGGTACCTTGAGGTCGCGGTAGATCTTGCAAGTTATTTTCTCCCCAAAGATACTGTGGTCGTCACCGAAAAGACGGGTGCCCTCAGCATCGTTACCGAACACCGCAGTCGCGGCTACCCCTTGCTTGAAGGATCGACATCTACCCGCCGCATCGTGGTACTCCTCAACCACAACAGTGCATCCGCGTCGGAGATTCTCGCAGGTGCTCTACAAGATCACCGTGTAGCAAAAGTTGTTGGCGAGACGTCCTTCGGAAAAGGCTCTGTCCAATCTCTCATCGATATCGGCGACATCGGCAGTTTGAAAATCACTATAGCGCGATGGTACACGCCAAGCGGGAGAAATATTTCACACACCGGCATCACTCCCGATGTCGTCGTTGATCTGAAAGACCCAAAATACGCGAGCTCGACGGATCCCTACATGGATGCGGCAGTAGAAACCCTGCTCGATGACAGTTTGTGGTAACCTCTCTGCAAATAGCCCTAAAATTATCCTGACGTATGTATCGAAGTAACGACAGCAGTAGCATGAGCACGACCCGGCGGGACGCGATTCAACGCAGGACGATCCGCGTCTTACTATTTTCGCAGATACTCGCGGGCGTCGGACTTGCGGCAGGCATAACGGTGGGCGCGCTTCTTGTGAAGGACATGATCGGGTCGACGAGTTCGGCTGGCATCCCGGCAGCGCTCTTTACGCTCGGTTCCGCATTTGCTGCAATCTATATTGGTCGGATATCTCAGAAATCTGGGAGGCGGCGAGGCCTGGCCCTCGGGTACGGCGTTGGCGCACTTGGAGGAGCTGGTGTGCTCTTCGCAGTCGCCACAAATAATATCCCCCTCCTCTTTATCTCTCTGTTTGTGTACGGCTCTGGCACGGCGGCCAACTTTCAAGCACGGTACGCAGGCGCTGATCTCGCCGACCCCGAGCATCGCGGGAGGGCCATCAGCATCGTGCTTGTTGCAACGACGCTTGGAGCAGTGCTCGGACCCAACCTTGTAGAGGTGAGCGGTCAGTTGGCACATGCGCTTAACCTCCGCGAACTCGTGGGACCATTTATACTTTCTACCTTCACATACGGACTCGCCGGCATGGTGGTTTTGTTCTTCTTACGCCCCGATCCCCTTCTCACCGCACGCACCATTGCATCAAAAAACGAGGAAGGTGCGACAAACGTAGACGCGAAAACGGTTAATACTCAAATCTTATATGTCGGCGCGGCAGCTTTGGTCATTTCGCAACTCGTCATGGTCGCTATCATGACCATGACGCCAATTCACATGCTGGCCCACGGACATAGCCTCCGAGCAGCTGGGTTCGTGATCTCTATTCACATCGCTGCGATGTTCCTCCCTTCCCTCCTATCGGGGATCTTAGTGGATCGGATTGGACAACGGCGGGTACTTGCTCTCGGCAGTGGCATCTTACTTCTTGCGGGACTCCTTTCGGCTCTCGCACCCACAGACTCATTGATATTCCTATCACTTGCACTTGGATTGCTGGGTCTCGGCTGGAACCTCTCGCTCGTTGCTGGGAGCGCCATGGTCACCAATGCGGTGCCCTTGGAGTCACGCGCGAACATGCAGGGGAAAGTAGATTTTGCCACAGCGATCGCGGGGGCCACCGGCGGAATCGGTAGTGGATTTGTATTTGCCACGACGAGCTACGCCATGCTTTCACTTGTTGGAGGTCTTCTTGCCCTCGCTATGTTTCCTATACTTCTCCTGAACCGACGTCGCCGCTCACAAACATAAGTTATCGCCTCGTGCCCCCAATCTTGTTCCGTTTGTGAAGTTTTATCTTGATTCGCCTTCAAAATTATGTGCTACTTCACCAAATTGCATGGTAACCGGATCAAGCTTGATCCACATACTTTTACCCAATGAGGCTTGGACGGTAAACGGCTCATTCGGCAAGCGAACGGCATAGTTAACAACAACAACATTTTGTCTATTGGTACTCCTGACCGTTTTTCCTTCTTCCATGTGAGTCGTCTGTGGGGCAATACGATCTCCTAAGAAAAGGGCTTCTGAACCGATGTATCCATTTGGGGTATGTAAAGCAGCGACAACATAGAAAAAGACGCCACTACCGCCGGTTTCTTGGGTTAAAAGAAAGGCTACGTCTTCTCGGCCGTCATCATTAAGATCGTGTTTAACTTCATTGCCGAAATAGCGGGTAATGATCTTTGCTGATCCTGTTGCCGCTTCAATCTCAGATAATCCGTTGGCAAGAGTAATGGGTCGCCCTTCGATTATGTATGTCGCGTTTTTGTAGTCTTGTGCCAAAACCTGAATGTTCGGCTCCTCTTTTTGAAAATTCGGCTTTAAAAAAATAAAACCAGCCGCTGCTGCTAACACGATAATTATCAGAACGATATTGGGTTTTTTCATATTTTTGGTTATAACAATAATATGTGCCTAAGCAAGGCGCCGAGGCAACAAGCTCGCGACATACAATCAGGCTCCACGGCCCTTACACATGTGTAGATAATGTGCCTCATCGGAATATGAACATCTGCTTCCCTACCGCACCTTCGATAGGTCGGCGTAGTTGAATAAAACTCCAAAAGCCTTACACCACGTAAGAACGTATGGATAGTCGAGCACATCCACACCCTCGGGGATTTCATAGTTGATGTTTCCTTCGGTTGCTCTCACAAGGCCGAGGTTCACAAATTCTTTGGCATCGAGATCTTTTGCGATGTACACGTAGAGATCGGGCCCATTGATGGTCTTGAAGTTTTCGTAACGAGCGTATTTCTTACCGTCTGCTTCAACGATCCGCGCCGTTCCAGACGCGGGGTGACCTATGGTTCCGACTACCGGTGCAGAAACAACTTCAGATTGCGATTGCTCCATTGACTGCACTTCCGTCTGCTTCTCCTCCGGTAGCGCCTCATCTATCTTCACATTCCTAAAGAGAGGCGAAATCGCGTAATAGCCAAAGCCAATCAGCACAAGTAGAGCGATCCCGCCCAAGACGTACCACGCCTTCATACTGTCCATTGTAGCACGCGTGGTCTTGCCCCAGGAGAATCCGCTTACCAGTCTCTTCGAAACTCAACACTCAGTCCATTTTGTACGCGGAGCACGGGAGTTACTCGAACGTCACTGCCAGAGATCGAGAAAGACTCCGGCGTAGTGGACGACAACGTAAAGAAAGAAGAAATAGCCCGCGATGCCGGCCGCAAATGTCGTAACGACGATGTTGATGATCTCGTTGCGTCGGCGCTTCACCTCATCGATCGTGCAGATGCCCTTGGTACGCCGCAGATATATGACAACCGCGATCGAAAGCAAGACGAGCCCGAGCGCGCGAAACGCCCATTTGTACTCTCCATAGAGCGTATCCGCCAAAGACGACGCGAAGGTTACGGTCCCCAAGCCTGCCAAGACGACGATGACCGACGAGAGACAGCAGAGCGACGCCGCAATGACGGGGACGGATGAGAGCTTGAGTATGTCGCGAATATTCATAGCTGTATGTTACTCGAAAGACCCGAGGTATTCACCATAGCCTTCCTGCACCAACCGATCTCTTGGCACGAAGCGGAGGGCCGCGGAATTCATGCAGTAACGCAATCCTCCTTTGTCGGCGGGTCCGTCGTCGAAGACGTGTCCAAGGTGCGAATCAGCGTATCGTGAGCGCACCTCGGTGCGCGCGCCGAGAATGCCAAATTCCTCCCGCAAGACGATGTGTGCCGCTTCAAGGGGCCGTGTAAACGAAGGCCAGCCGGTACCGGAATCATATTTATCTTTCGAAGAAAAGAGTGGCTCTCCCGACACGATATCCACATAGATACCCTCGGCTCTCGTGTCCGCATATTCATTCGTGAATGGCGGCTCGGTGCCTTCCTCCTGCGTTACTTCATACTGGATGGGGGTCAATCGGGCACGCAAGGTCTCCGCGGAAGGTTTCTCGAGGTGTATCCATCGGCCTTCTATGGATGCCTGCGTTTTTGGCTTAGGATTCGCGCCCCAATGCTTTTCTATAAACGCGTCTCTACCAGATGCATTTCGATAGTACTTGTATTTTATGTAGTTCTTTCGGTAGTAATCCTGATGGTACTCCTCTGCCGCATAGAAAGGTCCGCGCGGGATGAGTGCGATCGCGAGCGGCTTTTCGTATACTTTCGCCGCGTCGATCCGCGTGATCACGCGCTCTGCCGCTTCCCGCTCAGCCTGCGATGCAAAATAAACAGCCGGTGCGTACTCTTTACCCCGGTCATAGAATGAGCCGGCGGGATCGGTGGGGTCACTGTGCTGTATGAGGTATTCTACGAGTGATTCGTAACTAACGATGGTGGGATCATAGGTCACTTCGACGACCTCACGATGTCCCGCGCTCCCGTAATTCTCATACGTCGGGTCCGAGGAGACGCCTCCTGAGTAACCGGAAACAGCAGCGCTCACTCCCATCAGTTTTTCAAAATCCGCCTCGACGCACCAAAAGCATCCTCCGGCCAAGAGAGCGGTCGTGGTGGTACCGACGAGCGCTTTCTGCGCCTCTGTGTAGACGGCATTAGATCGCTGAGAAGCGACTGAAAATGCAACGGCACCGAGCGCGAGCACTAAAACCCCGCCAACAATAATCGTGTGCTTTGAAATATCCGACGCAATAAACATATTTGCATAATACCGCGCTCGTGAAATATATGCACGGACCTGATTCCTTTCCAGGTTTCTTTGAGTTACTTATTATATGGCAGTTACCCGTGGGGAAAATCCTGATGTATCTGCGCGCAGTGCGTGTTCTAGTTTTTCCAACACTTTTCACCAATTATATTGTACCTGTCCCCTTATTTTATGCAGAAATACAGGTCTACTCGATAACAATTTCATAAACCTTACCAGAGGTCTTTTCTACCAAACCAATGCTGACCGAACCTTCCTTTGATACTAAGTGCCAAAGTGAGGTATTGGATGTATGGGTCCAGAGTTTTCGACCTGAACCAAAACACACAACAAGGTCCGGAGAATCACAGGCGGCAATCGAGACAGAGTTAGTCTGCAGCTCTTCTGATTGTCTTACTGACTGACTAACCATTGATTCATCGCCTGAACTTAAAGAGCCCAGCCAATATGCGGTTATTGATACAACAGCCAGCACTAAGATATAAAGTAGTCGCCTCACGTAAAGTATATTAGCAAGGAAAGTGCCTGAGATCGAAGGAGCTCAAAACCTACCTGCGTTACGGAAAGAGGAAAACTGTGCGTTCGAACCTGAAAATAGTGAGGCAGATAAAGACAAAACGGAGGTTTTTGCCTCCGTTCGTCCTATCTTGCTCCGCGGGTAGGACTCGAACCTACAACCAACTCGTTAACAGCGAGCTGCGCTACCATTGCGCTACCGCGGAATGTGAGGTGAGTATAGCCGAAATTATGCCAAGATAAAAGTACTTTCCCTTGCCTAGGCACGCAGACGCGCTTCTACCTTCGCAATCGCAAAAGTGGTCTTGATGATCGAATCAGGGTTGAGCGACATGCTCTCTATCCCCTGTTCTACAAGAAACTTCGCAAATTCTGGGTGGTCGGAAGGGCCTTGACCGCAGATGCCAACATACTTCTTCTTTTTGCGACACACCTTGATTACCCCCGCGATGAGTTTCTTGACCGCTGGATTATTCTCATCGGCCACCTTGTTGACGATGCCCGAATCGCGATCAAGCCCAAGCGTAAGCTGCGTCAAATCATTTGAGCCAATCGACATACCATCGAAGATCTCGAGGAACTCTTCTGCAAGAATCGCATTGGAAGGAATTTCGCACATAACGATCACGGGGACCGTCTGCGCTTTTGTTTTGCCCTTAAACGGCAGTAGATTGGGATACAGCCCGGCCTCAGCCATCGTCTGAAGCACCTTCTCCCCTTCTTCGAGGGTACGACAAAACGGGATCATGGGGATCACGTTGGTAAGGCCCATTTCTTCGCGCACCCTCCTCATAGCGCGACATTCGAGGAGAAATGCTTCTTTGAATTTTGGGTCGTAATAACGTGAAGCACCACGCCAGCCGAGCATGGGATTCTCCTCGTGCGGCTCAAACACTTCTCCACCCAAGAGTGAGCGGTATTCGTTGCTCTTGAAATCAGAGAATCGAACGATGACCTGCTTGGGATAAAAAGCAGTTGCGATCTTGGCGATCCCAAACGCGAGATTGTCGACGTAATACGAGATGCGATCATCCCAACCACGCGTCTTTGCGTCAACCTTTTCCTTCAACTTTTTGTCGAGATCCTTGTAATGAATGAGAGCTAAGGGGTGCACGCCGACTACTGAAGCGATGATGAATTCTTCGCGCGCGAGCCCCACGCCGTAGTTCGGCAAGAATGACTTTTCAAACGCGGTGTCTGGCGTCGCGAGATTCATCATTATCTTTGTCCGTATCGTCGGGATCTTACGAATATCGCTCTCGCGAACTTCAAATTTGAGCGCTCCTTCGAGCACCACCCCTTCGGCAGACGTCGTATCGACTGTGACAAGCTGGCCCGTTTTGATCTTCTTAGTGACGGTCTCTGTGCCCACAATCGCAGTAAGGCCGAGCTCTCTGCTCACAATAGCCGCGTGTGAAGTACGCCCGCCCATGTCGGTGACTATGGCTCCAGCTTTCTTCATCACGGGCTCCCAATCAGGATCGGTCATTTCTGTTATCAATATTTCTCCTTGCTGAAGTTGCGCCATATCGCGCGCGCTCTCGATTACGCGCGCTCTGCCCGAAACGATCTGACTCCCAACAGAAAGTCCTTTCGCCAGCACCACGCCGTTTTCTTTGCGAATGTACTCCTTGATCTTCCCGCGATCCTTCCCCACTTGCACCGTCTCGGGCCGCGCCTGCAAAATGAAGAGCTCGCCCGACCTCCCATCGAGGCCCCATTCCACATCCATGGGAGATGGCGCGCCTCGCTTTTTTGTGTAGTGCGCTTCGATTACCTTCGCCCATTCTGCAAGCGTGAGAATTTGTGAATCGGTGATGGAAAATTGCGCACGCTCACGGACACCGGTCTTTACAACTTTCACGGGCTTAATGCCTTTCTGCCCTGGTGCATACACCATCTTGACCTCCTTTCCGCCGAGGCGTTTCCCAATAATCGGGCACGGCATTTTCCTCAGCATCTTTTTTGCAACAAGGAATTCATCCGGGATGACCCGCCCCTGCACCACCATCTCCCCCAAACCATAGGCGGAGGTGATCATGATGACATCAGGGAAACCCGTCTCCGTATCGATAGTGAAAATGACACCCGAGGCCCCCATGTCGGAACGCACCATACGCTGCACACCTACAGAAAGCGCGACATCAAAATGATCGAAATTCTTGTGAATGCGGTATGAGATCGCGCGGCCCGTAAAGAGAGACGCAAAGCACGATTTGATCGCCTGAAGCACATCGGCCTCGCCCCTGATACCAAGGTACGTGTCGTGCTCGCCCGCGAAGCTCGCGTCGGGAAGATCTTCGGCTGTGGCGCTAGAACGCACGGCCACATCGATCGACTTCCCATACTCTTTCTCCATCGTCCTGTATCCTGCAGAAATCTGCTCTCGGAGTGTCGCAGGAAATTCCGCTTTTTCGATGGCATGCCGAATCACAGAGCCCACTTTTTCAAAACTGTTTACATCATCCTCCTTGAGACCCGCCAATGTTGTACGAATAAAATCCTCGAGACCCGCGTCGCGCAAGAATACCCGATACGCCTCCGCGGTCACGATAAAGCCCGAAGGGATACGAATCCCTTTCGGAGAGAGCTCTTGCAGCATTTCACCAAGCGAAGCATTTTTACCACCCACGAGCGCCACATCCTCAATGCCAACCTCTTCCATCCGAATAACCAACCTCTGGGGAGCATCCGTCTCTTTGTGGCGGTTGCCTCTAATCACGCCATGAGTATACCCACGACTAGCCCGAGCACAATGTGGACAACTAATCGACTCCGAGTCATCACCGCCGAGAGTCATCAATTCGTGAGGAGAATACAGAATCAAACTGAGAGATGATCGTGTTGAGATCGCCGTTCACCAAAACTGCCGCTGAAACGGGAGATACTGAACCCAGGAGCGGTTTGATTGCGACAATCACATCCCCCCCATCGCCCTCACGCATCGCCACGTCATAGCCTAAACTGGTAAGAACGTCTTCAAATTCTTTCGAATACTTGGGCTCCAACCCAGAGGTCCGCCGTTCTTCATTTGGTAAAAATACGGCCTTGAGAATACCACCCGGCACGAGCACTCTGTTTATACTCTCGATAGCCAATTTCGGCTCTGCGCTATACGCTATTGAATATATCGAGATAATGCAACCAATAGATTCGCTCCCTATACCCCGCAATACTTCAGCGGAAGTAACAGTGACATTTTCCCTACCTAAATGTGCGTCGATGCCAGGGAAGTTAGAAAGTACCGTTGCCTCAAATTCTAGGCCTGTGCCGAGTGAGCTCTCGGCAAGATCGTGAATTCCCCTAGTATATCCTGCGCCTATATCAAGTATCTTACGAGATTTGAGACCGCGCACGTAATCAAATAGATGTTGAACGCCAGACAACTCAAAAACGTACTGAACTCCAGATCTATCGAAGAAGTAATCTTCGGCTCTGTCCCTCTGACGCGCATCACGAATCTGATCAGCAATTGACTTGCGCCTTGGATCTCCCTTCTCCAAACCCGCCGCACCTTCTTTCATGCCTGTAATAATAACTCATTAAATCTCGGAGAAGCAGCCAAAATGCGAGCTTCCTCCTCGCACCACTCGGAATACTGACCTGGGTTCGCTGTGATCTCTGTTAGAAACTCGTTCCACAAGACCCATCGCGTCCCGGCAACTTCTTCGGGATTTGACTTCGGCTCTTGATCTGTAAGACCCACCAGGATAGGGCAAATCTCGTTTTCCATTATTCCATCGCGGACAAATGTGTAACGATACGGAGCGATCTCCTCAATCTGTGTGGCCTCCATCCCCAATTCGAGCGCGAGGCGACGTCTTGCAGCATCAACATTGGACTCATTTAATTTCGGGTGGCCGCACACCGTATTGGACCATACGAGCGGCCACGTTTTTTTCTTCGCGCTTCTTTGCTGAAGCAGCAACTCGCCTTTGTGGTTAAAAAGAAACAAGGAGAAGCCACGATGCAACGGAGTCTGTGCACCGTGCACACCGATCTTCGTCGTCGTCCCCTGGACGCGATTATCCTCGTCGACGAGAACGACTTCTTCTGAGGATGGCAAGCTCATAGTTTGAGGCCGGAGTATACTACGTTCGTGAATTACTTGCGGCCAATCGTTGGAACAGGTTTGTTGTTACCGAGGCTGCGTCCGTAAGCAATCTCGCGCATTATGCCAATGTCGTTGCGATTGAAAAACACCTCAGCATGTTGGGCAAAATCGTATTTATTACCTTGATCTTGCTTAGGGAGGATGATACGGAGTCCGTCGCGCCCCATTTCGACTCCTGCACGATAATGCGGTATCTGATACTCGCCAAGCGAATACGTTGGTCCGTAAAGTATCTCTGCAATGTCTTCCATAAAGCTTATTGATTTCAACTGTATCCTGTCGATCGCCCGACGTACTTCTGCTTCTTGATGGGCACGATCACTATACTTCGCAATGCCGCTCCCATTTTCGGCATCTTTTTCAGCAAGTTCTTTCTTTACGTCGACGAATGAACGTCCGACTTTGCGTGCTGCTTCTAATAATGTAGCATTGTGGCGGCTGTTCAGGATCTCCCTCGCACGCATTCGCTCGTCCAAAACAAATTTCTGGACAGCGTAAAGTGTTTCTGGGGTATACCCCGCATCGATATACCGTTGAAAATATTTACTCTCGAAGACGCCGTCGTCAGATATTGCATCAACAACATCCGTGAGGGCGGGAGCATCTGGGTCTCGTTGTTGCGGGACAGAGAATGGAGGGGTTACCCTCAATTCAGAGGCAATGCGCACAGGATCGGCACGTTCTGCCAGAAGATCTTGGAGTTGAGCTACGGCAAAATCTGTCAGCTCGTACGTCTCTGCAATATCAGAAAGCAACTCTGGTTTCACTCGTCTCCCCTCCTGAAGCTCCAGAAATGCAAACAGTGCTTTTAGGGGGATCGATTCCCGATACTGCTCATAGAGCCCAAGCTCCTTATCCCAACCAGATGCATATTCCAGGTATACGGGCATCGCTTTTTGCAGCCTGACCTCTCCTTCGTCGGTGACTTCGAAATCTAGCTCACGCCTTAAAATGGCGTCCCCTTCGAGACGAATGGTTTGATGCGGTGACAAACTCTCGGACCAAGACTCGGTCTCATTCGTTTCCCAAGAGGAGGCGATCCCGACAACATTTTCGTAGGTGAGATCTTTTTTTATCGAATTCCAAGCCGCGTTTAGAAGCTGAGCTTTCGTTTTCGCGCCAGCTATCAACTCATCACGGAGATCGAAAGCGGTCTTCATTCTCGAATTAAATTCTGCATCCCTCTTGCGTTGCCATGACTCATGCTTCTCTGAATACAAACGCTGATCTTCGACTGATAATGCGGCAATCTGTGCATCTTTGAGCACTTCGGGACGTGGACTATCCGGTTTGGATATTTTTTCTAGATTTTTCTTTAACCTATCCCATGCTGCCTCCGATCCCCCTCGAATTTGCTCAACCAATTTATCAACCTCCGCTTGTACCACATCAGGGTGCAGTGTGCGCATCCATCGACGATATGCTTTATGAGCTTCAAGCTGATCCCCCTCCGAGACACCAAGAATTTCGTATGGAGATTTGCCCTCCAGTTGATCGACGGCAAATAGCTCGACCGCAGGAATCATGCTGTGAGGATCTTCGCGAGTCCCGTCTGCAATACGTCGTCGCTCATTGTCTTGATCTTTCCACTCTTGGGAGTACGGGGTGAAGGTGTTGGACTCGGGCAACTTGGCCTTGCGCTCGTCCAGTTCCGCTTTTCGTATTTCGGCCGCCTTCATTACCCCTTCTGGAAGTTCGAGTGGGTTGTATACGACTCTTCGCGTCTCCAAATCGGAGTGAGGGTATACCGGCTCTCCATTTGTATTCGAGCGAAAAGACTCCATATTTTAAGCCCCCGAGAGGGCGGGGATTTTTGCCTTGAGAGAGTCAACCATCGATGAGAGATCTTCATTCACCACCATATGATCGAAGAGGTCTTTTCGTTCGGAAAAAAATGCGAGGTCGCGCTCGGCGTTTTTGAGGCGATCCTGAATGTGCGCCTCTGTCTCGCGGCCACGCGTGCGGAGGCGATGTAAGAGCTGGCTCAACATCGCGCGCTTACTGCGCCCAGGCGGAAGGAGACCACAGGAGAGTATCGACCGACGACCATAGTGAGATGCGAGATCTTCAAGCAATTTCTTTTCGGTAACGACAACGGGGAGCTTTCCCTTCTTCCATATCGCATCAATATCCATGGCTCGGTATCCAAACTGATGACTTTGCCCCGACGATTGGACCCGAGAGGAAGCGACGACAGCGCCCTCCTTTTGCAGACGGGAGAATTCTGCAGACGTGGCATAGATGTATTCTCCATCGTCGCCAGATTGTGCAGCACGCGTCGTGAGAATGGGCACCCGAGCAGCGTAATCAGAACACGCATGCGCGAGCATGCGACTGATCGTAGATTTACCAACTCCCGATGGGCCTGTGAGAGCAAGTATGTAGCCAGGAAAATCCTGTATTGGGATTTGCTTCAACGCGAGCAACTCATACGCAACTTCATAAACTCTCAAACCTTCACTCGTCACATGAGATAAACGCATGCGGGGAGATACCTTTTGTCCGATAGAAGGAGCGCCATCAAGAAGCGCGCCGAGCACTCGTTTACCATTTTCGAGCTCAATGAGGCCAATCATGCGCGACCGCGCCCCGAGCCGCGCAGGCGGATGCAACAAATGTGTAAAAGAGACGATGATCCCCCGAAGGAATTTTTCGCGTTCTCGCGCGAGCGAACGATGGATAATAGGAGCCGTGTACTTCATACGGAAAGATTTTCTACGATGTGAATCCCGCAGCTCGCGCACGCGCCGCCAAAGTTGTGCGCGAGGCCATATTTGGTAGATGAGCGTTGGAGCTGCTTACTGACATCAATAAGCTGCTTAACACCCGTCGCCGCGACGGGATGCCCGCATGCCTTCAGGCCACCGCTTGCGTTGATGGTAAGTGGCGAGCGACCGCTTAGGGTGAGCTTGTCGAATCCGGCATACGCATCTTCATAGAGTCGAATCCCTTCACCAGGCCTCGCGAATCCAAGGTCTTCCATGTTGATAACAGCCGCTATGGAAAAACAATCGTGGGTCTCTACCACCTTCACATCGCTACGATCAATCTTCGCTTCCTTGAGAGCGCGCCGCATCGCTTCGCGCGTCGCGGGAAAACTCGTAATCGAGAGTCGATCCGCGATACTCAGGGTATCGCTCGCTATCTGACTTGCAGCGATGCGCATCGCACCCTTGTGCACGGTAGAGAGTACGCACGCAGCCGCACCGTCGCTTATCGGCGAACAGTCGAGGAGACGCAATGGCTCCGACACGAGCGAGCTCTTGGAGACAGCTTCGGGAGAGATCTCATTGCGAAACTGCGCGAAAGTATTCTCAGCCGCGTTCTTATGATGTACCGCGCTCACCATGCTCAGCTGCTCGCGCGTGAGGCCAAATTCGTGCATGTATCGCTGCGCGATGAGGCCGAATATCCCCGGAAACGTAACACCCGAGGGAGCATCGAGCTCGCCATCGGCCGCCCCCATGAGCGCTTCTGAGATTGAATCTGCCGAAGCGTCCGTCATTTTCTCAACGCCGACCACGAGCACCGTCTTCGCTCGCTTACTTTCAAGAAACGCACACGCGGTATGGAGCGCTAAAGACCCCGAGCCGCACGCGGCTTCGACGCGCAGTGCTGGGGGATGGTGCGGTAGGAGCGAAGAGGCAAGCGCCCCAAGGTGCGCCTGATCGTTGGTGGTCTCTGCAATCATATTGGCCACAACGACCAAATCAATCTCCTGCGGATTGATCGTGGAAGATGTGAGCGCCGCATCTATGGCCTCTTGCATCAAATCTCGAATGCTCTTGTCCCACCACTCGCCAAAACGCGTGAGCCCTGAACCTGCGAGATAAATGTTGTGTTCCATATTATGCGAGCACTCTCGAGTGCTCGAGATATTCAGCGTATTGCAGGTAGGAATATTCTCGTGTATCGAGGGGCAACATTTTCCCATTCTTCAACATGGTCAAAAGAAACGCATCACACCCAGAGCCAGAGCCGTAGGAAACGAGCAGTATTCTTTCTCCCTTTTTTGCCCGTTCGAGCACTGAAACAAGGCCGATGAAGGAGCATGCGCTGTATGTGTTACCGATCGAAGGTACAACAAACCCTGTCCGCATTTGATCTTGGGATATTCCACATTCTTTTGCGATACGCATGGGAAATTTGGCGTTGGGCATATGGAGCACCACATGATCGATTTCGGAAAGATTCACGTCCCACTTTTTTGCCGCAGCAGCGATGGTCTCTCGCACATGGTGAAAATACCCTGGCTCTCCGGTAAATCGCCCCGCATGACGCGGATACGACTCATCGCCTGTGCGCCAAAAATCGGGCGTATCGGTGGTGTACGAAAGCGTTTTGTCGATGCGACATATCGCACGCTTATCCGCGGCCGAGCCCACTATAACGGCGGCCGCACCAGCGGCCGCCGTGTATTCGAGCGCATCGCCGGGCTTACTCTGCGCGGCATCTGTGCCAATCGCAAATCCAAAATTGATCTGACCACTGCGAACCATACTATCGACGATCTGTATTCCCGCCGTGCCGGCCTTACATGCAAATTCCAAATCTGCCGCATGAGAATACGGATCGAGCTCGAGAGCAGAGACAAGCATACCGCTCGTCGGTTTTACTGCATACGGATGCGATTCGGAGCCGACAAAAATCGCGGACACTTCTTTCGCATTAATTCCCGAGGTCTGAAGCGCCTGATTAGCAGCCTCAAACGCCATCGTAAAGCTATCTTCATCGCGCCCTGGGACAGACTTCTCGGCTACGCCGAGACCCGACAAGAGGGCCGCTGCATCTTGCTGCCAATGCCGCGCAATGTCCGAAATCTTTATTCGATATTTCGGAATATACCTGCCAAAACCCACAATTGCTGACCGGGCCATAATCCTGTGAGTATACCGTGTACAACCCCGAGCCTCCAAACCTCGGAAACGCCCTGTAAATCACACCCTCAAAGCCATCCAAGACTGCCCAAAGTCCATACAGTGAGATGTCATCTCATTGTATGTCTCTCTGTGACCTTGCGAATGTGTTGTGCGCGCTCGCGAGCGAGTTCGTGGCTTGAGCCGCAAGCAGTGAGATTTCGCCCGCGAGGGCCGCCGCTGCGATCGTTTCGGCCAGCTGCGTCGACGGTCGAAGTGCGGTTTTCTCTCTGAGCACGAGATCGAGGCATTGTTTTTGAGCGGGGAGATTGGTCCCCCCGCCGCGAACGCCTACGAGTACGGCAGGTAGCTCGAGCGAGATATGTACACCATCTGACCTTCTGCTCACGACCGTGTCTCCGAGCGATCCCTCGACCACATGCGCCGCATCTTGCCCCGTTGCGAGATAGAGCGCGGCGATCACATTTGCAACATGTAAATTTTTACCCAGTGCTCCTGCGATTTGAGAGCCGACATCGAGCTTGGCGTGGGCCGTTTTTAAAAGTGCGTCGATCTCTGACTTTAAAACGGTGCGAACTATTTTCTCACTCAAGACCACTTCGGCCTTCACGCGATATCCGCGGCCTAGCTTTTTCGTCCTTATACTTGGTTTTTTATCACTGTCGACATTGCCCGCAACGGTGAGCACGCGGATGTGTAATTCCTTCGAGAGAAACTCCCCCACTGCTTGCGCGGCGATAGTGACCATATTCATTCCCATCGCCTCATCGGTGTCCGCAGCGATCGTGAGAAACAATACATTATCTTTTACATCGATCTCGTATGACAAAATCTTTAGGTGACTGCTCGTCGCTTCCGCAACGACCTTCCACTCATTTTCCAACTCTCTCACCCTCTCGGAGGTATCCGCACTGAAGACCTCAAATGCGACTGAGCGCGTGATGCCTCGGTATTCAGAAAAGATGCGCACACCTCCCACTTCCCGAATAGCTTTACATCCACGATTCACACTCGCGACAAGCGCGCCTTCGGTCGTCGCAAGCGGCACGTATACATCACGCACTTCGCCCGAGCTGAAGATAATCGGAAGCGGGCCCGCGAGCCCCACGGGTATCGGCACCGCCCCAAACATCTGCTCGCAATTGCGTTCATCTGCCGCGCCGACTTGTTCAGAAAGAACGTTGAGCGCGGAAAGATCGACACCGAGTTCGGCCTCTATAAGGGTGCGCCTTGTCTCGACGCGCCCCGCCGCATCCAAATCCTCCGGAAGTTTGCGTAGATCCATACGTATTAAAACAAATGCGCATCCGTTGCTCGCGCACCAACGGCCGGCGTGTTTACGATAACATCTCTCACACCTTCGACTTCCGCAAGTTTACTTTTCAACGCATCCACCGATACGCGCTCACAAATGAGATGAATATCCTGGCCAGTGTTCATAGTGAAATACACCGGTAAACCTTCAGATCGCCATTTTTTTACCAACTTCATGAGCATGAGCGTCCCCGGCGTCCAGTAGATCAAAGAGGGATTCGACGTAAGCATGATCGCGTGCAATTCCAGCGCTTCCGCTTCTATCAACTCGCCGAATTCAGGAAAATTCTTGGTTGCGAGTAACCGCTTGGCGCGGACAAGCTTTTCCTTCATGCGGGCTTTTCGTAGCGAAAAAAACGGGCTCGTGCCGATCAGCTTTTGTCCTTCAGATGTAGAGACATCCTTCCTTCCTTCACTCACGACTACTACGACGTCGATTAGGTCCCAGTAGTCTGGCGGATACAGGGATATCGCATATGAGGTGTCGGATGTTCCTCCATCCAACCATTCGACGAAGCCATCAGGTATGGAACGACATGCCGATCCAGAACCCTGGCGGGCGAGAATCGATAATTCTTTTAGGGAGAGATGCAATCCTGCCGCGCTCGCAGCGGCGACGGTCAGTGCCGCAAACCCCGAAGCCGACGAAGATAATCCAGTCGCCGAAGGAAAGTTATTTTTGCTGACGACTTTTGCGAAATGCGATATTCCAGCCAATGCCCTCACGCGATTCAGGTGTTCGACGGCACGACCACTTTCTTTTTGCTCATGCGTTCCGTTTATATCAACAAAATCCTCTGTATATTCTGACGAAAACTCAACCGTAGTGACAGTATTCAGACCGCTCAGATTCATCGACACGCTGCCGTTTTCGGGGAGGCGCAATACCTCATTTTTTCTCCCCCAGTACTTAATAAACGCAATGTTTGATGGTGCCGTAGCGGATGCTTTCATAGTTCAATCTTTACACCTTCTACGTTTGTTCTCATATCGATGACCTGTCCTCCGACCGATGTAATCGCACCAGAAACAGCCTGTCTTCTATCTCCGGCAACGAGCGCGATCATGCAGTCGCCAATCCCTGCCCCCGACAATTTCGCTCCCCACGCTCCTGCATCACGCGCGGCATGTATCATCGTAGCAAGCTTTTGACTGCTTACACCCAGTTCCTCAAGCATGCCTTGATCAAAATCCATTAGTTCGCCCACGCGTTGCCATTGCTGTTGTTGGATTTCCTCACGAGCGAGATCCGTCAGCCTCCCGATTTCTGTATAGATCGCATCAACAACCTCAGGATACCGAGCAGCTTTTTCTGCAACATCTTTAATCACACTGACCGTATCTGCCTTCATACCCGTATATCCAACGACCAGTGGTATTGTCCCGACAGAGATCGGCTCAATAATTTTTCCACCCGTAACACAATAGAGCGTCCCCCCATACAGTGCCGCAGCCACATCGACGCCAGAACCCATTCCTTGAATATCGAGTACCGTTTTATAAGCGAGATCAAATAGCTCCTTGTTGTCCAACTTCGTATCCGTCAATGCCGCAAGCCCTTTGATGACACACACTACCGATGCAGATGATGAGCCGAAACCAAACGAGGATGAAAATTCAGACTTTGTAGTGACCCGTAACCCACCATCGAAGGGATACTGTTCGGAGAAATTTTTTACCGCTCGCTCAACAAACGCGGCGCCCTTTGGTATACCTCCTTCCCCGAATCGTGCAAATGGTTTTGTATATCCGGTCACTTGGACGTCCGGTGCTTCGAGTTCGAATGCGGATTCGGAAAGTCTCTCCAATGTAACAAACATGCGATGCTCGACTGCCGTAACGATACATGGGCGATCGTATACGGCCGCGTGCTCACCCAAAAGTATAAGCTTCCCCGGTGCGGAAACGGTTGCCTTTTTCATATCTAGATACTCATTGTCGTCATATTTCTCTGGTCTGCAATGTTTTTGATATTTTCCCGATCTCCAAGCGCCAATACCATTCCCCCACCACCAGTTCGACTCCCCGCGCCGACGATTTTGGCAGAGCCTCCCTCGCCCTCAATGGCCGCCACGAGATCCTGGACACTTGGCGGCACCACACCAAGCGCGACCTGTGCCTTATGATGATCGCGCATCACCTTAAAGAGCGGCTCGCCGGAGGCGAGCCGCTCCGTACACTCCCCAATCATCTTCAAAGCATTAGCGACATCGCTCTCCCTACTCCGCACCCACGCCACAAGCTGAGGTGTGGATTCACTCGGCAAACCCGTGTCGATCAGTATGGCATCCTCCAATAAATCTGGTGTCAATACTATAGGCTTCGTCGTAACTCCTTTGCGAAACAATACAGGAGCTCCACCCCAAATAGTCTCAAAATCAAGGCCGCTGTGCCCAGGATTCATCTCATCTTCGATACGAAGTGCGATCTCACGCTCATTCTCCCCAAGAAGTGCGCGCGTAATCGCGATCACAAACGCGGTCGAAGATCCCATCCCCCTTCCGACTGGAAGATCATTTTTCACAACAACCCTCCCATAAATACGGCAGTCTGACTGCCGTATTTTATGCATATGCGATTTGCACAACTCGACTATCTTTTTTAGATACCCATACAAGCGTCCATCGTTATCCGTATTCACCAAACGCACCTCAACCTCCGTACTGCTTGGATCCTCCTTAAATGCAGCCCCCACCCCAATAGACACCGGCACCGCAATCCCTGGGTATCCAAAAATCACCGCATACTCCCCAGACAAAATAATCTTCCCCGGCGCAAAAGAAACGCGACTTTCCATTACATTCACTTTACAGGAATCCTGAGTTCAAAGATACTTTCTTGCAAACGAGGTACAAAAAAACAGTCCCAGGGCGATCACGCACCTGGGTACTGGTTTTCGAATGGTTCGGGTCGCAGCAAATACCCGACCCATCCGAGAAGTCCGCCAAGAACGGCACCGAACGTGGCGCCGATCGAGGTGATCACAGCGACTTCGAGACGGGTCGCTGGCGAGTAAAAACTCGCCACGAAGGCCGCTCCAAACGCGGCACAAATAACGCCGCCAAGGACCCCTCCAACAAGGAGGTACTTCAAAAGTCTCATTTTACCCTCCTGTTAGAGCCACCGGGTCGTAACGAACGTGAGCGACCCAAGCACGATGCCAATGGCGGCGCACGCGAGTGTCTCCACAGCCGTGATGCTGGAGATGAGGATCCATCCCAACACAACAGCCGCTATCACACCCCATACGAGGTGATCGATGAATACCTGCATGATCTCCTCCCATGAGGCATGGGGAACCACAGCGGCCCCCTTCGGGCCTCTGAAACGGATGCTATTACGAACGGATTCCCTTGTCACGCGAGAGCGTACCTACTCCCCCTCCACGGAAAGTGGTATCTTGGTGCGATGACGGAGTTGCATGCGATCATACACGGTCGAGTACAGCTCGTAATGTTTCGTGATTTTACGCAACGCCGCGCAAGAAGACTGAAGGTGAGTGGTACGGTTCAAAATTTAGAAGACGGAACCGTGGAAGTGATCGCCCAAGGTACACGCGACTCGCTCGAAAGACTCCTCGAGGCGCTGCATGGCGGCCCCATGCTTTCTCGCGTCGACAAAGTAGAGAGCGAATGGCGCGAGCCTTCAAAAATATTTAATGATTTTCAAATCATCTATTAATTTGTGAATATGAGCGACATCCGAAAAATGCCGGCATGCATTGGATTCATCCTCGACGGAAATCGGAGGTGGGCAGAGGAAAAAGGGCTTTCCGCTTTTGAAGGACATCAGCGGGGCATGGACAACGTGGAGATAATCGCTCGCGCTGCCCAAGATATAGGCATACAGCACATGGTGGTATACGCCTTCTCCACCGAAAACTGGAAGCGGTCGGAGAATGAGATTTCGTATCTGTTCAAGATATTTGAGACAATGATGAGTAACTCCCTCTCGAAATTGCAAGACGCTGGCGTGGCAGTGCGCTTCGTGGGCCAAAGAGAGCGCTTGCCAATGTCTCTCCAGGAATCCATGCGAGATGCGGAGGGAAAAAACCCCGAAAACCCCAAAAACACCTTGTGGATATGCATTTCGTATGGAAGCAAGGCCGAGATCACTCACGCCGCCCAATTGGCAGCCACGCAAGAAGGCATCACGGAAGAATCCATCGCGCGCCATTTATGGACAAAAGGAATGCCCGACCCCGACATCATCATTCGGACAGGTGGCGAACAAAGGATATCTAATTTTCTGCTCTGGCAGGGCGCATATGCTGAATTGTTTTTTCTCAAAAAATACTGGCCTGATTTTACAAAGGCCGATCTTGAGGCCGTGCTCCACGAATACGGTGAACGAGAACGCAGACTAGGAAAATAGCCGCCGATAAACAAAAACCCGCCTTTCGGCGGGTTTTTGGTATTAACGCAAGGCTTGAGCCTACGACAAATGCGCTGAAACGAGTTTGGTCATTTCAAACATTGTCACTTCACCTTTTCCTCCGAAAAGGACTTTTAGCTTGTCGTCTGCCAAGATGTTTCGCTTGTTTTTTGGGTTCTGAAGATCGTTCTTCTTGATGTACACCCAAATCTGCTTCACGACCTGACCACGGGGCATAGGCCCCTTGCCGACCACCGCCTCAAGCTCGGCAGATAGATTCATCGGCTTTAATAATGCTGGATTTGCTTTTCGTACCATAAATAAGCGATTACTAGTATGCTTTCAGTATACCCTCCCTCACAAATAGCGCCATCGCCACTCCTGCATAACGCAAACAGACCGCTTTTGGCAGTCTGTTTGGAGTACAACTGCCTTCTACATCACATCGAACCACCTCCCATGCATAGCGTGCAGATTTTCTTGTGGCTTACGACTTCATAGACAGCAGCAGCGCCCACCAGCACGTACACGAGTGACTCAAGCGTCGGCACAGAGCCGAGAATCATGTGAATGACGTTCCAGTCGCTCATCATGAATCCGCCGAGGCCGATGAGGCCCCAGTTGACCGCGCCGACCATCGTGAGAATCCAACTTACCGAGTGTAAATACTTCATACGTATAATCAAAAAGAGACTGATAATAAGTTCGACCATGCTCACCTGTGGGTGAGCGTTTATACTATCCCCCTACAGTATGGCTCCTGTCGGCAGATATGCCAGCCTGTTATCCACTGCGGCGCCTTTCGAAGGTTCAACCCTTTTTCTTAGCGGACTCTGCCTTGTAAATGCGCTGTCGCAGTGCGGTAGTTGAGAAATTATGATCCCGTGAGTTGAAATGTATCTTTATCGGAAGGTCATGCCCTGTGTACTCCTTCCCCTTCCAATCAGCGCCAATGATCCGCACGTCAGGCTTGAGGGTGACCAGAAGGTCATACAATTCTTTCTCACTGTTGTATACAACGATTTCATCTATATACCGGATCCCCTCGAGGATGATGCGTCGCTCTTCGAGCGACATGATGGGCTTGTTTTTCTTCTTCCCTCGGTAATCTCCCTCTGTCTTCGACGGGTCGTCCTGCAATGCGACGATCAAATAGTCACACACTGTTTTCGCTTCTTTAAATACCAGCATGTGTCCCGCATGACAAAGGTCGAAAGCACCTGCCGTGATCCCTACTTTCTTGCCGTCTTTCATGGCAGCAGAATACCATACAATATGGGTGAGTATGCTAGAATCCGTGCATGAATACAGCGCTCTTGGCGTCGTACGAGAAGGATGAGGCGTTATTGAGATTGGGGCGTTTGTTGTCCGAAAATGGATGGTCTCTTCTCGGATCTGCGGGAACAGCCAAGTATTTGAATGAGAATGGGCTCGCATGTCGAGACGTTGCTGAAATCATAGGACCGCCAATATTGGGACATCGTGTAGTCACCCTCTCGCGAGAGTTGCATGCAGGCCTTCTTTCTACTGAAAACGATGCCTCTGAGCTTAAGGGGCTTGGCGTACTTCGCATTGATCTCGTGTATGTAACGCTCTATCCGCTTGAAAAGACAATCGCCGACCATTCAGCGACGCCGGCAGACATCATTGAGAAAACTGACATCGGTGGGCCTACGCTTTTGCGGGCGGCGGCCAAAGGCCGCCGCATTACCCTCTCCGATCCGTCACACGTCGACATCCTTGAGGCATGGATCAAGGGAGGATCACCGGAAAACGAGCGAGAAAGGCTTGTTACCCGTCTTGTCGCGGCCGCAGAACGACGCGTCGCCGATTACGTGGATGCGTCTGCGCGATACTGGGAGAATGAAGCAAAATGAACATGCCGAAGCATTTCTTTTTCGACTTGGACAACACTCTTACGCGAAGCAAATCGCTCATCGAGCCTGAGCATGCGGGCATATTGCGCTCTCTCTCAGACCATGCCGACGTAATCGTCGTATCGGGATCTCATCAAGACGTCATCCGGAAACACCTCGGCCAAAGCCTAGAGGGTCGCTATCGGATACTCTCCCAAAATGGTAACTACGCCACGGATTTAAACGGCACCGTCCTGTGGGAAAGGAGGCTCAACGATGCGCAGAAAAACGCTGTCTATCAATTCATAGAAGAAGTAAAAAGGTACGCGCAACTTTCGGTCAAAAATGAGCGTGACCTCGTAGAAGATCGCGGCTGCCAAATCTCGTATTCGTTGATAGGACACAACGAGGACGTCTCAAAAAAAGAAAAGTTCGACCCCGACTTTTCCAAACGCCTTGCTTTACTCAAACACTTTCACAAGGAGGTGGAGCGGCTCGATCGCGATCTTTCTATCGAAATAAAAATTGGCGGAACGACGTGTCTCGATATCTTCGAGCGGGGTAAAAACAAGGGGTACGGCGTTGCGGAGCTTGTGAGATTGATGGATTGGAAGAAAGAAGAGTGCATGTATGTGGGAGATGCGCTTTTCCCCGGAGGGAATGATGAGACGGTGATAGGCGTCATACCCACAAAGCTCGTTACGGATTATCACGATACATACGAATACCTCAAACGTGTGCTATCCTCATAAATCTTATGGCAGTTCCCGCATTAAAGATCACTGATCTGAAGAAAGTGTACGCCACCGGCACTGTGGCACTCAAGGGTGTTTCGCTTGAAATCCCCGAAGGCGATTTTTTCGCACTTCTCGGGCCCAACGGCGCAGGTAAGACGACTGTGATTGGAATCACTGCAGGCCTCGTAAACAAGACATCCGGAACCATCGAAGTGTTTGGCCACAATACCGACACCGAGACGGAGCTCGCCAAAATGCAGATCGGACTCGTGGGACAAGAGGTAAATTTCAACCCTTTCGAAAAGCCCATCAATATCGTTGTGAATCAGGCAGGCTACTACGGCATCCCCCGCTCTGTAGCCATCCCTCGCGCAAAGAAACTCCTCACTGACCTTGGCCTTGCGGAAAAGATGGATCAAAACGCGATGACGCTCTCTGGTGGTATGAAGCGTCGTCTTATGATCGCGCGCGCGCTGGTCAACGAACCTCGCTTTCTCATCCTCGACGAACCGACCGCCGGTGTCGATGTAGAGCTTCGTCGGGGTATGTGGGATTATCTTACCGGCCTCAGCAAAAAAGGCCTGACCATCCTCCTTACGACACACTACCTCGAAGAAGCCGAGCAGCTCTGCAAGCACGTCGCCATTATCAACAAAGGTGAAATCGTGGCGCAGGGACCAATGGAAGATGTGCTCGAAAAACACGGGAGCGATGAGGCGAAAACGGAAGGATACCGTGGAGGGCGATTGGAGGAAGTATTTCTTAAGCTAACGAGTGAAAAGTAATTATGTCGGCCTTTAACAATCTAAAGCGAGTGTGGCGGTGCGTCGCAGAGTCTCCCGCAGGCGAAGAGCCGAGGATTAAGGATTTTCAACAGAAAATCCGGGCTCTGCGACGCATTGCCATCGAGTAACACCTATGGACACCTACGGTAAATGGATCTCTTTCTACACCATGCTGCGCAAAGATGTCGTGCGCATGTTTCGTATTTGGGTACAGACATTTCTTCCGAGCGTCATCACCTCATGTCTCTACTTTCTCATCTTCGGTACCGTCCTCGGATCGCGTATCGGAGAGATGCAGGGAGTAGATTACATGACGTTCGTCGTCCCAGGCCTCGTCATGCTCGCTATCGTCACCAACGCCTACTCGAACACCTCGTTTTCTTTCTTCCAGTCCAAGTTCTTCTTCCGCGCGGTTGATGAAGTGCTCGTCTCCCCCACTCCACCATGGCTCCTTATCGCGGGATTCATCTCGGGCGGGATCGTGCGCGGAATACTCGTGGGCGCGCTCGTGCTCCTCATATCGATGTTTTTCACCGGCTTACAGCTCGCTCTTCACAGCGCATTGATAATCTTTGGATTCGCGATTCTCACCGCTCTCGTCTTCTCGCTTGCCGGCCTCGTGAATGGCGTATATGCAAAATCTCTTGATGCTATCAACATCGTGCCCACATTTGTCCTCACTCCTCTTGTATATCTCGGTGGCGTATTTTATTCAGTCCATTCGCTCCCAAGTTGGGCGCAAGGCTTTACCTACATTAATCCTGTCTTCTACCTCATCAACGGCTTCCGCTACGGCTTCCTCGGCACTGCCGACGTCGCTATCTGGATATCTCTCTCCGTACTCTGCACCATGATCATCGCCCTCATTGCGATCAACTGGTACCTGATCCGCACTGGCCTCGGACTTAAGCAGTAGTTACTCGTTGGCGATCTCCGCCGCCAATCCAATGTAGTTTTCGGGGCGAAGTGCTTTGAGACTTGACTTTACCTCGTCGGCGACGGTCAGATTGTCGATAAATACGGCAAAACCTTCTACGGTGACAAGGCGACCGCGCGTGAGTTCCTTCAACTTTTCATAGGGCACTTCTACACCCTCCTTGCGCAATACCGTCTGAATCGCCTCTGCCAAAATCTCCGGGTGCTCACGTAGCGCCACGAGCATTCCTTCTGCGTTGACACTTATTTTTCCGAGTCCGCGCACGAGCGATCGATAGCCAATGAGTGCGTGCGCATATGCGGTGCCGAAGACGCGCTGCACGGTCGAATCCGAAAGATCACGCTGCAAGCGCGAGATCGGGAGTTTATGCGAGAAATGCTCAAAGAGCGCGTTCGCTATACCAAAATTCCCCTCCGCATTTTCAAAATCAATCGGATTCACTTTGTGCGGCATTGCAGACGATCCAATTTCTCCATCTCTTGGTCTCTGCGTTACCCACCCATCACTAATATAGCGCCACATATCCTGAGAGAAATCCACAAGAATAATGTTAACTCGTCGCAAATTATCAAACATTTCCGCAAACGTATCGTGCGGTTCGATCTGTGTGGTAACAGGATTCGACTCAAGCAATATTTTGTACCCGACGTTGAGACGCGCAACGAAACCCTCGGCAAACGCCCTCCAGTCGACGTCTGGGAGGGCCGCGACATGCGCATTAAAGTTGCCGGTTGCGCCAGCAAACTTCACAAGGATTGTGCGGGTGCGAAGCTGCTCGATTTGCCGCGTGAGCCGTGCCTCAAACACGCGCATTTCCTTTCCGAATGTTGTTGGCGTTGCTGACTGTCCGTGCGTGCGCGAAAGCATCGGTGTCGCCGCGTGTTCGGTCGCAAGTCTGCGAAGCGTACGGGCGATCTCCTCGAGACCCGGAACCATTACCGCCTGTAACGCACCGCGAAGCATTATTCCGTAAGCAATACTATTTACGTCCTCCGACGTGAGCCCGAAATGCACCCACTCCGAAACATCTTTGAGCGAGGTGTCGGCAAGCTTTTTCTTAATGAAATATTCTATCGCCTTTACGTCGTGATTGGTCGCGGGAATACCTTCGTACCCCTCACGCTCAATCTTTTTTACAATCTGCGCATCTTCGGTCGAAATATGGGGAAGCTGTTGCAAAGTAACCACCTCCTCTTTGGTCAACGAACGCAAACCAACGTTTGCCTCCGACAACGCAATCAGGTATTCGCACTCAACGAGCAATCTCGCGCGAATCAAACCAAACTCACTCAAATGCTCAGCAAGCTCCTCAGCAACTTTACGATATCGCCCATCTATCGAACTAACTGCGGTGAGTGGTTCAAATTGCATATTGTTGATGTTTCCAGATCATACTATCATTTACTAAGAAACGCCTCCACGTCCTTACGCCATGATTTTCTCTGCATAAAGTCCAGTAGTGTGCTGATTTTATTGTCTCGTATTACTGTCTTGACCTCCTCTTCTTTGCTGAGTATGTATACCAGTTTCTCCTGCCATCCAGCGTTCGTCACAATCTGCGATAGGTGGTAACCGTTGAAGC
>CAYRHX010000008.1:0-15913 GCA_964424265.1 uncultured Candidatus Saccharibacteria bacterium | reverse complement strand
CCGAGCTCGTTGAGTGCTTTGACGTTCTCTGGAACCTTGAAGTAGTTGAGCTTCTCCTGCCATCCAGCGTTCGTCACAATCTGCGATAGGTGGTAACCGTTGAAGCCGAGCTCGTTGAGTGCTTTGACGTTCTCTGGAACCTTGAAGTAGTTGAGCTTCTCCTGCCATCCAGCGTTCGTCACAATCTGCGATAGGTGGTAACCGTTGAAGCCGAGCTCGTTGAGTGCTTTGACGTTCTCTGGAACCTTGAAGTAGTTGAGCTTCTGCTCCCAATCTGCACCGACAACAATCTGCGATAGGTGGTAACCGTTGAATGCCTGTAATTTACTAGCCTCGTCAAGCAACTTCTGCAGCTTCGCGGCACCGTCAAATTGCTTTCCAATCTTTATAATATATTTCCTGTGCCCCAGGAGAAGCATGTATCCGCTCATATCATTTTCGATGGAACACAATACTTCCGGAGTAAGGCGAATCATCGCTGCCGCAATGTCGTTGAGAGGAATCTCATCTTGTCCGTACCGTTCAATAACTGTCTGTATTTCCTGATTACCTTCTTTACCTTTGGTTTCTCTGAGAATGACGTAATATATTCTCGAAAGCACATCGAGTACCTCGGAAAATTCGGGCTTTTCGTAAAGTTCTGAAAACAATACCTGAAATGCGTGCTCGTAACTCTTGTAGTCAACTGATTTGAGGACACCGAGGCGAGCGTTTGCCGTCTTTTTTATGACAAAATCCAAAAGATCTTTCGTCTCCGGCGAGAGATCCGGGTGCTCCTTGAGAAATCTATCGTAATGCGTCGCCCCATCAGCCCCCTTCTCAAAAATGTAACGTTGCGCAAATCGATCAAGGACACTCTCGCGTGGATTCGGATAAGTTGTCTCTCTCGGACCCTGTGTCATTTCAGACATAATCACCTTAGATGGTACGAAGTCAGATTACGCTCAATGCGAGGGATAACGGGCAGCTCGCCGGGAACGAACTTTTCGCCGGTGATCTGTTCATACATTTGAATATAGCGGCGCGAAAGCTCTTCCACAAGCTCCTGCGGTGCTTCGGGAAGCACCGCATCTTTGTACGGATCGCAGTTCTCTTTAAACCACAAACGCAAAAACTCTTTATCAAAACTCTTCGGCTCTTCTCCTCGGATCAAACACCCCTCGTACCCTTCCGCTTGCCAATACCGAGAAGAATCGGGTGTGTGAATCTCATCAATCAATACCAGATCGCCTTTTTCATCGGTACCAAATTCATACTTTGTATCGACGAGAATCAAACCCTTCTTCGCCGCAATTTCCTGGCCTCGAATAAAAAGCTTGGTAGCCACTCTTTTGATTTCATCAAAACGCTCTCGTGTCACGAGCCCCTCGGCGATCATCTCTTCTGGCGAAAGCACGCGATCGTGCGTATCCTCTTTGGTCGTTGGATCAAAGACGGGATGCGTAAGCTTCTGATTTTTCTTCATACCCTCTGGCAATGAAAGATTACCAAAGGTTCTCTGGCCACTCACATACCGCGTCCAAATCGCCGTGTCCGTCACGCCGGTGAGATATCCACGCATCACCGCTTCGACAGGCACCAGCTGCATCTTTTTTGCGACCATCACATTGGGATCCGGCACAGCAATCACATGGTTCGGCACAATGTCTTTGGTCTGCTCAAACCACCAGGCACTTATCTGATTCAGCACCTGCCCCTTCCAAGGGACGTGAGCGATGATGCGGTCGAAAGAAGAATGACGATCGGTCGTAACTAAAATCAGTCTCTCCGTCTGAATGTAGATGTCGCGCACCTTTCCCACTTTCTTCTCTCCGAGAAAATCGAAATTGGTCTCGCGAAGAACTTCCATATTAATTCCAGTTGAGCTGACTAGTAAACTGAACTGCTTTATTCCCTCTCGCAATAATTCCTATCTCGTAGGCTTCTACCCCGAGCGATTTGATGTGAGCAATAGCTTCTTCTGCAAATTCGCTGCGCACGATGGCGGTGATGCCAACCCCCATGTTGAACGTGCGAAGCATATCTGCGTCATCTAGATTGCCAAATTTCTTCAATGTCGCAAATATGGGAAGAAGCCTGATCTTCGAGAGGTCGATACGCGCGTCTAGACTATCGGGCAGTATCCTATTGAGATTCTCTTGTATACCGCCGCCCGTGATATGTGCGAGACCGACCAGGTTTTCGTTCACAAATAGATCCTTCAGTACTTTATAGTAGGCGCGATGCGGCGTGAGTATCGCCTCGATAAATGGTTCCCCGCCGATTTCTTCCTTGAGGATGCCTGGGTTCTCCTCCATGATCTTCCGAACGAGCGAAATGCCGTTCGTATGGACGCCACTTGAAGTGAGCGCGATGACTGCGTCGCCGCTTTTTATCTTTGACCCATCGATGACGCGGTCTTTCTCTACCACGCCAACGATGCTCGCCGTTAGTATGTATGTTCCTTCCGGAATTACTCCTGGTTGCCAAGAAGTCTCGCCACCCGTAAGCGTGCATTCGTTGTTCTTTGCGGCTTCTGCAAAGGCGCCAACCATGCGAAGCACTATCGGCTTCTCAACTTTGCCGCACACGATGCAATCCTGTATAGAAAGTGGTCGTGCGCCCATTACAATGCAGTCATTGACGAGATGATTGATGAGATCATGGCACACGGATTCGACACGGTCGTATTTCTGAGCGAGTACTTGTTTTGAACCAGGCTCTTCCGTCTTAAACACGAGAACGGGATGTTTGTACTCCGGAAACGAACCATCGAAAAGAGTCGAGAACGCTCCTATTTTGTTGAGTACGCGCGGATCGCTTGACTCGAGCGCACTTGCCATGCCTGCCTTGGTCTCATTCTCAGTGTCTCTGTTTACCCCAGCCCTTGAGTACGCGTTGTCACTCATATGAGCCCTTTATCCTCAAGATACTTTTTAAAGCCCTTTTCCTGTAGCTCCTGATCTTTCGCAATTATATCTTTCGCCATCTTCGCCTTGTAATCGATGACTTTAGCGCGAACATCTGTGTCCCCCGCCCCAATGATCTGTGCAGCAAGAATTCCCGCATTCTTTGCACCATTGATGGCAACGGTGGCCACAGGAATCCCGGGCGGCATTTGCACTGTTGAAAACAACGCGTCAACCCCCTGTGCTGTTTTATTCATAATAGGGACGCCGATGACCGGCAATGCCGTATGTGCCGCGACGACTCCCGCCAAGTGCGCGGCGCCTCCGGCGCCGCATATAAACACCTTGTACCCACCCCCCTCGCTCTTTTGCACGTACTCAACGACAGCCTCCGGCGTACGATGCGCAGAAAGCGTGTGCACTTCAGACTCAATGCCGAATTCTTCGAGCACCTTCGCAGCGTCCTGCATTACTGGCAAATCCGAATCCGAGCCCATTAGTATGCCTACAAGTGGTTTGTTCATATAAAGTAGTGTACCGCATTTCTAAATAATTGAAGCCCCGGACCTTCTCTCGGCAAGGTCTCACCGTGCCGTACATACTCTTCGCGCAGGTAGGTCCAATGTGGGAGTTGCGTGAAGCGCACGGCACGCTCAGGGTGCGGCATAAGACCCAAGACGCGACCTTCGTATCCGGTAATACCCGCAATATTTTCCATCGAACCATTGGGGTTTGCCGACATGTCAAAGTGTTTTGAGGTCTCACCTTCCACATATTTCAGCGCGATTGCATCCTCGACCTTGAGCTTCGCCAACGTCTCCTCAGGCGCATAATATTTTCCCTCACCGTGCGCAATCGGAATACTGAATCTTTCTATGCCGGTAAGCCATGGGCTTTTCCCAGTGACCTCCAGATCAACCCAACGAGCGTTGTACCGCGGAATGTCGTTCGCAATAAGCGCGCCCGGCAAGATCCCTGCGTTTGTAATGATCTGGAAACCATTGCAAATACCAATCATGAGCGTGTCTCGAGCGAGGAACTCTTCAATCTCCGCGCCCAGGTGATGCTTCACCCTGTTGCCATACGCCTTCCCTGCACCTGTGTCGTCTCCATACGCGAAACCGCCCCCAAAGACAAGTATCTCAGCTTTTTTGAGGACTGATGGTCTCGCTATGATGTCGTTGAGGTGGATGATATCGGCCGTCGCTCCGCACTGTTCAAACACGGCTTTCGTCTCATCCTCCGTATTGAGTCCATATCCAGAAAAGATTATGACGCGTGGTTTTTTCATACTGGATTTTGTGACCCAAGCAGTTTGGTTCGAAGATTTTTCAAGAACACCAGTATCGAATCTTCCCCGGGAAAGTCCGTTTCATCAGCAACTTTGACACCTGGAGGCAGCGTACTCCCGATAAGCGCATGAAAGGCGGGTAGTAGCCTTGCGTAGTGAGGATATTTTTCCTCCACACGATCCACGTAGTCAGCGATCTCGTCCTGCACCTGCAGGATTTCATCATTCTTGCCCGCGTCTTTTAAATCGTTAAGCAACCCTTTTAGAGCCTTGCTTACAAGATCTGCGGTACTTTCTTTAGATTGCCTTAGGTTCTCCATATTTTTACCAGTCCTTAAAAAATAATCGATATGCTTCAGTAAGCGCGGAAAGAGGAATTTGTATTTTCTCGTTCGGTAGTTCAATTGAGAGAGACGCATCTTGCACAACCTCCCCGATGTTCGTAAGTGGAATTCCCTTGAAAAACTTCTCAAACATCTTCTGAACATCGCGACGAACCGATACGAGAATGCGTCCTTGCGATTCGGAAAAGAAGATCGTCTGCGTCGTTTTTGCTTTCCCCGCAACATTCCGCAAATCCAAAGTGACGCCGAGTTGGCCTGCAACACTGGATTTCGCAAGTGCCACGCCAAGCCCGCCGCGCCCTACCCCAATCGCCGAAGCGACAAGGCCGCTTTGAATTGCCTTTGAAAGCGCGTCGTACGTCTTTGCGTTTTTCCGCACATTAACAACAGGGACGTTTCCGCCGATGTGACCCAGCGAGCTGTAATATTCTGACCCCCCGAGTTCGTCGTTCGTTTCCCCGATGAGATATACAAGATCACCGATATGCTTGAAATCCAACGTCAGGGCTTTTGTGATGTCGGGGATAACACCAATTGCCGAAATAAGAACGGTAGGAAGTGCCGCAATGTGTATTGACTCTCCACTTTTGGTGTATCCACGAAAATCGTTGAACATGCTGTCCTTACCAGAAATAAATGGCGTGCCGTACGCGACAGCAGTGTCATAACACGCCTTTGCCGCCTGTTTTAGTTCGTACAAACGCTCTGGATTTTCGGAGGAGGACCAGCAAAAATTGTCGAGAATCGCCAAGTGTTCGCGAGATGCCCCTGCGCATATCGCATTGCGGATCGCCGTGTCAATCGCCGCCGCTGCCATTGCATACGTATCGATCTGCGAGTACCACGGTGTATATCCATAAGAAAGAACTACGCCGCGCGGTGAATCTGAGAGCGGTTGCAACACTCCAGCGTCCGCATTCATGCGCCCTCTCCCCTGCAATGGCTTCGTTACCGACGTGCCCTGCACCTCGTGATCATATTGCTGAGAAATAAAAGAGGTTGAGCCGACACTTGGGCGGGCCAGGACATCGAGAATTGCTTTTCCAAAGTCGAGAGGTCGCTCCGCCAATGGTTCGTCAGGAGAGTGGACGACCTTCTTGGTCTTTTGCTTTTCAATCGGACGACCATCGTGGAGGAACGCAAGCTTGATGTCCATCACCGTTTTCTTTCCCGCACGAACTACACACCTGCCTGAGCGCGTGAAAGTGCCGATGCGCGTCGCCTCTACGTCGTGCCGATCGAATATCTTTTTGAGCGCCGGCCAATTCTTTTTTGGCACCGAGAGAGTCATGCGCTCCTGCGATTCCGAGAGCCAGATCTGCCACGGAGCAAGCCCCGGGTATTTGAGGGGCACGGAATCAAGATTAACTTCGCATCCGCCAGATTCTTTAGCCATCTCACCCACGGACCCCGAGAGACCCCCCGCTCCGTCGTCGGTAATACTTGAGTACAAACCCCTATCGCGTGCTTCGCGAATAATGGCATCCGAAAGTTTCTTCTGCGTGATAGGATCGCCAATCTGTACTGCCGTGGCGGGGCTTCCGGAAGCCAGCGATTCTGAAGAAAATGTCGCTCCGTGAATTCCATCGAGTCCAACACGACCACCCACCATCACGATATAGTCTCCCGGCTTCGCCTTCTTTTCATACAATTTTTTCTTCCCTTTTTTGCGGGGAATGAGACCAACGGTTCCTCCAAACACAAGTGGCTTACCGCGAAAACTGGGATCAACGGCGACAAATCCAAGCGGAGTGGGGATTCCGCTCTGATTGCCTCCTGCATTGATGCCATGGACAATGCCCTCAAGAATACGGCGGGCAGGTAAAAGCGGCTGCGTACGAGCCAAATCACGAAACAGCGTCGTTTCGTCGGTAGGATCTGCTACGAAAAATCCGTAGACATTTGCGATCGGTTTCGCACCCAAGCCAAATCCAAGACAATCGCGATTCACGCCGACGATTGCAGTGACCGAGCCTCCGAATGGATCGAGCGCGGACGGTGAATTGTGCGTCTCGACTTTGTGCGTGACCAAATATTCATCATCAAAAGCGATAGCCCCCGAATTATCTTTAAACACCGAGACGCAAAAATCTTTCTTACCTTTTTGTTTTCGGATTTTCTCCGTAGCGCCCTTAATGTAGCGGCGATAAATCCCCTCCGAAATGTTGTCGAGCGGATCGGCAAATATCGTGTGCTTGCAGTGCTCGGACCACGTCTGCGCAAGAGACTCTAACTCCACGTCCGTAGGATTGCGTTTTTGCGTATCGAAGTGATCACGAATAGTTTTAA
Source organism: uncultured Candidatus Saccharibacteria bacterium (assembly GCA_964424265.1). Lineage (GTDB taxonomy): Bacteria > Patescibacteriota > Minisyncoccia > Phycocordibacterales > UBA2100 > UBA10103. Next base: position 9,101 of record CAYRHX010000008.1, on the reverse strand, counting down.
GCGCGCGAAGAGAGAGCGAGAGTGGCCCTCGGCGCGTACCATCCTTGTTTACGATTCCCTCTTTGCCGATTTTAACGAGGTCATCATCGGAAACATGTAAGTCTACTTCTGTCATGCTTCCCACCTGCCTCAAAATTACCTTCGGAAGAATGATCGGAAACTCATTGTGATCGTATGAATATATCGCGGCTCGCTGGATGAGTGGATTGTGAAGTTCACGCGCAAACGCACCAGCATCGTCTTCTGTGAATTTCCCGTCTAGGAATATCAGAACCGAGGAGTAGACGTGTTCACCTTCGACAAATTTTCGGCCGATAGAATCTTCGACAGTCTCCTGCGCTGTCTTCCCCACGTTGTCGGTCACACCGGGAAGAAAACCAATCTCGATGGCAAAGGCATACGACTCCGGCTCTGGGACGTTTCCCAAAAGCCACAGCTCCGTAAGAGGGTTGGATAGTCGCTCCGCAGAGAGCTCGAGCTCTCTGGGGCTAAGCAGCGCGTCGACCGTGTAGATCTTTACCACGAGAGCGGCCGTGAGGCCGCTTTCAGGAAACCTTGCTTGCAGAGTGTGGAGGTAATTCTGCGCTAGTGCGTCGGGGACTTTTGAGGAGATCGAGATTCGACTTGCCATGGTTTAGGATACTACTTTCAGTAGAAATGTCAATGGCCCCACTTGGGGAGACTGTGCAATGATACATCACATGAGAAGAAAACCCGAGCGACTTATCCTCGCAAAAATGCTCCAACGACTCGCTCCTAAAATCGGAGCACGAGTCACCCTCGAACCCGAATGGAACATTGCAGGCCAAATTCGCTACAAAGACGGCGCCAATCGCTACTTTCGTTACAACACCCTCGATCTCAATCCGGTTGGCGCAGCGGATATCTCGAAAGACAAAGATTATGCGACATTCTTCATGAAGCGCATGGGTTATCCCACTATCGAAGGCCAAACATTTTTCTCCGACGAATGGTGTGAGGCAATCGGCTCACGCAGAAACATTGACGCAGCATTTCGCTATGCAAACAAACTTGGCATGCCGGTCATCGTAAAGCCAAATAGCGGAAGTCAGGGTGTCGGCGTCGCGCTCGCACACACCAAACGAGAGTTTTTCCGTTCACTTCGATGCATTTTCAAGAGCGACAAAGTGGCACTGGTGCAAAGGCCCGTGCACGGTACGGATTACCGTATCGTCGTTTTGGACAAAAAAATAATCTCGGCATACGAGCGCGTCCCGCTCAGCGTCATTGGTGACGGCCGATCAAACGTCAAACAATTGCTGCTAAAAAAATCGCGCGAGTTCGTCGCATCGAGTCGCGACACGCGGATCAAGACGCATGATCCGCGTATTGCCAGCAAACTGAGGCACCAAAAAATGTCGTTTCGCTCCATTCCCCTTTCTGGACAGCGTATCTTTCTGCTCGACAACGCGAACCTCTCATCCGGAGGTGACTCGATCGATGTCACAAACGACATCCATCCTGCATTCAAAAAGATCTCCGTTCAACTTACCAAAGATATGGGGCTGCGTCTTTGCGGCGTTGATCTCATGATTGATGGAGCCATCGCAGAAAAGCCAAAGAAATATTGGGTGCTCGAAATCAACGCAGCCCCGGGACTCGACCATTACGTGAAATCAGGAAAAGCTCAGGAAAAGATTGTGGAAGACCTCTACCTTGAAGTTTTAAAGAGTATGTCACAATAGATACGATGTCTTACGATCTGCCACCCCCACCCTTTCGGGAAAGAGAGGACTTCGAAAAAACACCCTTGGCAGAAGAAATCAAGGCGGTTATTGGAATGTACAAACTGGTCGATCGACTACGAGCCAAAGATCCGGACGACCCGACAGATGTCGACAAAGAATGGAGCGATACCAATGAATCTGTGATCATATAGCCATGACGGGGTACTTGATGCATTATTTTTTACCCCTCCTCGAGCGCGAAGGAATCCGCCTACACTATTCCCGGACGCTCGATATTATGTTGTCACACGACATCGCAGACCTTGGTGAAACTCACGCCGAATCGGGAATACAAAAAACATCCGAACAGAGGAAAATCGAAGCGACCAAGGCGGCACACATCTTCAATGACCTCCCCCGGGCTGGCAATTTTAATCACGCGCTTTTTGAAGCATATGCTGAGTACCTGGGTCAAGAAACTCGTGAGGCCCGGTTTGTTCGTGCTCTAAACGGCCTTGAAACGATGTTTTACGTCCTTTCGCGCGCACCGGATACTCGAGCACGTTTAGTCGGAGGTAGGGGCTATGCTCTTGAAGATTATCGTGAGCGAATAGCATCTTTTTGCAGAGAATTCCCGCCACTGTGGAAACATTATATCCGATTAGAGCGATTATTTCGCCTCAACAAATACTTTGCTGACTCGAGAGTGTATCGCGATCAGATCCCTAGACCCGAAATCCTAAAAAAGCTTTTTCTGGATAAAGCCCCGAAATTTGAGACGGGCAGCAGTATTGATGTAGGAGAAGAAATAGAACGGTTGTTGCGATTTCAACACTTCAAACGGGAACTTCGGTTTGGAAAAATGAAAAAGGCCCCGGGCGAACATCATGACACCGTGACGGAACACGTCGCTCTTTTACTTTTCTTAACGCGATATTTCCTCACTGTAGTGAAAAAAGATACGCGACAGCCGGAAGCAGAAAATATTTCTTTACGACACACAATCGAGACTGTTCTCGTTCATGATGCGTCAGAAGCGATAACAGGAGACATGGTCACCTATAGAAAGACGGAGAAAAACGCCCAAGAGGAGTGGGACGCTGCTGCTGACATAGCTTCGGACCTTGCGCCACGAGCGGGTAATTTCAATGAAAAATTCTGGGAGCTTCACGAAAAGTATGAGCTCGACAGAACGAAACCCCCGAGTCCAGAGATTCCATGGTTTGTAAAAATCTGCGATCGGCTTGAGGCTGAAATGTACAAATTTGACAGAGAGACACGGGCCAAGATTTCGAACATGAAGATGGTTCCCATACAAGATGTGTATGAAAAAGCGAAGCCAGAATTACTGCAATTCCCCATCCTCCTTGAATATTTCGAAACCTCGATGCGAAAATCCCAAGAAGAAGGCGTGTCCTAGATACTACCTCCCCTCTCAAGGTCCACCCACTGATAGCGCAGATCACCCCACTCTCGCGACTCCTCGAAAACTTTCTTTGTAAACACCGACTCGTACGGAGGGAAGAAAGAGTCCGCGTCCGCCTCGGCATCTATGAGCGTGAGGTAGAGCTTGTCGATCTGCGGTAATGCGGCCTCGAAGATCTGCGTGCCACCGATGATAAATATCTCTCGAGAATCGAGCTCATGAGCTTTCGCTATCGCATCGCCCACCGTGTGTGCGGCAGTGACTCCTTCATGAGACCATGACGCATCGCGGCTAACAACGATACTTGGCCGATCGGACAGTGGCTTGCCGGTGTAGGCGATAATTGAATCAAAAGTCTTACGACCCATGATCACGGGATGCCCGATAGTGAGAGCTCGGAGGCGCCTAAGGTCATCCGGAATTTTCCAGATGAGCTTGTTGTCCTTGCCAAGCTCCCTGCGCTTCCCTATCGCCGCGATGGCACTCACCTTCGGCCTTTCTGTGTCCATAGCCTGAACTATACCACCTCCCAGAAACACAGTGAGATGACATCTCACTGGTTTATCGCTCGAAACTATCCCGCTGGAGTTCCGCATAATACCCTCGTGCATCCTCAAGCATACTTCGAACAGACGGATGGTCTGCTATATCGAAACCCTCCGCGGACAAAATTGGGTTCGGATCTCCTCTATCCGTGTAACTACGGAGACTCGAGTATGGATACTCGGCAAGTTTCCTTTCCAGAAGACGCATATTTCTCAGCCTTCCCGACTTCCAACCTACTTCAAACAACTCCGCAGGGTTGCAGTGGATATATCGAAGTACGCGCTGGAAATAACGATCAGTGCCTACGTGACGAGAGCGAAATGGCCTTAGAAACAAATTTCCAGTACGTGCGTTTTTTGCATTGAAATACATCGTGTAGGCGATACCAAGTTTCCGCATGAAAATGCTGATGCCATTGTCAGTGATTTGTTTGATGAGCAGGTGGAAATGGTTTGGCATAAGACAATAGCTGCCTATTGAAACTAGACGCTCGCCACGATCCGACTGAAAAACTTTCTTAAGTTGTGGCCTCTCGATATTGTAGAGATCTACAGATTTCGTACCATTCGCCGCATACAACAACATTAAAAATCGATCCGCGTCGATTTCATTCTCGAAGACATTTCTCTTATCAACCCCCCTATTGAAACAGTGGTACCACTCATCAAACCCAAATGGCTCACGATTTGCCATACAAGAAGAATACCATGGCTGCTAGTGAGATTACCAGTGAGATGACATCTCACTGGTTTTTCTATTCGTTAATCTTAATAGCAGCGAAGTCTTTTTTTAATTTCTTGAGTTCGCCACTGAATACAAGCTTCATTTCTGCGCCTTTTTCCTTTTTACCTTTGTCCACGACATCTTTCTGATGCCATCGACTCTTGCGCGGCTCCACTTTATGTTTGAGTTCTTCAAAAACGAGCTGGCAAAAGCGCTCACCGGGATGCAATTGGATGGTTTGCGAGCGTGTGTTGTTGCGAATGGGAAGCGTAAGCGGCCCCTCGTAGCCCGAATCTATGATGCCCGTGAGATCGACAGAAAGCCCTTTGCGATTCACCGAGGAGCGCGGGTATAAAACCGCCATAAGATCATCGGGCACTTTGATCGTCTCGAAAGTCGACACAAGCACATACTCTTGTGGCAAGAGTTCAAAACACTGCCCTTGCTCAAGCTCTATCACATCAAAATATTCTGGACCGTGGTCGCGCAATGGGTCGATGGAGAGCGCCTGACGTCCCTTCGGTGTCATCTTCCATGATTTTGGAATGAGGAAGGTGAAGCCGAGCCGCAGATCGACCGCATGCATCTGCAACTGAAATCGATCGAGGCCGGGAAAGAAAGCGATATTTCCTCTCTTCACGCGCTCGAGGATCTCCTGTTTGGTAAGTATGGACATGGAATTTACAGTACGATTTGAAGGCCGGTAATAGCTGCCTGTGGCTGGTATTGTAGCGTAAATTGCGAAACAATGTCCTCCACGAGTTTATGGTCCCTCTTTTCTGCCTTATCGAAGGAATTCTTGGGAAGCGCAATGAGAATGGGTGCGTGCGAGCTCTTGCGCTTCAGAAGTTCTTCTACCGCCTCGTACTGATTGTCATAGATGTGCGCGTTTGAGATCGAGTGCGAGTATACCCCCAGCTTCACCCCGAGCTTCTGCGCTAGAATCATTTGCAGAAGCGCAAACCCTGCGACATCGGAGGGAAATCCGAGCACCATATCGTTCGAGCGCACAATATTGTGGAAGTGGAGCCGGCCACCGATAATGTTGACGGTAAATGAATACGGACACGGCACATTCTTTTTCTGTGTGCCGCCCAAGCCATCGCTCCCCGGATCCCACGTGACGACGACCCCATGCCGTGAGCTAGGATCTCTTTTTAATAAATCGACAAGCAATTTCAACTGATCGCGGCCAAAATGTTTGCGCCAACGGTATCCATACGCAACCGTCACCACGTCAGCCGGATTCGTGAAGCTGTCCCAGATTTTTGTGAAGTCGCGCAAAAAATCCGCTGGCTTTCGACCTCCCGCGATAAACCACACCTGCTCGGCAACAAACATCTTGACAGGAATTTTGCGCAGCGTAAGAAGCGGGAACCCGTCTTTTCCGACATCGTGCGAGAAGTGAAGACCGGGCACAGCGGTGACCTCGTGCCCGGTTCGCGCATTTTTTTCACGAACACCGCCATCAACAATCTGCCGCAGCAACCCTTTGTATGTGTCGTCGAAACGGGTCATAGGGGCATTGTACGCGCCCGATGCGGGCCCGCAAACATGCTAGATTGGTGCCATGGAGAGGACGTATCCGTACATCCCGATCGGACGAGACTTCTGCTTTGTTGATGCGCAGAATCCTTTTATGCTGGAGGCGCGCGAGTACGCGCGCCTCAACTCCCTCGACGACACGGTAAAGACAGGCTCAGTAATCGTGAAAAGCGGTGAGATAATCGGGCGCGGAGCCAATGGGAGCGATTACCACGCCAAACACGGCTGCGAACGCGTAAGACGCGGCATCCCCACGGGTCATGGCTACGAGCTGTGCGAGGGATGCGACCCAAAAAATCATAGTGAGCCACGAGCGATTGCAGACGCACTCAAGCGCAGCCGCGAAACCATTGGCGCCGATCTCTATCTCTGGGGCCACTGGTGGGCGTGTGAGCCATGCTGGAACGCCATCATCGAAGCTGGCATTGCAAACGTGTACTTGCTCAAAGACAGCGAAAAGCTTTTCAATAAGAAACACCCCAATAATATCGTTGGTCGCCAATTCTCGTAGGCAATTGTCACATTTCGCTTATACTTCATCTGTATGGCTCGAGGAAAATTTATCGTTTTTGAGGGAGGTGATGGCTCGGGCAAAGACACATTGATTGCGCGCCTGAAGGAAAAATATTCCACACACAGTGATTTTGTCTTCACACGCGATCCGGGTGGCACGGAGCTCGGCGAGGCGATCCGTAATTTGATATTGTCTCATTCAACTAAATCGATCAGCATCCGGGCTGAAATACTTGCATTTCATACGGCTCGCGCCGAGCTCGTCGCGAGCGTGATTGCCCCCGCACTCGAGTCTGGTAAAAATGTTATTTCCAACCGTTTCGAACTCTCAGCTTTCGCATATCAGATCTACGGCCGCGAACATCCAGAGCTCCTCCCTTTCGTTCGTACTCTGAGCACATTTGTGCTCCAGGACTGCATTCCTGATCTGTGCATCTTCCTCGACGTACCGCCACGCCTTGCCTTAGACCGGACCCACAATCGCCCTGAGGAGCCCAGCCGTTTCGACGAAGAAAACGTTGCCTTCCATGAACGCGTCTATGGCGGCTATAAAAAGCACCTGAGCGAATTCGGACGCCCGGTAATAGTAGATTCGAGTCACTCGATTGACGAGGCATGGACTACCGTGGAAGACGCGGTAGAATCAGTACTTTAATACGTTATGATTTAGGAACAGTACATACGTTTTTTACTAGACTTATTTCGTCTCCATGAACGAATATTCACACATTCAAAAACAAGATCCTGAGGTATTCAAGGCTCTCGAAGGCGAAGAAATGCGCGAGGCCGAAGGACTTGAGCTGATTCCATCCGAGAATTATGTATCTCGCGCAGTACGTGAGGCCAATGGCTCGTGTCTTACCAACAAATATTCCGAAGGTTATCCGGGCAAACGCTACTACGGGGGCCAAACCTACACTGACGAGGTGGAAACACTCGCCATCGAGCGCGCCAAGAAGCTTTTCAACTGCCAATTCGCCAACGTGCAAACGCACGCAGGCGCTCCAGCCAACGTCGCTATGTATTTTGCTCTCCTCAGCCCAGGTGACACAGTGCTCGGTATGGATCTCTCGCACGGCGGACACCTTACGCATGGACACCCGGTCACGTATCTCACCAAGATTTTCAATTTCGTTCGCTACAAGATGAAAGATCCGAATACGGGTGAGATCGACTACGATGAGATGCGCAAGGTGGCAATTGAGCACAGGCCGAAAATCGTTCTCGCTGGCTTCTCCGCATATCCGCGAGAACTCAACTACGCAAAGTTTGTAGAGATCGCGCGCGAAGTGGGCGCCTACGCCGTTATGGACATCGCACATATCGCAGGCCTGATTGCGGGCAAAGCGGTGAAGAGTCCGTTTGATTTTGGGTTCGACGTTATGACCTCGACCACGCATAAAACGCTCCGAGGCCCGCGAGGTGGCCTCATTCTCACCCGTGAAAACGAAGAGATCGCCAAGAAAATCGATAAATCTGTCTTTCCCGGCCTTCAGGGGGGCCCTATCATGAACACCGTTGCCGCAAAAGCCGTGTGCTTCGGCGAAGCGCTTCAACCCGCATTCCAGATGTATGCTGCGCAGATTCTTAAAAACGCTAAAGCAATGGCCGAGGTATTTAAGAAAAATAATATTCGGATGATCACAGGTGGCACGGACAATCATCTCATCTTGGCCGACGTCTTCGGCTCGCTTCACATGCCTGGCCAAGAAGCCGAGACATTACTTGATCAGGCTGGCATCACGCTCAACAAAAACTCCATCGCCGACGATACCCGCAAGCCCATGGACCCTTCCGGCATCCGCTTCGGGACGCCCGCGATCACGACACGCGGATTTAAAGAGAAAGAATGTGCTCGCGTGGCAGAACTCATGGTGGATGTGATGAAAAACAAGGATGACGTGAAAAGGCTTGCTGGAATCCGCGAAGAAATCCGTACCCTTTGCCGCACATTCCCCATCCCTGAGTCGTTTGTTTGAGTGCGAGATTCCACGCATGAAATTCTTTCGGCTCCAGGAATACAGGCTATAATCCTCTAGATGCCTGATTTTTCCCTCGCCGCCATCATCCAAATCGTCGGGTATCCGGGGATTTTTACAGCTGTATTTCTGGAGTCGGGAGTTTTTTTTGGCTTCTTCCTACCCGGCGCCTCGATGCTTTTTACCGCTGGCCTTCTCGCCTCCCAGTCGGTCTTCAATATATGGATACTCATCCCCTTCGTTACTGTAGCGGCCATTTTGGGTGACAACGCAGGATATTGGTTTGGCGCGAAAGTGGGAGTAAGGCTCTTTCTTCGACCAGATTCCCGTTTCTTTCGTAAACAACACCTCGAACAAGCGAAGGAGTTTTACGAAAAGCACGGCATGCTTGCTATTGTGCTTGCACGCTTCGTCCCAGTCGTGCGTACGTTCACCCCCATCATTGCGGGCGTCGTCGGAATGAATTACCGGATATTCATTGCATACAACATCCTCGGAGCCCTCTCATGGGGTTCGGGAGTTACGTATCTTGGCTATGTTCTCGGAGAGAAAGTACCCGGCATAGAGAGATACCTGTCACCCATTATTTTGCTTATTGTCATCGTCACTTGCATACCGCTCGTAATTGAAATATGGCGGAGAAAAAAATCCTCTACCCCATCCTCGTGAGCCTCGCTATCC
>CAYRHX010000007.1:49932-51808 GCA_964424265.1 uncultured Candidatus Saccharibacteria bacterium | reverse complement strand
CCCCCGCCACCGCCGATCGTGCGGCACGCGCCCCCTCCGCGGCAAGTGGCCGCGCCGGTGGCGCGGCCGGACTGCCCGGCGGGCGGGTGCAGCCGCGACCTAACGGCAGCCTACCTCGACTGCGTTGACCAGGGAGGCCGCCTGGTCTGGCGGTATCGCGCCGAGAACGGCGTGATATACGCCATGACCATAGAGCGGCGAGGGCCGCATGACCGGATCCGGGTCGCCCCGGACGGTCGGGTGCTTGGGTGGGTCAGAGGTTGACCCGCCCGAATTGGAAGCGACGTGTGGCATGTATGCCCGCGTCGCTTCCAAAACTTCTTTGTTCCTCTCTTGCCAGTCTAGCTTTGTTGCTTCGAAGCAGTAAAGCTGGGCTCACAAGCCCTTGATCTTTCACTTTCAGCTAACCAGAATGTTTTTAGTGTGTAAGGGCTTTCCGCACAGCGCGTGATCGATGATCATGCCTTGCGCGGAAATGCCCCCTCCACATTAAAAAAGTGGGGCAAAAAACAGGAGACTGTCATGAATCGCATCGCACTTGCTGTCGGCGTCTTTTTTCTCGCGAACGCTTCGGCGTTCGCGCAGCTCACGGCGCCGCCGGCGATCACGCCGCCGGCTGCGGAGGCACCGGCGGCACCGACTCCGGCCGCACCGGCGCAGGCCGCGCCGACCACTCCGCCGGCCGCCACGCCGGCACCTGCGACGCAGCAGGCGGGCTTGCCCGCCGGCTGCGTCGCCGTGCGGGTGAGCGTGCCGAACGTCTCGGCTGCAAAGCCGGACGTTCCCCTCACCTTCCGGGGGGAGGGCAGCGGGGTCGCTGCCCTTCAAGCCTGTAATCCGCCGGGGAAAACCGGGGTGGTGGGGGTGAACCCCTCGCCCACGGCCGGAGCCCGGATCATCCTCCGGACATCCGGCGGGTCCGGCACGGTCGGGTTGCCCTCAGTCTATGTCGCAGGGGACGTGCACAACCTCACCTGCTCGGTGGAGGCGGGGGCTCTCGTCCCACGCCTCTACAAGTTGGATTGGCGGGACGGGCTGCCCGCCCGTCTGGAGCTGGCGGACCAAACGGCCCTCCTGGGCGACATGGTGCGCCACGTCGCCGCCTGCCGGGCGGCGGCCACACCCGATATTCTGGCGCAGCTGAAATGATAAGTCTTGTCCTTCGGGACGAGATGACGAAGGGGGCCCTTGCGCAAGCTTGGGCCCCTTAGATTTTGTACTTGACAAGTTGAAATTACCTGATATACTGCCGTCATTATAGGTTTTAGCCGTAATTAGAATTTTTATCGTATGAGTCAATTTATTGGTCGCATCACAGGGCTTACACTTTCCACGATCTTTGTTTTCGGGGTTGTTTTCAGTGTCGCGCCTGCTGTGCATGCGCAATATGACTACGGATTCGACACCGGGGGCGGCTACGATTACGGCTACAACACCGGATCGGGCGGATTTGATTACGGCTACAACACAGGATCCGGCGGATTTGATTACGGTTACAATACCGGAGTTGGCTACGACTACGGCTACAACACCGGAACTCCAACGTATGACTACGGATACAACACAGGATCCGGCGGATTTGATTACGGTTACAATACCGGAGTTGGCTACGACTACGGCTACAACACCGGAACTCCAACGTATGACTACGGTTATAACACCGGGACTCCTACATATGACTACGGCTATAACACTGGTCCCGGAGGCACGTACGGATCTGGCTATCCCGACAATACCTATGGTTCTGGTTACCCCGACAACATTTATGGTTCCGGTTACCCAGATAACACGTACGGATCTGGCTATCCCGACAACACTTACGGTTCTGGTTACCCCGACAACATTTATGGTTCCGGTTACCCAGATAACACGTACG
>CAYRHX010000007.1:0-49832 GCA_964424265.1 uncultured Candidatus Saccharibacteria bacterium | reverse complement strand
GATCTGGCTATCCCGACAACACTTACGGTTCTGGTTATCCGAACAGTACCTATGGATCTGGATACCCAGATTACACCGACTCTACCGGCTGCGGAACAAACTGTGGAACCTACGGGAGCTACGACTATGGCTCGTACGGCTGCGGCACAAGCTGCGGCACCTACGGTGGTTATGATTACGGTTCTTACGGCTGTGGCACAAGCTGCGGCACGTACGGTGGATACAGTTACGGATTCCAACCGACCATCATTGGCGGCGTCGGATACTCATACCAGCCGACGTACATTACCCCTTGCTGCACACAAACATATTCCAATCCTCCCCCTATAACACCAGTCTGCCCATCAGGTACGACCGGCTACTATCCAAATTGTATCGGGACGATCACGTGCCCGGCCGGATTCACTAAAATCGGCAACACCTGCGTCCCTCCGACTCAATGTCCGGTAGGTCAGACACTCCAAGGTGGAATCTGTCAGCCACCAACATCGTGTCCTTCAGGCTTCACTCTTCAAGGCGGTGTGTGTGTACCTCCAAATGGTCAGTGCCCCGCTGGTTACATCCAACAGGGTAATACCTGCGTCCCTCCAGTGCAGTGTCCGGCTGGCATGACACTTCAGAATGGCGTGTGCGTCCCTCCGACTTTGTGTCCAGCAGGTTACACCCTTCAGGGTGGGGTTTGTGTGCCTCCAAGCGGTCAGTGCCCAGCAGGATACACTCTCCAGAACGGCGTATGTATTCCACCGCAAGGTTCATGCCCCGCTGGCTACACGCAAGTTGGAAGCACCTGCGTCCCTCCGACTCAATGTCCAGTAGGTCAGACACTCCAAGGTGGAGTGTGTCAGCCACCAACATCATGCCCTTCAGGATTTACACTTCAGGGCGGTGTCTGTGTACCACCCAACGGTCAGTGCCCAGCTGGTTACATCCAACAGGGTAATACCTGCGTACCGCCAGTGCAGTGTCCGTCTGGCATGACTCTTCAGAATGGCGTGTGTGTACCTCCAACCTCATGTCCTTCTGGATATACACAACAGGGCAACACCTGCGTCCCTCCGACTCAATGTCCGGTAGGTCAGACACTCCAAGGTGGAATCTGTCAGCCACCAACATCGTGTCCTTCAGGCTTCACTCTTCAAGGCGGTGTGTGTGTACCTCCAAATGGTCAGTGCCCCGCTGGTTACATCCAACAGGGTAATACCTGCGTCCCTCCAGTGCAGTGTCCGGCTGGCATGACACTTCAGAATGGCGTGTGCGTCCCTCCGACTTTGTGTCCAGCAGGTTACACCCTTCAGGGTGGGGTTTGTGTGCCTCCAAGCGGTCAGTGCCCAGCAGGATACACTCTCCAGAACGGCGTATGTATTCCACCGCAAGGTTCATGCCCCGCTGGCTACACGCAAGTTGGAAGCACCTGCGTCCCTCCGACTCAATGTCCAGTAGGTCAGACACTCCAAGGTGGAGTGTGTCAGCCACCAACATCATGCCCTTCAGGATTTACACTTCAGGGCGGTGTCTGTGTACCACCCAACGGTCAGTGCCCAGCTGGTTACATCCAACAGGGTAATACCTGCGTACCGCCAGTGCAGTGTCCGTCTGGCATGACTCTTCAGAATGGCGTGTGTGTACCTCCGACTTCATGCCCAGCAGGCTACACCCTTCAGGGTGGAGTTTGTGTGCCTCCAAATGGCTCTTGTCCAAGCGGATATACTCTCCAAGGAAGCACTTGTGTACCGCAGACAGGTTCATGTCCAAGCGGATACACACTTCAAGGTAGTACGTGCGTACCTCAGACAGCATCATGCCCAACTGGATACGTGATGCAGAATAATGTGTGCGTACCACCAAACGGTTCGTGTCCGTCCGGCTACACCCAAGTCGGCAACACCTGCGTACCTCCGACTCAATGTCCGGTAGGTCAGACACTCAGTAATGGAGTATGTATGCCTGCGACTTCCTGCCCATCTGGATTCGCGTTGCAAAATGGCGTGTGTGTGCCTCCGACTTCATGTCCAGCAGGGTATGTTCAGCAAGGTAATACCTGCGTCCCTCCAGTGCAGTGTCCGTCTGGCATGACTCTTCAGAATGGTGCATGCGTGCCGCCAACAACCTGTCCATCTGGCTACACACAACAGGGCAACACCTGCGTCCCTCCGACCTCGTGCCCTGCAGGGTACACGCAAGTCGGCAACACCTGTATGCCTCCCGTGCAGCCGCCCGTTCAGTGGACGATGCCGGAGATCAACATCATCAACAACAATAACAACACCAATACCAACAACAATAATAATTCCAACACGGGCGGTAACAACACGAATACGAACAACAATACGGCCCCCGTCACTCCTGTGTGGCACGGCCCGGTGACATACCCAATCCAGTACACCTTCCCAGCACAGACGCCGGTCTACAATCCGCCAACCTACTATCCGGCCAATCTCTCTTGCGCAATCACCGCAAGCCCAAGCTCGATAGCAAATGGTCAGACATCGTATCTCAGCTGGTCTGCTCCGGGCGCTACAAGCGCGTGGCTCTCTGATGGCATCGGTGCAGTGCAGGTGAATGGCACTCTCGTCGTCCGCCCCAACGTTTCAAAGACCTACACGCTCACGGTTTCAGGGCAAGGGGGGACGAACACTTGCAGCACGTACGTCACCGTCGCAGGCATTACTCCGTACGTCTCGCTCTCTCAGATTCCTTACACTGGGCTTGACTTGGGTCCGATCGGCACGATGCTCTACTGGCTCTCGATTCTCTCGTTTGCAGTTGCTGGCGCCTACCTCGTGGTCTATTACAAAGGCGGCGCGCTCGCTCTCATGAGTGGTGCGCTTGCGGGGAAACAGCAGTTTGCAGGGAACGTCTCGATGCCGACCTTTACAGCTCCCGCTCCTACAGTAGAGCGTGTCGTTGCAAAGCCGCAAAAAAGCGTTGACGCGGTTGTTAATCTTCCCGTAGATGTTCGCAATACCACGACTGATTCCATGGTAGTCATGCACTCGAAAGAGGGCGCAGCTCCACGGATCGTCATCGCCCGCGCTTAAACTGCCGCCGCCCGCGCTCCAAGGTGAAAACAAAAACCCGCCGACAGGCGGGTTTTTGTTTGTAGTTAGGCAAGCGTCTTATTTTTAATGCCAAGATGCTTTTCTATTGCGATAACGCGCTGCAAGACGTGGTCGACCTCTTTTGAGAATCCCGCGTGATTTTTTGACCGTTCCTCAAGCGCCTCAAGTCGTTCTCGGATATCTTTGAGCTCGGATCGAATATCCCTCAGTTCAGCGTGAACGATATTTCTCACGTCCGTTTTCGAGGCGAGTTCTTTCTTTTCGATAATGTTCGCCACTTCCTCTCGTACTATGCTGCGCACGTTGTCTTTTGTCGCCATGTCAGCAATGTCACTCTTTGTCGCCATGTGAACGATAATGAAATCAAGGCTTTCTTGCGTATCCATTTTATTTTTCTTCTTCGCCATACAAATCCATTGTACACAGTCTAAAAATCCAGGCAATCAACTTGCTCGCGTACGGATCTCCTCGCGGAGCCTGGAAATTATTTCTTCGATCGCAAGTGCGCCGATTTTGCCGGTACGACTTTCGAGCGTCGCGGTGTTCGCGGCGACCTCTTCGTCGCCGACGACGAGGAAGTAGGGGACCTTTTGTAGCTTTGTATTTCTGATGCGTTTGCCGAGCGCATCGCCATCGTCCGTTTCCACTCGAATTCCCGCCGCGAGGAGTTTTTCATGAATACTCTTCGCATACTCACTCTGTTTGTCTGAGACCGGAAGGATCTTGACCTGCACGGGCGAGAGCCAGAGCGGAAATGCGCCCGCATAATGTTCGATCAAGAATGCGACAATGCGCTCGATCGCGCCGATCGAAGATCGGTGGACGACGAACGCACGGTGCTGCGCGCCGTCGGCCCCCGTGTAGGTGAGGTCAAATTTGTCGGGCATGCAGAAATCGTATTGCACGGTAAATGCCGTATCTTCTTTTCCATTTACGTTTTTCATCTGGATGTCGATCTTGGGGCCATAAAACGCCGCTTCATCTTTGGCTTCGAAGAAATCTGCGCCACGTTTCTTGAGGAGAGCCCGCAAGAGCGACTCACCTTTTTCCCATGCCGCATCGTTTTTATAGTATTTCTCGGTATTTGCGCGATCACCAAGAGAGAGGCGATATCGATAGTTTTCTCCTTTCGAAAGACCAAATACGCCGGCGACGTACTCGATGAGATCAAGGACTTTTTCGATTTCATCGGCAGCCTGCTCCTCAGACGCGCAGATGATGTGAGAATCGGCGAGGCAAAAGCTGCGAACTCGCTGAAGACCCATTAATTCTCCGGATTGCTCATAACGGTATAGCTTTGCTAATTCGGCGATACGGATCGGCAATTCTCGGTAGCTATGTGGCTTGTCGAGGTAGAGCTCGAAGTGGTGCGGGCAGGTCATCGGACGCAACATGTACTCTTCGTCGTCGATTACGATAGGGGCGTACATCGAGTCTTTGTAGTGTGGGTAGTGCCCGCTTTTGCGATAGAGATCGAGCTTGGCGATGTCGGGTGTGTATACGTGGCTATAGCCGCGGCGGATCTCCTCGTCGGTGATAAATCGTTCGAGTTCTCGACGAATTGCGGAACCTTTGGCAGTCCAGAGGGGAAGGCCCTTCCCCACGGTGTCCGAGAATGTGAAAAGGTCGAGCTCGCGCCCGAGTTTTTTGTGATCTCTACTATGCCCTGAGGTATTCGAAGGGTCTTTAGGGTCGTTCATTTCGTCGGCCATAGAAGATTACAGAATACCGCGCGCATAGAGTATTTCAAAGGGCTTTTGCGCGCTCAATGACGAAGCTCGATTCGCCGTTGCGCTCTGAGATTCGCCCCTTCACCGCGATACAGGAATTTGCGACGAGCAACGCCTCGTTCTCTTTATAGGTGCGCGGGAAGGCCACGAGCTCGATCGAGCCGGAAAAATCGGCGAGTTTAAGAAACGCCATTCGCTCGCCTTTTTTTGTGAGGTTAATGCGCACGCTCTCGACGAATCCGGCGATCACCGTCTCCGCTCCGTGCATGTGCTCTTTGGCATGTTTGATCGTCTTCGTAGGATCGGTGAATTTTGCTTTATGTTTGTCGAGCGGGTGCCCAGACACGTAGAGGCCGAGGAGTTCCTTTTCCCATTTCAGGCGTTGGTCGAGCGAGGTAGGTGTGGTCGGGGGGAGCCTCAGGGGTGCGCGCTCTGTATTCGACCCAAAAAGCGATCCCTGATCTGCCGAGGTCTTCTGATGTTCGCGATGGTATTCGAGAAGCATTTCGACGTGAGCCATCATGTTGCCGCGTTCTCCCAATTCGTCGAGAGCACCGGATTGTATGAGAGATTCGAGAGATTTCTTATTGAGATTTTTGCCTGTCCCGAGTGGACTCGAGGGATCGGTAACGCGCGAGAGGAAGTCGCCAATATCTTTGAACGCCCCGCTTTCCTTCCCCGAGACATTCGAGGGATCACGCGCGGCGATGATCGAGTCTCCCACGCCCGTTCCAAAATTCTTTATTGAATAGAGGCCGAATCGTATAGTCGTATTATCCGTCACTGTGAAGTTGCCGTAGCTACTTCCGACAGATGGTGGAAGGATTTTGATACCCATACGAGTACATTCTGCAACAACCTCGGCGATCCTTTCTACATCGCCGGCGTCCGCAGTAAGGACGGCAGCCATATAATCGACTGGGAAATGCGCTTTCATGTAGGCGGTCTTGTACGCGAGATTGCCATAGCTCGCTGCGTGCGCTTTGTTGAAACCGTATGCAGCGAAGGTTTCGATCTGTTCCCACAATTTTTGCACGGCCTCTTTTTTCATTCCACCTGCGACGCAGCCCTTGGTGAATTTCTCCTTCTGAGCTTTCATTTCGGAAGGAATCTTTTTCCCCATGGCTTTCCGAAATTTATCGGCCTCGAGCCACGAGTAGCCAGCGATTTTGATAGCAATTTCCAACACGTCGTCCTGGTACGTGATTACGCCGTATGATTTCTTGAGAATGATCTCCATGCGCGGGTCGAGGTAGGTCACGAGCGAAGGATTTTTCTTTCGCTCGATGTAGGCGGGGATGAAATTCATGGGGCCGGGGCGATAGAGCGCCACCATCGCATTGATGTCGTGAATCGATGTGGGTTTGAGATCGACGAGATAGGTGGTCATGCCGCCACCTGCGAGTTGGAAGACGCCCAATGTCTCGCCACGCGAAAGCATCTCGAAGGTTTTTACATCATCGAGCGGGAGTTTCTCGAGATCAACTGACACGCCGAGTCGTTTCTCGACGCGCTCTACAGCGTCCGCAAGTACGGACAGGTTGGTAAGACCGAGGAAGTCGAATTTGAGAAGCCCCGCCTCCTCGATCGCGTACATGTCGTATTGTGTAATGATGTGGTTGCCTTTAGGGTCGATTTGAATGGGTGTGTAATCTGTAACCGCGGTCGGCGCAATCACGACACCTGCGGCATGAACGCCGACGTGTCGCGCATTGCCCTCTATTTTTTGCGCCAAGTCGAGCACCTCGTGGGCATCGGCGTTTGTCTTGTAGATTTCTGCAAGCTCGGGCGTGTCCTCGAGTGCACCCGCAATGGTGACGGGGAATCCTTGTTTGCCGAAGGGGATGAGTTTGGCAATGGTGTCGCCGACGCCATAAGGGTGGCCCAAGGCGCGCGCGACGTCGCGGACAGCGGCGCGCGCCATCATGGTCCCGAATGTGCCGATTTGTGCGACTTTGTCGTTCCCATATTTTTCGCGGACGTATGCGATGAGCTTATCTCGTTGATTGTCCGCGAGGTCCATGTCGATATCAGGCGGGCTCGGGCGCTCCGGATTCAGAAATCGCTCGAAGGGGAGTTGGTATTCGATTGGGTTTACTGTGGTGATGCCGGAAAGATACGATACGAGCGATCCTGCGGCCGAACCTCGCGTGTTGGTGAGGATCTTTTCGTCGCGCGCGTGTCGTAAAAGGTCGGCAACTACAAGGAAATACGGCGAGTATCCCTTGCTGCCGATAATGGAGAGTTCGTAATCCACGCGTTCTTTATTTTCCTTTGTTTCAGGCACGCCGCGCTCGGCGAAGCCTTTCTCCGCAAGCGCGCGCAATTCTGCGTGAGCGGAGCTGCCCCTAGGAATCGGAAACGAGGGAAATACCCATTGCCCCAATGTGAGTTCAAGCGTGCACATGTCGGCGATGCGTCCGCAATTTTCGAGCGCCTCGGGAATGTCTGCGAAGAGCTCGTGCGCGCGAGCGCGCGAAATGAAAGAGAGATCGTGGGCGCCTTGCCCGAAGTCGCGATTGAGCACGCCGGCGGTTCGTATTTTGTCGACGAGCTCGCGTGCGAGCGCATCGTCCCTTTCGAGATAATAGGTATCGTGTGCCGCGACGAGGGGAATGTTCGCTTTTTTGGAGAGCGCCACAAGCGCTCGCATGCATTTTTCATGACCATCGATTTCGGGGTGACGTGTAATTTCCAAGTACAAATCATCAGCATAGATGCGGTGATAGGAATCGACAGTTTCTTTGGCTCGTTCCGTGACGTCGTCCCGAAGCGGCGGTATGTGCTCACCCGCAAATGAAGGGAGTATCGCAATCAAGCCCTCTCGATGCGTCTCCATCAATTCTCGGTCGATTCGAGGACGAACATAAAACCCCTCGAGGTGCGACTTTGAAACGAGCAGTAATAGATTGCGATACCCGATCTCATTTTTCGCGAGTAAAACAAGTCGTGAGGTATGGTCGTCTATCCGATGTTCTTTGTCATGTCGTGTGCGCTGTGCGACGAAAAAATCGACTCCGATAATCGGTTTAATACCCGCGTCTTTACATTCTTTGTAGAAGTCGATAGCGCCGTAGAGGTTGCCGTTGTCGGTGAGCGCAAGCGCTGTCTGCCCATCTGCTTTCGCTGCTGCGACGAGCTCGGGGATCTTCGGTATGGCTTCGAGGAGCGAGTAGTGAGAATGCGTGTGGAGATGAACGAAATCGCGCGTCATCTGGTGAGTATATCATCGCGAGTTTTCCCCACATTGACCTCATGCAATCGACCTCTTAAAGTGATGGGGCGACTCCTGTGAGTCGCCGGCAAAGTCGGAGCCGAAATCCGACGGGAGTAAGAAAAATGACCCGAAACACCGGAAAGGGCGGCGGCGAAGCCGCCGCCCTGTTCGCCTCAGCGGCGGAAAACGCCGAGGAGCGACGGATGCGCCGTGGGCGCATCGGTGCCAAATCGGGAGAGGGCGATGCCGCCCCCTCCCAAGAAAAAGAGGGCGAAAAGCCCTCCGAATAAATTCCCCCCGAAAGGGCGATGGGGCCGCGCTTACGCTCGAGTGCGGCCCTTTTTCTTTGGTAGTATCTTTCTATGGAACACTCTATCGGTATCGATGAGGCAGGGCGGGGGCCGCTTGCGGGACCCGTCGCGGTCGGAGCTGTCGTCGTGCCGCATGATTTTGATTGGTCACTCGTCGAGGGCGTGAAGGATTCGAAGAAAATGACACCACGTTCGCGCGAACGTGTGTACGAGACGATGGTAGTGCTCCGTGAGAAAAAAGCACTCGACTTCGCCGTCGCATTTTCTTCGTCGACCATGATCGACGAGTGGGGCATCGTCCCCGCGATCAAAAGCGCGCTTGCTCGTGCGCTCACGCACATTCAAAGTACATCGGCTGTCGGGCGTGAGGTGGAAGTGTTGCTTGATGGGGGGTTGCGGGCGCCGCGAGAATACGCGGCGCAGAAGACCATCATCCGCGGAGATGATACGGAGCCGGTGATCTCACTTGCGTCGATTGCTGCAAAGGTGGAGCGCGATCGCATCATGCTGCGTCTCGCAAAAAAACATCCGCTGTATGCGTTTGAGGTGCACAAAGGGTACGGTACGGCAGCGCATCGTGCGGCGATCAAGAAGCATGGCATTTCAGTAGTGCATCGTCGCACATTTTGTAAAACGTTGATTTCTAAAGAGAAATCGGTATAATGGGGCTATGGTAGTACGAATGCGTGTCAATCGTTCCAAAACTGGTAAGCGCCGATCGCACCAGGCTCTTTCTGGGCAGCGTCTTGCGCAGTGTGAATGCGGAGCGCTCCGCGTCTCCCATCGAGCATGTTCAAACTGCGGAAAATACAATGGCCGCATCGTCATCGATGTCGTCGCACGGGCACAGCGACAAGTGCGTCGCACCAAGAAAAAAGAAACCGAATTGCGGGCAAGCGGGCAAATGACCGAGTCTAAAGAAAAAGAACCCGCGACTGCATAAATCTCGATTGCTCTTTCCCCTGATCTTTCAACCAAATGGCAAACAGACACCTAGCTCGTTCAGTTGTTCTCCAGGCGCTTTTTGAATACGATTCGTCGGGAGGGAAAATGACGATTGATCAACTGCTTTCGCGGCTTGTTGATTATGGCAAGGAATTCGGCACGCGGGATTCCGACATGCCATTCATGAAGAATCTCTTGCAGACGGCAATTGCAAAGCAGAAAGAAATTGACGAGGTCATTGTGCGTGCTGCACCGGAATGGCCGATCGAGAGGATCGCCGCGATAGACAGAAGCGTGTTGCGGCTCGGCCTTACCGAACTCCTTTTTGCCGACCGCACACAGGTGCCTGCGAAAGTCGCTATCAATGAGGCGATTGAACTTGCCAAATCATTCGGTAGTGCTTCTTCAGGGAGATTTGTAAATGGTGTTTTAGGGGCCGTCTATATAGAACTCGGAGAGCCTGGCAAGAGCGAGGGTGGGGCACGAAAAGAGGCCGGCCAAAAGCCGTCAAAGATCCTTACCGAACATCTCGCAGGAGCGGTGGTCTACGCGCGCTCAGAAGGGGAAACGTATCTCGCGTTTGTTCACGACATATTCGGGCATTGGACTATTTCGAAGGGAAAAATCGAAGAGGGGGAAGACCTTCGCGCGGGCGCTATTCGTGAAATTAAGGAAGAGATGGGTCTTGATATAAAGATTGTGCAGGAACTCGGGGTCAACGAATATATCGCGAATGATTCAAAAGTGGATGGCGGAAAAAAGCGCAAGCGCGTCAGCTATTTTCTTGCTGAGGCACCTTTTGCGGATCTTCGCTTGGGGCCAAGCGGAGGGCTCGATGATGCTCAATGGTTTCCGCTCTCGGCAGTTGGTGACCTCAACTTTTATGACGACACGCTCAAGATCATCGTGCCCGCGATCAACGCGCTCGCACGGGGAGAGAATAAATAACCATGGTGGATTTTTCGACGTTTGAGACGAGGATCGGGCATACATTTAAGAATAAACGATTGCTCGAGACGGCCTTTACGCACCGATCGTATCTCAACGAAAATCGCGCATCCGGCCGTGAGCACAATGAGCGCGCCGAGTTTTTGGGCGACGCTGTACTGGAGCTTGTGGTGACGGAATTTCTCTATGAGAAATATCCGGAAAAACCAGAAGGTGATTTGACCGCATATCGGGCAGCGCTCGTGAATACGCAGAGCATTGCGGACGCCGCGACGAAACTCGGTATGAACGAATACTTGCTTTTGAGCCGCGGTGAATCACGCGACACAGGCCGTGCGCGCCAGATCATTCTTGCAAATGCGTTTGAGGCGGTGATCGGAGCGCTGTACCTCGACTCTGGATATAACGCGGCCAAGGATTTTATTGCGACGCAACTTTTCCACAAGACGGACGAGGTTGTGGAGAAGCGTCTCTGGCAAGATGCAAAAAGCAAACTCCAGGAAATCTCGCAGGAACTCCTCGGCCACACCCCAACCTATGAAACGGTAAATCAGACAGGACCGGACCACGACAAGCAATTTCTCGTAGCGGTAAAACTCGGCGCAGAACGTGTCGCAACGGGTGGGGGGAAATCAAAGCAGGAGGCAGAACAAGCGGCAGCGGAGAAGGCGCTTGGGGTGAAGGGGTGGTGAGCGTACTCAAAAGGGGTGCGTATTTCGAACCCGGACTTTTTTGCTAAAAAGCCCTTAATCCTCGGCTCTTCGCCTGCGGGAGGTTCGAATGACTCACCTTTTTCTCGCTTTATGGATGAAAAATGCGGTATTTGTATCGGTTTGCGGTACTATGGTGCTATGAGTGAGGAGCAACTAAAACAGATCGTGCGCAATACACCCCGCCCGGTCGATCGGCCCACCGAGACTGAGTCGGAAGATTCTTGGTGTCGCGCCTTTGTTGAAGGCACCTCCCGCTTTCCACAAGGATTTTTCGGCAATTCAACGTACTTGGCCGCAGCACTCCTCGATTGCGAAACCCCCGATCTGCGAAAATCCGCGTATTCGAAGTTATCGCCGGCACAAATGATGCACGTTGCCGCATTGGCGGAAGGGCAGCATAGAAAAAGAAGCATAGAAATAAAAGTGCATGCGCCCGCGCGAGACACTGAAAATCCACATCGTCCAAATGTCGATTCCATCAATCACATATGGAACATCGGCATGATCACAGCTCAGGGACGTATCGACAAGTTCGCGCAGATACTCGCTGAACGAAGCGCGCCGTCTTCTCCTTTGTATGGCCGGGCACGACTTGATTCCGGGCTGCTGCAAGAGCTTCGGCGTGCACTTCGCGCATGTACCGACGCGCTCGATTCTTCCGAGGGAGTTGCCTTGAGTAGGGAGTATAAGACTTTGATAGTGCAAATGAACGCAGGGTATGAAAAAAGGGAACTCATTCAAAAAATGGATGAGTTGAAGCTGAGAGTACAAAACCAAGTGTTTCAGGGTCTACTCAAGGTCTTTCCGGAGGACGGTAGTCCTGGCATAGCCCGTGCTCTTTCTGAGGTACGATTTCCAAACGATTGGAAGTAATAATCGCGCTTATTTATTTGTCGACATCTTCCGCGTGTCGATTGTTTGCTGCAAGAAGAGAAATGGTCGTACAAGGACGATTTTCGCAGGATATTGCGCATTCTAGACCAGGATTCCGATAGATCTTTGATACAATGAGGCGCAATGTTTCTCGGTCTTAAATCCATAGAGCTTTCGGGCTTCAAATCGTTTGGTAAAAAAACCACTCTCGTCTTTGGGAGCCCTATTGCCTCGATCGTGGGTCCGAATGGAAGTGGTAAGTCAAATGTCGCGGAAGGGTTTCGATTTGTCTTGGGTGAGCAGTCGATGAAGTCGATGCGCTCGAAGAAAGGCGAAGATTTGATTTGGGGCGGCTCACCGGCGATACCTAAAATGAATCGGGCGGCGGTGAAAGTTGTTTTCGATAACTCAAAACGGTTGCTTGATCTTGATTTTGACGAAGTCGCGGTGGAGCGAATTGTGTATCGAGATGGTCAAAACGAATACCTTTTGAACGGCACGCAGGTGAGACTCAAAGACGTGATCCGATTGCTCGCCGGGGCGAATATTGGAGGTTCGGGATATCAGATCATCTCACAAGGGGAGGCGGATAGGATCTTGAACGCTTCTCCTCGCGAGCGCCGCGAGATGGTAGAAGATGCGCTCGGGCTCAAGCTGTATCAACATAAAAAAGCAGAGAGTGAGAGGAAGCTTGCGGAGACGGCGGTGAATATTGATAAGACCAAATCTCTACGGCGAGAGCTCGCTCCGCACATTAACTTCTTACGCATCCAAGTGGAGAAAATAGAAAAAGCTCGCGAAATGAAAGCGGCTCTCGCGGATAAATTGAATGAGTATCTTGCGCGTGAGAACGCCTGGATTACGCAGGAGAATGCGCGCCTTTTGGAGGAGGTGCGCGCATACGAAGCCGAGTTGAAAAATCTGACCGAACGAATGCAAGATGCACAGCGTGCTCGCGGAGGCGGAGCTGATGCGACGATCAGCGGGCTCGAGCAGCGGGTTCGCGAGATCGAAGGCCAGCTTTCAGGCGTTAGGCGGAAGCACGAGGAGACCGCGCGCGAACTGGGGCGCGCCGAGGGCGCGCTTGGCGCTAATACGATTACTGTGGAGCAGGTGGTTGCGGTGCCCCACGTGCGGCAGTTTGCGCGTGAGATGAGCGATACGCTCGAAGGTATCGCAGTCAAGGAGGATATATCCGAAGTGCGCAGCTTGCTCGGTCAAGCTCGCGATCGTATCAGAGCTTTCGTCGACGGGCTCTCCGGCGCAGCACCTGAAACACATGAGGAGGTGCGGCGCCAGGTGGAATCGCTCGCGAGCACGCTCAAAAGGACGGAGGAGGAGGCGGCGCGCCTCACATCGGAAGCCGAGACTGCGCGAGGAAAGGTGAGCGAGGCGCGCAACGCATCGTTTGCCGCAGAGCGCGAGTCTGTCGCGCTTGAGGCGGATGTACGCGAAGCACAGGGAAAGCTCAATGTCGCGCTTGCGGCACGCGCCAATCTTGCCGGGTTACGACAGCGCTTCGAGGAAGAGGTGCGAGAGGGGATCGTTCTCATTGGTGCGGCCATTCACGGCTGGGAGCGTGCAGAAATACCTGAGGGTGCTCTCATGCCGGAGGATCGTCCGGCACAGGAAAAGCGAAGGCGTGAGATTGAACGACTCAAAATAAAGATCGAAGAGTCGGGCGTGGGGAGTGGAGATGCGGTCGTCCGAGAATTTAACCAGACGAAACAGCGCGAGGAATTTCTTGCAAAAGAGCTCGTCGATCTCGAGACGTCGGCCACGAAGCTTCAAGATATTATTGCTGAATTGGAAAAGACGATCGACGCTCGTTTTGTCGACGGATTGAAGCTTATCAACGAAGCTTTGCAGGGATTCTTCGCAAAACTTTTTGGGGGAGGACATGCAAAACTCTTTGTCGAGCAACCAAGACGGGCTGTACGCGACCTAGAATCCGACGAAGAGGAGGTGATTCCTGAAGAAGAGGAATTATACGCCGGACTCTCTATCGATGTCGCACTTCCCCGCAAGAAAATCCGCGGTTTGGAAGTACTTTCGGGCGGCGAGCGAGCGCTGACCTCAATTGCGCTTATATTTTCTATGTCGCAGGTGAATCCCCCGCCGTTTCTCATTTTGGACGAGACTGACGCGGCTTTGGATGAGGCAAACAGCAAGCGCTATGCAGACATGATTGAGGAGTTGGGTAAGAGGTCGCAACTCATCGTAATCACTCACAATAGAGCGACCATGGCGGCCGCAGGCGAGCTCTATGGAGTTACCATGGGACACGACGGTGTCTCCAAGCTCCTCTCCGTAAGGCTCGAAGAGGCGACGAAGGTTGCGAAGTAGGGGAAATCTGGTACAGTGTCGCCACATATGTTGAAAATCCGAATGCAGAGGACGGGGCGCATTAATAGCCCCTCATACCGTATCGTTGTATTGGAGCATACATCGAGCCCGAAGGCGGGGAAATTTGTCGAGAAAGTGGGTACCTATAATCCTAAGACCAAGGAGCGGACACTCAACGCAGATCGCGTAAAATACTGGATTTCCGTGGGCGCAAAGCCGTCTGATACAGTGCACAACATGCTTGTTTCTCAAGGTCATTTGAATGCAAAGAAAATCAATATCTTGCCGAAGTTTGTGGCGCCGAAGGTTGAGGAAGCGGCTCCTGCCGTAGCGGATGTTCCCTCCGAGACAACGGTGGCGGAAGAGGCTCCCGCACCCTCCGTCGCTGAAGCTATGGAGGGCAAGTAGGCATAAGCTTTGGTATAATTGGCTGGTTATCAGATAGATAGAAATGATATGGAACGAGATCAGGAGTTTCTAGAGTACGTAGTGAAAGCGCTTGTTGATAATCCAGGAGATGTGAAGATCACGCGCACCGTCGATGAGATGGGTGTGCTGCTTACGCTCTCGGTCAATCAAAATGATATGGGTAAGGTGATCGGTCGCTCAGGTGCAACTGCGAAAGCCATTCGTACCGTATTGCGCGTGGTGGGGATGAAAAACGACGCGCGCGTAAATCTCAAGATTGAGGAACCAGAGGGAAGTGAGCGCAGCGTGCGCGGAGGTTCTGAAGGAAGGCCTTCAGGCGATTCATATGAAAAGCCCTCTGAGCCATACGTACGCGACACGACCGTTGACGATGTGATTAAGGATCTCAAAGGAGAGTAGGTGACTCGCTGGCGAGGCATTTGAGAGAACGGGTCTTTTCCGCTGAAAAGACCCTCAACCCTCGAGCCAAGCTCTGCGGGGTCTCTCAAATGCCTCGCCAGACTTGTAGAAGGAAGAAATACAAAAACTCGTATGATCCACTTCCATATAGTCACACTTTTTCCCGAATCTATCGAGCCGTACCTTAGAGCTTCGATAATTGGTCGTGCACAGGAGGCGAAGAAGATCAAAATTTCATACTATGATCCAAAGAATTTCACGCGCGACAAATACGGTCGCGTGGATCGCAGACCATACGGCGGAGGGCCGGGAATGGTACTAGAGCCCGATGGAGTGCTTCGCACGGTACAAAAAGCAATTGGAAAAAAGAGGGGAGTGGAGATTGTCTTCTTTGCGACCGACGGTGAGCAATTTGACGAGGCGATGGCGAAGAGGCTTGCAGGAAAATACGGCAGTCAGACTGCCGTAAAACATATCGTTTTTATCTGTGGGCATTACGAAGGTGTTGACGCGCGAGTCCAGAAAATTCTGAAAGCAAAGAAGGTCACCGTCGGACCATTCGTACTCACGGGTGGGGAATTACCGGCGGCGACCATGATCGACGCCATCGCGCGATTTGTCCCAGGTGTTTTGGGAAAATCTGAATCACTCGAAGCGTCGCGCGTATCAAGCCCGGAGGTCTATACGCGCCCTGAGGTGCTCGTGTGGAAAAAGAAGAAGTACAAGGTCCCTGAGGTGCTCTTGAGCGGCCATCATATAAAGATTGAAGAGTGGAAAAAGGCAAAGCGAGGAGGGAAGGAAGGAGCTAAAGGCTAAGGTATGCGTATAGACCACGCATAAGGCGCAGTGTCAAGCTTGACCGAAGGGGAGAAGGTGATACAATCGCGCGACATTTGCTACGAGCCGATTGAGTTCTGGCTGCGCTTTTAGTCAAAAGTTTAGTCCGGGTTTGGGTTGGGGGAGACTTTTTACAAAATTTAATAATGAAATATATCCTACGGCACTTCGTGTGCCGCATGGACATCTTATTGTATGGCAAAAACACGCGCGGTCCGACCACAGAAGTATTTCGGAAAGTTTCGTGAACCGCTCGTGAAGTTTCCAAGCCTCGTCGAGGCGCAGATTAAGTCCTTCCACGACTTCGTAGAAAGTGGCGCTGAGCGCGTTTTCAAAGAGTTCTCTCCAATCTCTGATCACTCTGGAAAAAAGTTTGAGTTGAAACTCGTCAAATTTTCTTTTGGTGAATTGCGCTGGGACGAATACTATGCGAAGCGCGCGATGCGGACGTACGAATCACCACTTTCGATGGTTGTTCGTTTGAAGAATAAAACGACGGGTGAAGAAAAGGAACAAGAGATTTTCCTCGCTGATTTCCCATGGATGACGCCGCACGGCACGTTTATCATCAATGGCGTTGAGCGCATCGTGGTGCCTCAGCTTGCGCGCTCCTATGGTGTTTTCTTTGAATCAGTCCCCTACAAAGGCAAGAATTATTTTGCAGCAAAGATCATACCGGCACGCGGTGTCTGGATTGAAATCGAATCCGACGCTGACGGCGGCGTATACGTAAAGATTGATCGCAAGCGCCGCTTCCCTGTCACCTCGCTCTTGCGAGTGCTCGGCCTTGCGAGTGAAAAAGATGTCATGAGTCGCTTCGAGAAGTCCCCCCTTGCCGCAGAAGCGATAAAGGCGACGCTCGAGCGTGATCATGCGCACACACCCGAGGAGGCGTTCGTCGAGATCTACCGAAGGCTGCGCGATGGTGATATCGCGACGCCAGAATCAGCGCGTGCGCATGTCGAGTCAATCCTTTCTCCCGATCGATACGACTTTTCGCGAGTTGGTCGTTTTCACTTTAATCGGCGTTTTGGTCTCGGGACAACCGAAAAAGATCTCCAGAACGCGACGCTCACGCTTTCCGATGTGGTTCGTATCATTACAAATATTGCCGAGATGAACGCAAACCCCGCCGCTCAGTCCGACGACATCGACCACCTCGGCTTTCGTCGTGTTCGTTTTGCCGGCGAGCTCCTTGAAGGCCGCATGCGTGTAGGGCTTTCGCGCATGAAGCGAAATATCCAGGACCGCATGGCGATGGTGGATGCGGAAACCACAAATCCCGTATCGCTCGTGAATCCCCGACCGTTTCAAGCGGCGATCCGCGAGTTTTTCACGACTGATCAGCTCTCTCAGCTGATGCAGCAATACAATACGCTTGATGAGATCGAGCACCTCCGCACGCTCTCCACCCTCGGGCGCGGCGGCCTTACCTCTGAACGCGCGGGTCTTGAAGTGCGCGACGTGCACTCTTCTCACTACGGCCGCGTATGCCCCATCCACACTCCGGAAGGTAAGAACATCGGCCTCGTGTTGCACATGTCACTCTATGCTCGCCCCAACGAATTTGGCATCATCGAGACGCCGTATGCAAAAGTGGTAAAGGGCTCCATCACGAAAGAAATTGTCTATCTGAACGCACTGGAAGAAGAACAATACGCAATTGCTCACTCCGCGACTCCCCGGGATGATTCGGGATTAATCGCTGTCAAAATGGCGGAAGTGCGAAAGGCGGGGAATCCCACGCTCGTGAAGCGCGAAAATGTTGATTTCATGGAAGTGGCGACCAACCAACCGTTTTCCGTCGCGACATCCCTTATACCATTCGTCGAAAATGACGACGCAAACCGCGCACTCATGGGTTCAAACATGCAAAAGCAGGCTGTGCCGCTCATCGTGCCTGAGGCGCCGGTGGTTGCGACAGGAGTCGAATCTGCCGCAGCCCGCGACTCCGGTCGCCTCGTCATTGCGGAAGAGGCTGGCGAAGTTGTATTTGCCGATTCGCGAATGTTCAAAGTAAAGAATGCGGAAGGGAAAACAAAAGAGTATCCCCTCGTCAATTTTTCACGGACAAATGGATTTACTGCATTCCACCAGCGTCCGCTCGCCTCAGTGGGAGATATGGTCAAAAAAGGTACAGTTCTTGCCGATACATCTACTTCAGTCGGAGGACAGCTTGCGATCGGGCAGAACGTACGTGTTGCCTTCTTGCCATGGTTTGGCGCCAACTATGAAGATGCGATTGTCATTTCCGAAAAATTGGCGAAGGAGGCGCGCTTCACTTCCATACATATGGAAGAGTTTATCTGTGTTGTTCGCGACACCAAATTGGGGGCTGAAGTGACGACGCACGACATTCCAAATGTTTCTGAATTCAAACTTCGCAACCTCGACGAAGATGGAATCATTCGCATCGGAGCCGAAGTGCGCTCAGGAGACATCTTGGTCGGGAAAGTCACACCGAAGGGTGAGACACAGTTGACTCCCGAAGAGCGACTCCTTCACGCGATCTTCGGTGAAAAGGCAAAAGACGTGAAGGATACTTCACTGCGCATGGAAGGAGGCAAACGCGGCCGCGTCATTGGCGTTAAGGTATTTTCTCGCGAAACGGGTGATCAGCTCGAAAGCGGGGTGATCAAACGTGTACACATCGAGGTCGCGCAGCTGCGCACCATTTCTGTGGGGGACAAGCTCGCGGGTCGTCATGGCAACAAAGGTGTTATTTCGAGAATCTTGCCAGAAGAAGACATGCCTTTTGACGAGCAGGGTAATCCCGTAGACATCATTCTCACGCCGCTCGGCGTGCCATCACGTATGAACCTGGGTCAGATCCTCGAACTTCACCTTGGTCTTGCCGCAGAAATGCTTGGATACCAGGCGGTTGTGCCTTCGTTTGCTGGCGCAACGGAAGAAGAGATTCGCGGACAACTCAAAGAGGCTGGTGTCGCCGAAGACGGAAAGCGTGTGCTTTTCGATGGCCGCACGGGAGAGGCATTCGCGCAGCCTGTTTCAGTCGGCGTAATGTACATGCTCAAGCTCCACCACATGGTGGAAGACAAGATCCACATGCGTTCCATCGGGCCGTACTCGCTTACGACGCAGCAACCACTCGGCGGAAAGGCACAGAACGGCGGTCAGCGCGTAGGAGAAATGGAAGTATGGGCGTTCTTGGGTTATGGCGCGGCATACTCGCTTCGCGAGATTCTCACCATCAAATCCGACGACATCTTGGGTCGCAGCGCTGCGTTCGACGCCATTGTCTCGGGTCAGCGTATTCAAGAATCCAATACGCCCGCCACGTTTAATGTCTTGGTCCGACATTTGCGCGGTTTGGGTATCGACATCGAATTTAAAGGCGGCACGCAAAACCTCTAATCAATCATTCGTATGACTATGAAAAAGAAAGACGTCATCCCACAGGATTTTGAAGCAGTCGCAATGCGGCTCGCCTCTCCTGAGCGCATGCTTGAGTGGAGTTTTGGTGAAATTACAAAACCAGAAACAATCAACTACCGTACACAGCGACCGGAGAAGAACGGTCTCTTCGACGAGCGCGTGTTTGGTCCGGAAAAAGATTATGAATGTTACTGCGGGAAGTATCGAGGCATCCGTTTTCGCGGGATCGTCTGTGAGAAATGCGGTGTCGAGATCACGCGCGCAATCGTGCGTCGTGAGCGTATGGGCCACATTGATTTGGCGACCCCTGTGTCACACATTTGGTTTTTGCGGGGGATCCCTTCGCGCATCGCTCTCATGTTGGGGCTCTCGGCGGCAGAAGTAGAAAAGGTGGTCTATTTCGCGGGACACATCGTGACACACGTCGACGAGGAAGAGCGGACTCGCTTGCTGAAGGAATTGGAACAGGAATTTCAAACGAAAAACAAGTCTGCCGCCACGGCCGAGGTAAAGACGGATCTCAAGGAGCGTGCGACAAAAGCAAAAAAAGAAATTGAGTCTGTTCGACACGGCGTGGTCTTGGACGAAGCGACGTATCACTTGTTCGCCGTAAAATACGGGGCGATGTTTCGTGCCGCGATTGGCGCTGAGGCGTTGTATACGATTCTGAAAAATATTGATCTCGATACTTTTATCAAAAAGACGAAAGAGGCGTACGAAAAGTCTGGCGCGGCAGATCGCGACAAGTTGCGCAAGCGCTTGGGGCTTGCAGAGAGTTTGCAGCGCGCCGGGGTTCGCCCTGAGTGGATGTTCTTGACTCGCCTACCGGTCGTGCCGCCGGCGCTACGACCGATGGTTGCGCTCGAGGGGGGTCGACACGCATCGTCGGACCTCAACGACCTCTATCGTCGCGTCATCAATCGCAACAATCGCCTCAAGCGCCTTCAGGCAATTCATGCTCCAGAAGTGATTCTCCGCAATGAAAAGCGAATCTTGCAGGAAGCGGTAGATGCCCTTCTCGACAACTCAATGCGTCGCGGCGCAGGTGTGCTTGGCATCCTCGGAGGTCGCCGCCGTGCTCTCAAATCTCTCGCTGATTACTTGAAGGGTAAGCACGGCTACCTTCGCCAAAACCTTCTTGGTAAGCGTGTCGACTACTCGGGCCGCTCGGTCATTGTCGTCGGTCCTGATTTGGCACTCGATGAGTGCGGTCTTCCGAAGCACATGGTGCTGGAGCTTTTCCGCCCGTTCGTGATTCAAGGTCTTCTCGCGCGCGAACTCGCATACAACATCCGTGGTGCTGGCCGCCTGATCGAAGACGAGGCTCCCGAAGTCTGGCCGATTCTTGAAGAGGCGATTAAGAACAAATACGTTCTACTCAATCGTGCACCGACACTTCACCGCCAATCAATTCAAGCATTCCGTCCGGTCTTGATCGAAGGCAACGCGATACAGGTACATCCACTCGTTTGCCCCGCCTACAATGCAGACTTCGATGGTGACGCGATGGCCGTTCACGTGCCACTCTCTGAGGCTGCGCAGATGGAAGCGGCTCAGATTATGTCTGCCAACAAGAACATCCTGAAGCCAGGATCAGGAGATGTCGTTGTCGCTTCTAAGCTTCTCGATATCGTGCTCGGATGTTTCTGGATGACGAAGGCAGTCGATGGACTTAAAGGAGAAGGGAATGCGTTCCCTTCTACGAATTCCGCAATCACTGCGCACGATTTTGGCGCGATCGATTTGCGAGCAAAAATAAAAGTACTACCGAGTGACAACAAGAAATACGCTCAGTTTGAAGGAAAGGTGTTTGAAACGACGGTCGGACGACTCCTCTTCAATTCCGTGCTGCCGAGCGATTTCCCGTACTTGAACGAAGAAATTACCAACAAGCGCATGGGCGCCCTCGTGCAAAATCTCGTGACACACTACAAGCTCGATGGGGTCCCCGCGATCCTCGACAAAATCAAGGCGTTCGGTTTCCGCTACGCGACCTATGCCGGCATCACATGGTCTATATCGGATGTCGTTGTGCCAGGTGTAAAGGAGGAAATGGTGGAGCGTGGTCGCGAGCAGGCCGCAAAAGAGCTCGAGAACTACAACAACGGACTTCTCACCGAAGACGAGCGCCGACGCATGACTATCGAGATCTGGGGCAAAGTATCGGGCGAGCTGCGCAAGCACGTCGTCGATGCGCTTGATCGAAGTGGATCAGTGCACGACATGATCACTTCAGGCGCTCGCGGATCTGTTGTGCAGCTCCATCAGATGGTGGGTATGAAGGGATTGATCACAAACCCGCGCGGAGAGATCATCGAGTTCCCTATTACATCTTCACTCAAAGAAGGTCTTACCCCAATCGAATACTTCATCTCAACACACGGCGCTCGAAAAGGTCTGGCCGACACCGCGCTCAACACTGCGCGCGCTGGATATCTCACACGCCGCCTCTTCGACGTTGCTCACGACGTTATCGTCCTTGAGGAAGACTGCAATACAAAAGAGGGCGTTGTCATTCCTCGACCAGGCAAAGAAAATATCGGCGGATCGTTTGCCGATCGTGTAGCAGGTCGCGTGCTTGCGGACGACGCGGCTGGATTCAAACGCAATCATTTGTTGAATCGCGACGATGCAAAAGCAGTTGAAGAAAGTGCTGAGACCGAAGTCACCGTTCGAAGCCCGATGACGTGTAAAGTTGCCCGGGGAGTTTGCCAGAAATGTTACGGCATGGATCTCACAACGGGCGAGTTGGTAGATGTGGGCGAAGCGATCGGAGTCATCGCAGCACAAGCAATTGGTGAACCAGGCACGCAGCTTACCATGCGTACCTTCCATACGGGAGGAGTGGCGACTGCAGGCGGAGACATCACCATGGGTCTGCCGCGCGTCGAAGAGGTCTTCGAGACGCGGATGCCGAAGCTACCTGCGACCATCGCACGCGTGTCCGGTGTTATCACCGACATCATTAAAGATGGTCAAGAGACCGTGATCACCATTCTCCCTGAATCCAGTACGGCGGTCAAAACTGCCAAAGCTGCGAAGAAAGATGCCGAATACCGCGTCCATCCACTTCGAACTATTCTAGTCAAGCCGGGAGCACACGTGACGAAGGGAGATTTCTTGACGGATGGTTCTGCTGACCTCGATGAAATCTTCCAATTTGCTGGCAAGGAGCGCGCGCAACAGTACATCATCAACGAGATCACGCGCATTTACGAACTCCAGGGAGTTTCGACGGCTCGTAAGCATCTCGAGGTCATCGTGAAGCAAATGTTTAGCCGCGTGTCAGTCTCTAACTCTGGGGACACGGGCATTTCGGCCGGGGAGATCGTCGCCGACTTCGAGTTTGATCGCATCAATAAGACCCAGAAAGAAGCGGGAGGCGAGCCAGCTAAGGGCAAGCAACTTTTGCTCGGTATTACAGAAGTGTCGCTCACTCGCGCCTCGTTCCTCTCGGCAATCTCTTTCCAAAATACACCTCGTAAACTCGCTGAGGCGGCCGTGGGTGGTGCGGTGGATCGCCTCGTGGGACTCAAGGAAAATGTAATCATCGGGCGTCTTATCCCTGCGGGTACCGGTTTCAAGGGCAGCAAGAAACACAAAATGATTCTTCAAATGGAGGCGGATCTTGCGGCTTCAGCTCCAGCAGAAGTGACCAAGGAAACAGCCGATCGATAGATTCGTTTCCGTTCTCTGGTACATAAACGCCGCCCTCGTGGGCGGCGTTTCGTTGGGGCACCACGCTTCTCATGTGCAATCTCGTGAGAATCGGCGCATAATGGCGACATGGCAGGAGATACCGTTCAGCAAATAAAGGATAAGCTCAGTATTGTCGACGTCGTTTCGCAATACGTAAAGCTCGACCGTGCGGGCGCATCGTTGCGTGCTCGGTGTCCTTTTCATACCGAGCGTACACCCTCTTTCCACGTATCACCCGATAGAGGCACGTATCATTGCTTTGGGTGCAACGTGGGGGGCGATATCTTCTCCTTCGTCGAAGCAATTGAGGGGCTCGATTTTAAGGGCGCTCTTAAGGTGCTTGCAGAAAAAGCGGGGGTAGAGCTTGTATATGAGCGAGGAGGTAAAGGGCAGGGCGATGAGCGAGGTCGACTATTCGAGCTCTTGGAAACAGCAACCATTTTTTATACATCACGCCTCAATGAAGACGCCAAAAGGTATCTTATTGCACGTGGGATACAAGATTCGACGATCAAGGAATTTCGCGTAGGGCTTGCGGAGGATTCGTGGACCGCCGCCTCAGAATATCTGAGATCCAAGAAATTTACAGACAAGGAAATGCTGGACGCCGGGGTAGCCAAGAAAAATGAACGCGGAGGCCTGACCGACAAATTTCGTAACCGCATAATCTTTCCAATCGCGGATGGCGCGGGGCGCGTCGTCGGATTTTCCGGAAGAATATTTGGTGAAAACGCTTCCCCAGATGCTCCAAAGTATCTGAACAGTCCAGAGACCCCGCTCTTCCATAAGTCCCGCATTCTCTATGGCTTTGACCGCGCAAAAGTCGCGATTCGCAAAATAAATTGCGCCATTCTCGTAGAAGGGCAGATGGATCTCCTCGCGTCGCATCAGGCAGGCTGGGGAAATACGGTTGCCGTCTCTGGAACCGCGTTTACGCCCGAGCATGCTGCACTCATTCACCGAATGACCGAAAACCTCGTTCTTGCGCTCGATGCTGATGCCGCGGGGATTAAGGCGGCAGGCCGCGCCGCTCGCGCGGCACTTCAAGGGGGGCTTAACGTGAAAGTGGCTCGACTTCCCGAAGGGATGGATCCGGCTGATTTTATACTTAAAGAGGGGGCAGATGCGTGGAAAAAGGCGATACGCGACTCCAAAGACATTATCATGTTTCTTTTGGATGTTCTCGAGGAGCACACCCCGCAGCAAGATCGATTTCGTCGAGTGGTCGAGGCAGTGGTATTGCCTTTTCTCACTGATGTGCAAAGTCCTATCGCGCGTGAGCAGTATGTGCGCGAAATTGCAAAACGTCTCAGCGTTTCTGAAGCCGCGGTAGCGGAAGCTCTGGCTTTAGTCCCGCGCACGGCGAATCCTGAAACGAACGGCTCGCGAAAAGAGGTGAGGGTGGCTACACAAAACACCCGCGCATCCGACAGAGCAAGACAAGCGTTCTCGATTTTGCTTTGGCAACAGTCGCTCGCGAAGCCATCGATTGATCTTGCCGGATTCACGAGTGAGCTTGAAGTGGCTATAGGCCCAGATGCATTTGCTGAGCTCACCTCGCTTCCCGAAAGCGAAAGAGAAAGCCTGCGGTTCTCTGCCGAACGCCTCCACGGCGCAAGCGCCAATCCTGAGCGGGAAGCCAAGGCGCTCCTCGTGGTCATTATAAAAGAATTATTGGCTGCTGAACTCGAAAAGACCACTGCCGCTCTCAAGCGAGCTGAAAATGCAAAAGATGATGCTGAGGCGACCCGTCTTATGGGTGTGTGTAACCTGTTGACAACTCGCATTGGACAAATCCACGAAAACGTATAGACTTGCACGCTTGGCCCCCGAAATGGTATATTCGTAAGGAATTACGCGGGTTTTTAGGGAAGGCCGGACACGTTAAACATCTCTTAATAAGAGAAGATTCCTCACGAGTCTTTTTTTGTGTGTATGACAAAAAAACCAAAAAAGAAGAAAGGCAAAAAAGTAGCGAAGCGACCCGCTCTCAAAAAGCGAGGCACTCGGAAGCGAGCCGCTCGTACTCGTGCCTCAAAAAAGGTTAGCACGTCGAAAAGAGCTCGGGGTGTGAATAAGTCGTCGAAGCCGAAGTTGCAGAGGACCAAGAAAACCAAATCGGCTTCAAAGGGCGTTGCCACGGACAGTAAAAGACAGGGAAAGATCGATGCGCTCATTACGCTCGGTAAAGAGAGAGGCTACATTACCTACGACGAAATCCTCCGAGAATTTCCTACCATAGAAGACAACGTGTCGCTCCTCGAAGAGATATATGAACTCTTCGGAGTCGCGGGAATTGATGTGCTCGAGGGCGGCGGCATGCTCGAAGACACGTCTGCCGACACGGTACTTGCAAGCAAGAAGCTCCAGAATCGTCGCAGCGATGCCGGATTTGACTCGGTACAAATGTATCTGCGCGAGATCGGTCAGTATCCCCTTTTAAATGGTCACCAGGAGAAAGAGCTTGCGAAGCGCATCCTCTTGGGCGATGACGAAGCCCGTAGCATTCTCGCCCGCTCCAACCTTCGTCTCGTCGTTTCAATCGCGAAGAAGTACGTCAATCGTTCTCCCGATCTCACGCTCCTCGACCTCATTCAGGAGGGGAATCTCGGTCTTTTTAAGGCGGTCGATAAGTTCGATTACACCAAAGGCTACAAATTTTCTACCTATGCTACGTGGTGGATACGCCAAGCGATTACGCGTGCCTTGGCCGATCAATCTCGCACTATCCGCATCCCGGTGCACATGGTAGAAACCATCGCGAAATATAAGCAAAAGGTGCGCGAGCTTTCGCAGCATCTCGGCCGCGATCCGCTGCCCGAAGAGATCGCTGCAGAAATGGGTATCGAGATCGACAAGATTTATACGATCCAGAAAATCAATCAAGATACCGTCTCGCTTGAATCGCCCGTGGGTGAGGATGATGATGAACGCTCCACGCTTGGTAGCTTCATCGCCGACGATACGATCGCGAGCCCCGACATGGATGCTTCTCGCCGCATACTCAATGAGCAAATGGCGGCGATCCTCGAAGAGCTTTCACCCAAAGAGAGGAAGATCCTCGAAATGCGCAACGGCCTCACCGACGAGGGAATTTGCTTCACGCTTGAAGAAGTGGGTCGCGAATTCGGAGTTACCCGCGAACGCATCCGCCAGATCGAAGCGAAGGCTCTCGAGCGCATCCGTTTCCATGAAAAAGCAAAGCAGTTGAAGAGTTACTAAATAGCTGCTATTTCGAGTGTTGTTTGTAACGTGCTATAGCACGTTACAAACAACACTCCCCCCAGCGGGTAATAATGAAATTTAATGTCGAGGAGAAGCGAAAATGCTACAATGCGTCCCTCATGGAGGAATTCAATAGTCCCCCAAAGCCAGGTGAATATGTTGAGCTGCGTAATACAGAAATACGCGATATCGACGAGGATAACTTTCAAATTGAATTTGATTTCGTAGCACCCGTGAGTATCGAGATGATAGAAGAAATGTATAACAACAGAGGGGGTGCGCTTTACACAACGGTCTTGAAAAAACTCAGTGACAAAGGTTGGATGAATCCCGACGGGAAAGGCATATTGGCAGATTTTGAGAGTGACTGGTCGGCTACCGAAGACATGAAGACGTGGCGTATGACGTACAGACGGAATTAATGCGCACTTGCGTGGACCCTGCCTTGTCCCGCTATAGATCATAATTAAGTGTTACCAGCGGCGGCGGATGAATTTCAAGATTTCGTCGCTCGGTTAACTTTGAATAATGCTTCCTTGAGGATAGCAATCTCGCCCAGCAATGTCACGGGATTGAGCGCCGCATGTTCACAGCGCAACTTTTGTTTGGCATCTTTTGAAACGCACGAGTGCGCAAGCGCTCGCGCATACGGCGTCTGCGGCATGTCGTACACGCGGACATACTTTGCACCGACGCGCTCTCTTTTTTCACATCTATGCGAGGCCTGGAAATGATTGAGGTACAGGTCGAGTTTCTCGTACAGCGCATTCAAGGCTCGCGCATGCGCGGGCGTGTCGAATCGCTCATACCCGATCCACTTGCGCACGATACTGTTGTTGCGCTCTTCGATGAATGCGTTGTCATTCGACTTGCCGCTTCTGCTCCGTGTCATGGCTATGTGCGCACGCTCGGTTTTGCCGAGGAAGTAATAATTCAAGAACTCGCTACCGAAGTCGGCATGGCGCGATATCGTAGTGGAAGGCATCTTTGATTCAATGTGCTCTACCGATCGGAGCGTGGCCTCTTCTCCTTTGTTCCACTGCGCTCTGCGATTGCTCCACAAAAGCCCCGTATCCACGCCGTTAATCGTGTACGCCATGTCTCCGATCAGACGATCGCCGCAGTGCACCACGGAGTCGAACTGACGGTGTCCGGGCGGACGATTGCGCCACGGACCGGCATACACTCTCACTGTTTTCTTGATGAGCGACGGGGTCGTACTCGTTCGTCCTCTGATGCGATGCTTTGTCCGAAGTCCGCCGATCCTGCGCTTCATTTCCCCGAGGCTCATTGATCGCAGGAGCGTTGTTGCTACGCTCGAGTGCCTCCATGTGTTCAGAGATACGAGCGACTCAATGTACATGTCGACTTCTCCATGCAAGAGCTCCGCACAGCAGTGCGCGCCAACCCTCCAGACATCAAACAGCGCCGCCTCCACGTCGGCTCCGTACTTCTGCGGGCGGCCTCGGTGATCCGCCTCGAACTTCTTTCTCGAGAATATCCGTTTGAACTTCCGCACCGCCGATTTCCGGTGCAGACCCGTCGTATTACAGACCGAATCCAGCACCTTTGACCTCTCGACCTTTGACCCTAGCCAGTACTCCCGCTTGAACCTCACAAACACCTCATGTGTTGCTTTCATGGACATGAAAGCGACGGTAACCTATTTATGATCTATTCGCTCCGATTTGGGTAACCTTCCTATTGCGTGTCCTGGACAATTGAGCACGGGAGGCATAAAGTATGCCGCAATATATGTTTCCTTTGCTTTCGAGGATTATAGCTATCGGAAGGGTTACCGAGCCCGCTCCCGAGCTCGATGAGGGGATTTTGACGGTGGGGGACAATCTCAAAAGGGCTGTGAGGAAGCTCTACGGAGGCCGAGCGCTTCGAATTCGTCATGTCGACGCAGGATCAACTAATGGGGAGGAGAATGAGCTGACGGCGCTGGGGAATGCCTTCTACGATGTCGAGCGATTCGGGCTGTCTTTCGTCGCCTCGCCACGCCATGCGGACATTCTCACCGTCTCCGGCCCCGTCACGCGTAATATGGAACA
This sequence comes from uncultured Candidatus Saccharibacteria bacterium, assembly GCA_964424265.1. Classification (GTDB taxonomy): domain Bacteria; phylum Patescibacteriota; class Minisyncoccia; order Phycocordibacterales; family UBA2100; genus UBA10103. The sequence goes on along the minus strand of CAYRHX010000007.1, from coordinate 21,648 downwards.
CGCGCTCAAGACCGCGTACGAAATGACGCCCGAACCACGTTTCGTCGTTGCGATCGGAGACGGCGCATGCACCGGCGGCGTTTGGAAAGATTCGTATGCAGTTGTGGGCGCCGTGGAGAATTGCATCCCCATAGATTTTAAGATTCCTGGAGATCCGCCCGCGCCGCTCGATATATTGAAGGGTCTCTTGAGTGCGATTGAGAGCGCTAAAAAATAAATTATATGAACCTCGTCCTTGTTCAGAGTCTTTTTGTCTTTGCATTGTTTGCTCCGGTTGGGGCAATCTTTTCTGCTCTTGTCACACGACGATTTTCTTGGGGCAACACGATGACCCAGCTCATACTTGTGTTTTCAAGCGCCTGCGGCCTTATCGCCGCCGGATACTTTTATGTGCTGATCAGTCAAGGCGCACCATCGGTGGATTTCATACAAATACCGGGAATCGTCGGTCTTTCTGCAGGACCCGTTGGAATATTTTTCCTCGCGCTCATTTATGGCGGGACATTTCTTACGTCACTGTATGCAATCGAGAGTTTGCCAACCTATCGCGATATGTATTCACTGCCGTGGCTCAACGTAGCGTCCTCCGCTTTCATTATTGGGATGCAGGCAACTGTGCTTTCTCAATCGCTTTTCACGTTCCTAATTTTCTGGGAAGTGATGTCCGTTGCGGCATACTTTCTCGTGATTGCCGATAGGAGCAAGGAGTCGCTTGAAGCAGGATGGTTGTACTTGATCATGACGCATATTGGATTGGCGTGTCTCACGATGGGTTTTCTTTTGCTCGCTCAAGGCGACATTTTCGCTCACTGGTCTGAGGTAGCGGCGTCGGTCTCGACGCTTTCGCCGCTTGTGCAAACAATGGCATTCTTGTTGCTCTTTGCTGGCTTTGGTTCTAAGGCAGGCCTCGTACCACTTCACCAATGGCTTCCATACGCCCACCCTCAGGCGCCAAGCGGGAGTTCTGCTCTTCTCTCCGGCGTCATGCTCAAGGTCGCATTGTTTGGCTTTCTCCAGGCGATTATGCTCTTTTCGATCGTGCCGATTTCCTGGGTGGTCACTATAGTGGTGGTTGGTCTCGTCTCCGCGCTTTTTGGAGCAGTACATGCTGCCGTTGAAAACGACGCAAAACGTCTGCTCGCGTGGAGTAGCGTCGAAAATATGGGTCTGATTTTCTCGGGAGTTGGAGCCGCGATGCTTATTCACGCTCTTGTCGATCCGCGTATTGCTGAGCCGCTTGTGGCGGGGGCAACAATCTTCGTTGTTATGCATACCATCAACCACTTCCTCTTTAAGACGGGTCTTTTCATGGCGGTAGGGGCAGTCGCATCGAAGACGCACACGAGGGATCTTGATCTGCTCGGTGGTCTCGCTCAAAAGTGGCCATTTTTCTCCGGAGTTTTCCTCGCTTTGTCTCTTGCCGCTGCGGCCCTTCCGCCCCTCGGCACATTTTTCGGCGAATGGGCATATTTCCAAGCACTCGCCGTTAGTATTGCCGCTTCTTCGCCGCTCGCCTCGGTAGGATTTGCGGTCATGTTGTCTATTATTGCGCTCGTTGGAGGTCTTGCGATATTTGCTTACGTAAAAATGTTTAGCGCGATTTTCCTCGGACGCGCCCGCTCGGTTCATGCGCATACCATTAAGCCGATGCCGCTCCTGCTCATGTTGCCCTCAGTCGTGTGCGTCGTCTCATCCGTCGCTGTGGGACTCATGCTTCCCGCTTTCACATCATCCGGGCCTATGGGCCAGGCATCGCGATGGATGAGTGATGTGACGATGGTTCCGCTCGCCGCTATTAATCCATGGCTCGTGGCGTATGTCGCAGTGGGGATCGTTGCCCTTCTCGTTATCTTCCGTCGCACGATGACCTCAGTCCGTACACCGCGCATCACCGACACGTGGGATTGCGGAGCGCCCCTCACAGAGCGCATGCAATACACGGCGACGGGGTTCTCTGCACCAATACGATTTTTCTTTCGTACGCTCCTTCTTTCTCGCAAGGAGCTTATCGTTGTCCCAGTGTCCGCAGCAAATCCATGGATCGCTGGAAGGCAATTGACCTGGAGCACTTCGTCTTTTTGGGAATACTGGATGTATCGTCCTATTGGGCTCGCGATTGAGCAAATGTCACGACTCGTGCGGAAGCTTCAGAGCGGAATCATACAGGTATATCTTGTCTTAATACTCTGCGCGCTTGTGGGCGCCCTCATTACTGCCCTATGACGCTCGTCATCATCCTTTTCCAGTGGTTGCTCGTACTCGCGCTTTCGCCTCTTACGGTCGGAATGGTGCGCAAGACAAAAGCGCGTTTTCAAAATCGCCGAGGCGCATCCGTATTTTTGCCCTATTTCCAGCTCCTGTCACTTTTGCGAAAGGAGATGACGATCACACGTCATAGCTCGTGGGTATTTCGTACGGTTCCGTTTGTGGTTTTGGGAAGTGCGATGTTTCTCGCGCTCGTCGCGCCAGCGATATTTCTCGGTGTCATACCTCCATCGATCGACAATATTTTCCTCATCGGGGCGATCCTCGCGCTCGGTTCAGTATTTTTGGTTCTTGGCGGTATGGATACCGCGAGTACGTTTGGCAACATGGGTTCGAGCCGCGAAATGACGCTCGCTGGACTTGTCGAGCCAGCACTCTACCTCTCGCTTGCAAGCCTCGGCCTTGCCGCGGGTGCGTGGAATCTTGGCGGCATCGTTGGATATTTTGCATCGACTCCGTGGGTCGTTGCAGTCGCGCCAGCTTTTGTCTCGATCATCGCGCTCTTTTTTGTGACGCTCGCTGAGAATGCTCGTTATCCCGTCGATAACCCCGCGACGCACCTTGAGCTTACGATGGTGCATGAGGCGATGATTCTCGAGTATTCGGGGCCGTACCTCGCAATGCTTGAGTACGCTTCGGCGATCAAGCTGAGCGTCATGACGGCATTTGTTATGCATTTGATACTGCCGTTTGGATTCGTGGGCGCGCCGCTCACTCTTTCTGGTATCGCTCTTGGGATCGTCGTCTATATATGTATGCTCACGCTTGGAGCGGGGATCATCGCATCGATAGAATCTACCATCGTCAAAATGCGCTTCTATCGAATGCAGGAATACATGTCGATCGCTTTTTTCGTCGCCTGCGCAGGACTCATTGTCGAGCTTTTCACCAGTTATCGCTAATAATATGGAATCAACCCTTACAACCATACTGGCAGCAGCAATGCTTCTCGTGGCGCTCTACGCGACGAGCCGTCTGCGACTCGGGCCACTCGTATCTGCATTTCGCCTTCAATCACTATTGCTCGCTGTCCTCGCGCTTACAATGGCGTATTACCTTCATGAGTGGCAGCTCGTTGTCGTTGCGATCCTGATCGCTGTTATCAAAGGGGGTCTTATACCGATATTTCTTTTGCGCGCTGCGCGTGAAGGGGGCGCGTCCGAGCGACTTACGGCGTATATGCGCCCGACCACGCTCGCGGCTCTCGGATTCGGAGTTGTACTCTTCGCTTTTGTTGCATCTGGCACTCTCTTGCCTGTCGGGCCCGATTACATCATCCTTGCCGCATCGTTCTCTATAGTGTTGATTGGTCTCGTACTGCTCATTTCTCGAAAAGATATGTTTGGACAGGGAATCGGATTTTTCGTTATGGAAAATGGCATCTTCACGTTTGGGCTCGCGCTCACTCACGGCATGCCTTTCCTTTTCGAAGTTGGATCACTTTTTGATTTGCTCGCATTTTTTATTCTGATCACCGTTTTCACTCGTCGCGCGCAAGATGAACATGCGTCTGTAGATACAGATTTATTGCGAACGCTTGTCGACTAATCATATGATTATTTTACTTCTGCTTAGCGCATGTCTCCTTACGGCTCTCTCGCCTTTTTTGATGCGCACCAGCCGATCCATCCTGACGCTCGCCTTTTTGGGGAGCTCGGCGGTTTTCGCACTTAGTTTGTTTATCTCAATTCCTGTATTTGCCGGCGTTGCATTTGAGAATTCATACTGGTATGTCGACGCGTTTGCGGCGCTCATGGTTCTCCTTATTGGGTTTATCCAGTGGACGGCAACGATGGCCAGCATGCATTACCTCGCGGAAGAGGCGCATGAGGGAGTGGTAGGCATTCCCGCCATGCGTCGCTACTTCTTTCTCATGGGACTTTTTGTATTCTCGATGCTGCTTACCGTCGTCTCCAACAATCTCGGATTCATGTGGATCGCGCTTGAGGCTACGACCCTGGCAACCACGCTCCTTGTCGCGTTTTATCAGCAGAAAGGTTCGCTCGAAGCGGCGTGGAAATATCTCATTCTCTGTTCTACAGGAATTTCGCTCGGCCTCATCGGCCTCCTGCTCACCTATTATGCCGCATCATCCACAGGGCTGCTTTCTGGTCTCACGGCCACCAATTGGACGGCTCTCGTGTCGATCGCGCCATCGCTCCCACCGGAATTCATGCGCATCGCTTTTGTATTCATTCTGATAGGATACGGGACCAAGGTCGGTCTCGTGCCGATGCACGCGTGGCTTCCGGATGCGCACAGCAGAGCGCCATCCCCGATCTCCGGAATGCTCTCGGGCATACTTCTCAACACCGCCCTGTTTGCGATTCTGCGATTTAGAACGCTCGTCGATGAATCTCTCGGATCAAATATGTGGACGGGTGAACTCTTGCTCGTCTTCGGCGCGATCTCGTGCGCAGTATCTGCGGCATTTATTATTTCGCAAAAAGATTACAAACGGCTCCTCGCCTATTCGAGCATAGAGCACATGGGGATTATCGTATTCTCACTCGGCTTGGGAGCGGTCGGCGCGCTAGCCGCAGTGATCCACATGGTAGGACACGCACTCGCCAAGTCCGCCCTTTTCTTCGGTGCGGGCAACATTCTTCTGCGATTTAAGAGCACCAAATTCGAACGGGTGAGTGATGTTATGCGCGTCTTGCCGTACACGGGCGGACTTTTCCTCATTCTTGTGCTCACGCTTTTGGCGGTGCCGCCATCCCCGCTTTTCGGGAGCGAACTGCTCATGATCTCACAGGGGATTTTGGTTCATCCATGGCTCACGCTTGTGGTTTTGTTCTCACTCGCCGTCATATTCGCAGGATTCGTGCGGCTCTGTATGTCGATGCTCTTTGAACGAAGTGTTGCACATAAAAACGATGTACCCGTGGGCGAACAATGGAACCCTGCACACACGGCGCTTTTTCTCCATACATTTTTCCTCGTTGCATTTACTTCGTTTCTTTTCACGCCCCAGGGAAAGCGTATTATCGAAAACATAACGTCCATCATTTCTTAGTATGACCATGCAATCCTTGCGGGAGGTGATAGGGGTGTCTGGCGCTGGGCGCGGCGCGGTCGTCGTGCCCGCGCACGAACTTGCCGCGTTTTCCCTCAAGTGCGTGCAGGCCGGTGCGCCGCTCGCCCTCATGTATGCGACCGACGAACGAGCGCAGCGGGGTGTGTACGTGGTCCACGCGGTTTTTGCTGCAGAGGGGGGTTTCCTGACGCTCTCAAGCGATGTGAGCGGCGAGAATCCAGTCTACCCGTCTCTCACCGTGAGTATCATGGCGGCGCACTGGTACGAGCGCCTCATCCATGATCAATTTGGCGTTGTGGCAGAGGGGCATCCCGATTGGCGACGTCTCATGCATCACGAGAATATTCCCGAGGGTATTTACCCGCTGCGGAAGGATTTTGCGTGGAATACAAAATTGCCGCACGCTGCCGTGCCATATCCCATGCACGCCGTCGAAGGAAAGGGGATTTATGAAATACCAGTAGGGCCGATCCACGCCGGCATCATTGAGCCCGGCCACTTTCGATTCAACGTACGCGGCGAGCGCATCATCACTCTCGAAGGGAAGCTATTTTTCAAACACAAGGGTGTGGAGAAACTGGTCGAAGGAAAAACGCCACAGGAAGCATTGCCTTTCATCGAGCGCATCTCCGGCGACATGGTCGTCGGGCATACACTCGCTTTTGTGCAAGCCGTAGAAAGTGCCTCAGGCCTCACCGTACCTGCGCGCGCCAACTATTTGCGGGTGCTCTGGGGAGAGCTCGAGCGCGCCACCATGCACGTCTTTGATATTGGCAACATGGGTGGCAATGGCACCGGATTTACCTTTATGGCAGCGCAGGGATTCCGCATGGTGGAGGAAATGCGCCGCCTGCATGCGGGGCTCGTGGGTCATCGATTTTTGCGCGGGGCAATAACCCTCGGAGGTGCGCATGATATTGAAGAGATGGGCAAAATAAAAATACTGGAGACGATAGAGTGTGTCGAGCGCGATATGCAAAAGGTGCTGGGTATAGCCGCGGGGAGCGACGGGCTCAAAGAGCGTTTTGAAACGACCGGAATATTGACCAAAGAAGCGGCGGAGGCGTATGGCGCGCGCGGCATAGCCGCGCGCGCCTCGGGCATCGATCGCGATATGCGCCGCGATCATCCGTATGCAGCGTACAGCGAGCTGAAGACAGAGGTCATGGTGGAAGGGGCGGGGGACGTGGCGGCCCGCTTCATGGTGCGTGCGCGGGAGCTTGCCGAATCCTTCCGCCTCATTCGTGCGTGCTTCGAGGAAATGCCGAAAGGTCCGGTACAAGCAGCGCTGTCGTGCAAAGCCGGCGAATCGCTCGGGTGGGCGGAGAGCTGGCGCGGAGCTATTATCGACTGGGTGCGGCTCGACAAAGACGGCCGCATCGACCGCTGCGTCATTTCGGACCCGTCATTTTGCAACTGGCCGCTCTTCGGCGAGCTTGCTCCCGGCAACATCGTCCCCGATTTTCCGCTGTGCAATAAAAGTTTGAATCTTTCGTACTCGGGTACCGATCTGTAAATCCTGGCAAGAAGGAAACCCGCCGGCGCAATGCCGAACGGGTCCCTAAGGTGAATGAACAATTTCAGGCCGCAGCTCGGTGTCGCAGCCGTTTTTCGATAACCTCGACGACCTGCCTGACCATCTCCTGGACGCTGTCGTCAGCGTCGATGAAGTGGGGATCTTTTTGATTTTTGATTCGCTCGAAGTATTCGCGAATCGCACTTTCTTCATATCTGATAAACTTTATCCTTGCCGATTGTGCCATGGCCGCGAGCTCAGGCATTGCCTTCATCATGCGGGCGTCGAGCGTCCGCACGTTTGCTCGAGTAATAAAATACTCGGGCGGTTCAACGCCTTGCTCGTGCAACCGCAGATGCACGAGTCCGTTGTGAAGCCTAATGGCCTCGTCGTTTTCGTCTTGGCACTTAGCGCACGCTGTTGCGTAGAGAAGTGCGTCGAGCCCGAATCCGTGAGTAATTATCACAGCTTCGGAATGAAGCAGAGGGCGAAGCCTTTTGTCGCAAAAGCGATTGAGTTTGGTCCAGCAACCCATCAGTCGTGTGGCGGCTGAGTCCTCTCGGTCCTCCGTGCTCTCGACGAGCGGGAAGGGAAGTCGATTGAACGGGCTTCCTATGAACTCAAAATTTTTCCCTGGAAATCGATCGGGAAGGAACTTCTTGAGCCGATTATACAGCTCAGTTCGATGGGTGTATCTCTGTCCCGAAATGGACAGAAAGAGCGCTCTTTTAGTCGGCATCGTCAGCATCTCCCTTATCTCCCTTGTTGGCTGGCGGTTGATATATCCTTCGAGGGGAAGGATCGAAGTATCCTATTCCTAAGCCATATTTTGTCAATTTTTGGCTGTGCATAAAAAAAGAGGGGCCCAGATGCATTGCTACACCGTAGCTTTGCAAACTGAGCCCCCGAGTACCGCCTGGCCGAAGTACCCCCTCAAACCAGGCGGAGGCTGCCTGAAAGCCGCTCAGGCCGCAGAAAAAAAGATCGATTTTGCGACGACGATCAGGCCTCCTAGGGCCACGATCGCCATCCCGGCCACTATTGGCCGGGCGACCACGAAGTCAAGAAACCTGTCGATCATGAAAACCTCCTTTCATTGATCGGCAAAAAACAGTACTACAAAGTTAGTGCGAGGTCAAATCATGTATAATCCAAATATGAAGCAGATCAGTACCCGGAATGCTGGTAAAAGGCTCAAGAAAGGGCAAAAAAGGGGTGTTGAAGGAGTTGCGGCAGTACCTATTGCCCATTGGAGCCATTCGTCGCTTATGGCGTTTTTGAGGAATCCTCTGGCATGGTACAAGCGGTATGTAGAAAAGGTGTACGACACCCCCGCCAATCCCGCGTCGCTTATTGGGAGAGCTGGGCACACTGCCCTACAGCACTATTATAGTGGCATCGCAAAACAAGGTGCGATCGAGCTCGGGCTTGAATATCTTCAATCGGTAGGGGATTTTGAGATCAATTTTGGCAAAGCGAAGTCGCGGCTTGCGCGCAAGAAAAAGAGGATGTCGATGGAGGAAGAGTATGCGCGCGCCATTGGTTTTTATCTTGAACGACCGCCGAAATATAAGGTCATCGGTGTCGAGGTCATGGGAATTGCGGAAGTGCCGGGGCTCGCACTTCCGCTCAAGGCGATTTCAGACTTGGTGGTCGAATCACGTGTGGATCCGCGCGCGCTCGACATCGTGGATCACAAGTTTGTTGATTCTTTTAGCACAAGCCGCACGCCAAAGACGCTTTTTATCATGCAGGCTATGTTCAATTACTATACGGTGACACAGAAATATGGGAAACCCGTGCGGCGCTTCATCGTGCAGGAATGTAAGAAGCGGAAAAATGTGGATGGTTCTCCGCAAATGCGACGGTACAGTATTGATTTTGAGAAGTGTGCCGAGGATTTCGAGGTCTTCCGCAGGCTCGTAAATGACGCGACGGCAGAGATCTCCCGCCGTCGCGTCTACCTCCCCAATCCTTCAGACATGTTTGAGGGTGAAAACTCTTTTGATATCTACCGTCTCGGTCTCACAGACTAACGAGTCCGGACCTTTAGCTTCGTCTGGCGTTTTTTGTTGATCTTGGGCAGACGAATCATGAGTATGCCGTGTTTTTCAGATGCTTCGGCCATGTCTACGTCTATTTCTTCTGGCAGCATGATGGTCCGGGAAAATGAACCCCAATAGAGTTCGCGCTGGAAATAGTCGTCTTCCTCGGCTTCTCGCTCCTCCTCACGTGTACCTGAAATGGTGAGCATTTCACGAGTGAGGGAGATGTCGATTGAATTGGGATGCACGCCTGCCAAGAGCGCTTTTACGATGATCGCATCGGGTGTTTGGTAGATGTCGACAGCTAATTCTCCTTGTGGTTCGGCGGCGGGCCAGTGTTCGCCGCGCGTATTGATGGTCGCGTGACGTTCAGAGCCGTTGCCTTCAAATACGGCCGGGCGCGATGACTCATCGAAGAAATCGTCGTCGTTGGTGCCCATAAGCTTTGAAAAGAATGAAGATTTTTTCATGATCGTATGCCAAATTTTTGTTTGATGATCGGGTGTATGCGCTTGATGTATTCTAGCATCGCAAGCAGAAGGATTACGCCGAGCCAAACGAAACCAAACGTCCGCAGAATATGATTTTCTGGTGTGTTAAGTATAAGGAAGTTGAAGAGACTGTGCAAAAGAGAAGCGAGGATAACTCCCGCGATGATGTACCAGACTTTCGTGGATCGTTTCTTGTAGAATGAAAGCCCCAAGAATACGCCGATCACGGCTGATGAGAGTACATGCAGAAGTGTGGCCCCCACAAACCGTAGGTTGCCCGTGATGACGGCTTGGACGAGCGTGTCGCCCGCAAGCGGCGAGATGAGGAACAGTGCATTTTCTGCAGCGGCGAAACCGAGGGCCACCGTGACCATGTAGATCACGGGATCGATGGGCTCGTCATCCTCGCGACTGCGCAAAACTGTGAGCTGCGCCAAAATATACTTGATCACTTCTTCCATCACCGACCACACGCAAAAGAGGAGTACCGTGGATGCTATATATGGCTGGACCATCTTTTCGAGTGGAATGACGACCGCGACCGCAATCATACCAGCGAGAAAGGAGAGCGCGATGAGTCGTCGTGGCTCAGGATGCACGCTGTCTTCGCGACGCCAAAACCACAGCCACGCTAGCGCAGGCAATACTCCGCCAGCCATCGCAGCGATGATGGGCTCAATATTTAGCATTCATCTATTATACGGTGTTTTTGGCCCCTGCCCTGCGTAGCTTTAGCGAAGCAGAGGCCACTTCGCCACCATGAGCATATCGGACTCTTTGTGCGGCAGGTGTTGCCAAATCGCCTCAGTTACAAATGGCATGAATGGGTGAAGGGTTTTGAGGGAAATGACGAGGATTTCGTGCAATGCCTGCGCGCGCGATAAAGCAGCCTCACCTCCCGCCCTAAAGATTGGCTTCGATTCTTCAACAATCTCTGCCGCGAATCGATCCCACACAAAGTGATAGATCACATCGGCCGCGAGATCGAGGCGGAATGCGTTGATGTTGTCGCTCACGATCTCCGCGATGTGATGCGCCTCTCGCACGAGCTCCTCATCCTCCTCCATGAGAGACCTCCGAGGTCTCTCATCTTGATCGTCGGGGTTTTCGAGCACGAAACGCGCGATGTTCCAGAGTTTGTTTGCAAAGTGTTTGTAGCCGCGTACGCGATCTTCAGAGAGTTTGATGTCGTTGCCGGGGGCTGCTCCCATGATAAGTGAAATGCGCGCCGCATCCGCTCCATATTTTTCGATCATCGTGAGCGGATCAATGATGTTACCGAGCGATTTACTCATTTTCCTGCCTTGCCCATCGCGCACGAGGCCGTGCAAGTATACGCTGCGAAACGGAGCTTCGCCCACGAGAAATTCGCTCATGAGGATCATTCGCGCGACCCAAAAAAAGAGAATGTCATAACCAGTTTCCAATACGGACGTCGGATGATAGGTTTTCATATCTTCCGTTTTTTCAGGCCAACCAAGTGTGGAAAAGGTCCACAGACCCGATGAGAACCATGTGTCGAGAGTGTCGGGATCTTGTTGCCAATCGTCGCCAGGGGAGTCTACTTGGACCCGAACCTCTTCTTCGACCCCTCGACTATCACTCGGGATTCCCTTCTGCCTGCCGTGAGCGTCAGTCGAACGGAACCACGCGGGAATCCGGTGACCAAACCAAATTTGTCGCGAGATGCACCAATCGCGAAGATTGTCGATCCAGTGGAAGTAAATCTTTTCGAAACGTTCGGGCGTGATCTCGGTCTTTTTCGAGGCAATGGTCTCGCGCATCCGATCTTTAAGCGTCTGCGTTTTTCCATCGGGGAATTTCACGGCCTTGTTTACCGCAACAAACCACTGTCGTTTTATCTGTGGCTCGATCACGCCTCCGCCACGGCTGTTGATGGCTACATTGTGCACATAACCTTCATCTACTTTCACAATCAACCCTTTTGACTTTAGTTTTTCAACGATCGCAGAACGCGCCTTCTTGATGTGTTGGCCCTTGAATTCTCCTGCGATATCAAGAAGGATGCCACGGTCGTCGATCACGCGTTCGATATCGAGATTGTGTCGCTGCGCGATCTCGAAGTCTATCTGCGAGTGCGAGGGCGTGATGGTCATCGCACCCGAGCCAAACGCCATATCCACCGCCTCGTCTTTGATCACCGTCGCCGTGATAGGGCCGTTGATCCACTCAAGATCAAGTGTCTGTCTATGTTTGTATGCGGCGTATCGTTCATCTGCGGGATGCATCACGACGTATTTATCGCCAAACTTCGTCTCGGGGCGCACGGTGCCGATCACAAACGGACCGTATTGGAAGTGGTAGAACGGATCTTTTTGCTCCACATGCTCAATCTCTTCGTCAGAAACGGTGGTTTGCAATTTCGGATCCCAATTCACGATTCGATCACCGCGATAAATGAGTCCTGCATCGTGCATGCGGACAAACGCTTCCATGACCGCTGCGTAGCGTTTTTTGTCCATCGTGTATGCATAGCGACTCCAATCGAGGCTTGAGCCCATCCTTTTCGTCTGATTGATGATGGTGGTTTTGCTTTCTTCAACGAACGTATCGATGCGCTTCATCAGTTCTTCGCGACCGACGTCGTGCCGAGTCTTTTTTTCTGTTTTGTACATATCGCCTTCGACTTTCGACTGCGTGGCGATGGCCGCGCTATCGGTGCCGGGGAGCCAGAGTGTGCGGAACCCACGCATGCGGTGGTAGCGAATCAAAATGTCTTCGATCGCAAGCATGGCTGCATGGCCCATGTGGAGGGTGCCGGTCACATTTGGTGGAGGAAGTACTATCGAATAGCTGGGGGCATCAGGCTTGGTAACGCCCTTTTCAATACACACATCGGGATTTGCGTAGCCGCTTTTCTCCCACAAGTCGAGCATTCGAGGCTCTTGGTCGGCCGAGCTGTACGGCTTAAGAAACGGCTCCGGTGCTTTTGAGGGCTCCATCGCGATATCCTAGCATATTGGCTACTATTTTTCGCTGGCTTTTTTATCCAATTTTAGATTGCCCTGCGCACGAAGCGTTGCGATGTCGGCGAATTCTTTTTGTAGGGCACGGAAGTATCCCGCAAGCGCAATCATGAGGGCATTGTCGGTGGCGAGGTCGGGGGGAGGGATTAATAGTTTGCAGTTTGTAGTTTCGTGTTTGCAGGCGGCGGCGAGCTCTTGACGAATGTGGGTGTTTGCCGATACTCCGCCGCCGACGACGACAGTGCTTACGCCAAACTCTTCGACTGCACGCATCGTTTTTTTCACGAGTACCTCGGTCACGGCATCTTCAAATTCACGTGCGACATCCATCTTGAAATTTTCCTCCAGCCCCGAGGCGTCGCCTCGGGGCGATGCGACGAGGTTGCGGACTGCAGTCTTCAATCCCGAAAAAGAAAAATCGTAATTCTTTTCGTGGATCATCGGCCTCGGCAGCGATACACAGTGAGAGGACATCTCACTGTTGCGGGAGAGGGAGGCGAGCCGCGAAATTTCGGGGCCGCCGGGGTAGGGAAGGTCGAGGAGGCGTGCGACCTTGTCGAACGCCTCGCCCGCGGCGTCGTCGCGGGTCTGGCCGATGAGCTCGTAATTCCCGAATGATTTGGAGAGAACGAGTTCGGTGTGGCCGCCCGAAATAAGAAGAGATAAAACGGGAAAGTCGAATGTTTGCAGGATCTCAGATGATAGACCTCGGAGGTCTATCATGGAGAGGACGATGTGGCCTTCCATGTGATTTACGGCAACGATGGGGATGCCCCACACGGCTGAAAGCGCTTTGGCGAAGTTGATCCCGACCCACAGGGCGGGCTCGAGGCCGGGGCCGTGCGTGACGGCGATTGCATCGATGTCTGGTTTCTCGAATCGAAGTAAAAAGGGAATGATGGCGTTCAGGAGTTCAGGCTCGCGCGCGAGTATCTCCTTGAGTGGCACGATCGCGGATCCTGCGGTAGGTGAAATTGCCGGAGAAAGTGCGTGGGCATCGCGCAATACCTTTTCGGTCAGTGGAACGAGGTTCTTGGCGTGCTCGCGCTTGGCGAGATTGGGGAATACGCCGCCAAACTCGGCGTGGATCGCTGCTTGCGAGTTGAGGGCGTTGCCGAGAATGGTAAAGGCAAAGTTTGGGCCAAAATCACCTTCGGCCTCTACGAGGCAGACTGCTGTTTCGTCGCAGGAGGTTTCGATACCTAGTACTTTCATAGCGATCGTTATACCATAGTGTATCTTCATGGCACGCACCTCTATTTGGCGAGAAGACACTCCTATAACGAAGAATCCCCTTCGGTTTTTCTTTTTTGCATCGCAACCACATTGGAAGGCTGCGATCATTGCGATTATTTTTGCCTCTCTTGGAAACGCTTTTTCTGCGAGCGTGTCGTATGTATTTAAATTGATGGCAAACGCGGCGGTCGCCGCGAGCAACGGTGGCTCTTACGACGCGCTACTCTGGTCCGCGATGAGCTGCATCGCACTGCTTGCTCTCGCAAAAGTAGGGTGGCGCATTTCGGGGTTCGCGGGCGCCAGGTGGGCTACAGGAGCATCTGCTACGGCGCGATACGCGCTTACCTCGTACGTGACTTTGCATAGTCGAGCATACTTTTCGGATCGTTTTGCCGGATCGATCATGAACAAGATTCGTCACGCGGCAAGTGGCGCACGGGAAGTGGTAGATGTCTTCCTGTGGGAATTTCTTGAACTTGGTATCAACGCGGTCGCGAGCTTTATCATCATCTTTTTTGTGAATCCTCTTGTCGCCGCCATCTTTTTCGTTTGGGTTGTAATTATTGTTGGCGTCAATGTGTACCTCGGGTATCGGCGGGTTCCGCTTGCGGCGCACGCACACGACTTAGAGACTGTCCTCAATGGTGCCACTGTCGACCTTTTGACCAATGTGAGTGCGATGCAAGAATACGCGCGCCGTGAGTTTGAGATCGAGCGCTTAAGGGGGGCAACGGACGATCGGCGCATGGCGCATATTAAGAGTTGGTATTTCGGAGAGTGGACACGCACTCTTAACAGCGTTCTTCTTGTTGTTTTTGGAGGGGCAATGGTATTTACGACCGTCGCGCTCGCGCGTGCGGGCGCACTCTCCGTCGGCGACGTGATCCTTGTCATTACTATCATCTTTAGAATCGAGGGCCTCTTGCAATCTCTTGGATCAAACTTCAACAAGTTTGCCGAGACGTGGGGAGAGATAGGAGAAAGTCTGGAAGAAATTATTGAACCGCATGAAATTCCCGACACGCCGCACGCTTCGGAGCTCGTTGTGGCTGGTGGCGCGCTTACGTTTCATCACGTGAGTTTCTCATTTGGCAATAATGCTGTCTTCACCGACCTCAATCTCGCGATTCCTGCAGGGCAGAGGGTGGGGCTCGTCGGTCGCTCGGGCGCGGGTAAATCGACGCTCGTTCGACTCATATTGCACCATCACAATCTCGACAAAGGTGCGATCACCATTGATGGCACCGACATCGCGTCCGTTACGCAGGAGAGTTTGCGCAACGCGATCTCGGTCGTGCCGCAAGAGCCACTCCTCTTCCACCGCACGATTCGCGAAAACATTGCATACGGCAACCCGAGTGCGACGGAGGAGGAGGTGATCAGAGCTGCAAAATCCGCGCAGGCGCATGATTTCATAGAGCGACTTCCCGCGGAGTACGAATCTATGGTCGGCGAGCGGGGTATCAAGCTCTCGGGCGGAGAGCGTCAGCGCATCGCGATCGCGCGGGCGATCCTCAAAAACGCCCCGATACTCCTTCTTGATGAGGCAACATCGGCCCTCGACAGCGAAAGTGAGGTCATGATTCAAAGAGCGCTCCGCACCCTCATGGAGGGAAAGACCGTTATTGCGATCGCACACCGACTCTCCACCTTGCGTGAGATGGATCGCATCGTTGTCCTTGAGAGGGGGAAAATTGTGGAGGAGGGGACGCATACGCAGCTTGTCGAGGGTGGTGGTACGTACGCGCAGCTGTGGAATCATCAGGCGGGCGGATTCTTGCAAGACGAGTAGAATGGCGGTATGAGATAGATATGGAATTTCAATATTACTCACGAAATGGAAAGCTGTTACCGATCGCTGATGCGGTGGTACCCCTCTCAAACATTGAATATGCGTATGGATTTGGTGTCTACGAAAGTATCCGTGTGACTCATGGAAAGCCTCTGTTCGTCGAAGATCATATTGAACGATTGATGAGTTCTGCGCAGCAAATCAGACTCGACCACCCGTTTACAGAAGCATTTGTAGCAAACGCTATTTCGGAGCTGATGACGGCGACGAACGCGGGCGCGTACAACTTGAAGATTCTTCTTATAGGTGGCCGAACTGCTGAAGATGCGACCTTGCACATCATGTGCCTCAACCCGCTATTCCCCGACAAGAATCTGTATTCGGATGGTGCGAAAACTATTACGTATCCATACGAACGTGCGTTTCCGCAGGCCAAGACGCTCAACATGTTGCAGAGCTATCTTGCATACAGAAAGGCGAAAGAGGTCGGGGCGTACGACGCGCTCCTCATCAGCAGAAGTGGATTTATCACGGAGGGCACACGCACGAATTTTTTCTGCATCAAAGGCGATACGCTCTTTACTCCACTCGAAAAGGAGATTTTGTTGGGCGTTACGAGAAAACATGTTCTCGGCGTCGCGGAACAAATTGGTTTTGAGGTGAAGCAAACAGACATTGCATTGTCGGATCTTGCCTTGTACGACGGCGCGTTTCTCACAAGCACATCTTCGAAAATCATGCCGATTCGATCGATCGATAATTATGAGTTTGGTGGACAGCCAGAAAGTTTGAAGAAACTTGTGGCTGCGTTTGATGGGTTCGTGTCTCGCTACAATGAAAGTGTCGGTATATAGACTGTTGGGTGGTTCTCGCATATCATTTCCCACATGCCAAAACGAGGAGAAGGAGGCGAGAAAACAGGAGGGAATATTGAAATAAGAAACTCAAGACTCTTGCAATCACTTTTTGCGTCGGAAGCGAGTGAGGGGAGGGAGCGGGAATACGAAGTTGAGCGTCGTTTCAAACCCGAGCGCACGCTTTCTGAAAGTGAGCTCACGGAGAAATCAAAAGGCAATTTTCGCGACATTGCTCAGGCGTATATTATTGCTCTCGATCGTGATCGCGAAAAAAAGACAGTACGCCTGCGTCGCACATCTCCTGAGCCAGAAGTAGGTGCGCTACTTCGTATCGTACATAAAGCTAAGGTTAAAAATCCCGCGGGACGAGACGAGTATCAGATCAAATTTCCTGAGACTGATGAGCGAGCGAGCGAATTTAACAAGCTCTGGGCGAAGCATAAATGGCACGTGCTGGAGAAGAGGCGTTATTACATTCGACACACACTTCCGAATGGGGTTGAGTGTGAAATTCATTACGACGTGCACACGGGCGATGGTCCACTTGCGGGATTCGTCCGCATAGAAGTCGAATTCAAAAATGATGAGGATGAGGCGTACGTGCGTGAACGCCATGGCAAAGAGGACGTATTACCCGATTGGATTGGGACCGACGTAACTGCCGATGCTCGATATGGGAGTAAGGCATTGTGTGAGCATGGGAGGCCCACTGAAGAGATGCATTGAAAAAGCCATCGCCTAAGGGTATATTGAACTCGCAGACGAGAGAAAGGTATGCAAGGTAAGCTCCGGTGGATGATGCTGTAGAATCGTAAGGTTATGCGCGGTTAGCTCAGTGGTAGAGCGACCCCTTGACGTGGGGTAGGCCGGGGGTTCAATCCCCTCACCGCGCACTAATGGAAACATGCTCTCTTAAGGATCTCGGTCTCGAAAAGTGCTGCGCGCGCGCGGCGGCTGTGTTGCGATCTGGCGGCGTCGTCATATATCCCACAGATACGTTATACGCACTGGGAGCTGATGCACTTTCAGATGAAGCGGTCCAAAAGATCTACGACATCAAAGGTCGTGAAGAATTGAAACCCATACATGCGATAGTAGCGGACGCACAGATGGCTGAGCGATATGGGGAATTGCACGACGAGGCACATCTCATTCTCAAAAACGTACCTACCGGCACGCTGACCCTCATAGTGAGAAAAAAAGAATTAAACGCCGGCATTACGCGCGGCATCGATACGTTTGGTTTTCGAATTCCCGATAACGATTTTTGCAAAATGCTTGCGACGGTATTTGACGGCCCGATTACAGCGACAAGCGCAAATAAGAGTGGTCACAAGCCGGAACGCAAGGTAGGAAGAATTCTCGCGCAATTGGGGAAGGAGGCGGCCCTCGTCGACGTCGTGATCGACGCGGGCGAACTCCCCTTGCGCCAGCCTTCTACCGTTGTTGATATGACAAAGGACAGGCCGCTCATCATTCGCGAAGGGGCCATTGCGGCATCAGACTTTTGGAATGCAATACGCGAAGAGCAGTCGGAGTAGGCTTGAAATGGGTGCTTTTTGGGGGGTCTGGGCGGGGGACTGGCCGAAATTTATCCACCATGTACACTGGCGGCATATTCTTAATAATGTTTCGCGTGCATATGAACATGAACGATACGATGAATAGGGTTATTATGGGAATGATCGTGGTAATTCTCGTTACGGGCGCATACTACGTTGGCCGTGTGAACGGAAGTAAGCCTGCAAACGATGCAGATCAAATTCTCGACATGGTAAACGTCGTTGAGGGAGAGGTAGATGCTTCCTCTGATATCTCGGCGAACGACGATGTGACGGTATCTACGTCAATTTCAGGAGGTGAGGCAGTTACGGTGGTTGATCAACCGGCTGGCTCGATTGTGAAGGTGGAGTCGGTCACGCTTGTGCAGACAGGATGGGTAGCAGTGCGTGATAGCAAGGGATGGGTCTTGGGTGCGCGCAGGTTTGAGGCAGGTACCACGAAGGATGGCGAAGTCGTCCTCCAGCGCGACACAGTCGCCGGTGAAAAATATCAGGTACTTCTCTATAATGACGATGGAGACAAAGAGTACGATCTCCACAAAGATTCACTCGTAATGAATGCGGATGCCAGTGTCGTCGGTGCCACGTTTAGCGCTCAGTAGTTTTGCGTTGTCGGTTTCTCGCTCCAGCTTTCGTCTTACGTGGACGGTTGTTGGGCGAGAGAGCGTCTGCCGCTCTCCACAAGTACCAGGAAGCGGCAGACGCGTGGGCTCGCCACGGTGTGGCGAGCTTTTCCATTTTTGAATGGTCGGGAAGTTCTTTCAGGCCGTATACCGCTTGGAACCCTTTTCGGATACCGAGGTCGCCCGTCGGAAGAACGTCGGGACGGTTGAGAGTAAAAATGAGAAACATGTGCACCGTCCACACGCCGACACCTTTGACCTGAATCAAATGTTTTTCCAATTCAACGCTCGACATTGTGCGAAGTCTGCGCGGATTGATTGTGCCGGCTGCAAACTTTTGAGCGAGATCATGTATATACGATGCTTTCTGACCCGAGAGTCCGGCACTGCGCAATGTCTCGATCGGTATGTCGCATACGATTTCTGGCAAGGGGAATTTCTTGTCGTGGAACAACGCACAAAATCGTGCGTAAATGGTTTCCGCGGCGCGGCCGGAGACCTGTTGATGGATGATCGATCGCACTAATGCCTGGAACGGATTTTTCCCTTTTCGCACATCTGGCATCCCGTGTTGTTCTATCAAATGAGCGAATCGTCTGTCACGCTTGAGTATCGCGACTGATTCGGAAAACGGGTGATTTTCTATGTGAGGTCTCATTGGATGATCATCATATAAAGATTGAAGGGTTTAGGCTACAATGGCCCGATGCAGGAGGAAATTAAGAAAATGCTGGTAGAAATCGGAGAAAATCCGGAGCGCGCCGGCCTCAAAGAGACACCGCGTCGTGTAGAGGAGTCTATGAAGTTTCTGACCGAGGGCTACGAGATGGATCTCGAGAAGGTGATCGGGGGGGCCATCTTTGCAGAGGAGCATAAGGAGCTCGTTTTGGTCAAAGATATCGAGGTGTACAGCTTATGCGAGCATCATCTATTGCCGTTTGTCGGCAAAGCGCATGTGGGCTACATTCCCAATGGTCGCGTCATCGGACTTTCGAAAATCGCTCGCATTGTTGATATGTTTGCGCGGCGCTTGCAGCTTCAAGAGCGCCTGACGAGGGAGATCGCCATGGCGCTTGAGGAGAGCCTCCAGCCTTCAGGTGTCGCGGTGGTGATCGAGGCGGAACATTTCTGCATGATGATGCGCGGCGTGCAGAAACAAAATAGTAAAACGGTGACTTCTGTAATGCGCGGGCTCTTCCTTAAGGATCAAAAGTCTCGCGAAGAGTTTCTACACCTTTCAGGAGCCTAGAGTATGTTTAGAAACCTCTGCTTCGAGACGGTATTCCCTCGGAAACCGGATTTTCCTGCTGAAAAATCCTCAATCCTCGCACTCCTCGTGCTGCGGGGATTCCTCGAGAATACCATCTCTCACTCCGGTTAAGCGTTTTCAAACGTACTCTAAAACTGAAAGAAGAAAGGGGAGAGTATTTCCAAGATGTAACGACCGAAGATCCCGATGCCTATCAGACCTGCAGTGAGAGCAGAAATGAGTACCGCTCCTGCAGCAACATCTTTCGTATCGCGTGCATAGGGGTGATATTCGGGAGATGTGAGATCAATGTCAATTTCGATTGCGGTGTTAAACGCTTCTGCGGCGAGCACCATGCCGCCCGCGAAAGTGAGCATCATCCAATCGACGTATGAAATGTTGAAGTAGAGGCCCATGCCCACGGCGCAGGCGAGTACTACCAGGTGAATCCAAGCGTTATGCGTCGTGCGGAGAAATATCCAGATGCCGCGACCCGCATGCGTAAAACCTTTGGCGCGCTTTACTAAAGAAAACCGCTCTGCTTTTTTTTCCTCTCTGATCATTATGAAAGTATATCATTTGGCCTTCCACGCCTCTCATTAACTGGATTATGAGACTAGAGGACACTATTGCGCAGAGTTTTTCCAATCCCGCGAAGTGAGCTGAAGTAGCGCGGAAGGGTTTGGTTTAAAGAAACTTCTGTCAGGTTAAATTCTTCCCGCTGAGCCTTTCGGTGTTTTTGATTGTGATGCTTATTAATGTGCGAACGGAAGTCAGAAAAGTAGTGGGGCCGTCAGATCGAAACGTATCAAATGATGCGAACTGGAGATGGTGACAGTGCCGTCGGAAATTGAGGGTTTGTTGGTGGCGGTGAGGTGAGGTGAGCAAGGTATGGCCCACTCGCGACCTATTTGATCCCGAAAAAGCTATAGCAGGGTCCTACTCCGGTCGCTTTTGGGGTGAGCTCAATCAAATCCAACTTGATGGGGCTTGACACGGTTGATTCCTTGATTTTGCCTCGCATATCAGCGGTATACAAACTCCATGGCAGATTGATAACCAGCCGACCCGATTCACTCAACCGATTAACAGTATTCCCATTTTTTACCATGTTGGTGTATTTCTGTATCAGTGCCTCATCTCCGGTTGCTACCTCCAGAGCGGGACATACAAAAGCCTTACCTAGATTTTTTTCCCAATCGTCAGCACCGTCTTTATACTCTTGTGCCCACCAGTCTTCGGAGTATTCATAATAACTGCCAGTTACGGTATATGAATTCACTGCCGCAGGTTGATCGGTGATCGACGAAGATTCTTGTGTTGAGAGATCGCTCTCGGTATTCTTTTTCTGTGGCGTTGTCGACAGTTGATCGATCTCCGATAGGGCAGGTGCGCTCGAACTATTGAGATGCAAAAAGCCGCCAATAACAAATGCGGCTACTGCTACAATACCGATCCAAGTAGTTCGACTCATATGTATTGAGGTACGCTAACACAAATAAAATTTTCCACATCTTGGCGGTGAGGCTCGGTCTAGGACCCAGACATCCCAAGCAGTGTAAGGGTTTTCCAGCGACTTTGCGACTGGACAAAATGAGGAGGAACGGTCGGGTCTCAATAGACACGATAGACACTATAAAAAGAGGGTTACAACCTTGCACGGATGAACGCATCGGCATCCTCCGCTGCCGCACTTAAAGCGTCCTTCGTCGTAAAGAGTCTCGCCCTGTCGGCCGAGGTCTTCTTACTCTTTATACATTCGAGGTGCAAATGTATTCCGTACGACAAACCAGTCTTTCCGGTTATGCCGCATTCTTCTCCCGCCATATGAGCTCCTTTCGCGGGTACGCTGTCGCGCAAATGAAAATACGCGAATGTGCGGTCCGCCTCAGGCACGTAATAGAAAAAGTAATTCCCGAAATATTTATGATTCGTTCCGGTTTCGATAACCTCACCGTCGGCACAGAGGAAAAGCGGCACGTTAT
>CAYRHX010000006.1:0-57216 GCA_964424265.1 uncultured Candidatus Saccharibacteria bacterium | reverse complement strand
CTCTGCCACCGACGCAGTGCGGATATTATGCACCAACAGAGCTCTTTGCGCGAGCTCGGACGCCGCGTTGACGCTCAGGACCTTTGCGAATGTCGAAAGTGAAATCTCCCTTCCCATCAGCCCCCGCCTCCGGTTTGAAATCCACAGTGACGGACCCTCCTTCGAGGATACCTCGTGCGACCATGAGATTTGCGACGGTGGTGAGAATCTTGGTCTGAATGAGACGTTTGAGCGGGCGGGCGCCGTATTGAGGGTTGTATCCCTCCTTCGCGAGGTGGGCGAGAGCGGCGTCGGTGAGCGAAAGTGCGATTTGTTTTTCCTCCAATCTCTTCGCGACAATTTCGATTTGCATGCGCACAATGTCTGAGATCGCATCATTCGACAGAATGTTGAAGAGGACAATTTCGTCGAGGCGATTGAGAAACTCGGGGCGGAAGAAATCTTTGAGCGAACCCATTACCTTGTCCTTCACCTGCGTGTAGCGTTCGTCTTCAGTACGCGTGAGGCCACTTCCAAATCCAAGACCCGACATTTTGTCGATATGTTCAGAGCCAATGTTTGAGGTCATGATGATGACGCAGTTCTTGAAGTTGACCGTGCGACCCTTTGCATCGGTGAGTCGTCCGTCGTCAAGCACTTGCAAGAGCACATTGAATACCTCGGGATGCGCTTTTTCGATCTCATCAAAAAGAATGACGGAATACGGGCGGTGCCTCACGAGCTCCGTGAGCCCTCCTCCTTCATCGTGACCGACGTAGCCGGGAGGAGAACCTATCATCTTCGATACTGAATGCTTCTCCATATATTCCGACATATCAACTCGAATGAGTGATTTTTCGCTGTTGAAGAGAAACTCTGCGAGCGCGCGTGTCAGCTCGGTCTTTCCGACTCCTGTCGGACCGAGGAACAAGAAAGAACCTACCGGATGATTTGGATCAGCAATCCCCGCGCGCGAACGCTTGATCGCGTCGGAGACCTTTTGCACCGCCTCCTCCTGACCAACGATGCGCTTCTTCAGCTCAACCTCCATGCGTGAGAGCTTCTCTGCCTCTTCCTCGAGCATGCGAAATACAGGCACACCAGTCCAGCGAGAAACCACGGCGGCTATGTCTTCCTCGGTAACTTCTTCTTTGAGAACTCGGCGCGTCTGTTGCAGCTTTTTGAGCCGCTTTTGTGCGACGTCTATTTCACGCTCGAGCTGAGGGATCTTTCCGTACCGCAACTCTGCAGTTTTCGTGAAATCTGAAATGCTTTCTGCGGCGTCAGCTTCGAGTCGACTCTTCTCCAGATCTCCTTTCGCGCGCTTGATCTCGGCGAGCGTCTCTTTTTCATTTTTCCACTTCATCTCAAGTTCGCGTGTCGAATCGCGCAAATCCGCCACCTCCTTCTCTATGGACTTCACTCGCGCACGAGCTTTTCCTTCACTCGCTTCCGCTTCCTTCTTTAGAGCTTCGCGCTCGATCTCAAGTCGCGACACCTTACGATGCGCCTCTTCAAGGATCGGGGGTTTGTTTTCGAGTGAGAGCCGCAAAGCGGACGATGCCTCGTCGATCAGATCGATCGCTTTATCCGGCAAAAATCGCTCCGTAATGTAGCGCGCAGAAAGCTGTACCGCTGCCACCATTGCGTCATCCGTAATGTGCACTCCGTGGTAGAGCTCGTAACGCTCTTTAAGGCCGCGCAAAATAGAAATAGCGTCTTCGACTGTCGGCTCATTTACATAGACCGGCTGAAATCGCCGCGTGAGCGCTGCGTCGTGCTCAATGTGTTTCTGATATTCCTTGAGTGTCGTGGCGCCAACGACTCGAATTTCTCCTCGCGCGAGCGCCGGCTTCAACATATTTGATGCGTCCATAGAGCCTTCGGCCGCGCCTGCGCCGACGAGCGTATGAATCTCGTCGATGAAGAGGATGATTTTGCCTTCTGATCGCTCTACCTCCTTCATGACTGCCTTAAGTCTCTCTTCAAACTCTCCTCGGTATTTAGTGCCCGCAATCAAAAGCCCGAGATCAAGTTGGACCAACTCCTTGTCTCGCAGCGACTCGGGCACGTCCCCGCTCGCGATACGTTGGGCCAAACCCTCCGCAACGGCGGTCTTACCCACTCCGGCCTCACCGATCAATATAGGATTGTTTTTTGTTCGTCGCGACAGTATTTGAATCACGCGCGTAATCTCGGTGTCGCGACCGATGACAGGGTCGAGCTTATTTTCACGCGCCCGATCCGTAAGCGATCGAGCGAAGCGCGTTAGTGCACGTGATTTGGATGTAGTCTCGGTCTCGCGAATCTTTCCCTCTTTTATATCCGTGAGGACACGCGCGAGCGCAGTACGATCAATCTTGAAGCGCGTGAGTATTTCGGCTGCCGGCCCAGGATGCTCTGCGAGACCAAGCAAGAGGTGCTCGGGAGACACGAATTGATCATTGAAAGACGCCGCGATTCGTGGCGCCGCCTCAAACACGCGCACAAGTTCAGGAGTGAGGTACAGCTGAAACGAAGGCGACACGGCGGTATTACCTCCCCCACCCTCGATCAGCTCGAGAACTGAGTCGCTGAGGTGCGCGATGTCTACCTCTATTTGCTCGAGCATCGGCAACACCATCGTTTCCTCTTGCATCAAAAGCGCCGCAAAAAGATGGAGCGTGGAAACTTGGTTGTGGCCGCGTTCGACCGCGAGCTGATGCGAGCGGTGTATTGCCTCCTTTGCTTTAGTTGTGTAATTGTTGAATGGTGCCATATTCTTTGTAATTACTGCTGCTTAATACTATACGACATTTGTGGAAAAAAGCCAATGACCCGCGTTAGGGAGCCTCTTTTTCTTCAGGTTTTAAGAGAATGGTGGCCGGTATAAACCCGGAGGTTGAAACCGCGCGCGATATGGAGGTACTTATACCTACCAAACTCCCATCCGCATCAACAATCGGCGAACCGGGGAGAATCAAGTTGGGGTCGATGTCGGTGTCGATGGTTTGTAGTAATACCTCATCGGTAGGCGGGAGAAGTGTGGTAACGAGCCCGGCCGCTATACGTGATACGGACTTCCCAGTGAGAGCGATCACGGTCTCGCCAAGCATCGGAGCTTTTCCCGCAAAGGATGCGGGGTGCCACGTGATTGACTTTCCATCGACGGTCGTCGTAGCAGTCGCAAATGAGACCAGACCGGATTTCGCATCCGTGGAATCGACATATGCGCGTACGCGGCTCTTGTCGTCAAGTTCGGCGACGGCGCTTTCCATCTCTCCCAAGACTGCTCCACTTACAATGGTGCCCTTGCCGTCGGTCACTATTCCAAAGCCGAGAAATTCGGGATCTTCTACAACGCTCGTATACAGACGAACGACGGATGGTTCTATGTGACTAATGGCCTGCGAAATAAGGGCCGACTCCCTGATCACAACGGTCTTCTCTTGCGTTATGACGCTTGCGGCGCTCTGGCCCTGAGGCACCACCTTCTCGACGGTTCGCTCGATGATTCGATTGACGGTCTGTGCGATCGCGGGAGGCGCCTGATCCATGAGCGACACGGTGACGATTCCTGTCGCGATCGATGTGACGAAGGAAACGAGGAGCGTGAGGAGAACGATCTGAGATTTCGTAAGCTGTTCGATGTTCATATCCGCATCGTACCACAAACACCCAAAAATCAATGTGGGAAAAGTCGCGAAAGCGCTTTGCTGGCGTATGCAATTTCACGATCCGTCGTTGCGCGCCCAAAAGAAAACCGCAGCGTGTTCTCTGCACGCCATCCGATCGTTGGGGAGTCGCCTGCAAGAGCAGAAACCACGTGCGATCGCGCCTCGCCCGCCCTGCAAGCGCTCTTGGTGGAAAGCGCGACCCCAGCATGATCGAGTTGCAGCACGAGATATTCGCCATTTCGATCTCCGGGAACAGAAATATTGAGCATGTGAGGCAATGCGTGTCGCAGATCACCGTTGATCACGGCCCCCGGAATTCGCGCAATGATCTCGCGGGCAAAATCATCACGCAAAATTCGCAAACGCTTCCCTTCTTCACTCCTCTCCTTAGAGATTACCTCGAGTGCTTTTGCAAATCCTATGGCAGGAACTACCGTTTCGGTCCCCGCGCGAAGCCCTTTTTCCTGTCCGCCGCCAAGGATCAAAGCGGCTATTGATTGCGCGTCACCCACGTAGAGGGCGCCGATGGATCGGGGTCCGTAGAGCTTACCCGATCCGAGTGCGAGCATGTCTACCCCAAGCGTATGCACCTGCGGCGAAATGTAGAGTGGAGCTTGCCCGGCGTCGGAGTGAAAGAAGATTCTTGTCTGATACTTTTTCTCATGCGCGCGTATCACCCGGGCTATTTTGGAAAGCTCTTGTACCGTGCCTATTTCGTTGTTCCCCCATCCGATAGATATGAGGACGGTCTCGGCGCGAAGCGCGAGCGCGATACTTTCGGGAGTAATCATGCCATTCGGATGTGGATCAACAAACGTGACACTTCCTCCCAATCGCTCAATTTCCCCAAAGCACTCCAGCACAGAATCGTGCTCGATCGAGCTTGTGATCCAGTGAGTCCCCGTGAGACTTTCCCCAGAAATTCCCCTCCTTCGCGCGAAGCCTAAAATGGCAAGATTATTGCTTTCGGATAGGCCAGACGTAAAAATGATCTGCCGCGATTTGCATCCCAATTCATGCGCAACGCCTTCGCGCGCACGCTCAAGCGTCTGCATGGCGACCACGCCTTCAGTGTGGATAGACCCAGGATTGCCGAAACATTTCTCGGCATCATTCATCGCCCGGAGCGCCTCGGGAATGAGCGGAGTCGCACTCGCGTAATCCACGTATACACGTCTGTGTCTTCCAAACATCTTCCTATTGTGTACGCGAGCAGGCTCTTTTACAAATCCTCCATTACGTTGTATACTCGTTTTTTCTCTCATCCAGTGTACCTATGACAAGGCCGTATGAAAAAAGATACCGCACAAACAACAGAAAGGCCTCCGATTGTGGCTGTCTTGGGACACGTCGATCACGGCAAATCGACGCTTCTTGATTTCATTCGTAAATCAAATACGGTCGCGCAAGAGGCCGGTGGTATCACGCAACACGTCGCAGCATACGAGGTTGAGCGCGAGAAGAATGGAGCGCGGAAACGCATCACCTTTATCGACACCCCGGGTCATGCAGCATTTAGTGCTATTCGCGCACGCGGCGCCACCGCCGCCGACATCGCGATACTTGTGGTCGCCGCAGACGACGGGGTCAAGGCCCAAACATTAGAAGCACTGAAAAGTATCCGCGACGCGGGGACCCCTTTCATCGTCGCTATAAACAAAATTGATAAACCAAACGCCGACAGAGAGCGAGCTATTCGATCACTCCTCGATCAAGACGTCTTCCTCGAAAAATACGGAGGCGACGTGCCGTGGGTCGCCGTATCTGCAAAAACGGGCGAAGGGGTAGAAGAACTGCTTGATTTGATACTGCTCGTAGCGGAGATCGAGGTGTTTACGGGCGACGTCTCTGCGCCGGCAAAAGGATACGTGATCGAAGCGCACCGCGATCAAAAGCGCGGACTCGCGGCTACGCTCATCATTACGGATGGAGTCCTCCGCTCGGGCATGGCAGTGCTTGCGGGTCGCGCGCTCGCGCCCGTGCGAATTATGGAAGATCACGCGGGGAATGCACTCTCCTCGGCAAGTTTCTCAAGCCCTGTGCGGCTTATTGGATTCGACACACTTCCCGAGGTCGGCGAAGAATTTTGCGCGTATAAAAACAAGAAGGATGCCGAAGCAGCGCGCCCGGCTCCCCCAGCGATTTCGCAACGTCCAGCGCCGGCAGTAGCGGAAGAAGGACAGATCGTCCCCTTTTCGATGCCTGTCATAATCCGCGCGGACGTCTCCGGCTCTCTTGAGGCGATCGTGCAAGAAATTTCTAAGCTCGGCGACGAACATGCTCGGGTCAACGTCGTCCAATCCGGCATCGGCACCATATCCGAGAATGACATCAGGGCAGCGCTCGCGAGCGATGTTCCCGCAGTAGTTATCGGTTTTAATGTCGGGAGTGATCCGATCGCATCAGCGCTTGCTCTCCAACACGGCATCCGCATCCACACGTTCAGCATTATCTATAAGCTTACCGAGCGGCTTCAAGAGCTGTTGGTTGAAAATGCTCCGAAGCGGCTCGTGGAAGAGATACTGGGGCGAGCTCGTATCCTCAAGCACTTTTCAAGCAGGAAAGACGAGCAAGTGGTGGGTGGCAAGGTCGTGGAAGGTTTCCTTGCTCGTGGAGCCGACGTGCGTGTGATGCGCCGCGATGCGGAGGTGGGGATTGGCAAGATCAGGAACATTCAAACCAACAAAGAGGATGTGGCGCGCATAGAGGTCGAGCGTGAATTCGGAGCTCGCATTGCGGCAGAATTTGAGATTGCGCAGGGTGACGTGCTTGAAGCGTTTACCGCATCAATGAAATAGCGTATATGTCTTCGCACAGAAAAACTCAGGTGGAGGAAACGTTGGCACATCTCGCGATGGACTTTCTGGCGCGCGAATCCGGCGTCAAAGCCCTCATCACAGTCACGCACGCTGAGGTATCCCCGACTTTCAAAGACGTGACGATATATTTCACCGTTTTACCAGTTTCGATGGAGGCGCAGGCACTCAAATTTGCCAAACGGTGTCGCACCGATTTTCGCGCGTATGTAAAGAAAAACAGCTACCTCCATCCGATCCCGCTGGTCGACTTCGAGATCGATCTGGGCGAAAAGAATCGCCAACGCATCGACGAATTAACCAGGGACTAAGGAGCGTGATATATTAGCCACACGGCCTGGTGGCGAAGAAGTCAACGCGGCGGTCTGCAAAACCGCTATAGGCGGGTGCGAATCCCGCCCAGGCCTCAAATCGTATATAGTAGTACTGAGGCCGGGGTGGCGGAATGGTTTACGCGGAAGACTTAAAATCTTTGACCGTAAAAGGTTTGTGGGTTCGAGTCCCACCCCCGGCACCAAGTAGGAAATTGCAGGGTAGGGCTCGCCCCCACGTCTGCGCGTCTCGGCGCATAAATTCCTGATATGATGGGACTCTGTATGAAGAACGATTTTATGTCAAAATCTCTACAACGCAGCATATTACCTATCGTCGTTTTCATCACGGGCGCAGCCGTCCTAATTGTCGAAGTGGTCGCTGTTCGCGTCCTGTCTCCGTACTACGGCAACACGATTTTTACAGTGTCGAGCGTCATTAGTATCGTTCTTCTCGCGTTAAGCTTCGGGTACTACTTGGGAGGGAAATTGGCTGATTGGTATCCGACTTTGCAATGGTTTTTTGGCATAATCCTTGTGAGCGGATCGGTGCTTCTTTTGTTTTACTCATTTGGTTCAATTGCGTTACCTGTTTTAAGTACTGCTCTCTCCATTACCGTCGGCCCGCTGATTTCCGCCGCGCTTCTTTTTCTTCTTCCCGCGCTTCTTCTCGGCACGCTGTCTCCATACGCGGTTAAATTACAGAGCGTCCATTTTCCCGAGCAAGGCATCGGGAGTGCCGCAGGCACGATTTTCTTTTGGTCTACCTTGGGAAGCATCGTCGGCAGCCTGGCGGCGGGTTTCGTGCTCATTCCCAACTTCGGCATCGATCAGATTCTGATTGCGACTGGCGTAGGGTTGTTTCTGCTCGGTCTGATACCGCTTTTAATGCTTCATATCAAAAAAGAGTATCTGTACATTGCTCTAGTCGCGCTCCCTATCGTACTTGGCGTTGTTTGGTTCGCAAATGGACGTACAAGTGCACATACTCTCTACAGCAAGGACGGTGTTTACGAAAAAATAACGATCTACGACGGCTCGTATGCCGGAAGGCCGGCGAGATTCTTTCAACAAGACCGGAGTCTTTCTGGCGCGATGTTTCTCGACTCCGACGACCCAACGGATTTGGTGTACGACTACACAAAATACTATTCGCTCTACAAACTCTTTACATCTCACGTCGAGAACGCGCTTGTCATAGGCGGCGGCGCATACTCGATTCCGAAAGCATTGGTGCATGAATTGCCGAATGCGAACGTTGACGTTGCTGAAATCGAACCATCTTTGTTCGACCTCGCGAAAGAATATTTTCAAGTGGAGGATACACCGCGAATGCAAAACTTCGTCGAGGACGGCCGCCGCTTTCTTCGCGATACCGACACAAAATATGATTTTATTTTCAGCGACGTGTACTACTCGCTTTTCTCCGTCCCACCCCACTTTACAACGAAGGAATTCTTTACAGTCGCAAAAAATAAATTGAGTCCAGACGGAGTTTTCATCGCGAGTATGATTGGAGATTTGTCCCGCCAGCAGCCGTCCCTCATTATGGCGGAGATAAAGACGTTTCAGCGCGTCTTCCCGAACAGCTATTTTTTCGCCGTTGAGACGCCAGAAGGAACCGAATCGCAAAATATCATTTTTGTCGGCTATAACAGCGATAAGAAAATAGATGTTAGTTCTAAGGCTATCGCCGGACATCAAGACCCTATTCTTGGCTCTCTGCAAAATAAAATCATTGACGTAAAGCGATTTGACCTTTCCCCATACCCGATTCTGACGGACAATTTCTCTCCCGTCGAATATCTTACCGCGCAAGTGCTGCAACGATCGTTTGAAGATAGGCCGTTTATTGACGGCAATGAAATGCTAGCGGTTATTGACCAGCAATTACGCTACGGACCGCGCTACTTGAGTGCGCCCGGACACAAGAAAGTACGGGACTTTCTCGTTGCCGAAATGAAAGAACTGACTCAGGAAGTAAAAACCCAGACGTGGAAGCACGTGGCAGCTGACGGAAAGACGTACGAATTAACAAATGTCATCGGCCGCTTGTACCCCACTCAGGAGCGCCGCATTGTGCTCGCTGCGCATTATGACAGCAAGAGGTTTGCTGACAAAGACAAAAACGCGCCCGATCAGCCCGTGCCCGGTGCCAATGACTCGGCGTCGGGCGTCGCGGCGCTTGTGGAATTAACGCGAAAGCTCGGCACGTCGCATGTGATACCGAATGTCGGAGTAGACATTGTCTTTTTTGACGGCGAAGAGGGCGAGGAGGATTTGAGCGGTGCCGCCGCGCATTGGAAGCCGCTCGGCTCAACGTACTTTGCGGAGCATCTGCAAGAAATCTACGGAGACAAAAAGCCCATCGGCGGCATCGTGCTGGATATGGTGTGCGACAAGAATCTGAACATCACCAAAGAACAAACGTCTGTGAAAGACGCTGCATCGCAAGTGGATGCATTTTGGGGAGTCGCTCAAAAAGTCAACGGTAGGATTTTCCAAAATCGCGTCGGTCCCGCAATTGGAGACGACCACTCGGCGCTCAATA
Organism: uncultured Candidatus Saccharibacteria bacterium; assembly: GCA_964424265.1. GTDB lineage: Bacteria > Patescibacteriota > Minisyncoccia > Phycocordibacterales > UBA2100 > UBA10103. Next base: position 47,903 of record CAYRHX010000006.1, on the reverse strand, counting down.
AAGCAGGCGTGCCAAGTTTTCTCGTGATCGATTTTGACTACCCGTATTTCCACACGACGGAGGACACGCTCGACAAGTGCAGCGCTGAAAGCATGGAAACTGTTGCGTACGTAGTACTCAACTACCTGTATAGCATCCGGTAAATTTTGGCTTCTTTTGGTGCATTACATAAGACTGCCACTGTGCATTACACACAAGTACAATTCGCGACGGAGAATGCAGCACGCGGATCCAAACGCTTAAGTAATGTGATAAAATTCTCCCAATGAGAGCTCGCCTCCTGACTTTTTTTCGTCACAATCTCCACCGATCGTTGAATACGAGACGAGGCATGACGATCTTTCTCGGATCCGCTATTGCCCTCACCCCAGTCCCGATCATCGCGGCGTATGATCCGAAGTCGGCGATAACGTGGCTTGCGTTCGTTTTTTGCGCTATCGCATATATGCTGCACCGGAAAGAAATCGGGCAAGAGCTTCTAATCGCATTTCTCTTCGCCCTCGTCGTCACATCATATAGGCCATACATATACGTCGGTAACAACGTACTCTTGGGACATATCAATGTCTTTCCACTCGTTGCGTGGACGGCTGGCTTGGTGCTGTTGCGAGAGGTTTATGAGCGGATTCACATTCCACACCGTTGGCTCATCACAAGCGCACTATATCTTCTCATCTTATTTAGCCTCGAGTACATTGGATACTATCTAGTGGGAATTCGTATTGCGCCTGATTCTCCATCTCTCCTTGGACTCGGCATCATTCACGGCCCACCCTTTATTCACGTCTTCTATGTGATCGCGGGGCCCCTCTATCTTTTGCTTACAGATTATCTGCGGGTCAAGTAACCTCGCACGAGACATCGTCTGGACGACAAACTCTGCCGCATGGGCACTTCTTTTTTTTGATTACAATGCTAGTATCTCTCCATCCGCCTATAGCTCAGCTGGTAGAGCAACTGCCTCTTAAGCAGTGGGTCCCTGGTTCGAATCCAGGTGGGCGGAAAAATAATGAACCTACTGCGATGATCTCAGAGGGTTACTGTCACCCGCATGAATGTGGCGGGTATTGAGGTGCTGCCGTCCACACTTTTGTTCTGAGCTTTCGCTAACTCAAGAAGTTGATTGTGAAGCTCATCCTCTTTTCCATTCTTCCGGGCAGATTCAATTGCATTCATCGTTGGGCCATAGAAGCGCTCCAGCAATTCGATGAATTCTGCCGGGGTTTTGTCGCTTGATACGAATGAGTATGTGTCTTTGACCATGGATATGCTTTCTTTGGGGACTCCGGCCTTTCCGAATCGCTCAATGATGTGATCTTCCACGCCCCACGTCATAGGACTCACGAAGCCTTCCGGAGGCGGAGGTGTAAACGAAGCGCTTATCTTGAGGAGCTGCGAGACGAATGAGGTGGGGTCGTTGGGTATCCAGTTGCCCATCACGATGCGCCCGCCTGGCTTTGTGACCCTCACCATCTCTTTTGCAACCTCAAAGGGCTTGGGGGCAAACATCGCGCCGAATACCGTAAGCGTTAAATCAAACGAGTGGTCGGGGATTCCTTGTAAGTCACATGCATCGCCTTCTTGAAATTTGAGGTTGCTGAGACCTGCCTCCGCGGCGCGCTTGTTCCCGGCGTCAACGAGATTTTTGGCGATATCGATTCCAACAACTTCAACACCCAAGCGGGCTAGGGGAATCGCTGTCGTGCCATCTCCACAGCCGAGATCTAAGACCCGCATCGACGGCGTCACTCCAAGAGACGCAACGAGCGCCTCTCCAGACTGGCGCATAAAGGCGGCAATCTCTGTAAAATCTCCCTTTTCCCACAATGCTTTGTTTGGATTCATTGCATCATAATAGCATCACGCAGCACTACCGACAAAGAAAAGACCTCTGCGGCTGATGGATAAAGTATCTAAGACTACGCGTCCCGTGCTAGGATGCTCAAGAAGGGCAGATGGCGAAATTGGTAGACGCACCAGCCTTAGGAGCTGGCCCCGCAAGGGATGGGAGTTCGAGTCTCCCTCTGCCCACGAGCGAAGCGAGCGGCAGAAGCTGCATGCCTGCGCATGCAGCGTGGGAGCTCGAAAGGCAGAGCGATGCCCACACAGAACATAACCTTTCTACAGCGCAGATTTCGATCCTTATGGCCTGACGATGTTGTGCCCAAGCCCAAATGTGTTGTTGAGCAGGCTGATGATGCCATACACAGACACCATGATGGTCATACCTATGATCCCCCAAATCATGTGATTTTTCCCCTTTTCATCCACCTTTCCAGAGTTCAAGCCCCAAAGGACTTCTACGAGACCATAGAGAAACACGACCAATCCCGCCGTAAAAACAACGGCTATTGCGGGATCGAGTATGTAGCTGGATATCCTATCCATGATACCCGCAGCCAACGTATCCATACTTTTCCAATAACCCTTTTTATCAGATGTTGAACTTAAATATTTCAATCACCTTCTCTTCTGTTGGGCTAGAAAGTGGGCATAACTCGCAAACCGCTCGTGGACGGAGAGCCAATCCCCCGTACGCCAAATGTATATTGAAGCAACTCAACTAGACCCCAGACAGAAATCATTACGAAGATTGTCACGACTCCATAAAACATAATCTTGAGACCTTCAGCCTTCCCCTCTGCGCCACCCACAAACAAGTATTTGATTAGTCCCCAGAAAAAGACGACGATTGCAAGTGTGATGGCTACTCCGATAAGACCATTCAAAAGAACTGAGATCCCACCTAAAGCCCCCAACAATCCCGTCGTAACTGATGCAGGACTGACCTGTGCCAATGCAATTACAGGAACTGTCATTGTGCTGAGAGCAAGAATAGACGTTGTGATAAATTTCCGCATAGTCATTATTGTATTAAAGCGATTACGATCTTCTATCTGTTAAGTACCTCAATCCTATAGGTGGCAACCGAAAACACAATGCCCATAGACGGCTCTGTGTGGATAACCAGGGCGCGGAATTACCGGGTGTAAGGGCTTATTTGTGCTCCTCATCCTCGGGTTTTTTGGCCTTTGGTACCGCAAGACTGATGAATATGTACGCTATTACAGATATACCGATAATGCCGGTAACGATACGGTACGCCACCTGCGAATGATTCTGGAAAAACTGTATGCCCGAAATAAGTACCACGAGCACAAAGAGCATGGCCACGGACCATTCCAAGACTACAATGGCCTCCGTGCGATACGACGGCCAGCTGCCGAGGCGTGTAGCCCACAGCACGAGTCCGATCCCATACGTCACAAGTGCTGCGATAAGCATTAGCCCGATAAAGATGTTTAAGACACCGATGGATTTGGCAACGACTTGCGCGTAGACCACATGTGGCAACGCGAAAAACAGAAGCGCAACAGGAAATGCCTCCAGAATCTTAAATCCCATTCTTTTGTTCGCGGTGGTGAACATGATGACTTAGCCCTTAGGAAAAAGCGTATTTTGAAGCAGGGCGACGAGCCCCCACACTGAAACCATGACGGTGATGACAATGATCCCCCAGAAGAAATAGGCTTTGACCTTGTCTTTGCTATTTGTACCAAATTCCAAGATGTTGAATGACATGCCGAAGAGGTATATCACAAGCCCCGCAGCAACGAGCAAACCAACACTTGCGTTCATGAGACCCACAAGAACATTCGCTAAATCTTTGAATGTGTTTGGGGCCGCGAGGGCAACTGCGGGGATACAGAGGAGGACTATGGGTACGATTCTTTTGATCATACCGGTGGCTTCACGATCTGCGTTATCGTACTTCCTACAAGCGCCGACAAAGCAGCGGCGCCCAAAATGAGGAGCGCGCCTATGACTACGTAGAGGAAATTCTTTTTCGCCTTCGTGAGCCCCGCCTCATTGCCTCGCGCAAAGACAAACATAAATCCTGACACGACGACAAATAGGGAGATAACGGGGAGAGCAATGATGACAAGCGCTTTGAGCGCGCTCGCAATGAATTTCGGAATGTCGCTCGAAGCACTGTTGAGAGGGTTTTGGATACCTGCGCTCTGCGCGTGCGCGACCGTTACGAAAAGAAGCGTCATAGTGAGCGGGGCGAGGCAGCGAGAGGCAATTTTTTTGATGGTTTTCATATACTTAACACCTGCGAGAGCTCTTGATCCGCGCGCTTCACGGCCTCGTTGATGAGAAGCAGCCCGCTCGTGGTGTTTTCGATCATACCGCGAAATACCTCCGCCGTCCCCTCAGGATCAGGATCCATCCAGGAACGAGCGATGATTACCTGCTTGTTGTAAAGCTCTGCATTTCCTCCTGAAGATATGCTCACAAGGTCTCGCCGCGCACTCGATATACCAAGCCCACTCGAAAGTGTCGTTGCGGAATCAGATGAGGCAAGCAAGAATGCGGCGGTGATCGCATTGTTCACATTTTTCCCGGTGCGAGACACCGCCACCCCATACACCCGTGCCACGGTCATCGGCGCGCCGGATCGGATCTGAGGAAGAGGCGCTACGGCGTAGTTCAGATTGGAGTTCGAGCCCCGGATCACAGACTCCTCGCTTGCGTATCCGACATACAGGGCAAGATCCCCGCTGCCAAAAGCGCGCGCTGCATCCGGAAGTGATCGATTCCAGGTATAGATTTCTTTCGATGAATCGGCAAAGTCACTATAGTACCTCAGCGCGGACACAGTAGGGCTGGCATTCCCTTCGTCTCTCCCGAGGGCTGAGATCAGGGTTCCTGCGCTATCTCTCGCTGTGATCGTTCCACCCGCTTGGAGAATGAGCGTAGCGAGCAGATCTTTTGCATTCGTCACATTTTTGTATTCACCCATTGCGACGGCAGAGCGCTTGATAGTGCCCGAATCGTCTTTGATCGTAATCTTCTGCGATATGTTGAAAAGCTCGTCCCAATATTTCGGCGCCTGCGCAAACCCCGCCGCCGCGAGCAGGTCTTTATTCCAATAGAGGACGAGAGGATCTGCCACAAGGGGGATGCCGACTACGCCAAGCGGCGTGTAGAAGGGTTTTGCTGCTTCCACGAAAGTGTTCTCGAATTGATCTCGTGGATACATGTCGAATGGGATGACGAAGGTCTTACCCGCATTTCGTATGACTTGATCTTGTCGAAGGATGAAGAGATCTGGCCCCTCACCATTTGCAAGTGCATTGGTAAGAGCACGCTCGTACGTCTCAGGATCTTTTTGCACGTACGTAAGCGATGCGAGCTGACCATGGTTTTCTGCTTGGCGACGCACAAGGTCTTGGAACGCGCCCTCATCGAGCGTGCCCCAAACAGTGACGGGGCTGATCGTAGCACTACTGCCGTTTCCCACAAAGAGCGCAAAGACAAGGACTCCGGCCACGGTAAACGCTCCGAACAAAATCAAGAGGACCATTCGAAATACTGAGGGCTTATTCATATCGTTTTCTTCGTGCTTGGACGAAAGATAATCCCATAATGGTGTGCGCCTGCGGGAAATGAGCGCACCGGCTCAAAACCCTCTGCGTGCGCGAGCGCTTCAGCTGCATCTTTCGAGACAACATCTTCCTTTCGTGGCCCCATACCGCCGAAAGACTCTCGCCAGTCGATGACGACAAGCTGTCCGCTCGGACGAAGTATGCGAAGCGCTTCTCTGAAGAGAGCCGCCTTATTATGGACCTGGAAAAGCAGATTGGATATGAGAACAATGTCTATAGATGCATCGGCAAGCTTGGAAGATCCAGCGTACTCGAGGTCTGTCCAGATGATCTCCACATTTTGAAATCCGCGTCGATGCGCCTCATTTTTGATTCGTTGAAGCAGGTCCCGCTGAATATCGATCGCATACACGTGACCACGATGCTCGAGCGCCTCCGCAATATGGAGCACATAGATACCGCTTCCGGATCCAAAATCAGCAACCGACATCCCAGGCTTCACACCGAGTGCTGCGACGTTGCGACGCGGATGCGCGAAACCTGCCGTATGTAACGGTGACTGCGTTTGCATTACGTAGCATTATACCGCTAACTTACCTGTCCACACGACCCCATCAACACCTCATAACGACATACGAGGTCGTTATATACTTTGCTGGTGGAACTTTACCATGTGCTCAACAGGGGGGTCGAGAAGCGAAATATTTTTCTCGACGATCGTGATCGGTTTAGATTCGTTCACGGCCTGGGATTGTTCAACACCGCACGCCCTGCCAATAACACCACCTATCTCCTTGAACATGAAATGGAAGAAATTAACGACATACGAGGTCGTTATGGGAAAGGACGCGTCGTAAATATCCACGGATGGTGCATCATGAAAAACCACTATCACCTTCTTCTCTCAGAACTTGTCGACAACGGCATAACGACCTTTATTAGAAAATTGAATGTGGGTTATGCGAAATACTTTAACGCGCGATACCGGCGCAGTGGTTACGTCTTCCAAGGTCGCACAAAGAAAGTACATATTCACTCGGAGACTCATTTTCTGCACATTTTGCACTATATTCACCTGAATCCCCTCGACTACGTCTCCGGAGCTCAATCCTGGAGAAGCGCCCGGATCGTCGATTCCGCAAAGGCGAAAGATCAGCTGCGCCACTATCGGTGGAGTAGTTATGCAGACTATTGCGGACGTCGAAATTTTCCATCGATTCTTACAACTGATTTTTTCAAAGCGTCGATCGGAAACATTGAGAAAGAGACGACCGCGTATCTCGGCAGTATGAGTAAGCACTCCAACGAATCCTTCCCCGTCCGCTTTCTCGAATAACTCGCATAACGACCTACGATGTCGTTATGGTATCTCTAACGACATCGTAGGTCGTTATAGCTGTGAGGATCCTTCTGTTGATTCAAACACCACAAACGAGGCTACCTGATCGCCTTCGCGCATTTTCATTACGCGTACGCCTTGGGTCGCGCGGGAAAGCGTGGGGATCTCATCGAGTCCCGTGCGGATCGTCTGACTCTTTTTGGACATCGCAACAAGCTCGCCGCCGGGAGCCAAAACAACGGCGCCTCCCACGAGCTGTTTGGTCTTGGGCGTGATCGACATAGTCTTCATGCCGCCTCCGCCTCTTCCCTGCGTTTTGTATCCGGTGAGTTTAGTTTTCTTACCGTAACCGGTCGATGAAAGCACGAGCAACTCGGCATCCTTCGCAGATTTGGGAACGACGCCTGAGCCCACTATTGAATCGCCACTTTTCAGCTTCATTCCGCGCACACCCGCAGCCTGTCGGCCCATCTCGCGCACATCCTTGGCGGCAAAACGGATCGCCTGCCCTTTCGATGTCGCAAGCACCACATCGTCTCCTGTATATACAAACTGAGCGGAAATAAGCGCGTCACCCTTGTCGAGTCCGATGGCGATCAATCCGCTACGACGCACTTCGTGAAATTGTGAAGCCGCGACGCGCTTCACCGTACCACCCCGCGTCACCATGAGGAGCGAGAGCCCATCGACGGCCTTCTTCTCCTTTGGCATCGCGAGAATCGAGGTGATTTGTTCGCCTTGCTCGAGCGAAATGAAATTCATGATGGACTTGCCTTTCGTGGCACGCTTCCCTTCCGGCAAATCATACATTTTGAGCTGATACACCTTGCCGCGATCGGAGAAGAAAAGGAGGTCGCTGTGCGCGCTCGCGGTCAAAAATTGAGTAACAAAATCTTCCTCCTTTGTATCGAGATCGACGACACCCACTCCTCCGCGCTTTTGACGGCGGTATTCGCTCGGATTCGTCCGCTTGATGTAGCCGCCTTGCGTCAGCACGAGCACCGACTCCTCGTCGGCGATCAAATCTTCCGCCGAAAGGATCGTGGCTCCGCGCTTCACAATTTTCGTGCGGCGATCGTCGCCATATTTTTCGATCACTTCGCGAATCTCCTTCTTGATGAGCTCCATAAGCTTCTTCTCACTCTTCAAAAGGGCCGTGAGCTCCTCGATGAGCGCCTGCACCTCTTTCAATTCATCTTCGATCTTCTTGCGCTCGAGGCCCGCAAGCTTTTGCAGACGCATGTCGAGAATCGCCTGTGCCTGAATTTCGGAAAATTTAAACACTTTCATGAGGCCCGTCCGCGCCTCATCCACATCCTTGCTCTTCTTGATGAGTTTAATGATTTCGTCGATATGATCGAGCGCCTTCTTGAGACCGAGCAATATATGCTCGCGGGCTTGCGCCACCTTGAGATCGTATCGCGCGCGCTTTGTTACCACATCTTTACGGTGCGCGATGAAATATTCGAGCAAAGCCTTGAGTGAGAGCGTCTGCGGGACGCCATCGACGAGCGCCACGACATTGTAGTGGAAGGTTTCCTCGATTTGCGTGTGCTTGTAGAGATAATTCAAAACGGTCTGCGCGTTTGCGTTGTTCTTGAGCTCGATCACAATCCGAATGTCTTTGGTCGATTCATCGCGGATGTCGCGGATGCCTTCGAGCTTCTTTTCGTGCACAAGGTCGGCGATTTTCGTGAGCAGATCGGATTTGTTGACGCGAAAAGGGATCGAGGTGACGATGATTTGGTAGTCCCCCTTCTTCCCTTCCACGATTTCGGCGTCTCCGCGCACGACCACGCCTCCGCGGCCTGTCGCATACGCGTGCGCAATGTCTTTTTGATTAAACGCGATGCAGCCCGTAGGGAAATCTGGCCCCTGTACGAACTGCAAAAGGTCGTCGGTCGTCGCACCCGGATTCTCAATAAGGTGAATGGACGCTGTGCACACTTCGCGCAAGTTGTGTGGCGGGATGTTGGTCGCCATACCGACCGCGATCCCGAGCGTGCCGTTCAAAAGCAAATTGGGCGTTGCCGCAGGCAAGACAGATGGCTCCATCTTGGTGTTGTCGTAGTTAGGAGTGAAAAGCACAGTCTCTTTGTCGATATCGCGCATCATTTCGCCCGCGAGTCGCGACATCTTGGCTTCCGTGTATCGGTAAGCCGCCGCTCCATCGCCGTCGATCGAGCCGAAGTTGCCTTGCCCAACGATAAGCGGATAGCGCATCGTAAAATCCTGCGCCATTTTCACCATCGCATCATAGACAGACGCATCGCCGTGCGGGTGGTATTTGCCGAGCACATCGCCTACCACTGTCGCTGATTTTCGGGTCTTCGCAGATACTGTGAGTCCCGCCTCTTGCATCGCGTACAAAATCCGGCGGTGCACCGGCTTCAGCCCGTCGCGCACATCAGGAAGCGCGCGAGCCGTGATCACCGACATCGCATAGTCGAGATACGATTCGCGCATTTCGGTCGTGATGCTTCGGGAGATTACCCCCTCGGTTCGTCTTGGCACCGCGTCAGCTGGCTCCTTTTCCTCGTTTTTGCGTGCCATAAGTGGGATCAATAATAGCAGAAAACCGGCCTCAGCGCCAGTCAAAAGAGGCTCAAAAGGGAGTCTACAGACCCGTGGGCGAGGTCGTGGCGCCGGGCTTTGGAAGGACGATGTCGCCTCGGAGCGCTCGCATCGCTGCCTCATCCTCCCTCATCAAATCTTCGTACGATTTTTGTTGTGCGGATGTGGGAGAGGGGCCTGAAGATGCATCAGCGTGAGAAGGCTCCGCGATCGGCAGATAGGTGTCTGGCAGCTGTGGCGGCACCACAGGAGCATTGCTCACACGATTAATCGCATCGAATATTTCTTCGCTTGCTGGAGACACTGCGGCGGGCAGACTACCCTGAATGCTTCTGAAAAAAATAACCGCCCAGCCCAGAAAAAGCAGGGCAACAACCCCAAACGCAATCCCGCTCGCAACGGCATACTTATCCGCATCTGGCTGTTGCCGCATGTGATGAATTGCTTTCCGTACTACCATAAGAAACTACTCGTGGACACACCCCACGTATACGAGAATTGTAACGCATCGGTAGGCGAGATTTGAAATATCTGCGCTATGAACTGAGGACAACCACATCATTCTCCTTACCCACAAGATCACGCGGCTTGATCGTCAGTTTGTCGACCGGTTTTACATTCTCTTCTCCCGATTCTTTCAAAAATTGCTTGAGAGACTTGTCGTCGTACAAAATCGGAATCACGATTTTCGCCTCGAGCTTCACCGCAAGCTTCTGCGCCTCCGCCGCATTCAACACACCATTACCTCCGATCGGCACGATGAGCACATCGGGAGAATCCATCTCGAGCACATCGCCGGGAAGATCGAGATCGCCGAGCGCACCAAGGTACAAAATAGACATACCGTCGAATGCCACGGAATAAACGGTATTGATGCGCGGCGTCCCGCCATAGGTAGAACCCGTGCTGAATCCCGCTACAGTCGATTCCTTTATCTCATATTCACCAGGGCCAGAAACAATGAACGGCTCTTTATCACCGCGCCCCGCCTCGTGAGTGCCATTCATGTCTGGGTGATTGAACGAGACGAACGCTACGTCTGCCCCAAAATTGGTCGGCTTAAAATTCTTCGAAGCTTTTGAAACGGGACCAAACACGAGCGTCGTGTCGCCCGCGCTCGCGCGAATACATGCCCCTTCGTGAAATGTGAGAATCATAGTATTTTTATTGTAAGTAAGTTTTTGCTGTCGCGAGAATCTGTACTATATCTCCAAGATTGTTTTTGAGAAAATCGGCAACCTTCGCATCATCAAGCGTCCCGTAGGCATGCACGAGCCGATTACGAAAGCCGTACATATTCGCAAATCTCTGGGCTATTCCCTCGTCGATTACGCCCTTTCGAGCAAGAAGTGCCGGAATCTCGCGTTGCGTTTCTGCCCGAACGTCCCGATCTGAGAGGATGTACTGCCCGACATCGAAGAGAGACTCGATCGCACTAATGAATCGAAAACACACCGCATAGTAGGTATCGGGATGCGCCCGAAGATATTCGAGCGATCCTACCGCTTGATACTTCTGCAAATCGGCAAGAGCCTCAGCGCATTGCGTGATTTTCTCTGCAAGCTGTCCTCTGGCAAATTCGGTCATATGCGTGCAAGTATCGCCTCCTGCCCGATACGAACAATGCGACGAGAAGCTTCATACTCGTGCATGGTGCGAATTTGAAACTCAAGATCGTCTTGCTCGCTCCGTGCAAAAAGTAACACTCCGTGGGCCGCTACACTTTGCTTAAGAAGTGGACTCGCATCATTGAGTATCGCAACATCCATCTCACGCGGACTTTCGTATCCCCTCAGTGCCTCGACGATGTTCGTGGTCGCCTGCACTGTATCGCGCGGAGTCTGTGCAAAAAGCACCGCCACATCGACATCACTATCACTTCGCGCCTTTCCAGAAGCCACGGAACCATGCAGATAGAGCAAAACCACACCGATATTTTCGAGTGCATTTTGCTGTGCACCTGAAAGCTTGCTGATGTGTTCAATCATATTTTGCCAGTATAGCAGAAACCCTACCCCACTCCGAATGGCTGACGAATGAGCAGAGAGAGAGAGTAGCGTGGCGACAGTCTTCGGTGTTGTGCACACTCTCTGCCGTGCGTGGCACTTGGAGCAAACTTAATGGAGGAAGAAAACCGAGGTGGGCCTGGTACGCCAACGCATTGGTGCAAATCTGGTTGGAAGCCCAACAAACATTTGCACTTTGTGGGCCTCTTATACGATCTTTTTTCCGGGAGGCGGGGTAATCCCGGTTCCTACCCTGCCCGACGATGAGAAGGCGGCTCCCGTTTGGGACCGCCTTCGATCTTTTTATACAGTGAGATGACATCTCACTGTATTGGATCTTCGATCCAGACGCCGCAACCTTTCAATTTTTATACACACCCTAACTTTTTCTGCTTGTCTAACCCCGATGTCTCGAGTAAGAAGTGTTGTTTACGACGTGCTATAGCACGTTACAAACAACACCGATTACAGAGCTTCCGAATCCATCGTCCGCTTCTACCGTAAATACTTTTAGATAACAAAAAATCCTCCGCGGAGAGAATTGACGAATGAGTAGAGAGAGTAGCGTGGCGGGTGCCAGAGTCAACGATGAGCCCGTAATCATCGTAGACAATGGCATTTTCCAATTCGGAAAGGAGGTGGGCAAAAAGTGATCGACAGCTGCTAACATACCGGGCGCACTGATGCGCCCGGGCAAGAGGACCAGCGCGGCATGCCGCGCACGATTTCGGCTCTCGTGAGCCGAAGGCCGCAAGGCCAAATACCGGGGGATGGATATCTGCGCTTCGGCCAGCTCTACCATCCCCCACCATTTTTATACACACCCAGACTTTCTGCTCACTTGACCTTTTGCAATAAAGGAATATTCTCCGAGATAGGTTGCTCTAGTAGAGAATTCCCCGCCCGGGGGCAACCTAAGAACGGTTACCTTCGGGTACACGTTCTTTTTTTACGGGTTTTTCAAATTATACGTGAGCTTGCGCCTTGAGTACTCATCATATATATTGTGCATACGCCCTGAGGGGCGATTATTAATTAATAGGCGTTCGGTAATACTTCCTCGCACTCAGAGACGGTAGCGCAAGCGAGATAGTCCGGACCAAAATATCAATGGTAAAAGAAAAAGAGGAGAAGGTTGTTTTAACTGAAGAAGGCGAAGAGGGCATGCCCTCCGAAGTCTTGGCAAAGCAGGGACCGATGGCAGAGTTGCTCGAGAAATCGGCGACTCCCCCGATAGTAGATGACGTGGTAGAAGGCCCGGTGGTCGCGATCGGCCGTGCACGCGTATTTATCGACCTCGCGCCGTTTGGTACCGGCATCATCTATGGCCGCGAATACCTCTCAGCTCGTGAGGCATTGAAGAATGTAAACATCGGCGACACCGTGACCGCGAAGGTCGTGGGATTCGACAACGCCGATGGCTACATAGAAGTCTCTCTGCGCGAAGCGCGCCAGGCTGTCATTTGGAATGAAGCAGAGCAGGCGATGCAGAAGAAGACGGTCTTCGAGCTTCCTGTCACCGATGCAAATAAGGGTGGCCTCATCATTACGTGGAACGGCCTCGCCGGATTCCTCCCCGCGTCCCAGCTCGCACCAGCGCACTATCCGCGCGTACCTGATGGCGATAAAGACAAGATTTTCGTCGAGCTCAAGAAGATGGTCGGACAAAAAATCGAAGTCATGGTCATCACAGCGAGCCCAAAGGAGCAGAAGCTCATCTTCAGCGAGCGAGGCGCTGGCACTACAGAGCGTTCTTCGCTGGTGGAAAAATATCATATCGGCGACGCGCTCGACGGCGTCATCACCGGTGCAACAGAATTTGGCGTGTTCGTGAAGCTCGAAGAAGGCCTCGAAGGTCTTGTGCACATTTCTGAAATGGATTGGGCGCTCGTGGAAAACCCAAAGACGCGTTACCGCGCGGGTGATCGCGTGAAGGTGAAGGTCATCGAGATCAAAGACGGCAAGATCTCTCTCTCGATCAAAGCGCTACTCGACGATCCATGGAAGGCGGCCAGCGCGAAATACAAGAAGGATCAACGCGTGGAAGCTGTAGTTATCAAATACAACAAACACGGCGCACTTGCCTCCATCGAAGAAGGGGTCGCGGGGCTTGTGCATGTCTCGGAATTTGCAAATGAAGAAGACCTCCGAGCCAAACTCGAGCTCGGCAAGGTATACCCATTCACTATCACCTTCTTCGAGCCAAAAGACAGGAGAATGACTCTCAAGCCGATAAACTAAATTGTGTGAGAAAGAAAAGCCGCCGCGCTTTGCGCGGCGGCTTTTCAGTTGAATTGATTCATCGCGCGTTGGCGACCCTCCGACACGATCACCTGCAGTGCCTGCCCGATCTTTTTCCACAACGGCTTTAATTCTGCCAGCTCAGCAGGTTTAAACTTCGCGAGAATAAATCGAATCACGTCTTTCTCCCCGTGCGGCTTCTTGAGCGTACCTCCCGGGGTCGTCGGCGAGACGCCGATACGCACACGAACAAACTTTTTGGTCTTCACTGCTCGCATAATCGACTCCACGCCTTTGTGCCCGCCACTTCCCCTATCAAACGAGAGCTTGATCGTGCCAAGCGGCAGATCCATATCGTCGTAGAGCACCACCATACGCTCCGCTGCCTTCAGACTTTTTACAAATTTCAGAACTGCAGTGCCCGATTTATTCATGAAGGTGTCGGGATTGACCAAAACGACAGTATTTTTCCCCACCATACCACTCGCGACACGCGCTTTAGCCTTCTTATCCTCCTTCCAATCGCCAAACTTCTGCTCTTTTGCAAAGAAATCGAGCGCCATGCGCCCGGCATTGTGCCGCGTCGAGTCGTACTCTTCTCCAGGATTGCCTAAACCTACAAGTATCCATGCCATAAAGTGATTTTTAGTTTTCAGTTTGTACCTTGGGAGTAAAGATCGCGCACACGCCTCTCCCCGCAACTATAAACTACAAAATTATCATCTACAAACTACTAACCACTTGATGTCAACGTGGAAGAAGCTGTAGAATGTCGCACATGAATGATTCTGTGATGCACGAGAGTTCATCACAATCTGTTCCAGAAGAAATTGTCCCAATAAAAAAGACAGATCATTCCCTCTTTACATACACGGTAGTCGCGCTCGGCCTCGCGCTCTTCATCCGTTTCTTCATTGCAGCTCCTTATGTAGTCTCGGGCGCCTCCATGGAGCCCAACTTTCATGATTGGGAGTATTTGATCGTCGACAGAATCACATACAAATTCGACAAACCCGCTCGCGGAGATGTCGTGATCTTCGATTTGCCACAAAACACCTCGAGAGCGCTCATCAAGCGCGTGATCGGCCTCCCTGGAGAAACTGTCGCGCTGTCCGGCAACGAAGTCAGCATCATCAATGAAGAGCATCCGGAAGGTTTTACCCTTGAAGAACCCTATCTGAGCACCGCGAATCTTGGCGGAGCATCCAATCAGCGAGTCACGCTCGCATCGGGAGAATATTTTGTGCTCGGAGACAATCGACGCGTCTCGGCCGACTCACGAATCTGGGGCGTATTGCCACAAGACGAAATAGTAGGGCGTGTTGTGCTTCGACTCTACCCATTTAATGCGATAAGCATATTGCCCTCTCACTCCACATACGCGCCCGACCTGACCACCCGCGAATAACATTACATCGTATGATTCGATTGAAAGACACACAGCATCAGAACACGGCAGCGTTTCTGGGCGCCGCTATCCGCGTCGCCGAGTATTATGGATTCTCTCCGCTTGAGACAGCAGCACGCGCACCAGCCTCTATAGAAGGAATCGCGCGACAACCCATTCTCCCGCTTTCAAAAGTAGAGTCGGAGATCTCTTTTGCGCGACGCGACGAGCGCACCCTACTTTCTTCGGCACGCAAATGTCTCATTTCGGCTCAGAAAAACGGCGCGCTGCTCGCGTGGAAAATCCTTGAAAACAACGCGACCCTTCCTTCTGTGTCTCTCGAGCTTCACATCGTAGGACCTGCAAGCGCGATCGCGGAGGCACTCCTCGTAGTAGTGGCCAACGCAATCGCTGAGGAGTCGGGAATCAAAGAACGCGTCCTCTCCGTCAACAACATCGGCTCTTCGGAATCGTCGAATCGTTTTGTTCGTGACGTCGGTCTGTATCTACGCAAACACATCGAATCTATCTCACCTACGCTTCGTCCTCGTGCTGCGACCGATCCTCTTGGCACTCTCGTGCAGCTCATTGAACGCGGCCATCCCGCCACTCCGCGCGCGCCGCAAGCGATGGAATACCTGACCGAGGAAGAACGAAGGCGCTTTTGGGAATTTCTGGAGTACCTCGAAATCTTTGGCCTGCCGTACGAGTTAAACGCGCACATTCTCGGAAGCCGCGATTGTTGGTCGCATTCACTTTTCGAAATCTCTACCTCAGACGCGGAAAGCGGAGCACGCGTGCCCCTCGCCTTTGGCGGACGATATGACCCTCTTGCAAGTCGTTTTGCACGGACCCCTGCATCCGCCGCGATGATTTCGATAACGTGTGAAATACGCGGCAAAACACGCGCACCTCAAGAGAAGCGCGTGCCACAAGGAGAGGCCCAACCATCGATCTACTTTGCCCACTTAGGGGGCGAGGCGCGGAGGCGTGCGCTTTCGGTCATGGAGAATTTGCGACGAGCCGCTATTCCCGTGCATCAAGGGTTATGGCACGAACGCATCGCCGAACAAATGAATTCTGCGCGCGAATTGAGTGTCCCCTACATACTCATCATGGGACATAAAGAAGCCGTAGAAGGTACGATTCTCGTGCGCGAAGTCGCGACAAATTCTCAGGATGCCATCCCCCTCGCCGATCTCCCCGGTTACCTCCGCCGCCGCCGCATCGGCGCGTGGAAGACCGAAGCGCACGCGTAAAAACAATTGACTGTGACTATGTTTAATTTCTTCCACTCAATTGCAATCAAAATAGCCGCCGCCGTAACGAGTGTGGTTATTCTTTTTTCGGGCGCTTCAAAGGCGGCCGTACCCTCACAGCAGCAGGAAACACCGGAAACTGCATCCTCTTTACAAGTGGCCGAGCAATCTATCGCCACTACCAGTGAATCATTGGAAATAGAGCGACTACGAAAAGAGTTGGAAATGCTAAAGAGTGGACAAGCAGCACAGAAAAAATCGACAATACCTCCGAAACCCTTTCCTGTTCAAACTAAGCTGATTGAACAAGGCGGATCACCTGGCACTCAAACGCCAGCAACGCCGAGTGAACCGAAGCTGGAGCTGACAAATGTGCGAGTAATTCCTTACTCCCACGAAATATTGGTTCAGTGGAACACGAACGTAAACTCCAACGGTAAGGTCGTGCTGTGGCCTACGGCGACTGTGACGGGTAATACCATCGCATATACGACCGACACAACATCGCATCAAGTAAAAATCCCAACATTTCCTGACAAAACATATCATTATGTAGTTGAAGTAAATTCGCCAAGCGGTCAAGTTGCATCATCCGAGCAGAAAGACATTACAACGCCTGTAGACAACGTCGCACCCGTAATAGATGCGGTCGCCATTAGTAGGACTGCGGGCAATTCATTCCTGGAATTTACTATTGGAGCAAGTGAGCCTGTAAAAATCAATCTTAAATACAACTATCACGATATTACGAACGGAGCGGGTGCGTTCACTACCATTACATCCGATGATTTCGTGGAGAAATCGTACATCTCTGTCCGCCTGCCAGACACCGGGTGGCTACCGTACTCGACGATGATCAGTTTCAAAATCACAACCTATGACCAAAGCCTCAACTCATCCACCGTACTCGAGCAAACGACGAAGATTGCTGACATTACGGTCAAGTAACGTAACAAACTTTTACCTCTCCAGGCCTTACATTAAATCCACCGAGGTTAAACCTCGGTAGGAGAGTCACTCGGAGTGCGGATCGTCGGATTTAGCGAGAGCGGAGGTGGCGGGCCGATCTACTATTGCGAAAGCGCTGAGCATGGATGCCGTGGGAATGGGTGGCGCTGAGCGCGCCCCGCCTCCTGAGACTCCAACTGGTCAGAACAAAATCACATCCAACGTGACGGTAACGTACGAGATTCGGTAAGGCAGAATAGTGGACTTTTCTAGGCATCTCTGATATTGTCTCTCCACATGTCGATCAACGCAGAAGTCTCAAAGAGCGGCAACGAGAGCACGCTCTCTACCATTCGCAAATTCAGCCGTCGTGTACAGGGCACCGGACTCATACGAACTGTCCGCGGCCAGCGCTACCATGTTCGCAGCGCATCCAAAATCGTTAAAAAGAAGCGCGCGCTCAAGCTCATCAAACGCCGCGCTGAATTCAAACAACTCGTCAAAGAAGGCAAAGTCTCCGAGACCCCCGTCGGTCGCGGACGCGGTGGCCGCCCGTCTTTCAATCGTGAGCAGCCAACGACTCCGAAGCCCGCTGAAGCGACCCCGATCGCTCGCTAACAAAACGCATAACGACTTACGAAGTCGTTATAGTGCCATGACAAGTATCACCAAGACAATCCGCGACCGCGCGCCGCGTGTACCGTTTCAACAAATAGCGCGCGCAATACTCGGGCGCGACTATGACCTCTCTCTCGTCGTCTGCGCCGATACACTCGCGCGCCGCATGAATCGCGAGCACCGCAAAAAGACCTACGCGCCCAACGTACTTTCGTTTTCTCTTTCAAAACACGAGGGTGAAATATTTTTGAACCTGCGCAAAGCAGAACGTGAATCGCGTCGATTCGGCATTGCTGCGCGCGAACGTATGGCGCTCCTGTTTGTCCACGGTTGTTATCATTTGAAGGGGCTTCAACATGGGCGTACAATGGAGGGCAAGGAGCGCGACACGCTGCGCGCTTTCTCTTTCGAATGGCACGGCAATTCTACACAGGCATAGACATCGGCACGTACCACGTAAAAGTGGTCATTGCAGCACCCGGAGAAAACCCAGAATTCCCCCTCACCATCATCGGCACCGGCACTTCTGCTTCGCGCGGCCTGCGACACGGGTACATCATTGATAAGAAAGAGGCGACAAAGGCGATCCGCGAGGCGCTGGGCCGCGCCGTAGGCGCGGCCAAAGTAAAGGTCCGCACATGTCGCGTCGGCCTCGGAGGGATCGGGCTCGACGAGATTCGAAGTTCCGGTGAAATACCGCTCACGGCCTCCGGAGGCATCGTCACAGACCGCGAAATTGAGCGCGCTCTGCGCGAGACAGAAAAGCGCGCCTCATCCAAACTCACCAACAGATCGGTGATACACGCAATCCCCCTCGAGTACCGAATCGACGGAAATAAGGTTTTCGGCAGCCCACTCGGACTCCAGGGCACCCGCCTTGCGATCGACGCACTCCTCATCACCATGCTATCGCAGCACCAAGAAGACATCGTGGAAGCAGTGGAAGCTGTCGGCATTGAGGTCGAGGGAGTTATGGCATCGCCTCTCGCGGCGAGCCTTGTTACGCTCACCAAGGCGCAAAAGACCGCTGGCGTGGTCCTTGCAAACATTGGCGCGGAGACCCTTTCTGTAGCAGTATTTGAAAACGACACTCCTATTTCTTTAAAAATATTCCCCACAGGCTCGTCGAACATCACCGAATCCATCGCGCTCTCATTCAAGATTCCACTTCCCGAAGCCGAAAGCTTAAAACGCGGAGGCGTAACGGGGAGCGACGTACCCGAGAAAAAAATGTATACACTCGTGAGTGCGCGCCTCAAAGAAATGTACACGCTCGTAAACGCTCATTTAAAAACCATTGATCGTCATCGCCTTCTTCCCGCGGGAGTCGTGATCACTGGTGGCGGCTCGGGTCTTTCTTCGGCATCCGACATCGCGCGCGCCGTCTTGCAACTCCCTTCACAGATTTCTCAGATCGGTCACCTTCCACGATCAGCCGGGATCGATGCGACATGGGCCGTCGCGTTTGGACTATGCCGTTGGGGGTACGCAGAAGATGTGAGCGGCAGCCACCGCTCCTTCGGCAGTATCGCAGGCGACGCATGGGATTCATTTCTCCAAACCCTCCGCTCTTTCCTCCCGTAACATGCGAATTATCCGCAAATACATGAGCGAAACTCGAACATTGGACTGAAACATGGTCAAGTTTGCCTAGAACAAGAAGGTGCTATTATGTCCTCACTATGAGCAAACAAGTAAAGCCGGATGTAGAGTCGTTTGCAAGGATACGAGTTATTGGAGTGGGAGGTTCCGGTGGCAACGCCGTCAACCACATGGTGAATACGCACGTCATGGGCGTCGATTTCATTGCCATCAACACCGACGCGCAGGACCTCCATAAATCAAAGGCGAAGCGCAAAATTCACATCGGCAAAAACATTACTCGCGGATTGGGCGCAGGAATGAACGCCGAGATCGGCAAACAAGCGGCAGAAGAAACGCGCGAGGATATACAAGAAGCGATCAAAGGCTCCGACATGGTCTTCATCACATGTGGCATGGGCGGAGGCACGGGGACAGGCGCGGCACCCGCGGTGGCGAAGATCGCGCGAGAGCTCGGAGCACTCACGGTCGGAGTGGTGACGCGCCCTTTCGGATTTGAAGGACAGCAGCGCATGCGACTCGCCGAGGCCGGACTTGCCGAATTGCGCAAGGCCGTCGACGCGCTCATCATAATCCCCAACGACAAACTCCTCGCGATCGTCTCGCGCGAAACCGGAATCAAAAATGCGTTTGCTATGTGCGACGACATCTTGAAGCAGGCCGTCGAGGGGATCTCCGATCTCATCACTACGACGGGAATCATCAACGTCGACTTCGCCGACGTACGCGCGATCATGCAGAATGCCGGGAGCGCACTCATGGGCATCGGTACCGCGATTGGTGAGCACCGTGCCGAGATGGCCGCCCGCGCTGCGATCAATTCTCCTCTTCTCGAGGTGTCGATCCATGGTGCCAAAGGGGTGCTCTTCTCCGTCGCCGGAGGCGAGGATTTGGGTATGCTGGAGGTACAAGATGCCGCCAACGTCATTACAGAGGCTATCGACCCAGACGCGAAGGTCATCTTCGGCGCTGTGACCGACGACACACTCAAGAAAGGTCAGATTCGCGTTACCGTTATCGCTACGGGTTTTCCAGAGCCCGGCCAACGCTCCACTCTTTTCGCAGGCTCTCAACGCCTCGTAGCTAAGAAAGATCAAGATGTGCCTCCTGTAAGCCCGCGAGCGCGCGAAGAAATGAAGCGAGATGAGATCGTAGTCGAGAAGCACGCTCCTCTCAAGGACATGCCAAGAGTTGAACCACCCAAAATTACTTCTAAGCCAGCGCCCGAGGATGCGGATGACAACTGGGGCGGGCTTCCTTCCTTCTTGAGGAGAAAATAAGGGTTGTTTTTAGAGCATGTTTGAAAACGCTTAACCGGTCTGAGAGACGGTATCCCGGAGGAATCCCCGCAGCACGAGGAGTGCGAGGATTGAGGATCTTTCAGCAAGAAAATCCGGGTTCCGAGGGAATACCGTCTCGAAGCGAAGGTTTAGAAACATGCTCTAGAGTGTAGTAGAATACATCCGTGTTAATCGCGGCGGTCCTGTAGTCGCCAATAATACTTCATGACACATACATACGAACTCGCAATTGTTGGCGGCGGCCCCGCAGGGGCCGCCGCCGCCATATACGCCGCCCGCAAACGTCTGAAGACCGTCTTCATCACCGCTGAGTGGGGGGGACAAAGCACCACATCTACCGAAATTCAAAACTGGATCGGGACCCCTTCGATCACGGGCTCTGATCTCGCAGTAAACCTCCAAAAACACGTTGAAGAATACGTGGGCGATTGGCTCACTATTGTGGCACCCGCATATGCCACCTCGCTCGTACCGCACGACGAATCCGTCGATATCATCCTGAAAGACAAGCAGACGTTTAACGTGAAAGCCGCGCTCATTACAACGGGAGCGACTCGGCGCAAACTTGAGATTCCTGGCGCAAAAGAGTACGACCAAAAGGGCCTCACCTACTGCGCCTCGTGCGACGGCCCGCTCTTTGCCGATAAAGACGTAGCAGTGATCGGAGGTGGCAACGCCGCATTCGAGACGGCGCTACAGCTCCTCGCCTATTGCAAAACGGTTACGCTTTTCAATCGCGGTGACGCATTCCGCGCCGACGAAATCAGCATCGCCGCTGCTCTCGCTCACCCCAACATGCGCGTCGTGAAAAACTCTGAGATCGTGGCGGTCGAAGGAGCGCAATTTGTCTCCGGCCTACGATGGAAAGATTCGAAAACGGGAAAAGAAGAATTACTTCCCGTCGAAGGAATCTTCGTCGAGATCGGCCTTCTTCCCAACACCGAGTGGGTCGGCAACGCACTAGAGATGAACGAGGTGAGACAAATCAAAGTCGACCCCCGCACCCACCGCACCTCACATCCCCGCATCTGGGCCGCGGGCGATTGCACCGATGGCCTCTACCATCAAAACAACATCGCCGCTGGCGATGCTGTAAAAGCACTAGAAGACATCTACCTCTACCTCCGCCACCAACCGCAGGGGATTTAAATTTCCCCTGTCCGCAATGATCCCAACTAATGTTCGGGGCCTGACGGTGCGGTGCTGATGAGCGTGGGTTGGATTTTCTCGAACTCAAAGAGTTCCGAGTTCCGTATCAAAATAGTCCTATTCGTCGTAAACGTCATTCCTTTGTTCGGCTGTGCCTCAAACCCAAGGTACACACAACTGACTTCGCGGTCGCGCACTTCTTTGATCGCCGGTTGAAGATCGCTATCGGAACTACCGAGGATTATCTCTTTGACCTTCTTCTCGCACGATAAGCTGACCATATCAACGGCGATTTTCACGTCTACGCCCTTCTCCTTGAAGACCAGCACCTTTTTGCCGCCTTGCCCGTCCTCGAACTGCCCGCGTACTCGTCCGCTCAAAATCACCTCAAACCCCTGCTTCTCTAAATGCGTCTTGAGCTGTCGCTGGTCTTCGATGAGCTGTCTCGATTTCTCTTTGCTCTGTTCGTGCTCCTTGATACGCGCAAAGTAAAATACTTCCCGATCTCTCTTCATGCCCTCCAACACCTTATCCAAAAGTCCTCGAAAATCGTACTCGTGCCATACGGGCTTTCCCTTATCGGCATCCTTAAAAACAGAACGGATTTTGCCTTTGATGTTCTCGCCGTCTATGAGCAGTATCGTTTGCATGTGCTCCAAATTGTAGCAATAGGCAACGAAAAACCCCAGCGAACCTTGCGGTCGGCTGGGGCGTGTATGAGCAACAATATATCGCCTCAGAGAGATCTAGTCAATGCGGGCCACCGTAGACTGTGGAAATTGAGAAGCCAAAGATTCAAGAGAAAAGCACATATAACGCCTACCTCCGCCACCAGCCGCAGGGGATATAAAAGAAGAAAGCGAGGCGCAGTGGCGTCTCGCTTCCTGGAGCGTGCCCAATCTGAGTGAGTTACCTGACCCGCTCGAGGATCGCCCGTACTGTCGAGTGCGGCTCTTCCCCGCCGTTCGGGGCAATTTGCAGCCCCACGAAGCCCGCCGCCTCGCGGGCGATTCCAATTTTTTGTCCTTTCGTCACCTCTTCGGTGACGGAAAGGAGTCTCACTTTCGCCGCCACAATCGTGGCGGCCTCGGCAATTTTTTTTGCCTCTTCTTCGTCGGTCATTTTTTCCTCTTCCTCATAATGCCGCTCCGCGCGGCGAAGAACTATACCCGCAGGATGCGGATAGGGATCCATGTAACACGCATAAGACTTTTCTGTCAATCGGTACACCCTGCCTCCACATTTTTACTCATTATGCTATGCTCGCCTCATGAAAAAGCCACTTTTGAATACCTCTGAGGCGAAAGCACTTATGGGCAAACACAGCTCACCACTGTATGTGTATAAAAGGGGTGTTATCGAAAATCAGTACAAGAATCTCCTAAAATCTATCCAGTACCCAAAGACGAAGCTCTACTACGCATGCAAAGCCAACTCTAATAAAGAAATTCTCGTCCTATTGAAAGAGGCTGGTTCATCTATCGAGTGCGTGAGCCGTGGAGAAGTGGAACGAGCGATCAGTGTCGGGTTCCCACGTGAGCGCATCTCGTATACTTGCTCCTATATCTCCAGAGAGGAACTCAAATGGGTAGCGGCGCACGTGAGCTCAGTACACCTCGATTCACTTACGCAACTCGAATGGTGGGGAGAGATGAAACCGCATTCCAAAGTCTCACTGCGCGTAAATCGTGGATTCGGCGCAGGAGCCACAAGCCACATCATTACCGGTGGCCCTGAAAGCAAATTTGGTATCTACTACACCGACCTTCCTAGAGCGCGAAAGATCGCAAAGCAATATAGCCTTACCGTCATTGGCCTTGAGCAACACATCGGATCGAATATCTCGAACCCCGGCGCGTTTATCCGCGCAATGAAATTGCTGCTTGAGTCAGCAAAAGGATTCCCCGACCTTCAATTTATGGATTTTGGCGGAGGACTCGGCATCCCCTACAAGCCAGATCAGAAGGCTCTCGATATTGCGATCCTTGGAAAGAAGCTCGGGGAGACCTTTGCGAAGTTCTGTACATCCTATGGCCGTGATCTCGAACTACGCCTCGAGCCTGGTCGGTATATCGTCGCGGAATCGGGATGCCTCCTTGCCACTGTCGTTGATATCAAAAAGACGCCAAAACATACGTTTGTTGGCATTAATTCTGGATTCAACCACCTCATCCGTCCTGCATTCTACGGCTCCTACCACCACATCTTCAATCTCACGCGCCCGAATGCAAAGCCAGCGGTCGTTACGGTCGTCGGCAACATCTGTGAATCTTCCGACCGATTTGCGACTGACCGGAAAATACCGAAGCCAGAGATCGGCGACATGCTTCTCCTTGCCGACGTTGGGGCCTACGGCTACACCATGAGCTCAGATTACAATCTGCGCGACAAACCAAAAGAGGTCTTGGTCGACTAACGCTACGACGTAATCCGCTTCAGCGCAGAAAAGGCGCGGTCCACATCCGCGTCCTCAAAAATGATGCTGAGCTCTGTGCGAATGGACATGACCTCGACAAAACTAATTCCTTCAAAAGCGAGTGCCTTTAAAATTGGATAGTACAGGCCTGGGACATTGAGACTCGATTCCGGAAGCCGAAGCGTGATTGCAGAAAGATCATCTTTGCGGATGATCTTCTTATGCGTCGGGAGAACGGCTGCGACATCTCGCGCCGACACATCATCGACGATAAGGAGCGACTCGTGAAGTCCACGGGAGAAATTTACAAATGTGTCTTTGCGTCGACGAGCGCCTTTCGATATTGCATCCAGTAGCTCTGAAAGCTCCTCCGAATTCGGACACACGAATTCGACGAGACGCGAGCGAACGGTGATGTCGTTGAGCTGCTTCAAGAAACGCATGCCGAACGCGGGTAGGCGCAAGCTCTTCGTCATCCGATGGAGCGCCATCGCAATTGCAGATTCAGAGACGCCTTCCATAAGCCTTTTTTCTACAGCGGGTTTGATCCTACGAGCAATATGCGCGTTATTTGCTACGCCCTCTGCAATAGCCTCCGCCAAGAAAGGAGAACGTTGAATCACCTCTTCCACGACTTGGCTCACGGTTCTCATGTTACAAATATAACAATTCGTAATAAATTTGTAAATATTGAACCAAAGTTTCTCTTTTCTCGTTTGTGCCCGTACTGTGCGCATCGGGCGCATTCGCCCTGCATACCTACATGAACATTCTACTTCTGGGGCACGGCAAAATGGGGCATGAAATCGAGCACGTCGCGCGAGAAAAAGGCACACACGCCATCTCAGTGACTCTTGCGGAGAAGGGAGGCACTATCGACGCGACGCTCGTCAAAGCTGCAGATGTGATCGTCGACTTCACTTCCCCGGAAGTAGTCTTGCAGAATATCAGGGCCATCGTGTCCGCTGGAAAAAATATGGTAATCGGAACAACCGGCTGGTACGATCACCTTCCCACTGTGGAAGATATCGTGAGAAAAAGCGGGGTCGGCCTTGTATACGGAGCAAACTTTTCCATCGGTGCACACATTTTCCTTCGTCTAATCGCACACGCGACAAGAATGACATCGGTGTTTGGCACCTACGATACATACGGCCTTGAAGTACATCATGCGGGTAAGAAAGACAGCCCGTCGGGCACCGCCTTACGAGCGGCGAAAGAAGTATTGGATAACTCTTCGACGAAGAAAGTGTTGCAGACCGCGAGACTTGATCGAGAAATCCACACCGACGAACTTCACTTTGCCTCTGTGAGAGGTGGTCGAAATCCGGGCTTTCACCAAGTAGTTTTCGACAGTGCAGTCGATTCGATTACGATCAGTCATGCTGCCCACAATAGGCGGGGTTTTGCCGAAGGATCCATCCTCGCCGCCGAATTCATTCAGGATAAAAAAGGACTCTTTACATTTGACGACGTGATGCAGAGCAAACACATTGTATGAAAAAGATCCCCTTGGAAGGAGCGTTTACTGCGATCGTGACACCATTTACGAAAAGCGGAAACATTGATCTTCCCGCCCTCACGCGACTACTCACCTACCAACTCGATGGCGGAATCAACGGCATCGTCGTCTGCGGTTCGACAGGCGAAGCGGCGACTCTGAGCGAGGAAGAGTATTCCCGAGTGATTCGCCACACGGTCAAGATCGTCGACGGAAAGGTGCGCGTGATCGCGGGCGCCGGCTCAAACAACACGGCGAGGGCCATCAAGTGGTCGCAGCTCGCGGCGAAGGAGGGCGTCGACGCCCTACTCCACGTGACACCGTTTTACAATAAGCCTACCCCCAACGGACTCGTCGCTCATTACCGTGCGATCGCGAAAGCAGTCTATCTTCCCATAATTCTCTATAACGTCCCAAGCCGAACGGGCATGAACGCACTCCCTGCAACGGTGCTGCGAATAGCAAAAGAGGTGCCGCACGTCGTGGGAATAAAAGAAGCATCGGGCAACATCAATCAGTTTGGGGAACTTTTGCAAAACGCTCCCCGAAACTTCAGTGTCCTCTCGGGCGACGACTCTCTCACACTCCCCGCGATGGCGCTCGGGGCCAAAGGATGTATTAGCGTGGTGTCTAATGAGGCGCCGCGAGATTTTACACTTCTTTGCCAGGCAGCACTACGAGGCGATTGGAAAACGGCGCGAGACATGCATTTTCGCCTGCTGAATCTTATGAATATCAACTTTATCGAATCCAACCCCATTCCCGTGAAATCAGCGCTCGCAATGATGGGAATGATCGAGGAATCCCTACGATTACCGCTCGTGCCGCTCGAAAAAAAGAACAGGCCCGCCGTCAAACAGTGCCTCAAGGATCTTGAGTTGATGAAACATGGCAAAAATTAACCCACACTTCAGCGACGTATCAGAGAGCTACTTTTTTTCCGAAATAGCCAAACGAGCTCGAGCATTTATCGATTCTCACCCTGACGTTGAACTTTTCAAGCTTGGGATTGGCAATACGACGAAGGAGATTGTGCCGGCTGTAATTAAAGGTCTCGAGCGAGGCGTGGCAAAACTAAGTAAACGAGAGACGTATACGGGATACGGAGACGAGCAAGGCGACGCGAGGCTGCGACAAGCTATCGCGCAATCGTATGCAAACCGCGGCATCGACCTAGAAGCGACCGAGGTGTTCGTGAGTGATGGAGCAAAATCCGACTGCGCAAACATTTCCTCTATCTTTTCGGGAGACAGTGTGATCGCAATCAGCGATCCTGTATACCCCGTATATCGAGATGCGGCACTCCTCGCAGGAAACAAAGTTGTGTATATGTCTGCAACGGAAGAAAACGGATTCATACCAGCGCTCCCAAAGGGGCACGTTGACCTTATTTTCCTCTGCAGCCCCAACAACCCTACGGGAGCCGTGGCGACAAAAGAGCAGCTTGGCACGTTTGTCGATTACGCACTCAAGAAAAAGGCCATCATCATCTTCGACGCGGCATATTCCGAGTACATTCGAGATCCCCTACTTCCCAAAAGCATTTACGAGATCGATGAGGCGAAGAAGTGCGCCATTGAAATACAGAGCTTTTCAAAATCGGCGGGATTTACGGGCGTACGACTAGGATGGACCATCGTGCCGAAGGCGCTGATTGTAGAAGGCACGCACACTGGAATATTGAATCAGACGTGGAATAGGCGACAAACGACAATGTTTAACGGCGCGTCTAATATTGCCCAAGAGGGCGGGCTCGCTGCCCTTTCTGCCGAAGGACAACGACAAACGCATTCGCAGATCGAATGGTACATGGACAACGCGCGGATTATTCGAGAAGGTCTTGTGGTTGCGGGTTTTACTGTCTTCGGAGGTGTCCATGCGCCTTACATCTGGCTCAAATGCCCCGGGGGAAGATCCTCGTGGGATTTCTTCGACGATCTCCTCGAGAAAGCTCACGTCATCACAACTCCCGGATCGGGATTTGGGTCAGGAGGCGAGGGATACATGCGACTCTCGGCGTTTGGAAGCCGGAATACAATTGAACGCGCAGTCCGCTCAATACAAGAACATTTCACGATGGCGCTATGAAAGCTCGATTCACTAAAATGCACGGACTCGGCAATGACTTCATCGTTTTCGACGGCATCAATCAAAAGATTCACATCACGCGTAGGCTGGCCCGCAAACTCGCGGATCGACACTTCGGCATCGGATGCGACCAGATACTCCTTGTCGAAAAGGCGCAAAGTGCTGATGCCGACTTCCGCTATCGAATATGGAATTCTGACGGCGGCGAAGTAGAGCAGTGCGGTAATGGCGCGCGATGTTTTGTACGCTTTGTACGCGATAAGAAACTAACGTTGAAGAAGGAAATCCGCGTCGAGACCAGAGCAGGAATTATTGTTCCGCGCATCGAATTGAATGGAGAAGTGTCAGTCGACATGGGCGTGCCGGTATTTGATCCTGCACGCATTCCGTTTACCGACGGCACACTTGATGTCATTCAACCGCTCGAAGTGGATGGCACAACAATTAAAATAACGGCAGTGTCGATGGGCAATCCTCACGCGGTGCAAGTGATCGACGACGTCCGTACTGCACCCGTAACGACGCAGGGGCCACGGATTGAAAATCATCCGCGCTTCCCTATGCGTGCCAACGTCGGCTATATGCAAATTATCGACCGCAAAAATATCAAACTCCGCGTATGGGAACGCGGAACAGGCGAAACGCTCGCATGTGGCACGGGCGCATGCGCTGCGGTAGTCGTCGGCATTCGCCGCGGACTGCTCGACACATCAGTCACCGTCTCGATGCCAGGCGGTAAACTCACTATCCGCTGGAATGAGAAAAACAATTCCCCGATGTCTGTAAAGATGACGGGCCCGGCAGAGAGCGTCTTCGAAGGAGAGGTCGATATCCCTTAAAGCGTGTTTGAAAACGTTTAACCGGTGGTGAGAGACGGTATTCTCGAGGAATCCCCGCAGCACGAAGAGTGCGAGGATTGAGGATTTTTCAGCAGAAAAATCCGGGTTCCGAGGGAATACCGTCTCGAAACCAAGGTCTTCAAACACGCTCTAGTGTCTAAAATGTCGGATGCAGGTAAAAACCATCGCAATCCCGGCGACGTCGGCGGCGTCGATTGAATCTTGATCTTTGAGGGAGCCGCCGGGCTGAATGATCGCTGTCGCACCTGCCTCCGCCGCAGCTTCCACGCAATCGGGAAACGGCATAAAAGCATCGGAGGCCATGACAGACCCTTCGAGCGAAAGGTTGCTATCAGTCGCCTTTAGAGCCGCCAAACGTGCGGAATAAATGCGACTCATCTGCCCTGCGCCCACGCCAAGCGTCGCCCCATCCTTGGCGTACACTATCGCGTTTGACTTCACGTGTTTGCACACGGTAAACGCAAATATCAGGTCGGCGAGTTCCCTTTCGGTCGGTGACCGCTTGGTAACAACTTTGACCTCGCTTGCCCCCTGCTTAGTCGAGGGACCGTCGAACACCATTGCATCCGCCGTCTGCACGAGCATTCCGCCCGCGACGGATCGCATCGTCACGCGCGGTTGCGACGCGTCGGGCATCGTGCCAGTCAGAAGTACACGGACATTTGGCTTTACAGAGAGAATCGCAAGGGCCTCGTCTTCTGCATCGGGAGCGATAATCACTTCGAGAAATATCTTGGTGAGTTCAGTGGCCAGTGCAGTCGTGATCTTGGAATTGAGCGCGACGATGCCACCAAACGCAGAGACGGTATCGCACGCAAGCGCTCGCAAATATGCGTCTGTAGCATTATCTGCAACGGCAACACCGCTCGGATTCATGTGCTTCACGATAACGGCAGCTGGCTCATCAAATTCCGCCACGCACTCAAACGCCGCGTCAGCGTCTTGCAGATTATTGAAACTCAACTCTTTCCCTTGCACTTTGCGCGCAGAAGCAGCGCCAGGGCGTGGGTTGCTCAAATCGAGGTAGAGGGCCGCGCTCTGATGAGAATTTTCTCCGTATCGCAGTACCTCTTTTCGCTCAAACGACACCTGGAGCTTCTCTGGTAATTCTGGATCGGCCTTCATCCCGCCAGCTTACCATAGCAAGAGCCAAAGCCATCGCGGCTATAGATACGTCGCGGAAAAGGACTTGGAGATTGTGCACATTGAACACAACGATCGCAGCCAACATAAGAGTCGCGATAGCGCACGGAAAAAATATTCTCCACCCAGAGAGAATCCAAAGGGCGATTAACACTTCGAGAAAGCCAAACGAATGGAGGAGCACTTGATCCGGCAAAATGCCATACATAAAACCCGGGAAGTATCCTATCCACGCATTCGGATCAGAAATTGCGTTTATCGGAGGATAAAGGAAGGCGAAAGCGAGTCCGGAGCGAAGGATCAGATTGGCTACCCTCGCGCTGGAATCGTGCATAGAACGAGGCTATTCGATGACCGTAATCTTGCCGTATGCGCCGCCCTTCACGTGATTATGGTACGGCCACGTCCCCACCTTATCAAATTTCATTGTGTACGTAGCCCCCGTCTCGCACTGATCGAATGCCGTCCCTGCTGTATCGGGGCAGTGCTCCTCAAGCGTGTTCTCTGCATACTTCGTATGGTGAGGATGAACGGCAGAAGCAACCCACATCGAGACTCCTGTGCTCGTGAAGGTCACTGAACCCCCTTTCTTAATTGTCACATCTGCGGGAGAAAATGCGCTGCCATCGTACGATACCGTTGCAGACATGGGGGCCATTACGATCATTTCGGGCGTATTGCCTCCAACGATCGGCATACCCTGTTGCATCATACCCTCGACATTTTCTTGAGTATCTGATGCTGTGCCGCCCATCGGAGCCTGATAACCCTTCATAAACCAATACGCGCCCCCGAGAACGATGACGATTACGACTACCCACATGATCTGTTTCATGAGAATTGAAATTAGATATTAGTATGTCTGCGATTATACTACGTCGCCTTCTTCCGCGCCAAGAAGTCCTTCCCGTGCCCGACATCCACATTCACGGGAATGCCGGTCTTACAGAGATCACACTCACTCTCGGGCCACTGCTCAAGATGAACGGTGAGCAGTGAGACGAATTCTGGAGGATCACCCACAGCTTCCTTAGTCACTCCACCCCTGTTGCATATTGCAACGGCACCCACGACATTCCCACCCACAGAGCGCGCCGCGGATATCACTTTCCTCAAGGACCCTCCGGTCGTCACAAGATCCTCGACGACGAGCACATTTTTTCCCTTGAGAACGCCATCATATCCGCGCTTGATCACAAATCCTCCTTCATCATCTTTATCAGCGTACGTGCCATAGACTTCGCGCCCCTCTATTTCGGACAAATGGTACGCGACCCATTGCGAGAGAATAATTCCTCCCGTCGCAGGGCCGACCACCGCATCTATATCTTTTCCCACAAATCTTTCGGCAATGCTGCGACAGAGCTTCGACATTTCCCGCGTGAATGGATACATCGCATTTTTATTTACATAGGTGTCGGCATGGAGGCCCGAGACGAAAACGA
Source organism: uncultured Candidatus Saccharibacteria bacterium (assembly GCA_964424265.1). GTDB lineage: Bacteria > Patescibacteriota > Minisyncoccia > Phycocordibacterales > UBA2100 > UBA10103. The sequence goes on along the minus strand of CAYRHX010000006.1, from coordinate 16,633 downwards.
AGTGCCCTGCGCGAAATGCGCCGACTCTTTGGAGAAGATCGAGGACTTCGGCTTCATTCATCATACCCATTGGAGTATTTTATAACGCTTCCTGTATTGCGCTATGGAGTTCTGTGGTTTTCTCACGCGCCGCCTCTGCAAAATCTTTTCCATTCGACGCGAAGATAACAGATCGCGAAGCGCAGATGATCATTCCTCGACCGCGACTATCCTTACCGGCTGCGACTGTCTTCGCAAGATCCCCGCCCTGCACCCCAATCCCCGGAATCAGTATTGGCATATCACCAACGATTTTGCGTACAGCGGCAAGTTCTTCTATGTTCGTTGCTCCCACCATAACAGAGCAGTTGCCTTGCGAATTCCATGGCCCCGCCACCATACGAGCAACCTCTTGATACAGTGGCTTACCGCCCACTTCGAGACCTTGGATTTCTCCAGAACCAGGATTCGAAGATCGGCACAAGATGATAATTCCCTTTTCACGTCGCTCAAAAAAAGGCTTGAGCGCGTCTGAGCCGAAGTAGGGATGCACGGTGATCGCATCTGCGCGCAGATGATCAAACGCCGCCTCAGCATATTTGCCATTCGTATTTCCTATGTCCCCGCGCTTAGCGTCGAGAATCACCGGCACCGCAGGCGCCTGGTCATTGATGTACTGAATCGTTTCGCGAAGCGCGCTTAAGCCCTCATCGCCATGCGCTTCGTAAAATGCACTGTTGGGCTTGTAGGCACACACAATGTCTTTGGTCGCATCAATAATCGCGCGATTAAATGCAACGACCGTCTCTCGCACGCTTCCTTGGCGGATCACTTCAGGGATCTTTTCAAAATCAGTATCGAGCCCGACACATACAAACTTACCCTCCTCCCATTTTTTCTCCAAAAGCTGTCTAAAATCCCGGCTCATTAGGGGACATACTAGCATAGGCTCCGCCAGTTTATAACTGGCTGTAAAGCTTTGTATATTCGGGCGAAGTCCCGCAACACCCCCCAATAACAGTCGCACCCATCTTCTGCCACTTTTTGCACTCGCCCGCATACTCTTGAACAGGAGATCCCGTCTGAGAAAACAACCAACCTTCCTCTCCCCCGGCGACACCCGTACCGTTTGCATAAGCCCCAAAAGGAATGTTGTGGGCCTTTGCGACTGGTGCGAGGAGACCCAGTGCGTGCGTAGCGACATCCGGAGCCACGCAATTGACCATGATCACAAGCGGAGAGAGTGGAGCAAGGCGCACCACAGCATTCTCCCATGTGTCGCCGTTGAGAATATTTCCGTCGAGCCCTGCAGTAAAACTCACAGCGAACGGCCTCCCGGTTTTCGCGACTTTCTTCGCTGCAATTTCTGCTTCCGTGATCGTATTGAACGTCTCAAGAAGGAAAAAATCAACGGGCGTTTCGGCTAGCAACGAAACCTGTTCGTCGTGCTCTGCCGCGCACACGCCAGGCGCAGGAACGAGATCAGGTCGGTAACAATCTTCGAGAGTTGTGATGCAGCCCGCAATATATACAGGCCTTGAACGTTTCTCCGCATCTCGTGCGGCAACTGCCAGATCTACAGCAAGCCGATTGATACGTTCTGTCTCATCTGCGAGACCGGCAAGAGCGAGCGTGCGTCGTTGAGTACGAAATGTGTTGGTCGTAATGATATCCGCGCCGGCACGAATGTAATCGAGATATATCTCCGTCAAGAGGTCGGGCCTGTCGAAAAGCACCTGCGCTGACCAAAGTGGCAACGTGGTAGGAAACCCGCGACGCTGAATTTCGGTACCTGTCGCACCTGAAAGGAAAAGTGGCTTTTGTATTGAAAATTTCATAATTCCTAATGTTATCAGATAGAAGTTTTGAGGCGGTCGGTGCTTGGGGGCACCGACCGCGCTCATGTCCGCTACATCATCGTGCCCGCGATGACGTAGATTTTGTGATAAACGGGGAGGTCGGTCACGCGCCGCGCCTCCGCCGTATAGGCGCAGATCGGGCTGGTGCCGTCCGGCTCGACGAAGAATTCGAAATCTTCGTGGCCGTTGCCCTCGAGAGCCGCGAGGGCCTTGAGAGAGGTGCCCGCGTGTTGCGGGATAACCTCCTCGTGTACGACTCGCGGACGATAGCCGTTGTCCGCAAACATGCTCCGTAGCCGCCGGAGGCCTGGGCGACCGCCGAGGTTGAGCACGACCTCCCCCCTTCGGGAGAGTACCCCCCTTGCCTGCTGCAACAGGGCCTCAACGAGGCCGAGCCCGCAAGGGTGCAGATGTGAGTTCGGATATCGCTCGGGGCAATAGTAGTGGGCGAGAGCATCGCCCACCTCAAGCCCCATCTCCATCGGCACCTGCGGAATGCAGGCGAAGATGATGTCAGCATCCGGACTCTCCCCACCATTTGGTGTGAGCAAGTCCCACTTCCCGTGGAGCGGGAAGAGCTGTTCCCTATTCCTCCTGCTCAGATTTTCGACAGCGAGCGGCACGCACCGCTCGTCGAAATCGGAAAAATACCACACAGGGGCACCACGCACCCGCGGGTGCAAAACGAGTAAGTTAATGCCCGTCCCAACTCCCACCTCCCAAATCCGCTTCCCCTCCCAAGAAGGAGCGAGGGCAAGAAGCCCGCGTAAAAACGCGGTACTCCACTCATCGGGCACGAATGCCCAATCTGGGATCGCGACGCAAGCGTCACCGATCCCGGATATGAGATCCGCCGGCAGCAGATCCCGAATCTTTTTTACCGTCATTCCTTCCCCCTTCGTTGGAAGCACTGGCTAACGAGGAAGGATTCCCCTGCCAGCCTAATGCCCCCAACTTTCTTGTTCTGAGCTTGTCGAACGAGTCAAAGAACAGAAAGAACAAAACAAAAACCCTCCGGGCGGAGGGTTTTTGTCTGAATGTCTAGTTTTTAGATATGCAGGCAAAACACCTCCGCTCTAGAGAGCATCATCATTTCCATCATTCCTGCGGAAGACCTTTGCATAACTCCTATACGCTACCAGATGCCCTTTTCCTGTCAATGGCGCGGCGGAAGAGGATCAGCGCGACAATAAAGGAGTTTGTGACGACGATACCCGCAGGGAAAAGCGCGGTTGTGAGGGTGATGCTAGAGAGCGCGAAGATGCCGAGGGTGAATTTTGCAATGTCCAGACTCCACAAGCTTATCGATTCTTCAAACGGCTTCGCGTATGACTTCCGGATCGTGGGGATGGTCGCGATGGTGTTGGTCGCGGTGAGCAGTACGACCGCGGCGAGCGGATCCCCCATCACTCTCCAGAGAACGATACCCGCAAGAGCGGCTGCAAACGATATCCAGTCCGATAGCGTGATGTTTTTCTCTCCCCGCTTGAGCGCGAGAATACATATGATGAAAATTGCCACGACACTCGCAAACGTAACCCACGCACCCAGACCTCCACCGTGCGTCAATTGCACAGCGAAAATGATTATGTCTATGATAAAAAAGCTCAGCCATGTGAAAACGTGAGGCTTCGTTGCGCCACGCACGACACTTCTGATATAGAGAGCGTTTCCAACGACTCCAAAAAGTATGGAGGCGATCGTAAGAACCACGTGATACTCGTACATCAGGTCATCTTAACCTGTTTGCGGCGATAGATGAGCAGAATAACGAACGCGACGTTGAGCCCGATAATGACGCTCGGAAAAAGGGCGTTGGTAAGTGTAAACGCTGAAAAAGCAAAGAAGCCGACTACAAATTTTGCGATGGATAAGACAAAGAGACTTAATGTCTCCTCATATGGTTTTAGATACGCTTTCCGAAACATCGGCCCCATTGCTACGGCATCTGTTATGGTCACAATGATGACAGCTGTCAGCGGATCATTCGTGACGAGCCATAGCACAATGCCGAAAACCGCGGCGATAAGGCACGCCCAATCAAATGGTACAACCTCAACACCTCCTCGTACGATTGCAAAAATCGCAATTGCAAAAATACAAATCGCACTCACTCCCATAACCCACGCACCCGGGCCCGCGCCCGTCACGACCTGCGCTCCGAAAGTGATCGCCATGAGAAGCGCGAATGCAAACCACGACACGGGATGCGGCTTTGTGTTACCACGAAGGATATCCCGTATGTACGGGACATAGCTTACAAGCGCGATCACAACAGCGGCCACTCCAAGGACGTTTTGAAAATTATACACAAGCGACCATCTTACCAACGATTACCAATACCTCCATCAGATCTCCCTGTGGATTCCCTTTCCCTTATATTTCCACGACCGTGGAATTATAAGTACAGTGAGTGCGGGTGAGATTTTACTCATATGTTACGCGGGCATTCGATTTGATCACAGCGTTACACCTCGTCCGAGGGAAGTTTAAAAAGTCCTCGAAGCCATCGCTCTCCTTCCACCTGATCTGTCACCACATAAAGCACCTCTCTACCCAATGCAAAATCCGCCTTCAAAAGCGCGACAACATCTTCACAATCATACGGAAAGATCCACACACTATCCTGCAATTTATGGAACCCAATAGAGACGAGGAGGTGGCGGAGGCGATCGCGATCCGGTCGACGACTCTCGGCAATATCAAACATGACAATTCTCCACCTCCTATCCCATCGAGCGGGAGGTTTGTATCTTGCCGAACCGATCTCAAGCCGAGCGAGTAATGATTCACCGCGCTTCGTAAGGCGTGCCTGCTGTCGCGGACCCCGCCCCTCGATCTTGATCAAACCCTTGCTTTCAAGCCGACGCAGCGATTCAGAGACGCGAGTAGCGTAACGCGAACGCATACCCGGAGCATACTTGAGTAGCTGGAGTGTGTTCGGCGCCATCATTGCAAGTGAAAGAATTCCCGCGACTTTGATTGCGGCGAGAATTGCCCTCTGAATATTCTGTTTTTTCACTCGCTTCCGCACCGCATGCTCTATATTTCCCATTACCTTATAATATACGACCGTGAAATAATAAGGTAGAGGTATCGTGTATAAGTGGTATCTGTCGTAAAAAGTTGCTTGTGTCTGTATAAAAAGCTCCGCCGCGAGTTTTCCGAAGAAAACCGCGGCGGGTAGTGGGTCAAAAAAGATCAGAGAGATCAGGGCGGGGCGGTCGCCTTTCGGGCCGCCTCGAACTCATTTTTCATCAGCTCCTTGCGGAACCATAAGAATACGAACCCGAGACCAACCGCCGCAATGGCGATCGACCAGTAGAGGTCTCCCTCCCCGGCGACCCCCTGCCAGAGGGAGAGCACGCCGAACCCCCCTATTACGGAGAGTTCGACCCACTTCGCCCAAAAATTGAAGCAGGCCATGGCAACCGCGTCCGCGAACTTCACGCGCCGCAGACCTAAGGCTGCAAGCAGCGCGAATTGTGCGATCACGGCCACGACCGCACCGGCGACGAAAAACGAAAGAAACACTTCGTTCGTCGTCCAGTGGCCGGCGGCAGCTTGCGCTGCCTTAGCCGGTCCGCTCCAAAGAGCGTCCCAGCTCACCGCGAGAATCGCGATGAACCGGCGTGAGTCGTCGCCCTCAAGCCCGAAGACCCGGCCAATGAAGGCCGAGATCCCGAAGACCGGCTCCGACCCCACCGACTGGGCGAGGACCTCGTAGATGAACAACCCTACGAGGATGAAGCCGGCCAGCCCGAGGAGGAGGTGAAGGGCGGGGAAAACCTCTCCCAACCCCCAAAAAATATAGTACCCCGTTGCGGGGAACAACACGTGGGTGGCCGTGATCGGCACCGTCCACGTACGAAATCCGAGGCTTCCGTCCCGGAATTTCGAAATCGTCGCGATCGTCACATCGATCGCGATCCCCACGCCCATCAGAGCACAGGGGAGCAGGAAATTGACGATGCCCACGGGCACCTCCCTTCTTTTTTTTAAAGGTACAGGGCGGAATTGCCCCAGCTTTCATTATAACATACTATAACCAATAAATCAAGTTTTCAGTATTACCTGTCCTACGTCCTCACCGAGATACGATACGGGTCAAAAGTCGCGCAGCCCCTAATTGATCTCAATATCGATGTGGCGGATGCCGGGATACTCTTTGCGGATGCGGGCTTCTATCTCGTCGATCTTCTTCCCCATCAAGCGCGGGATGCGATCGGCATAATCTGCGCAAAATCGCTTAAACGATTCGTAGTCATCTCGGACCTCTTCATATTCATCGCGCAATGCTGATTGCTGATACGCATCGCCGAGAAGCGAGGCACCATTAAATTCAATCTCACATTTGATGCGATACACTCCAAAGCTCAGGACTGCTGATTTGAAATCGTGCACCCTTTCTATCGCGGGCTCGTGAAGCAGCGATTCGATGATTTCTTCCTGCAAGCTCTCGGGAATCGAGCGGCCAAGTAGATACGATCGGTTTTTGATAATGAGGATCACGGCTACCACAGCGAGGAGAGCGGCGATCACGATGGAACCAATCGCGTCCCAAATCGTATTACCCGTGTAATACGAAAGTGTAATGCTTACGAGAGCGACCAGCACCCCGATCACCGCTACCGTGTCTTCGAGAAAAACGGCGAGCGTGGAAGGGTCTGCTTGCGCAAGACGCTTCTTCCACTTTGAGCGCGGAAACGCTTTTACCAACTGGGAAGCAGCGACCCAGAGCGTGTACGATTCTATGAGAAACGCGAGTATGAGCACCCCGAAAATTATTGGCGAAATGCTGACGTGATGCGGATTGAGAAAAGCGAAAATGCCACTATACGCCGTCACACCCGCGCCTACGAAAAAAATACCGCACGCGGAGATGAGTGCCCAGAAGGAAAGCTCGTTGCCGTACCCATATTCAAAATAATCATCTGCCTTTTTGAGCGAACGCCGAAGGCCGATGAGAAGGAGGAGCTGATTGAGCGTATCAGCCAAGCTATGCACGGCCTCGGAAAACATCGAGCTGGAGCCCGACACGATCGCCGCCGCGAATTTGATGATCGTGACAAGCGTGTTGCCGATGAGCGCCGCCGCGACCGATGTAAAGCCTGTCGTACCTTGGAGCGCCATGACACAAGTGTATAGCGTCGAGTGAGAATGTGTAAATCGGTGATTACCTCTTCTTCTTTTCCAACAACTCCCGTACAACAGCGACGATTTCACTCGGCACATAGTGGGCTTTCACCAGATGTGCGTCTGCCCCGAGTTCTGCCATCCGCTGCTTTTCTCCTTCCTGCCATTCGTTGGTAAGAGCGACGATGAGGCTTTCCCCGCGCAAATTCCCCCTTTTCACGTCCTCCAAAAATTGGTATCCGCTCTTCACAGGCATCGTAATGTCGAGCAAGATCACTTCCGGAGCATAGCCCGAGCGCAACAATGCCACCCCATCATCTGCCGAATTGCATGTATATACTTCGAATCCGCTATTTTCAAATTTTATCCTGTAGATATCGAGCAAAAGCCTCTCGTCGTCTATCATCAGCACCTTGATTGAATTGCGTGGAGGCATAGCTCATTTACTGCGACTCCCTATCTCCCGCCGAAAACGCGGTGGGAACAAGGCGACGGGCCATTTGCTCAAAAGTACATTTTTCCGCGATCTTCGAATTTTCTTCCGCTGCCTCTATGCCTTCGGCAAAGTGAGCAAAGAGATGCCGGACACGATCCGTACTCGCCTCGTCAAGATCTCCAAGCTCATCCTCAAAGAGCGCCTGCCGTCCCTGCGCAAATCCAATTTGAGATTTTATCCACGCTCTGTATCTTTCGAGATACTGCGTCTGCTTTTCGGGACTTATGTCTTCAGAGCTTTGTGCATTTCGAATCGCCTTGATGATGTCGATTTCTTGTTCGGCAAAAAGCCAATCTCCTTCCTTTTGAAATACGGAGGGCTCCATTCCCGACGATCCAATGTCTGCAAGCGCTACAGCTCGCACGACCGGATGACTCTCAGGCCTAAGCGCATCTTGGTAGACCGTCCCATATACCTCGTTCCACACCGGGATCGTCACGCGAATAGCGGCGTGCACGATTGCACACTCTTCGTTAGTGAAGCGTGCGTCTGCCTGCTTTTTCATCCATGCAACAGCTTCGTCAGCACTTGCGAGTTCGTTGGTCGTAGTTTGCCGCTTACGCAATGCAGCTCCGTCTTCTTTTTGAGTAAGCTCCCACCTTTGCACCGTATCGTGGAAAGAAGCCGCGATCTGTACCAATATCTTTTCCCGCGCAGGGAGATCCATGGCTTCAGCAATCTTTCTTGCGCGACGTACGACGCCTTCGGTATGCTCACGATTGTGGTATGCGAGTCGATCGATTGACGGACCAACCTCAAAACGCTCACGGATTAGTTGCGAAGCGTGAGCAAATGCGCGAAGGTCGAAAGGGATCTGTTCCCCCGCTTTCCTAGGTTCGATGCGATCCATCGACATAGAGGTAGGTACAGAAATAGTAGCACCGCCATCCGAAATACCTATACCTCAACATTTTTGACCCTACCGGGAATCGAACCCGGATTAACGCCTTGAAAAGGCGCTGTCCTGACCATTAGACGATAGGGCCCTCCTTCGCCGAGGCTTCGGAGGGCAAGCCTTCAAAGCAGACGAATAACTCGAAGTTTAGCGTATTTTCGGCCTAAGAGAAAGTGTGGTACTTTGAGCAGAGCCAGATCATTCTGGCTCGTCCTTTTTAGGGCGTGGCCTGAGCAGCCGTCGGCTGCTCGAAGGAGAGGTGGCAGAGTGGTCGAATGCACCGGTTTCGAAAACCGGCATACCGCAAGGTATCGGGAGTTCGAATCTCCCCCTCTCCGAAGTCTAGGGCACGCGTGTACCGCGACCGATTCCTATTAAAACAAGGACGGTAGGGCGACCGTGTCCACGTAAAAAGTCCGAATACGAAAAGGATTCGAACTTTGTGAAAATGACGATTAATCTTAGAATGCTCAAATGACTCAAGACGAAGCGCTTGCGATTCTGAAAACCGGCGCAAATGTATTTCTTACCGGTGAACCAGGAAGCGGAAAGACGCACACGATTAATCAGTACGTTTCGCATCTGCGCTCTTGCGGCATAGAGCCCGCAATTACTGCGTCGACGGGTATCGCCGCTACCCATATCGGGGGATTCACGATCCATTCGTGGAGCGGTATCGGCATACGACGCGATCTTACGACATATGACCTCGACCGCATCGCGCAAAACAGAAATGTCGTGCGGCGGGTCGGCAATGCGCGAATTCTCATAATCGACGAAGTCTCGATGCTCTCGGCGCGGACTTTCTCGATGATCGAAGCGGTGTGTCGCGAGATACGACGCAACCCCGGACCTTTTGGCGGTTTGCAAGTCGTTCTAGTTGGCGATTTTTTCCAGTTGCCGCCTGTAAGTAAACGAGAAGACGGCGAAGAAGAGCAAATATCCCTGGTCAAGTCGGAAAGCAGAGAGCAATTCGCATTTTTCTCCCCGGCTTGGAATACACTCAATCCACTGGTCTGCTACCTCTCGGAGCAGCATCGGCAGGAAGATGTCGTATTTCTGGAATTTCTCTCGGCGGTACGGCGGGCAATTGTCGTTGAACCGCATCGTCAACTCTTGCGCACACGTTATGCACCAAAACCAAAGGATGGAATCACGCAACTCTACTCGCACAATGCTGATGTCAACGCGATCAACGATGCAGAACTAGCGAAACTTGTGGGCAAAGTGAAAACATTCGAGATGGCAAGCCGCGGTCCGGATAAATTGGTCGCCGCACTGAAGCGCGGATGTCTCTCACCGGAGATTCTTTCGCTCAAGATCGGTGCGCGCATTATGTTCACGAAGAATGACATCACAACACATCGCTATGTGAACGGTACGCTTGGTACTGTTACCGGATTTTCCGAAACAGGGTACCCTATCGTAAAGACGAATGCTGGAAGAACGATCTATGCAGAACCGGATGAGTGGCACATCGAAGACAGCGGACGCGTTCTTGCTCGCATCATTCAAATTCCCCTTCGCCTCGCGTGGGCGATGACGGTGCACAAGAGTCAGGGAATGTCGCTCGATGCTGCGCATATGGATCTTTCCGATACGTTTGAGTACGGGCAGGGCTACGTCGCTCTTTCGCGCGTACGCACGCTCGCTGGGCTCTCGCTCGCTGGCCTCAACGCTCGCGCACTCGAGATACACCCCGAAGTTCAAGGGAAGGATACAGAGTTTCGCCAACAATCGGACAAAGCGCGTGAAAAATTCAATGCAATCAATCCCGCAGAACTTTTAATAATGCACAACGACTTTATCCACGCATGCGGCGGTAAGCCGGGAATGGGGCCGAAAAAGAAAGAGGTTCGTATCTCCACCCTCGAAGCGACATTCGCCCTTCTTAAAAGTGGCAAATCAATCCGCGAGATCGCGGAAACGCGCGGGCTTGTCGAAACAACCATCTCATCGCATGTCTACGACCTCTTCTCAAAAGGTCGCCTCAGTCGTTCCGACATCGAGCCGCTCGTCTCACAATCGCTCAAGCAGTCTCTCCCGACGATTCACGCCGCGTTCAAAGAACTCGGCCTTGAGCGTCTCACGCCCGTCTTCGAGAAACTCGACAACACCTATTCCTATGACGATCTGCGTCTTGCGCGGATGTTGTATGACAATGATGTCGAAAATTGATGACGAGAGAAGTATCGGAAATTATTTGTCGCCCAGACAGCTTTCGTAAACCGCACGCGCTTCCTGTTCTGTTTCAAATTCCTGCCGATGCATTTCGTGACAAGCTGTCTCGTTGCCAAAATTATGACATTTAAGCTCTTCGAATATGTACCAAGAGCCATCGTGGGAAACTTGATACCTGGTAAAGTCGCGCTTCCGGTTTTTCTTCGTGTCGTAGTAACAAAGTACCTCCATACCTTACTGCAATGGCATCGATAGCGTCGTGGAAGTATCAGAAAACGAAAAATCATTTTTTTCGGTAGTACGCTGCACGTTTCTTCCAAAGTTTTTCGAGAATTGGTACGGCTGCGTCTCGATAGTCGTAGACCTTTTTGGGTCCGCTTTCGCGTTTGATACGGCCGACGTATTGTGCGAGCTTGCCGTGAAATGAAACTGGAAACGCGAGGAAAAGTACTTCGAGGTCGGCGATATCAGCTCCTTCTCCCAAAATCTGACCGGTCGCTATCAAAATCCGGAATCTTCCGCCCTTGATTTTCTGGAGCGCGAACGAACGCTGTCTAAAAGACAGATCTCCAGAGAACATGATAGTTTCAAAATCTTTACGCAGATATGCACGCAGCATCTCGGCATGTTCTTTACGTTCGGTGAGCACAAGACACTTCTTGCCACTGTTCGCTTCCTGCGCAACATCTTCGGCAATAAGCGCATTCCGATTCGCATCGCTCGAAAGCACTTTCGACATCAGTTGGAAATCACGAGACGAGGTGCCGAATGGCGTTGCGAGGCTCGTTGTCCGCACGACGACAGCGTCACTCACAAGGGTCGCATCGTGCGATTGCGCAGTAATGTTTTGCACCTGCGCCTTGTCGATCGTATGCACGATTTCGCCCAGATATGCGCCGATCAATTTTTCGTCGTTGTATTTGCGCGACGGAGTGGCAGTCAATCCGAATCGATAGCGTGCAGGAAATTTCGAAACCACATCGCGGAACATCCTCGATGGCATATGATGACACTCGTCTATGAGTACAGTGCCAAAACGCGTAGCGATGTCACTGATATCTTTCATGCGCGCAAGTGTTTGCACCATGGCGATTGTTATTAGTTGACCCGGATTTTTCTTCACCCCGCCAATTTGCCCTATTTTGGTTTTCGGGATTCCGAAACCTTGCTCAACCCTTTCGAGCCACTGATCGTATATTTGTCTACGGTGCGTCAGAATAATCGCGGGCTGCCTCTTACGCGCGATGATCTCAAGGCCCATGAATGTTTTTCCCGCTCCAGCTGGGGCTACGAGGATGCCTTGTTCTGACGCGTCGAAGGCTGCGACGGTAGACTCTTGATAGGGGAGCATGGTGTATGTGGATTTGAGACCCACTGCACCAAGTGTCAGTCGAGTATCTATAACGCGGTATTTGATGTTCCGTTCGTCGAGCCACGCATACAGCTTCGTAAGAAAACCACGCGGTACGAGAATTGAGTCATCTGTCTGGTCGAGTGTTTTGATGAATTTCTTTTCGCCGTAGGTCGGCAAACCCGCGCGTTCCTTTACCACATAGCCGATGTTGAGAATATTGAGTTCCTCACGCAAGTACGAGACGAGATGTGGCGGCAGATTCGTCTTTGAAATTGAAATAGCATTATCGAGCGTGAGGATAATGGTCTTCCCGAAATGAGCGTGCACTTTCTTCTTTGGGACTGCTTCATCCTGATCAGGATAGGTATATTTGTACAAACCATCGAGAAACTCCGCGCTCGTTCGTTGCAGATCATGCAAGTATTGCCATTGGTCTGCATGCGCCTCAAAACTTTTGTCAGGATCAATGAAAACCGTATTGCCATTTCTTCGTGATTCACCCTGAAGAGGGAGCGCAATAAGATTGCCGAGTCCTTTCCCGGACAAGTAATCCTGATTCGGAAACAGACGGTCGAAGCCCTCGTTTTTCTCCAAAGGGTCTATGCATCCCGCCCCGCGGAGAAGAGAAAGGAATACCCGTCTACTTTTGCTTGCCGGGTATGGAGCGTCGAAAAAGCACCAGACATGGGCACCGTTTCCCGAACGTGATCGTTCGATTGCAACAGGTAGCGTATGCCGTGCACAGACGACAAGGAAATTCCTGACTACGCTTTGCCAGCTTTTTCCATCAAAATCTGCCACTATAAAATTCGACGTATTGTCGTTAAGGAGTGGGTATACTCCGAGTGTTGCCGCACCGGTCAGGTGTTTCTCGATCCAGTCAATGGAGAGTGGCGTATATGATTCCTTATCCTGATCGGTATATAAGGGCGAATAACCGGAAACTCCGCCTTGCCACTTTTCCCATCGTCGAGCAAACACGTCCTCGCGCCCTTTGAAGAGGGATCTGAAAATCTCGACCCGTTCTTCTCGTGAGTACATACCTTATATCTTTCGATACCGCGTCGTCCTGCCTTGGCCGATCCGTTCCACCTTCTTCAGACGCATAAGCGTATCGAGTGCTTGCGATACCGTAGGACGTGCCACTTTTGTCGCTCTTGCGATCTCCCCCGGCGTCGCTTCAGGCATGTGCTCAAGATATTGCCATACAACGAGCTGTTTCGGAGAGAGGAGCCGCTCGATATTTTCCTGGGAAAGCAGTTCAATTGCCTGCTCTGCTTGTGTCACGCACGTGTTCAGAAAAAATTCCAGCCATGGCCAAATTGTTTCTTTATCCGATTTGAATGTTTTTTGACTTCTCCGTAGTGCCACGTAGTATTCTGCTTTGTTATCTTCGACCAACTTCTCATGCGATACATATGGCACATATGCATACCCTGACCGCAACATTAGAAGATTTGTTAGCACACGAGAGATACGCCCGTTACCGTCTTCGAACGGGTGGATGTTGAGGAATTCCACCAGAAAATTTCCGATGATGATGAGCGGGTGTATTTTTTGAAGCGCAAGTTCCTCCTGTGCCCACTCGACAAGTTCTTGCATCTCTTTCGGCGTCAGATATGCGGGTGTCGTATCGAAAAGAGTGCCAACCGATTTACCCGTCCCGTCAATCATCATTACCTTGTTCTCTTTTTTCTTGTATTCACCCCGATGCGGCTCGTCTTTCTTCACATATTTCAGAAGCTCGCTATGAAAGTGCTTGATAGTGCTTTCGGTAAAAGGAATGTGTTTCCAGGAATTAAACACGTTTTCGAGTAGTTCGTAGTATCCTTTCACTTCCTGTTTATCCCGATCGGCAAATTTTTGCATCGAGAGTCCGCGCATTAATTTCTCCACGTCTTCGTCGGACAGCCCTGCGCCCTCAATGCGCGTCGAGGCACCAGTCGATGTTATGAGCACAGAGCGCTTCAGGCGGCCGAGCGCATGCGGATTCAGTTGCGCACCGCCGATCCATTGTCCTTTGAAGAGGTCGATTTTATTGACGAGTGACCAGATATTTTCTGGCAAATTCTTTAGGCGGTTGTTCAGACGATTGGTCATACCGGGTAAGCTATCTCATATTTCAAGTATGGGAGATTATATAAGATAACCGTATAGGAAGCAAGCGTCGTAGCGGGGACCCTGAAAAGACCTCGAATTCTTTCATATCTTAAGCCATAATGGTACAAGGGCGACCGACTCCGTTCGATTATTACTGCCCCCGCACGAACCTGAGACGGTGTTACGCGACCGCCCCGCATAAGGGCGGTTTCGCGTCACCCCTTACGGAACTTAGAGGGTTTCGCACGCAGCGAAAAGCTGCTTTGCGTATTCGTCTCCCGCGACTCTAATCCAAGGGCGGTTTATACGGAATATCCACCAGGTCAAAAGTACCGCGTTTATCGCTAGGCCTACCCATGCAACTATCATTTCGTATTCATTCTTTGGAAATGCGGTCAGCGAAAATACACATGAGGTCAATCCGATCAGGGTTACAGTGATACCGGCCGGTTTCATGCCCCAAAGATTTCGACGGAAACCCTAGCTAACGTTCTCTCTGAAAAGCAGCGGATACTTTGCTGTATCGCGTGTCTTTTCCCGCATGAAATTTGTACATGAGCGATAAACATCTCGTGCCGCAGAAGGGTTGTTCGCTTCCTGTTCTGCCGTCGGAAACGATACGTCCGGTAGCATAGCCCGTAACTTGGTCTTGTATCTTTCCACCGTTGTACGATCTAGTGACGACTGCAACGAGAGAATAAAGTCGGTTGGCATACCACCCCATAATTCATACAGTCCCGGCTCCTTCTTTTTCCCAAGATCACGCCCGATTTCTGAAAAAAGAAGTGTGAGCAAGCTCTGCACCGAGAGTGTTCCAAACAATCCTACCAATGCCGATATTACCGAGGTGAGCGGATAGAATGCAAAAAAAGCCAGCCCCAACGGCAGCAGCACGATGAATACCGGCACCAAACGGGCGCGGAATGTGTATGCATCGATGTTCATAGTAGTTATGCTTCGACGAGTTCGCTAAACGGAATTGGTTCGGATGGAGACCACCCACTTCGCATCGCGAGGTTAGCGCTGTGATAATAAATATGCTTACCCTGCGTTCCGTAGACACTGGCTCCTCTGCGTATCAAGGTGCATGCAATTCGAATATCCCGAAGATCGGGAGTTCTTCGCCAATCTGCTCGCCGATGGTGATGCAAAAAGATTGGAGGATGAATTTTCTGAACACTTCGACTTCAGACACCAAGCCATCAAGCGATGGGAGTTTAATAAGACGAAGAAAAAACTGCTCGCAGGGCTGATACTGACGCATGGCGGAAAATGCCAGCTCCACATTCATCCGGATTGCAGCAAGGAAGAAATTTGGGAGCCCGACCATATCGTCCCGCTTGCGACGAACGAGCTCAACAAAAAACTCAGACACATTGCGCGTGTTTCATCGGAAAAAGTCGCGGCACAGGATTTTGGGTCCAATCACATAAAAAATCTGACGCTCGCGTGCAAGCGATGTAATTCGTTCAAGAAGCACCGACTCATCATTCCACGTAGTTTTTATAGAAGTGACCTCGAAATATTTCCGCACCGAGTGGACAATGAGATTTTTACACTCCCATCCGGTGGACACACCCTCGTCCAGAAATATCTCCTTCAGTTCAAGCAGTGGGAGGGCGCACCTGTGCCGACCGACTATAACGGCAAAGCGGTCATCGACTGGAACGGCGAGCCGGTATTCGCCGAGCTTGCGGTTTTGTGTTTGTTCCAGTCGCACGGATGGAACGGCGTTTGGGTGGACAGCTACCGACGGAAGTATCGGGTCGGGTTGCCCGATGTCGCCACACCCGTTGAACTCCCCGAAGCACAGAACCGAGTCGTCGAATCCCTGCGAGCGAAGACCGGAAAAAGCGGCGGATGCTGGGATGTGCTCGCGTGGAAGGACGACAGTATTTTGTTCATCGAGCTGAAACGTTCAAAGAAAGACCGCGTGCAACTGTCGCAAACACAGTGGCTCAAAGCAGCTCTTTCATCGGGATTTGATTCCGAAAACTTCGCGCTCGTCGAATGGGACCTTGCGGGATGATTGCGGAGCGACAAACGGGAAGTATAATTTCCGTATGGCAGACGATAAGAAAAAGAAAGGCAGACCAGACAGCTATCTGATCAGCTTTAAGGAAAAGTGGGAGTTCTACTATGCGGTGAAGCAGCTACAGAATAAAGCCCCTGAAGGGACAACAAAGCAAGATGCAAAAGAGGCTCTGACTGCGGCTGCGAAGAAGATAAGCCCGAGCGAGGGTAGAAAAAAGATATTAAGAGAGGCGCTTAGAAGACTCCGCCACTAGGCAGAGATGTATGAAATATAAAGCCACGGATACGATTAATATGCGATCCAGGCCTAGTATCGATGGTCCGAAAATTGGCAGCCTAACGGCGGGAACCGTTGTCGAGAGTGATGAATATACCTGGAAAGCAGTGACGCTGGCAGACGGCACCAAAGGATTTTGTGCCGCGACATATCTTGAGCCCGTGAAAGAGAATCTAGATCCTGCGTCGAAAAATAAGTGGCACGCCCCAATTCGAGCGGACAAATTCAAGGTTACGCAGAAGTTTTTAAGTCCCGACAAAGTAAATTACCCGAAAACAGGATGCCACCCCGGCACCGATTACGGCACACAGAGTGAAGATAA
>CAYRHX010000005.1:0-76648 GCA_964424265.1 uncultured Candidatus Saccharibacteria bacterium | reverse complement strand
GTTTGCCCCCGCCCCGCCGCCCATTCAATTTTCAAAAACCCCCGCGAAATAGATGTGCATGGAGGAGAGTGCGGCGGGGCGGGGGCGAGGACGCGCGTACTCGCGCGTCCGAGAGAGTCAGCACGGAATCGAATCGTACAATCCGGTACAAAGCCACCACGCGCGCGGAGCGCGCGACATCACGAGTTGGTGATAAAATAGGTTCGAGCTTGGTTGTATAGAGTCAAAGCTGATCTGTACAGTGTGTTTGAGGACGAATCTTCCATGTCCGAGGATTCTCTGCCGGTCAAACTTGCCGAGATGCACGCAATCGCAGGTGTGATTGACGAACGTGCTGCCGGTGCGTAGTCAGAGCATACTTGGCCAGTTCGCCAAGAAGAAGTTGCGAAGCAAAAGCGGGTTACTGTGACGTTTGACTTCACCACCGGATCAATACTGGAACTCTATTGCGTATGGACCTTTGGCTTAAGGCCGAGGTGGCGCTCGATGGCGGCGATGCGTTCGAGCGCGTGATCTATTTCTTTGCTGTGTCCGGCATGATCTGAAACTAATTCTTCAAGTTTTCACAGTCGCTGTTTAATGTCTTTCAGTTCTTCTCTGATTCCTGCAATATCGGTGCGAAGAGATTGAATGTCATCCTTCGTCGCCATGTTGTGGACAACATAGGTCATCATTTCACCGAGTTCCTCGAGAGTGGTCTTCTTCGCCATAGGTGAAAAGTATAACACGCCTACTCCTCCATGGTTCAACCCCACTCAATAGTCGCGGGGGGTTTGTCGGAAATGCGGTAGACGACCGCGCCCACCTCGCGAACTTCATTGGTGATACGGCGAGCAACCTTTTCAAGAAAATCAAAGGGCAGTTGGGCAAATCGAGCGGTAAAGCCATTCACGCTCCAGATGGCCCACAGGGCGACGACATGCCCGATACCAGCGTCGTCGCCTTTGCTCACGGTGTGCTCGGAGCGTGTGAGTGTGGCGCCTGCCTGCCAGACGGTTTTATACAAATCTGCAGCGCGCAACTCTTCGATATAAATGCCGTCGATCGCACGCGCAATTTTGAGATTCTCGGCCGTTACCTCACCTTCGATACGAACGATGAGGCCGGGGCCGGGGAACGGATGGCGTACGAGCAAATCTTCGGGTACGCCTATGTCGCGGCCAATGCTGCGAGCTGAATCTTTCACCTGATCTTCAAGCGGGCGAATTTCGGGTACTGAGAATTGGATGCCTGTATTGTGGTGTACCTTGATTTCCGCGACACGCGCGCCCGTGAGGTGCCCTTCGCCGCTTTCGCGGAGATCTGTATACAGCGTACCTTGAGCGATGAAGCCCGCATCGTAAAATTTGATTTTTTCCTCCAACACTCCTCGGTACACGTCTCGCATGACCATGCGCTTTTCTTTCATTTGCTCCCTGCCGCTCAACGCTGCAAGGAAACGATCGGTCGCGTCTACGATTTCGATCGTGATCCAATCCTGCTCACCGAAATACTTTTTCACGTACGCCTCGTCGTCGGGGCGATCAATGCCGCGAATGTATACGCCATGGAGTTTTCCTGCGCTCTCGACCATTGCGTGTTTCAAAAGATAGGCAACTACAGACGAATCGGATCCTCCAGAAAGGGCGATAACCACGTTTGAATCTTGAATACGTTTTCGCAAGTCACTGATTTTTTGTTGAGCGACGTTGTGGGCGGGGAAGCGATCGGTGATGCCGCAAATTTTAGAAACGAAGTTCTCGTACATTTTTGCGCCCTCCGCAGTGTCCGTCACTTCCGGATGGAATTGCACACCCCAGAGGTGATCGTGGCGGCCGGCGGCGACGGGGGCATTGTCGGTCGAACCAAGGTTTATGAGCGCCGCACCCTCTTCTACCGCATCGCCGTGCGTTTCAAGTACCAGTGTTTCTGGTGCGATGTCGGTGAAGAGCGGGTCTTCGCCCTTGCGCCTAAATGTGTGGACGCCGAACTCACGTTTTTCATGGGGCGTAACGTGCGCGCCCACGTGCTTCGCCCACATCTGAAATCCGAGGCATACGCCGAGCGTGGGAATTCCCAAATCAAAAATTGCGGAATCAAAAGGCGGCGGCTCGTCATGCACAGAAGCGGGACCACCGGAGAGGATGATGCCTGAGGGTGCGATCTTCTGTACGTCTGCCGCTTTTACCGAGGCCGGATCTGCCACGACGCAATACACGCCGAGTTTTGCGAGCTGTTGGACGATGAGGTGATCGAACTGGCTGCCCATGCTAAACATCAATATAAAATGTTTAGTCTGACGCACGCGCATCTCCTCAGCGATGCCCTCAAGTGCTTCTGGAGTTGCAGTCTTGAAGATTCTGAGCATGAAGAGATTTTATCATAAATTTGTGAATGGTGGCTTATATGAGCCCCAACCTCTTTCGTGCTTGCATTGAGCGAGCGAAGCGAGTCGAAGTGTGGATAAGTGTCTTGTGCTAGGGTATAGTGGTATATACTTTATCGCAGTGGGATAGAGTGGGAAATATGGCAAACCTCTTGATTGGTGAATACGAGCACACGTTGGATGAAAAGAAGCGTGTCTCGCTTCCAAAAGTCTTTCGTGCGGCGATGGGTCGCAGAATCATCGTGACGCGTGGGCTCGATCACTGTTTGTATGCCTATTCGCGCTCTGCGTGGGATGTGGTGGCGAAAAAGCTCCAGTCGCTGTCGATGGTCAACGCAGACACGAGAGGGTTTAATCGGTTTATGCTTTCAGGCGCTGCGGAGTTGGATGTCGATGGGATAGGTCGCATCCTCATTCCGGATCATCAGAAAGACTTTGCCGGCTTGCAGAAACGGATAATTTTTGCAGGTATTTCAGATCACGTGGAGATCTGGAATGCGGAGGCATGGAAGATGTACAAATCTCACATCGAGAAAAGCGCAGACGAGATGGCGGCCAAACTCGACTCAGTAGGAGCGCTCTAATCCCTTTATGTGGTTACTTCCGATTGCTGGAGAATTTCAATAACGTCATGCGCACGCGACGCTCTCGATTCTCCGGCAATCAGGTGCAATCACCTCTCGCTCAGGCAGGCGCGGAGGGGCATCTACCGGTTCTTTTACATGAAGTTATATCCGGTCTTGCGATACAGCCAAATGACGTGGTCGTGGACGCGACGCTCGGTGGTGCGGGGCACGCGCAGTTGATCGCCGAATCCCTCAGTGAAAAAGGCGTACTCTTCGGCATTGATGCTGATCATGATGCAGTGGAACGGGGACGAATCGCGCTCGCGAATGTTGCGCCAAAAGTGATCGTGGTCGAAGGTAATTTTCGTGATCTCGACACGCATTTGAGATCGCACGGAACCGAGCGAATCGACAAAGCGCTCTTCGATCTCGGATGGAGTAGCTATCAGCTCGAAGCGAGCCGAGGATTCTCTTTCCAAAAAGAAGGCCCCCTAACCATGACATATGCAAAAAACGGCAGTCAGACTGCCGTATCGGCCGGTGTGATTGTAAACGAATGGGCGGAAGAGTCGATCGCGGACATCATCTTCGGTTGGGGCGAGGAACGCTACTCTCGGCGGATCGCGAAGGCGATCGTCGAAGAACGCGCGAGAAAATCCTTCACAACGACCAAGGAATTGGCAGACGTGATTTACTCGGCAGTGCCTTCGGTGTATCGCCATGGTCGGATCCATCCTGCCACGCGCACGTTCCAAGCGCTTCGCATCGCTGTGAACGATGAGCTCGGCGCGCTCACGCAGGGTCTCAATGCTGCATGGGACATATTGGCATCGGGGGGTCGGATTGCAGTGATCTCCTTTCACTCGATAGAAGATCGGATCGTAAAGCGGATTTTTAAGGATTGGGAAGATGCCGGAGAAGGTATTCGAATCACACGAAAACCTCAAACGGCGAGTCTCGATGAGATCGCGCGCAATCCTCGCGCTCGTAGCGCCAAACTGCGAATCATGCAAAAAAACTGAGAAACACGATATAGAAAATATGAAGAGTCATTTCAAAAAAATAAGCAAACATGCCCCCTCGATATTCCAGGGGAGGTTAGATTTTGATATATCAGCGAGCGGATTTTCGCTCTCGAGCGAGCATGCAGTCGAGCGGCATATCTTTCGAATCCTTGGCATTATTCTGGTGGTTCTCGTGAGCGGATACATCTACTTCGTTTCGGCGTCCGTCCTCAATGTGATCGCGAGAAAGGAGGCGCTCACCCATATCGGGAAAGTGCAGAGCGTGATTGGAATTGCGGAGAAACAGCATTTCATACTATCGCAGGGAGTCACACCGGATTCCGATGCCTCTCTCGGCCTTTCCAAAGTCGTGTCTACGCATTACGTGTATCGTCCAGGCAACGTGGGAGCTGTTACAATTGCTCGTAATGCGATCTAAATTTGTCTTGAGGACACGCCTCATTGGAGGGGCGTTTATAGTGTTTGCGGTGCTCATAATCGTACGGCTGTATTTTGTACAAGTCGTTCACGGACGAGCCTATGAGCGTGATGCCACGGCACAGTACGTGCAGTCGAGTCCGGATACGGACGGGAGAGGCAGTATATTTTTTTCGTCGAAGGATGGAAGCCTCGTATCTGCCGCCGTCATGCAGACCGGATGGCGGATCGCGATAAAGCCACTAGAAATACTGGACGAGAATGCAGTGTACGAGACGCTGCAAGCGATCACACCCATAGATCGCGAGCGCTTTTTCGCATCTGTGGAAAAAAAGGACGATCCGTACGAAGAAATGGCGTTTCGTGTTTCTGATTCTGCAGCCTCGCAAATACGCGTGCTCAAGATGCCCGGAGTTCTTCTCGTTTCTGACCAGTGGCGATTTTATCCTGGGGATACTCTCGCCGCACACGTGATGGGCTTCGTCGGATTTAAGGGGCAAACGCGTGTGGGTGTATACGGGTTGGAGAAAAGTTGGCAGGATTCACTGGTAAAAACGAAGACAGGTCTTTATGTCAATCCCTTTGCTGAAATCTTCACTAACATCGGTGCTGCGGTCTCTGTCGATCCTTCCGCACATCACGGCTCTATCATCACATCGATTGAGCCGCACGTACAAGCACAGCTCGAAAAGACGCTTCAAGGAGTGATGCAAGCCAATCTTCCGAATATGGCGGGTGGCATCGTTATGGATCCTCACACGGGCGACATCATTGCAATGGCAGTGCGGCCTACCTACGATCCCAACACCTACAACACGGTCGACGATGTGGGGATATTTTCTAATCCACTTGTGGAAAGTATTTACGAAATGGGATCTATCATGAAGCCTCTTACCATGGCGGCTGGCATCGACATGGGGGTAGTGACGCCGAAGACGACGTACCAAGACACTGGCTGCATTCAGAAAAGCGGAAAGAAAATCTGCAATTACGACGGCAAAGCGCGCGGGGTGGTGCCAATGCAGGAAGTGCTCAACCAATCGCTCAATACCGGCGTATCTTTCGTCGTGGACAAAATGGGGCATGAAGTGTTTGGCCGATACGTGGAAGGAATGCAGCTGGGCGCGCGCACCGACATCGATCTTCCCAACGAGGCGAAGGGGCGCGTGCAGGCGATACAAAATGGCTACGATGTGGATTACGCGAGCGCATCATTTGGGCAAGGCATCGCCGTCACACCCATCAGCATGATTCGCGCCCTCGCATCGCTCGCAAATGGCGGTGTGATGCCAAACCCACATATAGTGCGGGCGATGAAATATGAAAGTGGCGTTGTTCGCACGATTGACATTAAAGAGGGTGTGCGGGTGTTTGCCGCCACTTCGACCGACACCGTCACTCGAATGCTTGTGACCGTGTACGACGATGCGCTTCTGAAAGGCATTCTAAAAAACGAACACTACTCAATAGCAGCGAAGACGGGCACTGCGCAAATCGGGATTCCTGGCGGCGGCGGATACTACGAAGATCGCTTCCTACACTCTTTCTTCGGCTATTTCCCCGCGTACGATCCCAAATTCATAATATTCCTCTTTGCGGTCGAGCCGAAAGGCGCCGAATTCGCCTCCGCCACCTTAGCGCATCCGTTTTCTGACCTGTCGAAGTATCTCATCAATTACTACAATCTTCCGCCAGATAGATAGCGGCATTCGGCATTGGCCGAATGCCGCTATCTTTTGAGAATCGATTCGAGCACACCTCAGATCAATCGGATTGATGTGAGGTGTGATGATAACGAAGAACACTTCCGTTTTTGGCTGTTTTGCAATACAATCTCACTCGAGGCTCCATCGTCTATCGGCTAGGACACCGCCTTCTCAAGGCGGGAAGCGGGGTTCGATTCCCCGTGGAGTCAAATTCAAAAAAGGAAACACTTTGTCCTCGGTAGGAGCGAGTGTCTGCTCAGTCCACTTCGCATTTCTCGATTATCGACGTTGCAAGCGCGAGATAGTGCAAGGGGTTTTCTTGCCACTCATCTTTCGACGAAAGCGTAACCTCGTTTCGTAGTTGCTCTAGGGTTAGATTGTCCAGGGGCGTCCTTTCTTCCTGCAGCGCAGCGGTGAAATTCTGTAATTCAGCGACGGTTTTGGGAAGGCGGATTGCGAGCTCAACTACTAATGTATCTACTATGTGGTTAAAATCGTCCGCACCAGATGGACCGAAAACCGAGAGCAGCTTACCTTGGTACCGAGTAGGATCTGAGGTGAAGCGATTTAAAGGTGCCAAGAGTCGGAGTTGGATTGCACTGCTGGCTTTTTCCATTCTCGCCTGCTGTTCGTCGCTAACGGGCAATGGCTTAATTTTGCCCTCCTCAAGGCCGTTCTTGAGCGGTACTCCTGATTCTAGGCCGCCATCCAGGCTTTTCATTACGTAATACAATAACACGCAAAGGCCTTATGGAAAGAGTATCCAAGTGCAAAGTGTAATTCAAAAAACGCCACTTCCTTGCTATTTTGTCAATACTAGTGCAGACTCCACGTCTCTATGACAGCATACGTTAAACGTGAGGGCGGGAAGCGATTTGCGGCATTGGGCGGCAAGCCGGCCTTTGGCGCGCGCGGTGGCAAGCCGAGCTTTGGGAAGAAGCCGTGGGAAAACAGATCGAGCGGCCCAATGACTCATCATCAAGCTACATGCACCAATTGTGGTGATTCGTGCGAAGTGCCTTTCAAGCCAGTGAGTGGCAAGCCGATATTTTGTCGAAAATGTTTTGTAAAGACTGGGGACACTGGTGCTGGACGGGCCGGAGATCGATATCCGAAACGAGAATATACCCCGCGCACATACGCACATGCCGAGCCAGAAACAAATAAAAGTAGCGACTTCGTTGTGGTGAAGCAACTTGAGGCGATGAACGCGAAGCTTGAGCGTTTGATTCAGGTAGTGGAAACGTTGGCCAAAAAATAGAACCATCTGCCCAGGAGATCGCCGTAGCCTCCGCGCACAAAATCTCGATGCCCGCTTCAATCATGAGAGCGGGCATCTGTAACGGTCTCAGGGCAGCAGGAGATACTGCCCATGTTGGTCCGTCAGCCAGGCGGGCTTTTGTGGCGGAGTGGCCTGTGCGGCCATTTTTTTCCGCCTGATCTCCTCCTTTCGGAAGGAGAAGATCTTCATGGCGGCCGAAACATAGGCGTTGAAACGCCGCTGCTGGACGCCATTCTTTTCCGGCACACCGGTTGACCTCATGGTCAATCGGAGAGCGTCCGGTAGGTTCAGTCTTTCCCCAGCGGCCTTGCGCGTAAGCCGCAGGGTTCCTGACTCGTTCGTGAAGCGCTCGAGCCAGTATGGCCGAAGCTCCTCCGAGAATTTTTCACGCGCGTACTTAAGGCCGACTTGGAGTTCGGCCTCAGTCACTGGTTTGAACACTTGAAGCCTCCCTCAAATTATGTGCGCACGGGATGTGCGCCTCCGATTACTATGCCAAGCAATTGGACTATGTCAATGCGTTGGAGCTGTCGCCTTGCTATAGTGTCGCTATGAAAGAGATCGGCACCGAAAATCCACAAGCGTTTTCCTATCAAGTGCTCCTCTTCTATAAATACGTTGATGTGGAGCGACCCGATGAATTGGCGGCGCGGGTGCGAATGTTGGCGGCTGAGTTATCACTGACCGGTCGCGCTATCGTGGCTGAGGAGGGTATCAATGCGACCTTGGAAGGGGCGACAGAGAATACGGAAGAATTCGTCACGCGATTTTTTGTTGATGAACGATTCGCGGATGTGCAGGTGAAGCGAAGCAAGGGGACAGGAAGAAGTTTCCCGTCGCTTTCTGTAAAGGTGCGTAATGAGATAGTGGGTACTGGATTTAGCGAAGAGGAGGCCGATCCGCGTGTGCGTACTGCGCCACGCATTTCTCCAGAAGAATTACGAGCCTGGTACGAGGAACAGAAAGATTTTGTCATAATAGATATGCGAAATAATTATGAATTCGCTTCCGGACACTTCAAAAACGCGATCGAGCCAGGGATCTCTGCGTCGCGCCATCTGCCACTCGCGCTCGAGAAGCTTGCGCCACTTAAGGAGAAACAAGTCGTTACCGTGTGTACCGGTGGCATTCGGTGCGAGAAGATGGCGGCGTATCTCCAACACAAAGGATTCAAGAATGTTCGTCAGCTCGACGGCGGCATCCATACGTATATGGAAAAATATCCGGGCAAAGATTTTCTAGGCACGCTGTACACCTTCGATCAGCGTGTGACTATGGATTTTGGTGGAGAACGAGAAGTAATAGGGAAGTGTCGACTCTGTGGCGCGTCGTCTGAGCGATATGCGGATTGCGCGGAGAAAACCTGCCATCTTCATTTCATCGCGTGTGATTCGTGTCGCGATCCTGAGGGCAATGTGTATTGCAGCGAAGAGTGCGCAATGGCACTCGTATGAAGATCGCGTCAGCAGAGTTTGTAAAAGGGATTCGCGGGAGCGATCCTATCCTCAGCGATGGGATTCCGCAAATCGCTTTCATCGGCCGTTCCAACGTCGGGAAGTCGAGCATTTTGAATTCTCTGACTGGGAAAAAAGATCTGGCACGCGTAGGGATCAAACCCGGCAAAACCACCGAGATCAACTTTTTTCTGATAAACAAATCAAAGTATTTTGTCGATTTGCCTGGATACGGATACGCTGCGACCACGCAAAAAGATCGAGAAAAGTTGCGCAAGCTGATCATTTGGTATTTCACCTCGGGTGAGGCGCTGCCGCAAAAGGTCGTCCTCATACTTGAAGCAAAGGCGGGACTAACGAAATTCGATGAGCAGATGATTGCTGTTCTAACGGAACGAGGGCATGCATACGTAATTGTGATCAACAAAGTAGATAAACTGTCGCAGGCAGAAATTTCACGACAAGTCGCCGCAATTACGGAGAGATCAGGTGGTAGCGCAATAGTGATTACCTCTGTCGAGACAGGAAGAGGCATTGAAGATCTCGGTGAAATAATATTTTCGAAAGAGAGGGGCAGTATACAAGCGCAGCAGTAATCGAATGTTGGTGTCATAGGGGTTCACGGCGTATAATCTCTCGATGTCTCGCATACTTGTCTCAGGATCCATAGCGTACGATCGCATCATGGATTTCCCTGGGCTTTTCAAAGAGCATTTTGTCGCAGACAAGCTTCACAATATAAACGTGAGTTTTGCCGTGCAGGGATTCACCGAAAATTTTGGCGGGACGGCTGGGAATATCGGATACAATCTCGCGTTACTGCGGGAATCGCCACACATCATTGCGACAGCGGGCTCTGATTTTGAGCGATACGCTGGCCATCTGCGTTCACTCAAGATCGATCCGATCTCAATCAAGATCGATACGCAAGGATCCACATCGTCCGCTTTCATCATGACTGATCGGGCGAACAACCAGATCTCAGCATTTTCAATGGCTTCGGGAGGGACACCCTACATCCCGCTACCTCCGACTGAGGAAGCGCGCTGCGCGATCATAGGTGCAGGCTGTGTAGAAGA
Source organism: uncultured Candidatus Saccharibacteria bacterium (assembly GCA_964424265.1). Classification (GTDB taxonomy): domain Bacteria; phylum Patescibacteriota; class Minisyncoccia; order Phycocordibacterales; family UBA2100; genus UBA10103. Next base: position 66,754 of record CAYRHX010000005.1, on the reverse strand, counting down.
CATGGCGCGTTTGCCCGAATACTATCGGGAGCAGGGAATCGAATATTTCTACGATCCGGGCCAGCAAATCCCCGCACTTTCCGCTGATCAACTACGCGATGGAATGACAGGCTGCAAAGGATTGTTTGTGAATGATTATGAACTGAGTCTTATCCTTGCAAAGACGGGATGGGATGAGGCGACGATCGTCGGGAAAGCCGCTGCGCTCATCGTGACATTGGGAGAGAAGGGTTCGCGAATCGTGACAAGGGGGGGGGAAGAGATCGTGAAGGCGGTCACTGTTGCGCAAGTCGTTGATCCGACTGGCGCGGGAGATGCATATCGTGCGGGGTTCATCGCGGGGACCTTGCGCGGATATGCGATGCGGGGAGCTACGCAACTGGCGAGCGCCGTCGCTGCATACGCCGTTGAACACTACGGGACGCAGAATCACACGTTCACAATCCCTGAGTTGGGCCAACGTTATCAGACCGCTTACGGAGAGACATTGACGCTCTAGAGCATGTTTAGAAACCTCTGCTTCGAGACGGTATTCCCTCGGAAACCGGATTTTCCAGCTGAAAAATCCTCAATCCTCGCACTCATCGTACTGCGGGGATTCCTCGGAAATACCATCTCTCAGACCGGTTAAGCGTTTTCAAACATGCTCTAGAGTTGTATACTGTGCCGGATGGAATATGACATTAAGGACATTGCATTAGCACTGGAGGGAAAGCGGCGCGTCGATTGGGCGGAGCGAGACATGCCCGTCCTTCGGAGTGTTCGCGCACAATTTGAAAAAGATCAACCATTCAAAGGCAAGACTTTGGCAGCGGTACTCCATGTGACCGCAGAAACTGCCAACCTCGTCATCACGCTGAAGGCGGGCGGTGCACGTGTATTTCTTGCGGCGTCGAATCCGCTTTCGACGCAGGATGACGTAGCCGCAAGCTTGGTCCAAGATTATGGCATCCCGACGTTTGCGATAAAGGGGGAGAGCAAGGAGACTTTTTTCAAGCACATCGAGGCGCTCATCGCTCAAAACCCCCAGCTCACGATGGATGATGGAGCCGACCTCGTGACGACCATTCATCAAGGTCACCCCGAGCTTCTTAAAAATATCCTCGGCGGGACGGAAGAGACGACCACGGGAGTCATACGACTTCGCGCCATGCACAAGGCGGGCGCTTTGAAGATGCCTATCGTCGCTGTGAACGACGCAAAGACGAAAAACATGTTCGACAATCGGTATGGCACGGGCCAATCCACCCTCGACGGCATTATTCGTGCGACCGATATTTTGATAGCCGGAAAGACGGTCGTCGTCGCAGGGTTTGGATGGTGTGGCAAAGGGCTCGCCATGCGTGCTCGCGGGATGGGCGCAAACGTCATCGTGACAGAGATCGATCCCGTGAAAGCGCTCGAAGCCGCCATGGAAGGGTTCCGTGCGATGCCGATGATCGAGGCGGCGAAGGAGGGTGATCTCTTTTGCACCGTGACAGGCAACATCAACGTCATTACAGAAAAACATTTCAAAGTGATGAAAGATGGGGCGATCGTCTGCAACGCCGGGCATTTCGATGTGGAGATAAACTTGGATGATCTGAAGAGGATCGCTCAAGGTGCTCCGAAAGATGTGCGGAATTTTGTACAAGAATACAGAGTCGGAGCCAATAGGATTTATGTGTTGGCAGAAGGAAGGTTGGTCAACCTCGCAGCCGCTGAGGGTCACCCTGCGAGCGTCATGGATATGAGCTTTGCGACACAAGCGATTGGGTCTGCATGGATGGCCACACAAAAGACGCCGCTTGCTCCGGGTGTGTACGACGTGCAAGAGGAAACCGAGAAGCACATCGCCTCTCTCAAGCTCGCATCAATGGGACAGAGCGTCGACGTCCTCACCGATGCTCAGGAAAAGTATCTCGCGAGTTGGCAGGAGGGGACATAAATAGGTGATAGTGACTAGGGTATAGTCGATAGTATGCAACCAAATATTGAGTCACGTCCGTGCAGGGTGATCGAAGTCGTGTCGCCGAAAAGGGTAGTGCTTAACGGTCTCTGGCTGGGGGCTGAGCGGCCCAAACGAGTGATCGTGTGGGTGCATGGGCTTGGGAGCTCGATGTTTAGCAAGTTGCGCATCATGGAAATGCTCGTGGATAGTCACACGGCCGTGCTCACATTCAACAATCGCGGGCACGATCAGGTAGCGCGCATCTCACACCAGAGCCGATCCCCAAAGCGCATGCTAAAAGGAGGGGCAGCTCATGAAGTATTTACCGATTGTATCGATGATATAGAAGGTGCCATTCGCTTTGCAAAAAGACAGGGAGTAAAAGAGATTTTTCTTGTTGGTCATTCTACGGGCTGTCAGAAATCTGTTTATTGGGCCTCAAAAAAGGGTCGGGGAGTGAAGGGGGTAGTGTTATTGGCGCCTATTAGCGACTATTCCGCCGAGGTGAAATTGCGCGGAACGCGAAGGGTTGCGCGCGCGGCGCGAGCCGCGCGCGCCCTCGTGAGCCGAGGGAAGAAACACACATTTTTGCCCGACGGTATATGGCACGAAACACTGGATGCGCAGCGATTTCTGAGTTTGTACGCCGGAAAGGGTCCAGAAGAAATATTTACCTACTGGAACCCACAATCCGTCCCTCGTACACTACAATCTGTTAAAACACCTCTACTTGTCTTGTTGGCCGAGCATGATGAATATGCCGATCGCCCAGCTCGCGACATTGCTAAGTGGTTCATTTCATATCTCAAAAAATCGGACAGAGTGGAAATTATTCCGCAGGTGGAGCATGGTTTCATGGGTGAAGAGGCGCGGGTTGCTGAGTGCATATCGCGTTTTGTGAGCGCGCGCTAGTTTCAACTCATAAAGAGACGTGCTAGTATGTCGTTACTTTATGACGGAAGTTGCGACGACAGCCGCTGCAGTGCTTACAGAACACGCGGGAGAAGCGGCTTCCGGGGGAATCCACGTCGCGCTCGCTCCGGAGCAATTGGGGAGTTTCTTGGGGCTTCCCATCACCAATACACTCCTCACGAGCTGGATAGTAATGGCGATTTTGATTGTGATCGCGCTTGTCGTCGGATCGCGAATCAAAATGATACCGAGCCGATTTCAAACGGTCCTCGAGTGGGTTTTTGGCTATGTGTATGATTATGTAGCAGAGACTTTAGGGAGTCGCGATATGGCCCGCAAATTCTTCCCTTTTTTGACGACAATCTTCCTCTTCATTTTTACCGCAAACTTTCTTGAATTTACACCAGGTATCGGTAGCCTGGGTTTCTTTGGAGAGCACGAATTTTTACCGCTTCTTCGTAGCGTGAATACCGATCTCAACGTAACGCTCGCGCTCGCGATCATTTCCTTTATCGTGATCGAGGTGACGGGTGTTGCCACACTCGGCGCTATCAAATATGCTGGCAAATTCATCAACTTCCATTCGCCCATTGATTTCGCGGTGGGAATCGTGGAACTCATTGGAGAGCTCGCGCGCCTCGTCTCACTTTCATTCCGTCTCTTCGGCAACATTCTCGCGGGTGAAGTGCTGATTCTCGTGGCTACGCACTTCGTGCCATATTTTGGGCCCGTGCCCCTCATGATGTTTGAGCTTTTCATCGGCTTTCTCCAAGCTGCCATCTTCGCCCTCCTTACGCTTTTCTTCATCAAACTGGCAGTCACCCCAGCACACTAAAGCTCTCGTTCCACATATTTATAGACTAACCTTATAATACTACGACCGTGGAATTATAAGGTAAAGGAAAAGTGCGGCTGTTTGCGTTAATGGCAATTTCATGTCATAATGGCCAACTAGGAATTTTCATGAAAAAACAAACATTCTGGAAAAACACTGGATATAAGCCGGGCAAGGGTCTTATCGGAGATCACAAAACTCGCTATCTGATAATCGGAGGAGGGGTAACGGGCCTCTTCGTCGCTCATTTCCTCATGAAAAAGAGAATACGAAATATCACGATAGTCGAACGGGGCTTCATTGGATCTGGATCCACCGGACAATCAGCGGGAATGCTGACAGCTCAACTCGAGACAGCGCCTATCGATATACTGGCGAAAATACATGGACATCGCGCTGCATCTAATTATGCGCGCGCCCTTAAGCAGGCGCAGCGCGAGGTGCGCCGCTTGATTAAAGATGGCAAACTTGTCTGTGAGTATAAAAATCATAGCCTTACTTTTTTTAGGAATGAACTCTCGAAGGGCGAATATCTCGAAAAGAGTATTTCTGTAAATCCACTTAAATTCATCCAGGGGATGGCGCAGTATCTCCGCGGGAGAGGTGTGATGATTTATGAAAACACTCCGATACTACGCGTAAAGGATGGTGTAGCGATAACCCCGCAAGGAACGATCCGTTTCGGGCATGTTACGTATGCGCTCGGGACGTCACTGAAACACAGAAGTCTTACAAATTACATAACGACAATCTGCGTGACGCGCCCGCTTTCGATAAAAAAAATACGCGGATTGCGACGTGCTGGAAAATCCATGTTTTTTGACGACGAGAGGCAGTCTTACCATTATGGGAAGATAACATCGGACAGGCGTCTTCTTATTGGTTATGGCGATGTGCACAAGCCTTCAAAAGGCGCAGAGGCACAGTTGCACTCGCCTCACCTGAGGAACATTCGCCGGTACGCACTGCGCACCTTGGCAACCAATATTCGGATACATCGCGCGTGGAGCGCTGCGTATTCTGTGTCCAAGAAGCCACTTCCCTATGTCTCTCTAGAAAAGGGTGTTGTGGGCGGAGCAGGTACGCAGATCGCCTCGATCGCAATCGCGTCATATTTCGCGAGCACTGTGCTACGTCAAAAACATCCTCTCGGTTCGTTGTTTAGGAAATAAATCTCTCACCCTCACTTGTGTTTTGACAGAACCTCTTGATGGGGCGATAATTTCGCGTATCTATGCACGCGAAACCAAACCTTTTAGTCGTGGGGGCTTCGGGGGGGGGTGGCGAACGCACTACTTCACCACATGACGGCGGTTCGCGATCTGTTCGGCGATCTGGTACTTCTTGATAGGAACAGGAAGGTTTTGGATGATATATACATCGATCACGAACGACTGAAGTACATATTTTTGCAGGTGGAGCTCAAGCTTCCCGAAAGAAAGGCCGAATACCACCGAATACTCGAGGAGCATGCGATCAGCATTGTTTTGGATATATCCGACATGGACAGTTTGCCATTTCTGGAAGCGACGAATGAAGCGGGGGTCTCATACGTAAACACAGGCCTCAATGATGACAAGGAAACTATCGAAGAGGGAACGATAGGGATTTTCGAAAAGAAAGATTCATTTGATAGAGCTCCTCACATTATATGTTCCGGCATGAATCCTGGCGTAGTTAATATGTGGGTCCGCTACGGTATCGAGAAATTCGGCATTCCAAAAGAACTGATCCATTTTGAATATGACACTTCGAAAGTTGCCACCCAATGGCACCCAATGATGACGTGGTCGGTGCACGAATTCCTTACAGAATGCGTACGCGATACCACAGGTGTGATTCTTGGGAGAGGGCGGGAGAAGATGACAGTCTTGACACCAAACTCCTTAGAGCACCGGAAAAACATGCGTGGCATTCTCGAACCGATTATGAAGTTCGATACGTATCCTGATGGCATGATCACAATGCACGAAGAATGTGCGAGTATCGGCAACAAATACGATATTCCTTCGCAATTTATCTACGCGGTCCATCCGAAGACCATGGACATGCTCGTAAAGATGTATGAGCAGAAAGGAGATGTGACCAAAGACAGCCTTGAGCTGGGGAACAACACGAGTGAAATACTCGATGGCTCAGATAGTATCGGCGTGATACTCGAGTACAAAGACAAGCGCGTGTATTATTTTAATACAGTGCCGAGCATTGCCATTATTGGCACTAACGCCACCTACACACAGGTTGTCGTTGGTGTATTTGCGGCACTCAACGTCTTGATTTCCGACGAACTCAAACCAGGGGCGTATTTTCCCGAGGATCTTTTCGATACGTGCTATCGACACTTCATGTTTGATAACATGCGCGTTCAGGAATTTGTTTTTCACAAAGACGGCAGTGGGCATTTGAAGCTCGCCTCGTTCAATCCGATGTTAAAGAGCCGGAAGACCGAGCATTACAAGCACCTCTACATTATCTAAATCTTTCATGCCTCGACACGTGAGAGACATGTTTGTAGGACAACGCTCCACGATTTTTGTATTTGGGTGTGTCGTTCTCTTTTGGACGATGGCGGATAGCGTGGGCCAGTACATAGCGCCGCTACTTATGCAGCAGCATGGATTCTCGAACACCATGATAGGTTTCATTCTTGGTTCATCATCGATTACAGGGGCCTTGTTTGATTTTCTCATTTGCAAGATATTCAAGAATACTGACTTTCGACGCGTATTTCTGGTGATGTTTGCTCTCTGTGCCGTATATCCAGCGCTTTTGTGGTCTGCGAGTACGCTCCCACTTTTTCTTCTTGCGATGGCTGTATGGGGCATATATTTCGATCTGTACGGCTTCGGCACGTTTGATTTTATCGGACGTTACTCAAAAAAAGCTGAACAATCATCGGCATTTGGAATTGCTCAGATTTTTCGTGCATTGGGGCAGCTGCTCGCGCCACTCATTGTTGGGTTTGTCATAGTTGAAATCATAGATTGGCGAGCCTTCGGGTTGTATTGGCTATTTCTCACTACGGGATTCGTCTTCCTCCTTATGCTATTCACGCTCTACCGCAAGCGAGATTCCCTTACGGAGCACATCCCTTCGCGTCGAAAGCATTTTCTCATCGAACTGCGACTCTGGGAGAAGATCGGGTGGCACATGATGCCAATGCTTTTTACCACCTTCTACCTTTGGACTATCGATGCATTCTTTTGGACATTCGCACCTCTGTATGCAGAGACTGTCGGCCTGTCAGCTCGATTTGGGGGATTCCTGCTTGCCGCCTTTGTATTTCCCGTACTTGTGGTCGGTTGGTTCGTCGGGCCAATAACAAAATGGTTTGGAAAAAAGCGAACAGCGTTTGCCGCGCTCCTTATAGGCTCCCTCATACTATCGTGTTTCGCGCTTGTGGCGGATCCGTTTCTTCGGATATTCGTCGTGCTCTTCGCCTCTCTTTTTACGAGCATTGCGCTGCCAAGTATAAATTCATGGTACGCCGGCTACATAGCAGATGTCCCGTCCGTCGAGGCAGAGACTGAGGGTCTCGAGGATTTTGCCATGAATATTGCATATGTTTTCGGGCCCTTTATCGCAGGCGTTCTTGCAGATACCGTCGGGATGACCAACGCGTTTAGCTTACTTGGGCTCGCGGGTTTTCTAGCTGCTATTGTGTTACTCTCTGTGACACCCAGAAGTGTCATTATTAGAGTAAAGTAGACTGAGGTGTGGTTGAAGATAGTAATGCGTGAGATGACTAGCACGATAAATAAAACGAGATCATGAAGAAAAAGAAATCATCGAAAGAAAGAAAATCGGCATACAAAGTACATGTTAATTTCCCGGGGCGGCTGCTTATGCTCGGGTGCGGATCCATCGGCATTGGTGTGCTTCCTTTGATACTGCGCCACATAGGGATTTCTAAAGATCGCATCACGATCATCGCTGCCGATGATCGTGGACGCGATGTAGCGATACAGGAGGGTATTCCTTTTTATATCGAGCCGTTGGTGCGCGAGAATTACGAAACGGTACTTTCGCGGCATCTTTCGAAAGGGGATTTTCTTCTCAACTTGTCGGTCAACGTCTCGTCGGTCGCGCTCATTGAATATTGTCGCAAACGAGACATTCTCTATCTCGACACCTGCATTGAGCCGTGGCCCGGTGGTTACACCGATCCGAATCTCTCAATCACGGAGCGATCAAATTATGGCCTTCGAGAAACCGCTCTTGTCCTCAAGGATGAGAAAAAGAAAAGTTCGACTGCTGTTGTAGGGCATGGTGCTAATCCGGGTATAGTCTCGCACTTTGTGAAGCGCGCTCTGCTTCAGATTGCAAAAGACACGAAGTATAAAATCTCGAAACCGAAGAATCGAATCGAGTGGGGAAGGCTTATGCGCAATCTCGGAGTTCGCGTCGTGCATATTGCAGAATATGATTCTCAGGTCGCGCATACGCCGAAAGTGATCGGGCGCTTTGAAAACACGTGGTCCGTCGACGGTTTTCACTCCGAGGGCGTATGCCAGCCTTGCGAGATCGGCTGGGGCACGCACGAGAAGCATATTCCGCCGGATGCAGGGCGGCATCCATACGGATGCGGCGCAGCCATATACTTGAACCGGCCGGGTGGCCGCACTCTCGTGCGTACGTGGACGCCTCGGCACGGACATTTCTTGGGGAGAGCCGTGACCCACAACGAATCTGTCTCCATCGCAGATTACTACACGCTCCGCAAAGGTAAGAAAGCAAATTTTCGTCCAACGGTACATTACGCGTATCGCTCGTGCGATGCCTCCATCCTTTCTCTCGAAGAGTGTTTCGGTAACAATTCTGAGCTGCAGTCGCAGCAGCGCATATTGCTTGAGGAGATTGAAGACGGTATGGACGAGCTGGGCGTGCTTTTGATGGGACACAAGAAGGGGGCGTATTGGTATGGTTCGCAGCTTACGATTCAAGAGGCGCGAAAGCTCGCTCCGTATCAAAACGCAACAGGTCTTCAGGTAACTGCGGGTGTATTGGGTGCCATGGTGTGGATTATTGAGAATCAAAAAGAGGGTGTTGTCGAGGCGGATGAAATGGACTTTGAACGCGTGATGGACGTGGTGGACCCGTATCTTGGCACACTCGTGGGGGAGTATAGCGACTGGACTCCTCTTAAGGGCCGTCAGGAGGGGTTTGCCGAAGATTTAGATAAAGCCGACCCGTGGCAATTTAAGAATTTTCGGTTTCAGTAAGGAGTTTTCTCTCGTAGGTTTATTGGACCTTAGGAGAACCTGTGATTTTCCCTTTGGCCATCCGTTCATCTCTGAGACTGGGGTCGTCGAACCTTACCTGGTCAGCCAGATTTGGGGAAGTCTTTTTGCGAACCTGTTCTGCGTGGAGAGAGACCCATTGTTTATTATTCGCGCGAGCTCTATCTACGTAACCGAAGAACTCGTTTATCGCCGGATACGTTGATCGTAATTCCTCCTTGGAAGGCACGCCTTTCTTGTCACCATATTCGAGCTGCATCATATCCAGGTAGAACTTTTCATATGCATCAAGTGATATCGAAGTCTTGTCTTCATTGAAGGTGTTTTTCCACATATCGTCTTCTGCATCGAGCGGCCTAAAGCCCAAGAGATCGTACGCCTGGATCTTTTCTGGATCATCGGAAGCGGGTCGGCAATATGGTATATCAGGGTCATTCACAAAATACATGCCCATAGAGCGGCGGAAGAAGTTAATCCGCCTTTCGCAGCGCGATGTAATCTCCTCGGGAGTTTCATCAGGATATGCATTCGCAGCGACAATCCGACCCGGATCTTCAACATCATTAAACCCAACTTTCACACCATTTTGTCGCATGAGTTCGGCATTCAGAATCGCCGCTTGCGGATACGCATTGAGGCCTCGGTAGTCTGATTTGAGACCGCCGTACGGTGTATACATCGCATCGGGTACCTTTGGATTGATACGGATCATCTGCACCCCAATGGTTTGTTGCTTGCCGTCCACTTCTCCCACGATCTGAAAATAGCGCGCGAGCTCTGGCGTGAAATAAAGCTCGGCGAATCCTCTCTCGGATTCTAGGTCTGATGGGTCGGTAAAGATCTCTTTCAACGCCGCGATCACCTCTCGGTATTGTTCTCGCGTCTTTACTTCTATGGTCCGTAGATCCTTGGGCTCCTTACTTGGGGCTGGGATCACATTGGATGTTCGTGCGCCTGTGGGAAGGGCACTCAGAGCCTCTTCGATGGCGACTTCATCCTCGATAGCTCTGTCTCTGGTGGGATGCGGATCGAGCGCAGGTTCGTGAGCAGGAATGCTCGGCTTATCATCGGGCGAATGATCGAGATGGATTTCAGGTGATTCGGTGCCTTTCTTTGAGGTATCCTTGAGATCTTCAACCATAAAGAGTTACAATCAGATTCTAACATAGGTTCATGAGCCCTGTTCGTGTGCATTGAAAGCTCCCAATAGCATGCTAGAATGCCGCAATAAATGTTATTAATTATTAAAGTAAATTCGGCACACGTGTATGGATATTGAAGCAGCAAAGACATTGGGTATGGCTATCGCCGTCGGTTTCGGCGTCATGGGCCCGGGCATTGGTTTGGGGATTTTGGTCGGAAGCGCTCTTGAGGCGATCGGTCGCAATCCGGAAGCGGCAGGAAAGATTCAGACGACTATGTTTATCGGTATCGCCGTGACGGACGCGCTTGCGATTTTCGCATTGGTCATAGGCTTCATCATTAAGTTTACCTAAGGTCGTCTGATCGAACGCGATATGAGTGATCTCTTCGCAGTGTTCGGCGTTAATTGGAAGCTACTCTTGGTGCAGGTAGTGAATTTTGGATTGCTGCTTAGCGTCCTTACCTATCTGCTCTACAAGCCGATCCTCAAGATCATTGACGAGAGACAGAATAAAATCGCAGAGGGAGTAAAAACGGCGGAGGCAGCAGAGCGGAAGCTTGCCGATGCGAAAGAGGAGAGCGATGGCATCAAAGGGAGTGCGGCGCGGGAGGCCGAAGGTATGATCGCCGCTGCGCGCACACGCGCCGATGAGCGAGGCGCCGAGATTGTGAAGATCGCGGAGTCTCGAGCGGCAGCTGCGCTCAAAGATGCAATGGAGCGAGGTGAAGAGGCAAAGCGAGCGGCACTCAAGGAGAGTGAGCGCGAAATTGCGCGTGCCGCGATGCTCGCCGCCGAAAAGATTCTTCGCGAAAAATCCGCATAGTCTGACTACGCTCACTACACACACATTATGGAAACAGCATACGCACAAGCTCTCATGAAAATGATTGTAAAAGGCATGAGCTCGAAGGAGGCGGTTGAAGCCGTGCGGAGATTGCTCGTGCGGACTGGTCGTGAGACGCTTCTCCCCAAGATAGGCCGGGCGTTTGAGAGGATCGCGCATCGCGAGCGAAGTAAGAGCGAGGTCGTCCTCACCATAGCTCGTGCAGCAGATCAGCGCGCTGCAGAAAAAGAGTCGAGCGCCGCACTTTCAAACATGAAGCTCAGCGCCAAAGATGTGGTGACGCAGATCGATGAGTCGCTTATCGGGGGTTGGAGAATCGAGGGAAGGGAGCATCTCGTAGACGCGAGTTTTAAGAAATACTTACTTTCACTGTATAATCGTGCCACACAGTCATAACCTATGAATAATTCAATCGTCGAAAAAATAATCAAGGAGATCGAGCACTTCGCGCCAACGCGCGAGAGTGAGCACACGGGACGTGTCACTGCGGTAGGGGATGGCGTGGTTGCGATTGATGGACTCTCGAAGGCTGTGATGAGCGAAATAGTGCTTTTTGAAGAAGGAAAAGGGAAGAAGTTGTCCGATGCCATGGAGGGCGCGGGAGAGCTATACGGGCTCATTTTGAATCTTGAAGAAGATGGGGTGCGTGCCACAATTTTGGGAGACACTTCGCGTGTTTCTGAGGGCATGACTGTCAAGTCGACGGGCAAGATTCTCTCGGTTCCATCGGGCGAAGAACTGCTCGGTCGCGTGGTGAATGCGCTCGGCGAGCCGATCGATGGCAAGGGGCCCTTCAAGAAAGCGACCATGATGCCCGTCGAGCGGCAAGCGAGCGGGGTCATTGATCGCAAATCGGTTTCTGTGCCGCTTCAGACGGGTATTAAGGCGATCGACTCGATGATCCCGATCGGTCGTGGTCAGCGCGAGCTCATCATCGGCGATCGATCGATCGGGAAAACTACCGTCGCCATCGACACCATCATCAACCAGCGAAACGAACCGAAAGAGAAGCGGCCGATTTGTATTTATGTTGCTATCGGACAAAAGCAATCGAAGACGGCGCGTATTGTAGAACAGCTTCGTCGCGAAGGAGCGCTTGAATACACGATCGTGGTAGATGCTCCCGCATCAGCTCCGGCGGCGCTTCAGTTTATCGCGCCGTTTTCAGGTGTTGCCATCGGAGAGTACTTTATGGACGCGGGGCGCGATGTGCTCATCGTCTACGACGACCTCTCGAAGCAGGCGGTCGCATATCGCGAGCTCTCTTTGCTTCTGCGTCGTCCTCCGGGTCGCGAGGCGTATCCAGGCGACATCTTCTATCTACACTCTCGACTTCTCGAGCGCGCTGCGCGCCTGAGCGAAGCAAAGGGAGGTGGATCGATTACGGCGCTCCCGATCATTGAGACTCAAGAAGGCGACGTCTCTGCTTATATACCCACCAACGTGATCTCCATCACCGACGGACAAATCTTCCTCATCGCCGAGCTATTCAACAAGGGTGTGCGACCAGCGATCGATGTGGGTATTTCAGTTTCTCGCGTCGGCTCGAGCGCACAGACGAAAGCCATGAAGTCTGTCGCGGGCGGCCTCAAGCTCGAGCTTGCACAATTTCGAGAGCTTGAAGCCTTCATGCAGTTTGCGCAGGACCTCGATAAGGTAACCGCCGATCGTATCTCTTCGGGACAACGAATGGTGGAGGTCTTAAAGCAGAAAAATGGAGCGCCGATTCCAGTGGAGATGCAGGTCGCGATTCTCTACGCAGCCGGCAACAAATTTTTCCTCGATGTGCCGGTCACGAAAGTAACTTCCGTCGAAGCGATGCTCGTGGAATTTTTGGGCAATCAGCGCACGAAGACACTTGCCGAGATTAAGAAATCTGGCGTCCTTTCAGATGAACTCAAGAAGGATCTGAATGCGGCGTTCGAAGATTTCCGGCTTGCGCATACTGAGTTTTTCACCGCCGCGAAATAAATTATGGCCAGCTTGAAGAACATCAAGCTCAAAATTCTCTCGTATAAAAAAACGGGGACGGTGACCCACGCGATGGAGGCCGTCTCGGCCGTCAAAATGCGCAAAGGACAGGAGCGAGCGCTTTCCGGGCGTGCCTACGCCGCGTCGGCGCTCTCGATGCTTGAACGACTCGCCGGCACTTCTGATATTGCGAGGCATCCGCTGATGCGTGAGCAGGCAGGGAAGACGTGTTGCATCGTGATTACAAGCGACAAGGGTCTTGCAGGTTCACTCAATAGCGGCGTTATACGCGGCGTGGAGCAGGAAATAGCGCGGCTGCACCTCGCAAAAGATATGGTGGTAATAATTGCCATTGGTCGTCGGGGCGGGGATTATTTTGCGTCTCGAGGATACGAGGTTTTGGTAAAACTAGAAAATATGACTGACGGTGTTTCGGAATCCGATATTCGGAGCGTCACGAATAAAGTTGTAGAGTTGCATGCTCAGCAGTCGATCGGAGGATGTGTCGTCGGTTACACAAATTTCATTTCAACGTTTGAGCAAGCGCCGACAGTACGACAGATTGTCCCCATCACGCCGGAGGTAATGGGGGCGATCGTCGCGGGTATTCGGCCTGCGCGCGGCAAGTACGCTCCTCAGCCAGAAAAAAACAAAACAAGTCCTCCTGCAGCGTATACGATCGAGCCAGACGCTGACACCGTATTGACTGAGCTGTTACCCAAACTTCTCAACATCGCGATATTTCACCCAGTTCTCGAATCGAAAGCCTCGGAGCATTCAGCGCGTATGGTCGCGATGAAGAGCGCCACAGATAAAGCAAAAGAAATGGCAGGCGATCTTACGCGCACCTTCAACAAAGTCCGTCAGGCCGCGATCACCCGGGAAGTTTCTGAAATTACGAGCGGAATAGAGGCGATGAAATAATTGTGATACTATCGGCTTATGGCTAGAAAATCTGTGAAAAAGAGAAAAGTAATCGGTTTCGATGACCTTAATGACAAACTTGATCGTGTCATTGGTAGTATGGCGACAAAGGAAGATGTTGAAGATCTTCGTTCAGAAACGGTGACGAAACGAGAGTTGCAGAACCTCGATGAGAAATTCAGTAAGAAGTTTCAAGAACTTCTTATTATGATGGAGGGGCTTATGAAGCCAATAGCAGAATTGAAAATGGAGTATACGGGCATGATGATACAACTTTCGCGCCATGAAGAATGGATTAAAATAATTGCAAAAAAGAACGGCATAGAGCTGCCGATGTAAACTATATGACCAAGGGAATCATCACTCAAATTATCGGACCAGTCGTCGACGTGCGTTTTGACCAGGGTTTACCAGCGATCAAGAATGCGCTCCACGTACAGCGCAAGGAGGGGCTTCTTACCTTGGAGGTGGTGCAACATCTTGGCCTCAATCGCGCCCGATGTATTGCGATGCAAGATACTGCGGCCCTCGCGCGAGAAGTAGAGGTAACGGACTCAGGTGCTCCCATCAGCGTCCCCGTAGGGCAAGCAGCTTTGGGGAGAATGTTTAACGTCGTCGGTGATCCGATCGATGGAAAGGAGGCAATGAAGAAGGATGTCAGAAAATTGCCGATTCACCAAAATCCACCGGCGTTCGTTCGTCAGTCTACAAAGGCGGAACTTTTTGAAACAGGTATCAAGGCAGTCGATCTGCTCGCGCCTTTTATCAAGGGCGGTAAGGTGGGGCTTTTCGGAGGCGCCGGCGTAGGGAAGACGGTCCTCATTCAAGAATTGATCCACAATGTCGCATCAGAGCACGGTGGCTATTCCGTTTTCGCGGGAGTAGGGGAGCGCGTGCGTGAGGGCAACGATCTGTATCACGAAATGAAAGACTCCGGAGTGCTCGAGAAGACGGCCCTCGTTTTTGGTCAAATGAATGAAGTGCCTGGCGCTCGCGCTCGCGTCGCGCTCTCTGGCCTCACCATGGCGGAGGCATTTCGCGATGAGGGCGGCAAAGACGTCCTTTTCTTTATGGACAACGTATTTCGCTTTGTGCAGGCGGGCTCGGAAGTGTCGTCGCTGCTCGGTCGCGTGCCATCGGCCGTGGGATACCAGCCGACGCTCGCAAATGAAATGGGCCTTTTGCAAGAACGCATCACTTCGACTACCGAGGGTTCGATCACATCGGTGCAGGCGATTTACGTACCTGCCGACGACCTTACGGATCCCGCTCCCGCGACGACCTTTTCTCACCTCGATTCCACCATCGTGCTCGACCGCGGCTTGGCTGCGCTCGGTATTTATCCTGCCATCAGCCCGCTGGATTCAGGCTCGACCGCACTCACGCCGGAAATCGTCGGCGAAGAGCACTACCGCGTAGCCAACGAAACGCGCCGCGTTTTGCAGCGCTACAAGGATTTGCAAGACATCATCGCAATTCTCGGTATCGAAGAGCTTTCGGAGGAAGATAAAAGACTTGTGTACCGCGCGCGAAAGATTCAACGCTTCCTCTCCCAGCCATTCGCTGTGGCCGAAGCGTTTACGGGCGCAAAGGGGAAATACGTCACGCTTGCAGAAACCGTTCGCGCCTTCGGTGAAATTCTCGACGGTAAACACGATGCAAAGAACGAGCAAGCATTTTATATGAAAGGCGGAATTGATGAGGTAAAGGCTGCGTAATATGCAAGCAGAGTCTGCCACACTCCTCCTCACGATCGCGAGTGTTGGTGACACTCGATTCGATGGCCCTGCAAAATCTGTGAATCTTCCTGGGGCTAGCGGCGAATTCACTATCCTTCCTCATCATGAACCGATTGTTACCACCCTCAAGAAGGGGAGTGTGAGAGTGATCGACGCCATGGGAGAGTTGAGGGAATTTGATATCGAATCCGGCGTTCTAGAATGCTCCGGAAATCGTGTAACGGTGCTCCTCTAGTTGTCCCCCCCCCATGTCATTGCGGGATGCCTTGTGCATGTCACAATGTATGCACTTATCAAAGTAGCATTCACTCATGCACAAAAAAGCAGCTCTCGCAATCACCGGCATACTTCTGGTCTCACCGTTCCTCGCGTCCGCTCAACAGTTGACGACTATCCAGGCGTTGGAAGCGCAGATCCAAGCATTGATGGCTCAGCTTCAGGCGTTGTCTCAAGGAACCTCGCCCACCGGACACTCCAATGACACCCCTTCTGATGACTATCCTCAACAGGCCAGTCAGCCATCATCCTGTCCCGATCTTACGTATACGCTCAAACGAGGATCACGTGACGCCAGCACAGGAGGGCAGGTGAGCGGCCTGCAGGTCTTCCTCGCCAATCATTTCAACCTCGGTGAAGAAACTTTGGTGGGTGGATACTTCGGGGCACGCACGGAGCAATACGTGAAAAGGTTTCAGACAGAAAATGGCCTTCCTTCTTTCGGCATCGTCGGATCCCTCACGAGAGCCAAGATTGTTCAAATCTGCGGTGGAATGCCGCCTGTGCCGCCGGTCCCTCCAACACCGCCCTGTGATCTAATCAGTGCAGCACTTGGTCAGTGTCAGTCTGTGAGTCCCGACCCTACTAAGGTCCCCATCTTCTCCTGGCAAGGTCCGAAGGAATTCAATGGCACCGACACCTACGTGTCTACTGGGAGGATCCCAGACTCGACAGCCTTCACGATCGGAGCATGGGTGTTCTACACGGGCACAAGCTGTGGCACGATCTTCTCAGATGCTGATGGGGCTGGAGGCAATGACATGTGGATTGGCGTGAGCGATCGATCTATTATTGTGCGTAATGACAAGAACGGTGCACAGCTTGCAGGCGGAAGTGACTGTGATATCGGATACCCCATACCACTGCAGACGAGCATCTCGGGATCATGGCATCACGTGGCGTGGTCCAATACTGGCAACTCATCGACGGTCTTCCTTGATGGCAGCAAGGTACAAACGGTAAATATCCCGTCAAATAATATCGGCCACCACAACGCAACCCCATCGATCGGCCGTATGTACGACATGCCGGGCGTTTACCCAAATGGCATCAACCATTTCAAGGGTTATTTGGCCAGTATCGTGTATTACGCTGCTGCCATGTCGGATGCACAAGTCGTAGAGCTCTACAGCAAGACGCCGAAGCCGCAAACGCCAGAGGGCTGTTCGCCATGGTTGCAACTCTTTGGCCTCTGTAACTTTCCTGTCAATCCTCCCCAAGCCATCACCGCCACTCTTTGGGCTAGCAGGATCGGGCATTGTAGCGTACCTTTCTGGTTGGTAAAACCATGGGAATGTTTTCAGAAAGACACCTCGTTCTTCGTAGGGGGAACTGTTTTCTTTCAAGTGAAGGTTCTCGATAATCCTGGGAGCCCTTTTACACCCGAAGAGGGGGCGGAGGTACGCATCAACCAAGTCTCTGCTTCGGGGTCAATCAACGACGTCGATGTCATGCAGTTTAATGCGAACACCGGATACTACGAGCTGAGCGCAGACGACCACACAGGGGCAAATGATGTAGGTACCTGGACTGCCACGGTGACTGTCTACAAACACGGCAACCAAATCGTGACGAGTAATCCGCTCATCTACAGCGTTACTCGAAGAGCTGAGCCGTTCGTCGCTGGTTCCTTTACCGCAACGCCGACATCTGGAGAGGCACCACTGGAAGTCCGCTTCGGTGCTAAAGGCTCAAGTTCTGCATTCATTGTTTACTTTGGTGACGGACAATCTGGATTTCTGTTTCCGCCCACAATCTTCTCAGAGGGATCAGATTTGTCTCATGTCTATAGCACGCCCGGTACCTACACTGCACAGCTCTCCCAAGGAGTAGGTATGCCAGGAGTAGGTATGCAACCGACAACGGTCTTGGAGACTCCCATAAGCCAAAGATCATTAGGTCAGGTAGCTTTAGCTAACCCACAGCCTCTCCTAGCCACCACGAAGATCACTGTTACGGGTACTTCAACTTCGTCGCTTTCTGCGACTCCGGCATCAGGGCAAGCACCTCTGACGGTGACTCTTCAGGCTCCCACGAGTGTTCAAGACAAGATGCAAAAATGCAAATATTCGTACGGGTGGTACGGGTCGAGCGGCAATGGTCTTACGATTGACTGGGGAGATGGTGTATCGTCCCCGAGTAATGTGCAGGCACGCGTGGGTCAAAGTTGTACCAATGAAGTTACTTCCCATACGTATGCCACGCCAGGCAGCTATACGATCAAGGCAGAGTCCTGGCACCCAGGTCCAACGGATGCACCCATCACTGACTGGGTAGCTATGACCAGCATTACTGTAGGAAACGCTACCAGCGCGCCGAGTATTTCGCTCACTTCGCCAATAAGCGGCCGGACGTTTACTCAGGGTAATCCAATCCCCGTTATGTGGTCCGTCACGAATATGCCAAGCACCGCGAGTATGTACATCCAGCTCGTTGGAGCCGATGGGGGTGTTGCGAATTCGCGAACTGTGACTGCCGCAATCGGCACGAGCTCGGTAGCTACAAGTGGTACGTGCAACGGGAATTTCTCAGACGGACTCATGGCGTGCGACCAGATGATGAGCGGGACGTCCTACAAAATCCGCGCACGCATCTTTACACCGCAAGATGCTTGTCTCGGCTATACTTTCTCACGTTGCCAGAGCCCGACGATTCTCGCATCTGCAGAGAGTGGATTGTTCAGCATAGTTCCTCCGACCGGTGCTGCCACCGGCTCCGCTGGAGCTAATGCAGCTTCCTCGAGTTCGACATCGACGAGACTCGTCGCCGTCGGCGTCTACTCTGGTTCCACAGTTGTAAACGGTCGAAGCAGTATCACGGTCAATATCGCACCGGGGACACAACCTCTCATCCTCTCCCTCTCTGCCTTTAGCTCTGTCGATTGGGTGATCGTCAATCCAAGTGGAAGAGCGATACAACGTATCTTCGCGACGGGCTATCACAGTCAGACAGTCACCGGGCACGGCACCACACCTCTTGAAACGTACTCTTACGATCAGGGCACCGGCTATGTATACGCCTACAGCAAATCTTCCACCAATTACACCAACCTCGCCAACTTCCTCAAGATAAAAACAGGACTTGATATCAGTGATTATCAAGGCACGTATCAAGCTTCAAGCTTCACCACACCTTCCGCCACCATCTCCTCCACAACCTCAATCTCAAACCTTGCAGCCGCTCTCGCTGCACTCGAAGCGCTTCTCAAATCGTGGGGGGCGCAGTTGGGGAGGTAGCGTATCGAATAATTTTTCTCCTCGGAATTATCGAGCTCGAATCCACAGAAAATCTCAATCAGAGTAGTGGAGGCTGTATAATCAGTACATGCGTTTTGCGCAGACCCCTCGTACTTCTCTTACCGCCATAGTTTTCGGAGTGAGTTTGCTATTCACCACGCTCCCTTTCTTCGCAGGCGCGCAGCAATATACGTTGCCTCCCGGCGTTCGTGCTGCAACCGCGGAAGATCTTCCGTTCATGGAAGCGGCTGGGATACCAGATCCGGTCGTAGGAATGTGGTGGGAGCCCACGAGTCAGTATGTAGGCAAGGCTTCGGGGGAGGCAAAGCAATTTTTGAAGTCTCTCCCGAGATCGGGCAGTGCAAAGACTGACGACAACATCGAGATGCTCAATACGCAATTTGCCACGTGTTCGGCGACGTTCCTCAGGTCGTTTCAAGCCAACCACGGCCCCGTCATCATCACATCGGCATATCGTAGTCCTGCATTTGAGGCGCAACTGTGTATTGATAACCCGAATTGCGGGGCTCTCATGAATGTCGCCAATCCAAACGGTAATCACCAAAGAGGTCTCGCTCTCGACGTGCAGACTCTCAAACAATCAACCATGATCGATTATGCGAGGCGGAATCCGCAATTTGGCGTGTGCTTTCCGTTTACCGGTGAGGGTGGAGGGTTTAAGGACGAGGTCCACATGATCCTTGCAGGAGCCGATAATCAAGAAGCGCGGGGCCCGGGCTGCGCTGGCGTCACGCGTGCCTGTGCTCCGGGAAGTTTCGATCCCAATGCAGTCATTCGGCCAACCCAGGGCTCACCATATCCGTATTCATTGGCTAGTTGGCAACAACAGCCCGAAAATTTGCTACTTAATCCGCTCATGTATCAACTGGGGATGATGACCCAAACGATGATGACTATGCCGCTACAACAAAATCCTGTTTTCAGCTCAACGCAACCACAGCTGCCGAGTATTCCACCTTCCCAGCCCACGACCGTGAACCCTCGCCCGATCTATGCAACATCGACGTTCGCTATACCGTCTGCGTCGGTCATCATCATTCAGCCAACCACAATTTCGCCTGGAGGATCGACGCTCATCTCGTGGTCTTCGGTGGGGATGAAACCAGATTCGTGTGTCGTCACTCAGAATGGTGAGGCGTTTGCAGATGACACTCAGGGAAGCAAGATTCTTTCCAGTCCGATAACCGACGAGTCAGGCACAATCAGCATTACTCTGAATTGTTCTAATTATTCCGGAATTAACCAAGCAAAAGACGTCATACTAACCGTGCGATAGTCTCCCGCGTCGCTCGCTTTCCACGGTACATCACGCGAGATTGTCTGCGCGTAGCGTATACTATTCGAATGTTGCACGCGCGAAAGGTCATTACTTTGGCACTCTTATCGGTCGCCACCATTATTCCGATCACTGCACACGCTTCAACGTCATTGACGCAAGTGTTTTCTGAAATCGAGTTGCAATACCGACTCCCTGTCAACATTTTGGCGAAAATTGCCCAGGCAGAGAGCGGGGGGAATCCCACTGTTTGCAACTCGATCAACGCGTGCGGCATGTTTCAGTGGCTGCCAAATTCTTGGGTTTGGATCACGGCTGCAATGTACAAGCAACCACTTATGCTAGAAAGTCGGAAAGATCCCGTGACGTCGGCCAAAGTGACTGCCTATTCTCTCGCGCTAACGCGTGATAGAAATGGGTCGCTTATACAACAAGCGAAAATAGACTTATCGCTCGGGCTTTATATGGGTCATTTTCTAGGACAGGCTGGATCACACAAATTCTTGACCGCGTACATACAAAATCCCTCTGCTAACGCCACTTCAATATTTCCCAAGGAGGCGCAATACAACCCCACGATTTTCGGTTCGAGATCACTGGCGGACGTCCTCAATCTCATGGCGCGGAAGATTGCCGTGCCGGGCGTGATCAATGTCCCTGGCAATTACAGTGATGCGCTGGGCATTTCGTATGCGAGAAGTGACGCAGATGTTGGTCTCAACGAATTTTATCCGCCAGGTTTCGTTCCTTCGGGATACGACCCATCGCGAACGTATGTGACTGATTACAATTCTGGAGCTGGTCAAAATTATCAACCAGTGCTCAATCAGTGGACATCGCCATCCGTCAATCCGATTACAGGTTCTACAACTACGCCGCCTATTGTTAGTCCGATTCGAGCTAGTCCGATCGCAGGGTCTACGGTATCAGAAAGTGGATCTCAAGCAGTGTCTCATTCCGCTGGCGTGATACTGTCGCAGGCGGATTCCATCTCAAGGGGTGGTATTGCTCTCATCGCGTGGTCCTCAGTCGGAATGAAACCTGATTCATGTGTCGTGACCCGTAATGGTCTAGCTTTTTCGACCAGTAATGAGGGAAGCAAAACCCTATCGGCGGATATGACTTCCGTTGCAGGAGTTACCACGCTCGTTTTGCGCTGTGTCTCAATGGGGGGTGAGAACACGACTGCGAGTATTGACGTGACGATCCGCTAATTGCAGCGAGCAGGGCTTGAGAGTATTCTCTGCCCCATGGGCTTCAAACGAACCATCGAGGATTTCGACTGCGGGCACTGTGGCGCGCACGTGTCGGGGGATGGATACACCAATCACTGCCCAAAATGCCTCTGGAGCAGGCATGTCGATGTAAGTCCGGGGGATAGAGCGGCGCTCTGCGGCGGAATGATGAGACCTGAGCGGCTTGAAGGTACGACGCCGCACTATCGCATTATCCATCGGTGCGAAAAATGTGGCTTTACGCACCCCAACGCGGTCAAGGATACCGACGACTCAAAGGCACTTTTGGCTCTTGCAGGAATTCGGTAGCATGTCATCATAGTCACATGTCTGGTGATGGCGGCGGCGGTGATGGCGGCGGCGGACGCGTCGACTCTCTTTGGAATGTGCCGGGAATGATCCGATTTACCAACGTCCCTCATTACTACGGAGATTACTCTCGACAACTATTGATTGCCGCTGCCGCACTCATTTTGGTAGCGGCTCCGATATACGGCAATAATCTTCGCGTTGAATTCCCATTCATCGTCTTGGGTTCACTGATTATGGTGGCGCTTGCTGCGCTCACCAATCCTCGCGACATGTGGGTATCTGCTGGAAGCAGTATTATCTCCGGGGTGGGAGTCCTTACGTATGGGACGTGGGGTATTTCTGAATATGACGTTTCGGGCCCCATTACGTTTATCTTGAGATTGACGATCGCTATCGTCTTCCTCTTCGCATTTTACTTTAGCTTGAAAACAGTTCGCTCTTTTATGCTCCATCAGATCGGCAAACGCGAAACTATTGACGAATTCGATTCGCCTGAAGAAAAAGCGCGCGCCGATAAGCTAGAGCGTGAGACTGCCTATCATCGCGATATAACCCCATAATGCCATGGGCGCAAAAAAGATACTGGTGCTTTTGGGGCACCCTGATAAATCTGGATTTTGTGGAGAGATTGCGGATGCTTACTGTGCCGCTGCACAAGCGGCAGGTCACTCTGTCGACAGGATGAATATCGGAGAAATGCAGTTTGATCCTATACTTCACAAGGGATATCGGGCGATGCAAGCGCTGGAGCCCGACCTCGTCCGATTCCAACAACTCATCACAGCTGCCGACCATTTTGTGATCGTGTATCCGGTGTGGTGGGTGGGGATGCCCGCGCTTTTGAAAGGGCTTTTTGATCGCGCATGGTTGCCCGGCTCCGCTTTTCGATATATCAAAACGAAACACGGGGACCGGACCATATTTTGGCACCGGCTATTTCGCGGGAAAACCGCGCGGACGATTTTCACAAGCGGCACGGTACCATGGCTCGTACGATTTTTGCCGGGTAACGTAAATGCGCAGCTCAAATGGGGGATACTATGGTTTGCCGGATTCTCCGTGCGCTCTACGTGGTTTGGCCCGTCTGAAAACATTCCGGAACATCGCAAAACTCGCTGGCTCCAGGAAGTGTCCGAGCTTGGAAGGTTGGGAATCTAGAGCATGTTTCCAAACCTTCGCTTCGAGACGGTATCCCCTCGGAACCCGGATTTTCCTGCTGGAAAATCCTCAATCCTCGCACTCCTCGTGCTGCGGGGATTACTCGCGAACACCGCCTCTCGCACCGGTTAAGCTTTTTCAAGCATTCTCTAAACTCCTTTGGCGAGGGAATATAAAATAGTCACGCCGCAAACTCCTTTCGAAAATTTGCGGCGCTTAGAAGGTCTCTTCGATCGCTCCGGCTCAGGCCGGTAGATCGAGGAATTTCCGGACGGCGGGGTGGAGATTCCACCCCTTCGCAGGGACGAATCCCTGCTGGCCGGCGAACCAGCCGGCGACGTTGCCTGAATGGTCGAGCGCGACGACCGGAATCCCCGGCCGGCCGCCAGCGTACCACTCATCTTCGTCGTAGAAGACCGAGAGCGAGTCGGCGAGGGCGAGTTCCGAGAGATCCCAGCGGGCGTGGTACTCCACGCACCGCTCGACCTCGTTGAAAGCAATCCCCAACGAAGTGAACTGGCCCTCCAGGCGAATTCCTCCAACCCTCATTGCCAGCCCCTCGCACGTGAGAGACCAGCTCAATGAGCTGGTGTACACTGGAGGGACGAGTCGCCTCCGGTGTTCGTGCTTGGGTTTTAGTTCAAATACGAAAGCCTCCTCCCCCAGCTCCCGGAGCCAGGTTTCGATGAGATTTCGCCCCTCCGAGTACTTTGCGTATCCTGAGGGGAGGGGTTTGAAATACTTCTTCCGCTCGTCCGAGACGACGAGCAGGCCCTGCGGGGCCACGATCTTCCCGCAGGCGCCGGCCCGATACAGGCCATCCGGGGCCTCCTCGCGGAAGACTCCGCCTCTGTTGGAGGGGACTCGCGCCCCCTCGATCCATTGATATCTCCCCCCGAAGGAGGAGAAAATGGCGAGACCCTCGTCGCCATTCGGCAGCGGATTGGCTGCCATGAAATCGTCGAGGAAGCGCCTCGACGAAGTTGCGAGTTCGGTGATCAACATTTTTCCGGATCCTTTCAATGTTCAAGGGCTCGGTCGAGCCCGAGCAAAGATACAAGCACATTTCGGTGCCTCAGTCAAGGGTCATCCGGGGAAACGCAACTACATAAAATTGTGTCCTTTTGACAAACTATATATAGTTTGGTAAAGTGGGGCGCATGACCATACAGGAGCAATTGGAGAGTCTGCAGAAACTGTCGGGCCTCACGCAAGCGGAATTAGCCGCGCGTTTGGGTGTGACGTTTGCCGCATTGAACCGCTGGATTAATGACAAGGCCACTCCGCGCCCTAAAATGCAGGAGAAGATCGAGACGTTGTACAAAGACTATTCGGGCGAGAAGCAAATTCCAGAGACCGTGCTTGAGACCAAAAAGCAGCTCGTCGCTGCAACCGGCAGAAAGCATAAAGCTGTTCTTAAGGAGATTTTGGATAATCCCGACATCCGCGATCAGTTTTACTTGTCGCTGACGTATAACTCCAATCGAATCGAGGGCAGTACGCTTTCAGAGGGTGACACGGCCGCCATTCTTTTTGAGAACGTAGCACTGCCTAACAAGAGCCTTGTAGAACAGTTGGAAGCAAAAAATCATCAAGCAGCCCTCCAATATCTGTTTGAGCATCTTAATAGCAAAAAACCGATCGATGAAGAGTTGATCTTGAAATTGCACAGCATTCTCATGAATGCCATCCGCTCGGACGCGGGCATCTATCGAAATCACAGCGTTCGTATTATGGGTGCACATGTACCAACGGCCAACTATGAGAAAGTGCCGGAGCTCATGGAAGAACTCGTTCATGACATCAAGCAATCGGACAAGGATGTCGTCGCTCACGTCGCACATATTCACTGGAGATTCGAGAAGATCCATCCCTTTGGTGACGGCAATGGTCGCATCGGGAGATTGCTCATGCATGCAATGGCGCTCCGTGAGAATTTTGCGCCCGTAGTTGTTCTGCAGGAGAAGCGACGATTGTATACCACGTACCTGAACAAGGCGCAGATGAAAGACGATCCGAGCTTGCTGGAAGATTTCGTGTGCGATGCTATTTTGGAGGGTTATCGGATATTGGAACGAGAATAATTCAGTATGTCGCTTTCGATTGGAATCGTTGGGCTGCCAAACGTCGGGAAATCCACGCTTTTTAACGCGCTGACGCGCAAGGGGGTGCCGGCGGAGAATTACCCCTTTTGTACCATTGATCCATCGGTCGGAGTTGTGCCGGTACCGGATCCGCGCTTGCGGGCGTTGGCCAAAATGTCGAATACGCAGAAAATCGTCCCGGCGATCGTGGAGTTTGTCGACATCGCGGGCTTGGTGAAAGGTGCGTCGCAAGGAGAAGGGCTCGGTAATCAATTCCTCACGCACATTCGCGAGGTAGATGCGATCGCACAGGTGGTGCGAATGTTTGACGACGACGACGTGCATCATGTGGCAGGGCAGGTGGATCCTCGGCAAGATATCGAGATCATCAATATGGAGCTCGTGCTTGCAGATATGCAAAGTGCCGAGAAGCGGCTTGATCGGGTAGAGCGCGATTCTAAAAGCGGAGACAAAGAGCTCATTGTCGAAAGAGATGTGCTTCGCAAGATCGTTCCCATCCTGCGAGCGGGGAAGGCAGCGCGCACCGTCGTTCTCGACGAAAAAGAAATGATGATCGCAAAAGCGATGCAGCTTCTCACGATGAAGCCCATTCTCTACGTGCTCAATCGAAAAAGCGGGACGGTGAATGTGGATGCTGAAAAGGGTGAGCGGTGGCGGGAACTCCGGGAATTTCTGGATTCTGAAAATGCCGGGTATGTGATGGTAGATGCTGGTGTGGAAAACGAACTTGCAGACGTGCACGACGACGAGCGTGCGGATTTCAGACGGGAATTGGGAGTCGCGGACGACGGGCTCGACGCGCTCATCAAAGCCGGATACACGCTTCTCGATCTAATTTCATTTCTTACAACGGGCGAGAAAGAGACGCGGGCATGGACTATTAAGAGAGGGTCGACGGCCCCTGAAGCAGGTGCCGCAATTCACTCCGATTTTCGTGACAAATTCATCCGCGCAGAGGTAGTGCGATGGGATGTGCTCTTGGAGGCCGGATCATGGTCTAAGGCGCGGGATAAGGGCGTTCTGCGCACGGAGGGGAAGGAATACGTGGTGGCGGATGGCGATGTGATGGAGTTCTTGCACAGTTAAGATTAAGATCTTGCGATAATTCGTCCAAGTGGCATACTTTCTGCATGAATCAATCAAAAGTCACTCCAAAGGATTTCTTTCTCTGGGCCGGTGCTGTCATAGCACTGTATGTAGGTGTGGTCAATTACATTGCGCTCGTATGGGATTACGTCGACTATGCAATGCCCGACCCGCTTCAATACTACTCATCAGATCCATATCAGAGCGGTATCAGCTGGGAGATGGCCTCGCTCATTGTGCTTACACCCGCCTTTCTGGCTCTCATGTTTCTTATCCGTCGCGATATTGCAAAGGATTCGTCACGACTTGATACGTGGGTGCGCAGGTGGGCGCTCTACCTCACCGTATTTCTCGCGGGCGCAATGATTGTCGGGGATCTTATCTATGTGCTGTACACATTTCTCAATGGATGGGAGATCACCGCGAGCTTCTTGCTCAAGTCATTGGTCGTGCTCTTCGTCGCGGGGACCGGACTCATGCACTTCCTCGCTGACATTTGGAACTATTGGCAGAAGTTTCCCGTGCGCAATCAATACGTAGCGGGGGGCACTCTTGCGCTCGTTATCTTCACCGTCGTCGCGGGGTTCTTTATCGTGGGGACTCCAGCGCAGGCGCGTCTCCATCGCCTCGACGAACAAAGGATCAACGATCTAGTCAGCATTCAGTACCAGATTGTGAATTATTGGCAACAGAAGGAAAAGCTGCCCATAACACTTGCCGATCTCAACGATCCATTGAGCGGGTTTGTGATGCCGCGAGATCCGCAATCAGGCGATGCGTATCGATACGAGAAAGTAACAAGTACGACGTTTAAGCTCTGTGCAGTATTTAATGCCGATGGCCAGTTGAATACCGGGGAGATGGTTCGCGCGATACAAGGACCTGTACCCGCAGGTCCTATGGGTACGGGAGAAAAGGGTGTTGGGCTGGAAGACTCCACGTGGAGTCACGGTAGTGGCGAGGTGTGCTTCTTGCGTACTATAGATCCTGAGCGGTATCCGCCGTACTCGAAAACAAAAAGTATCTAGAGCATATTTGGAAACCTTCGCTTCGAGACGGTATTCCCTCGGAAACCGGATTTTCCTGCTGGAAAATCCTCCATCCTCGCACTCCTCGTGCTGCGGGGATTCCTCGGGAATACCGTCTCTCACTCCAGTTAAGCGTTTTCAAACATGCTCTAGACAGGTGTGTCTTCTCTTCGGACTCGAGATAGAAGAGGTTTTTGGTTGTGCGAGTATATGGTAGGCTCTTTCTATGTCGAATTACGATCATACAAAGGTTGAGAAAAAGTGGCAAAAGCAGTGGGAAAAAGACAAAATCTACAAAACTCCCGACTCAGTAAAAGGCAGGGACAACTCGTACCTTCTGGTCGAATTTCCATATCCCTCGGGGAATCTCCATGTGGGCCATTGGTACGCATTTGCGGTACCCGATATATTGGCGCGAGCGATGCGAATGCAGGGTAAGAATGTATTGTATCCGATAGGCTTTGACGCTTTCGGTCTTCCTGCAGAAAATGCCGCGATCAAAAACAAGATCAATCCACGTACATGGACTCTCAAAAATATCGAGTACATGAAAAATCAGATACGTTCGATGGGCACATCCTTCGACTGGTCGCGAGAGGTCGTTACCTGTGATCCAGCGTACTACAAGTGGACTCAGTGGCTTTTTTTGCAATTTTTCAAAGCAGGATTGGCGTATCGCAAAAACACAGCCGTAAATTGGTGTCCGAAAGATAAGACAGTGCTTGCTAATGAGCAGGTCGTTGCGGGGAAGTGTGAGCGTTGTGATAGCGATGTGGTGCAAAAGAAGATGCTCCAGTGGAATATCAAAATCACCGATTACGCGGATCGTTTGATCGATGATCTCAAAGATCTAAACTGGCCCGAGCAAATCAAGGAGTCACAGCGAAATTGGATCGGCCGCTCGGAGGGCGCGGAGATAGATTTCCTGATTGAAACTGGCGAGAAGTACAAATTTGTAATTTTCCATGGTTTTGAAGGCTCTCCCGATCTACCTCGGTGGCAATGGGTAAAAAAAGAACTCGAAGCCATGGGTCATGAAGTACTCGTGCCTCGGCTACCCAATTCGGGCAATCCATCAGAAGCAGAGCAAGTGGAGTTTGCTCTTCGCACGACAAAATACGACGAACGAACTGTTCTTGTGGGACACAGCCTTGGGGCAGTGCTTGCCCTCAAAGTCGCGGAGCGACTCACAAAGCCGCTTGCGCGCCTCGTGACTGTGGGTGGCTTCGTCGATACAAATTTTAAAGATAAAAAGAGGAGTTTTGAAAAAAAATGGACATGGAAATTTGACGGGGAAGCGATCCGAAAAAACGTTCGCTCAGTGACCGTTCTCCACGACCCGCGCGATCACGCTATTTCCGATGCTCAGACAGAGGCACTTGCGAAGCTTCTCGGTACACAAAGCATAACTAGCACATCGAATAAACCCCATTTCACGGGTGACACCGAGCCCGATGTTCTTATGTGGCTGCGACCGACGGTTCGAGTATTTACGACTCGCGCTGATACACTCTTTGGCGCGACGTACCTCGTTCTTGCTCCGGAGCACCCATGGGTCATTCGTGCGGTAGACGGAAAGCACAACATATTGAAAAATAAAGATGAGATCAAGGAGTATGTTGAAAAAGCGAAGCGGAAAACAGATCTCGAGCGGCAAGCCGATCAGAAAGAAAAGTCCGGTGTTGAGTTAAATGGTGTGAAAGCAATCAATCCTGCAAGTGGGAAGAAGATCCCCGTGTGGGTCGCTGATTATGTGCTCGGACACTACGGGACGGGTGCGATTATGGCGGTGCCTGCCCATGATGAGCGCGATCACGCGTTTGCGACGAAGTTCAACCTGCCGATTAACGAGGTAATCGAACCTCTTGTGGTGCAGACGAGAGGGCTTGATGCGGTTCATGCGGACGAGGAGTTCTTTGCTCGACGGTCCATCCTCGCCGTTGTCAAACATTGGTCGGAGGAGAAATATCAGGCCGTCCTCTACAAACCCACTGATGTACGGGGGTTCGTCTCGGGTGGTATCCACGACGGAGAGGATCCCGTGTCTGCAGCCAAGCGAGAGATTGCCGAGGAAACGGGTTATTCAAATGCGGTTTTTGTCAGACAACTCGGTGGCGCCATCCACAGCAAATACTTCAGCGACGTGCGGAAAAGAAATACATCCGTGTATTACACACCTCTCCTTTTCAAGCTCGAGAACGGTTTGCAAAATGAGATATCACCTGAGGAAAAAGCGGAGCACGAAGTCTCATGGCTATCCAAGGATGAGATGGATAATTTCATCAACCGAGAGGACATGCGAATTGCGTGGTGTCGAGTCATCGGCAACGCGTGTTATGCCAAGGAGGGTATTCTCGTCGATTCAGGAGAGTTCTCAGGGTTAGCGAGTGAAGCGGCGGCGCTCAAAATCGTAGAAAAATTCGGTCGCAAAAAGACAACATACAAGCTCCGCGATTGGATCGTTTCTCGTCAGCGATATTGGGGTGTGCCGATCCCGATCATCCACTGTCCCACATGCGGGCCCGTTGCCGTCGAGGATCGTAAGCTACCGGTCAAACTCCCCGAGGTGAAAGATTATTTGCCCGAAGGGAGTGGCAAGTCACCACTTGCTAAGGTGACGAAGTGGGTCAAGGTGAGGTGTCCGCAGTGTAAGGGGGGCGCCGAGCGGGAGACTGACACATTTGATACTTTCGTCGATTCTTCTTGGTATTTTCAACGCTATACGGATCCGAATAATAAAAAGCAATTTGCGGATCCTAAGAAGCTCGCAAAATGGATGCCGATCGATTTGTACTCTGGAGGAGCAGAACATACGACAATGCACGTTTTGTACAGTCGCTTTTGGCAGAAGGCGATGTATGACCTAGGCCTTGTCAAAGATAAAGAGCCGTATACCCGACGCATGAACCGCTCCCTCATTATGGGTCCTGATGGTCAGAAGATGAGCAAATCGCGCGGTAATGTGATAGATCCAGATGAAGTCGTCGCATTGCTCGGATCCGACACCGTGCGCATGTACCTTGCCTTTATCGGCCCTTACAATGAGGTTTCGAATTATCCCTGGAATCCAGATGGCGTCGTCGGCGTTCGACGGTTCATTGAGCGAGTATGGCGAATGCGATCAGCAGTCGAGAAGAACGACATTCCTGGGCTCAACGGCTTACTGCATAAAACGATAAAAAAAGTTGGCGAAGACATAGGCGCGCTCAAATTTAATACCGGCATCAGCCAATTAATGATTTTCCTCAATGCCATCGAGAAAGAGGGGAAGATAGGGAGGTTGCAGTGGGGGATCTTCTTGCGGCTTATTGCGCCATTTGCGCCGCACATGGCAGAAGAACTCTGGAGGGTGGATCACAAAAAATCTATCCACCTCGAAAAGTGGCCGCGGTACGACGAGACTCTTCTCAAGAGTGAAATCCTTACCATTGCCGTACAAATCAACGGTAAAACACGCGGTACCGTGGAGGTGGATATTGGAGCCGATAGGACTGTTCTTGAAGATGCCGCGCGCAAGATAGTAAAAGCGCGACTGGATGGGAAAAATGTCTTGCGGACGATTGTCGTGCCCGGGAGATTGGTCAACTTCGTCGTTCAGGATTAAGTATGGGTGTTGTTGGCAGGGTGCTCGCACGCTACAGACAGCACAGGCAAATCTACATTTTGAGAATTTTGAGACCGTCTGAGGAGTCTTCGAGAGAGTAACCTTCGCCCGCGAGAGTGTCGCGCAGCTCGTCTGCACGCTTCCAGTCCGTAGCACTTCGGGCAGCCTCGCGCTCCTTGATAAGCGCAGCTACGTGCTCCGGCACATCGGCGGCTTGTATCTCTTTCCGCATAAACCCTTCGGCAAGTTTCCGAGCTGTGTCGTTTGGCTCAGCAAGGTTAAGGCCGAGTACGGAATCAAAATCAAGAAGCGTAGAGAGTCTCTCGTCCTCGGACAACGATGCGTCATGTGCCATCTCCCAGAGTATTGAAAGCGCTCCAGGAGTGTCGAGATCGTTGTCGATTTTCACGGTGAACTTTCTTTTCCACTCAGTATTGGCGGTGGGGGAGACGTGGGCGGATGCGAGTCGTAGTGCGACAAGCTTTGCAAACGCGGTCTGTGCGGCGCCTAGCGCCTCCCACGTAAAGTTGGACGCGGTACGATAATGAGAACTCAAAAATAGGTATCGCAGGGCGAGAGGGTGAAAACCACGCTCAATGATGTCCGACATGTATATGACGTTGCCAGCGGATTTCGCGATTTTAGAACCCTCAAGCTGTATGTGCGCGCGGTGCATCCAAAAGCGCGAGAGCGGGCGTTTGCCTGTCGCAGATTCTGATTGGGCTATTTCATTGTTGTGGTGAATTGGAATGTGCTCTATGCCGCCCGTGTGGATGTCGATCTGCGCCCCAAGAGTGGCTCGTATCATAGCAGAGCACTCAATATGCCAGCCTGGGAAACCCTTACCCCATGGGCTGTCCCAGCCAAGTCTCTTACTTGATTTCCAGAGAAGAAAGTCGGTGGGATTCTTTTTGTCCTCGCTGATTTTTACGCGCGCACCAGACTTGAGGCCTTCGAGATTGATCCCGCCGAGCTTTCCATAATCGGAAAAACGCGAAGTGTCGAAGTAAACGTTGCCTGAGGCGCTATAGGTGTAACCCTTTTCCTGAAGTGTATGGATCATCGCGATTTGAGCAGGAATGAAATCGCTGGCTCGTGGGAAGGTGATCGTGTCGACCGGAACATTAAGGCTGCGAACATCTTCAAGAAATATATCCGCGTATTTCTCACCGAGCGCTCGCATATTTTCCAAGCTGAGCGCGAGACCTTCCCGTTTCAAACCTTTGGTCATCTTGTCTTCTCCTTCGTCTCCGTCAGAGGAAAGGTGGCCGAAATCGGTGAAGTTGATTACCTGCTTCACTTTGTATCCATTGTATTCGAGCGTTTTCCGAAGTATGTCCGTAAACACAAACATCGAGAGGTTACCGATGTGTTGCCGACCATAGACCGTCGGACCACAGTTGTACATTTTGGCGACTCCTGGTTGCAAAGAGGTGAATTGTTCTACGGATCGTGATAGCGTGTTGAAAAAGGAGATACCGCACCCGGCGGGAACGTCTTTTTTTTTAGGGGTTACAACGCGCTTTCGTGCGGAAGCGTACAGAGAGGAAAAAAGGTGGAGCCAATCCTTCATACGCATCAAAGCCACTTTTTATACTTGAAATAAGCCAACATGGCCGCACCAGCCAAGACTGTAAGGCCGACAATGATCCAAAAGTCGTATCGCGTGCCGACAATGGGATTGTGCAGGGTGTCACTGGACAAAATAGCAACGAGCAGAGAGAGGGGGAACGTCACGAGGGCCATGAGCGTAAGGATGCGCATCGTTTCATTTTGTTTCGTCGTGAGAAGAGAGTTATTTGTTTCTCTCAGTTCGTGAAGGGATTCCGTGGCCCGCATGATGTGGTTGTGGACTCGATAGTAATGGTCTGAAACAGAACGAAGAAAGGGGGCAAATTCTGGACCAAACAATTTGACAGCACCCGACTCAAAGTCGCGCAAAATTTCTCTATGCGGCTCGATACGTTGACGCAAATTCAAGAGATCTCGCGCGCTCCGAGAAATATCTTCGACCATGGGTACTTCAAGACCGGAGAAAATGTGCTCCTCAATGGATGCGAGATCGCGGAGAATGAATTCGAGCTCGTGTTCGACGGATTGGTAAAGGTTCTTGAGCATATAAAAAAACATGTATCCCGCATGATCGCCAAAATTACTTTTTTGCAGCACGCTATTGACCTCAAATATCTTTGAGAACTTATGAAGCGGGTCTATCGTGTCATAGCGAGTTGTGACGAGAAACTTCTTTCCGACGATGAAATCGATCTCCTGCTCCTTGTTGGTATGGCTGTGCCGTAGGGCAGGGAAGTGAAGGACGAGATATGCGTAGTTTTCGGAAAATTCCACGCGGGGTTTCGTGGATGGGATGAGAAGCTCCTCTGCGACGAGGGGTGCCACGTGGAATGCTTCTATAACCTCACGTATTTCGTCTCTACTCGGCGACTCAAGATCCACCCATACAAGCCCGTTGTGTTCGTATCGAGAACGCATCGTGTGATTATACCGCATGTCGTACGTGGTGAAGTTTGAGAGGTCGAACGAATGTGCGATAATCTCGCAATGCTCCCTTTTGAGCCCCGCACCACAATCACGCTTCGCGCTGCCGCTTTGTTCGGCACACTCACGGTCATTGGCGCGTTTGCTGGTGGATATTGGATAGGAAATAGCGGGTATGTGGCGCAGGCTCGGGCTCTCGTTCAAACAGGGCAACCGGTCGGGGTCGATTTTACACCTGTGTGGAAAGCCTGGAGTGTTATCGATGAGAAATTTGTACCTGCCTCAGTCGCAACGTCTTCAATCGTGGCGACGACTACCGAGGATCTTAATCAAGAGCGCGTTTGGGGCATGATCAGCGGTCTCTCTGCGTCTCTCAACGATCCGTATACCTTTTTCCTTCCTCCCGTTGAGAATGAAGAATTCGCATCTGATATGAGTGGAAGTTTTGAGGGAGTGGGTATGGAAGTGGCGGTGCGCGACCAGATTCTCACGATTGTGTCTCCCTTGAAGGGGACGCCAGCCGAAAGGGCGGGTCTAAAGGCGAAAGATCGGATATTAAAGATCGACGGGGTCGTTACTTCAGGGATGGATGTAAGCACCGCAGTCCGCAAAATTCGTGGCCCTAAAGGAACGGAAGTGGCATTTCTCATTGCTCGGGCCGGGTGGGACACTCCTAAAGAAATAAAAGTTATCCGCGATGTCATCGATGTCCCGGTTATAATAACTACCAATCGACCAGATGGGATTTTTGTAATACAGCTAGCCACGTTTACGTCCAACTCTCCCGATCTATTCCGATCCGCGTTGCGCGAATTCGTCGAATCTCGCAGCCACAAGCTCATCCTCGATCTGAGAGGCAATCCAGGCGGGTATCTAGAGGCGGCGGTTGATATGG
Source organism: uncultured Candidatus Saccharibacteria bacterium (assembly GCA_964424265.1). Taxonomy (GTDB): domain Bacteria; phylum Patescibacteriota; class Minisyncoccia; order Phycocordibacterales; family UBA2100; genus UBA10103. Next base: position 32,487 of record CAYRHX010000005.1, on the reverse strand, counting down.
CCAGCTGGTTTCTACCCAGTGGTAAGATCGTGGTTTCAGAGGATTACGCGGGGCACTCGCGTAATGTCGCTCATCGTTCTCTCGGATACGATATTTTCAACGAAAATCTCAAAATGATAATTCTCGTCGATCACGGATCTGCCTCGGCTTCAGAAATATTGGCGGGGGCGCTGCGGACTCACGGTATCGCACGGCTCGTTGGCACCAATACGTTTGGGAAGGGTTCGGTGCAGGAGCTTGTCGAAATCACCCCTGATACGTCCCTCAAAATAACCGTCGCTCGCTGGCTTACTCCAGATGGCGTACAGATCCCTCGTGATGGTATAGTGCCGGACGTGAAGGTGGAGGCCACGGAAGGACAGGCAAAAGCAGGCACAGACGTTGCCCTGGAGAAGGCCGTAAGCCTCCTCAAATCCGAAAAGTAGAAACACGTATGAAAGTCATTCTCATCAAAGATGTGGCAAAGGTAGGTCAGCACGGGACAGTCAAAGAGGTAGCCGATGGGTACGCGCTCAATTTCTTAATCGCGCGAGGACTTGCGATTCAAGCGACACCGGACAAAGTTGCCACATACGAGGCGGCACAGAAAAAAGAGAGGGAGGCGCGCGAGAAAGAGCAGGTCGCGCTCTTGAGTACCGTTAGAAGCCTCGAAGGTTCTCGAATAGAAATCGTGGCTCGTGCGACAGAAAAAGGAGGGCTTTTCAAATCAATTACAGCAGCAGATGTGGCGCGCGCCATTACTGAGCAGAAAGGTGTACGAATCGCTGAGGATATCGTTGCGCTCGCGAAGCCAATCAAAGAAGTAGGGGAGCATGCGATCACACTTATCGCAGGTAAGGCAAAAGCAAATATCACTTTCGCAGTTATCGCGAAAGCGTAAGTCTGGAGAGGGGGATTAGATCACGTCCACTACCCGGCGAGTGACCGAACGGCCGTCGAAGTTGGTCTTGCGAGCAGAACGGAATTTGACCGTACCACCAACGCGAGCAAAAAGGGTGTGATCGACGCCAACGCCGATGTTTTTGCCCGACATAATGGCGGTGCCGCGCTGTCGGACAATAATCTCTCCAATGGCCACTTTTTGGCCATCAGACCGCTTAACACCGAGATACTTCGGATTTGAATCGTTGAGGTTGCGCGCTGTTCCGCCTGCTTTTGTATGTGCCATATTCGCTTACAATGTATGATTAACTAACATGCAGAATATACACGAATGGCGGGGGAAAATCAAGGGTCTTCTCGATGATGGGCTCTCAGAATGGGGCACTCTGACGATAGTCGTTGTCGCATGTTTGGGGTCCTTTGGTCTTGGCCGGCTCTCTGCCGCTGAAGCGGCACGGCCGATAATTTCAGTATCTCAAGCGCCCACACAGGAGGAGCCGCGTCCAATGCTGCTCGGCGGGTTGTTGGTAGGGTCGAGGTCCGGGAGCACGTACCATTATCCTTGGTGTGCTGGGGCGGCCAAGATCACTGCTCAAAATGTTCGCTGGTTTTCGAGCGAAAAAGAGGCCCGCGCAGCCGGATATGTGCCTGCGAAGAACTGTAAAGGGTTGGAATAATTTAGTGGTTTGTCCTGTGTACGCTATACTTGTCTGTATGTTAATCGTTGATGTGGAAGCCTCGGGTACAGAGGCGAAGAGGCATTCTATTGTAAGCGTTGGGGCGCTAGATTTTGCGAATCCTCAAAACCGCTATTATGAGGAGTGTCGTGTATGGGACGGCGCGCACATTATGGACGAGGCCCTTGCGGTCAATGGGTTTACTAAGGCACAAATACTAGATTCAAAAAAGCAATCCGAGTCTGATCTCGTACACTCATTTTTACATTGGAGTGAAAATCTTGAGGAGAGGACTCTGGCAGGTCAAAACGTGTCCTTCGATCGCGATTTTCTCAAGACTGCAGCGGAGCGAGCCGGGCACACCGATTGGCCTTTCGCATATCGTACTATCGATACGCACACGTTGTGCTATATGCACATGATCAATCGGGGCTTACAGCCGCCGGTACGACAACGGCGCAGTGCACTCGATCTCGATGCCGTACTCAATTACTGTGGAATACCAGAAGAGCCGCAACCGCACAACGCGCTTACCGGTGCTTTGTCCCATGCGGAAGTCGTATCGCGTCTTCTCTATGGAAAAAAACTTCTGCCAGAATTTTCAGAATTCGAAATTCCTTGGAAAATCGCTTAGTAAATTTCAGGATTTAGTGGGGGAGTGATACATCGCGGGGGAGGGTGCCTTCGTCTCTTGAAATATATTTTTAATTTTACAGTGTTGTCTTCTACAAATTCTACATGCGTCGGCCGCCAAGTATTTTTTTGTCGACGCTGGCAAAAAGAAGCCGTGAGTGATATTGACAGGGGTGTGGTCTAATACATAGGGAGGACGAGATTACGCACGTCGCACAATATATCTTTTGCGACGTGTAGATAGGTACAAACAAGGGCGGCGGCCACTAGGGCCGCGAGGCCGCAAAGGCCTCTAAAATGCCTCAGGAGCCTCTGGTGCGCAGTGATTGATATCCTGTTTCCCCTCCGGTGCCCAAATCCAAAATTCTTGTCCCCCGATCTCGATGCCGGTGCTTTTTTCCGAGACGCGGCTTAATTACGTACTCCTCATCCCCTGTCTCAAAAAGCCCGAATTTCGGGGGAGTCGGGAGCAAAGCCGGGCTACAATAGATATCGTATGCATGGTTCATACCAGAGTTCGGTTAGGAAGATCCTTGGGCCGGCAGAGCGGATTCTTTTTTCGCGATTGAAGACTCCGCAAAAGATTCAAGACTACCTGGATAAGCTTCCTATCAATTTTGAGCTTTCCGGTGAGACATACATGTCGCCGAGACGAGTTATTGAGGAAAGACGCGCTCATTGCTTCGAGGGAGCGTTATTTGCAGCGGCCGCGTTTGCCTATCACGGGCAATCCCCGCTTCTGATGGATTTTCGGACAGTTCCTGAGGATGAAGATCACGTCGTGGCCCTATTCAAGCAATCAGGACTTTGGGGCGCGGTGAGCAAAACGAATCATGCGATCCTTCGATATCGCGATCCGGTGTATGAGTCGCCGCGTGAGCTCGCCATGTCGTATTTCCACGAATACTTGGAGTGGAACGGTAACAAATCACTTCGCGCGTATTCAAGGCCATTTGATGTGTCTCGCTTTGCTCCTCACACATGGATCACAGAGGAAAAAGATCTCGTATTGCTCGTCGACGCCCTCGATTCCACTCGTCACTTCCCTATCGCTCCCCAAAAAAATCTAAGACTTTTACGCCGCGGTACGCCAGTCGAAATACGCGCGATGAAAACCACTGAGTGGACCCGTGGTGGCAAACTCTATAAATAATTCATCGGGTCTAAATACCCCGAAAGCGGAGTGATGGGTATGGTTGCTTGCGCACACGGTGTCTTAGAATTTGTGGCGGTGCCAAGCTTCACGATTTGCGTCGCGGAGCTCACATATACGCCAAAGTGTAGATGAGGACCCGTAGCGTATCCCGTCTCTCCACTGTATCCAAGGATTTGTCCCGTACTAACCGATTGGCCTGTCGACACATCAATTTGCGAGAGATGCGAGTACATGGTGTTGAGTCCGTTTGCATGTTTTACCATCACCCACTTTCCGAAGGAATAGCATCCTTTGATGCTGTCCGTATTTCCAGTAGCTAAGACTATGCCAGAAAGCGCAGATTTGATCGGTGTACCGATAGGGGCCGCAAAGTCGATTCCGTTGTGCCCCTTTCCGTTGTATGCACCAGCCGCAGCAAACGCCGTATTGCCAAATTGTTGGGTGATGCGTACGTTGTCGACGGGCCAGCGCAGTATCCCCTTTCCCGCAGTGAGAATCTCTGATGGATCTACGATTTTTTGAAATTGCGATTTCAAATCAGTAAGGGCCGCTTCAAAGGTCGACTTAGCGGCCTGTTTCTGTGCAAGGATCGCCTGGTACGTCGATTCCTGAGACTTCGTCTGTGCGAGCAGCTCGCTCTGCGCTTTCTTCTGGGCCGTCAAGGAGCCTTGCTGGGCGAGCAAAGTATTTTTCTGCTTCAGCAGCTGCTCGCGTTTGGATTCAGTCTCCTTTTTTGTGTTTGAAAGTGATCGTTTCTCGGAAGAGAGCTTGGTGATCTGATCGCGTATCGCTACCTGGAGACTCTGTATCATGTCGGCGTCTGTCCAGGCATCTGAAATGTCCTCTGAGGAAAGTATGCGTATCGAAAGTGGGTATGACTCAGCTTCGTTGAGACTTCGCAGCGATTCTTGCAACCCAGCCGATCCTGTCTCAATAGATACCTGCTTGCCCGCAATACCTTTCTCGAGTTGAGCGATTTCGAGCTGGGTCGCGCTGATTTTGTTTTTCGTGGAATTAATCGATGCGGTGGCCTTCTTAATCTGCAAATCAAGTTGAGAGAGTGTGTTTTGGAGGGTTTTCTTTTTGCTCGCCACGGCATCAAGTTGTGTCTGAAATTCGGCGATTTCCTTGTCCAGAGCTTCGATCTTGGCCTTATGTTCGTCGATTTGTGATTGAAGTCCGTCGAGACGACTTTCGGATTGAGGTGTGTTTTGGGCGTACCCATACATGGGCAATATGAGAGAGAGCGCCGATAGAACCGTGGCGCAGATAAAAGTACGCGGTGTCATACTGAAAGCAAGGAACGCGCAGTTTCTAGCCGTCGGAGCGTCGCATCTTTACCGATGGCGTGCATCACGGCAAATGGGTCTGGGGAGCGCAGAAGGCCCGTTAGGCTGTAGCGAAGTGGCCACAATACGGCAGCCCTGCCCTGGATCGTCGCGTATGCAAAAACCTGGTCTTTCACTGTATCCTCTGCAGTAAAGGCCGCATCGGGCATGGATCCTATAATTTCAGACGTTTTCACGAGGTGACGTAATGTCTCTTCGGTAGACACGCCTTTTTGGGGAATGAGACCCACATCGGGCGATGGGTCTGCGAAGAAGAAATCGAATTCTCCATCTCTCACCTGGGTTCGTACATCATCCCACACGTGTATCCTTTCCTTAATAAGAAGCGCCAGCCTCTTTGCGACTTCATGATTCCAGGGCAGCTTTCTTTCTTCCGCTGCCTTTTTTAAAATCATAAGCGCTTCATGGTCGAATTCATCCGATGAAAGCATGAGCAGGTACTCCCGATTAAACCACCGCAACTTATCAATATCGAAAACAGCGCCACTTTTATGGATATTGGCAATTTCAAATTCGGATATCATCTCGTTGAGTGAAAGAATTTCTTTGCCGGAAGGTGGGGTCCACCCAAGGACTGCAAGGTAGTTGAGCAGGGCTCCAGATAAGAACCCCTTTTCTCGATACGACCGCACGGATACGTCGCCCGTGCGCTTCGAAAGTTTGGCTCTGTCGGCAGACAGATGAAGCGGATAGTGAGCGTACAGAGGCCGTGGTATGCCGAGCGCCTCTTGTATCAATATTTGTCGCGGAGTGTTTGAAATATGATCCTCCCCGCGGATGATGTGCGTTATGCCCATGTCGGAGTCGTCGAGAACGACCGCAAGGTGGTAGAGGGGGTCGGTGATGGAACGCGCAATGACGAAATCCTTGAGCTCGGTGGTGTCAAATGAAATTTCTCCCCGTATCAAATCGGTGAAGGTAACGACGCTGCCGGGATTTTTTAGGCGTACCGGAGACACGCGAACACCAGGGTCTTTCTTACTCTCCTCGTCGGATACATACGCCTTGCCCTCTGCTATGAGTTTCTCGAGGACCGTGGTGTACAGGGTAGTCCTTTCAGATTGACGGTAAAACGCATCCCATGATAATCCAAGCCATGAAAGACTCTCGATAATGTCGGTCTCAAACTCCGGTCTACTTCGTTCTTTGTCGGTATCTTCGCTGCGGAATATGACTATACCGCCATGCTTTCGGGCAAAAAGATAATTAAGTATCGCCATGCGCGCAGTGCCGACGTGGCAAAACCCCGTAGGGCTCGGCGGAAATCGTACCTTCACGTTCATACGGGCTCGTGTTCGACAGCGATATCGAGAAGTATGGTTGCGATTTTTCGCGCGGCATCGGGTCTGGCAAAGGTACGAGCCGCAGAGCTCATACGATCCTGCAAGCCAGCATCGTTCATGATGCGCTGGATTTCGGATACGAGAACGTGGGGAGTCAGATTTTGCTGCTCAATGACGACGGCGGCGCCCGACCGCGCGTACGAAAAGGCGTTTTCCGTCTGATCATGAGAGACGTCTTTGGGAATAGGGATCAATATGGCCGGCAGTCCCCAACTCGCCACCTCAAAGATCGTACCCGATCCGGCGCGTGCGACCACGAGCGTCGAAATGCCTGCGGCCATTCGTAAGGCGAGGACATTGAGCAATCCAAACGGCCTGTAGCGATGGGAGAAGGCGGAATCTCTCAGCGCCACAGAAGAAATGTCGGTAGTCTCATCTATGTGCGCGGAGCCGGTCTGATGAATAACATTGTATTGTTCGACCAGCTGTGGCAGCGCTTCGAGCACGACCTCATTTATTGCTCTGGCGCCTTGTGAGCCACCCATAATAAACACCGTTTGAACAGAGGCATCCAAATGCAAAAATTCATGGCCAGCTCCTTTTGAGGGTTCGGCAACTTCCTTGCGGATTGGATGACCGACGTGGGCCATTTTGTAATGTAGCTTTGCGGGAATTTTCTGTGCAGCGTCTGGATGTGCAACAGCAATCCAACGAGCAAATTTGGCAGACCATAATGAAACTCTACCAGGGGATGAGTCAGCATCGTAAATCACCACGGGAATCTGCAAAATACGCGCCCCCCAGAGTGTTGGGAAGGCCGCAAATCCACCTGTCGAGAAGACCACATCCGGATACAATCGAAAAAGTGTAAGTGTTGAACGAACGATACCGACTGCACTTAAGAAAAAACTCAAAATGTTCATCAGGCTGAAGTACCTCCGCATTTTCCCGGCGCTGCTCGGCACATAGATAATGTCATGCTCAAGGAGAGCTTGTGGGTCAAAGGGTGGCGGACCGATGTAGATGAGTTCTGGCTCCAAGAGTGTTTTCTCTTTGCAGATGTCTTCGACGGCCTCGGCTACGGCTATGAGTGGAAAAAAATGACCACCGGATCCCCCGCCGATAAGTGCAATACGCATGGGTGTATTCTAACGCCCAAAGTGGCAATCTCAAACGACCGAAGAGCGCTTGATTCTTGAGATGTTGAGCAATATTCCGGCGCTTGCAAGAGATGTGAGCATGGCGCTACCGCCCTGACTTACAAATGTGAGAGGCACTCCGGTGAGGGGGGCCAATCCAAGCATTGCGGCAATGTTTATAAAGGCCTCACCGACAAGATAGGTAGAAATTCCGATGACCAATAGCCCTCCGAAGAGGTCACTGGTGTGTACCGCGATACCATACGCCCGCAGGCCGAAAGCGAGGAATAGAAGCACTATTGTGACCGCGCCCACAAAACCAAATTCCTCTGCAGCAACAGCAAATATCGAGTCTCCCATTGGCTCTGGTAGGTAGGTGAATTTCTGTATGCCCTGACCGAAACCACGGCCCATAAATTGCCCCGATCCAATGGCAATAAGCGATTGACGAATTTGATATCCGGAAGCGAGCTGATTCCGGGCGGGGTCAATAAAGGTCATGACACGATCCCGTGCGTGCGGTTTTACGTATATTAGAGCTGCAAAGCATATAAGGGCTATGGCCATGACGACACCAATGTGTCGCCACTGGGCTCCTGCGACGACGTATATGACGAACACAGGGATGATTATGATGATCAGCGTTCCTATGTCGGGTTGGAAAAAGAGGAGCGCTGCGGGAAGAGCTATGATCGCAAAGAAGCCCCCGAGGCCCCATTGAAGCGACTCCGCCCGCCCCCGTACTGCAGAGAAGTATGCTGCAGCAAAAATAATCGATGTAATTTTTAATGCTTCAGACGGCTGTAATGATAATCCACCGATGTCAATCCACCGGGTACCTCCGCCGTGGGTAAAACCCAATCCCGGGACAAATACGAGCGCAGTGCCGAGAAGTGCGCATCCGTAGAGATAGGGCGCGAATTTCCTCCAGTTTCGATAGTGAACGTGTGCCGAGACTATAAGCGCAATCAGGCCAAGACCCACGCCGAGAACGAGATGGTTGAACGCCACCGAGGTCATCCCTTCCTGTCCTCGTGCGAGTAAACCAAAAGCAGCCGACGCGAATATCGCAGCTCCTCCGAGTATGAGGATGAAAAGAAGAAGGAGGAGTGGCTTATCAACTCGTCCGTGGCGCATGGACATCATAGTATCATTCAAAAAATATCAATAGATCAGGACAACGCCGAAAGCGCCACTATTACGCCGAGAAAAGAAAAGATTATGGAAAGGATCCAATAGCGCATTGTCACTTTTGTACTTGGCCAACCGATTGCTTCAAAATGATGGTGCAGAGGAGCGATTCGCAAAATCTTTTTGCCAAAAAACAGCTTCGACAAGACTTGCACGACATCCGAAAGCGTCGTCACGACTAGGAGGATGCCGATAATCGGCAAGACGGACATCCCGATCCCCTCTCCCAGATTGTCCGTCATGAGCGCGACAACCCCGATCACCAAGGTAAGTGCCATCGTGCCTGTGTCGCTCATGTAAAACCGCGCAGGAGGCACGTTATACCAGAGAAACGCGAGCAGACCTCCGGCGATAGAGGCCGTAAAGGCGGCCAAGTCTATTTGATTTTGGGCGTATGCGATTACAGTGTATGAAGCAAAGATTGATGCAAATACTCCCCCAGAGAGTCCATCAATGCCATCAATCACCCCAGAAGCGTACAGGCCGAGCGAAACAACAATGAAAAACGGGATGATCAACCATCCGATCTCAAGAGGCGCAGAAAACGGGACACTCAAACTCGCTACATCCAACTTAGCCCAAAACCACCAGCCAATACATGCAGACAGTACCACCACGGTAAGGAGCCGATAGCGCAAGCGAAGTCCCTCGGACGACTTTTGGATGGTCAAAAGATCATCGATGAGCCCTACAAGGGCACCGACCAAAAGTGTTGCGAGTGGGACCCACGTCTGACCGCGGCTCAAATAGTTCAACTGTGTCGTAATCGAATTCGGGAAAATAGTAGCGGCAAACCACACCCCCATAATCGTGATGAGGGCACTCCCCCACACCACTATGCCTCCCATGCGAGGAGCGCGAACCTCATTGTGGAGGTGGAGTCGATTAAATTCATGAGCGATGTTTCCGTCGAGGGTTTGTTTACCAGGTGTTTTTTTCCAAGCTCGGTATTTGTAGAGATAGTGAGCCAAGATCGGGGCTCCCAGCATCCCTATCGCAAACGCGCAAGCGGCGGGAGCTAGGATTATGATGATTGGCGAAAGCATACGAGTGGCAAATGTGGATTAATGGTTAGCGGCGATTGCCTCTTGCGAGGCTATGATTAATTTTCTCATATCTTCAAACCGACCCGCTTCGGTGGACAGGAGCACAACCGCGGCAACAGGACGAGAAGGGCCGACCTCAAAAACGACCGCCAAATTACCCCCTGCAAGGTCAGTGTAACCAGTTTTGCCGAGGATGAGACCGGGGATTGATGGGAGAGCCTCATCCGTATTTTCAGCGTTAACTGTTTGCCCGGTTGCAGCGCGAATGGTGAGTAGACTCCTGGTCGTGTGTTCAAAGGTTGAGGCTGAGGTCGACGCCGCATAAGCGAAGAGTTTTGCAATGTCTTGCGCAGATCCGTATGCGCCAGCTTGTGTATCACTTAGGTCCAGTCCGCTCGCATTTAGAAAGAAGGTGTTGGTTAGTCCTAGATTTTGCGCAATATTATTCATTCGCCACAATACAGGGTCCTCAGGATTTGCTTCAGGGAATCGCTCGATTATGTGAGAGCGGGCGGCATTAGATAGGATCTCGGCACCCTCATTTGATGAAGCGACAAGCGTGAAGTCGATAATATCTCGTATTTTGAAGCGCCAGCCGGAAGGCAATCTGATCGGCGCTCCATCAGGCGTGTGATGCACAGGGATGAGGAGCGATTCGTCGGGCAATACGTCGGCGGTAGCGAGAACCAAGGCGACTTTTGTGAGCGACGCGAGCGGCAGCTGTGCGTTCTCGTTTTTGGAATACAACACGCGACCCGATGTAAGATCCAACACATATGCGCTTTCCGCGATTAAAGAAATATCAGGTATAGGGTCCGCCACAATGGCAGCGGCCAACTGACCGCTCTGCTGTTGAGGATCCTCTCCAAGGTATGCCATCGTCAAACCTGCGCTCGCAAAAAATATAAGGACGAGGGCGGAGATGCCAACATATGTCTGTTGGCGCGTGCTCGCAGGTATTTCAGTAACCGCGACACCGATTCCTCCCTCGATTTTATTATCGGTCTCCATATTTTTGCGTCGATTCGGGATCGGGGTTGCCTAATCCCTCTTGGGCATTTGCTACCGAGGAGGCCGCCTCAAAAGCGTTGAGTTCTCGAACTACGTTGTCACGATCGGGTAATTCCGACACACTTCGTATGCCGAGGTGGGTTAGAAGTTCGACGGTCGGTCGATAGAGGAATTCTCTGCCATCATCAGGATTACCAGTACGCTCAAGAAGCCCTCGCGCGAGTAAGCCGCGTATCGTTGAGCTGGTATTAACGCCCCGAATGTAATCGATTTGGGCGCGAGTCGAAGCGCCGCGGTATAGAACAATCGCGAGCACTTCAAGGCCTGCGTCTCCAATGTCGGCACTAAATTCGCGCTGGAGCGCAGCCTGAATTGCGGGCGAGACTGTTTGATCAATCACCAGGCTCGCTTCAGTATCCGTCTGAACGATAGTAAGGCCGGTACCTGCGAGCTGTGTCTTCAAGATCTCCAGCGATCCCTTAATGTGCGGTTCGTTTACTCCGGTTAGATGCGAAAGTTTGCGCAACGTCAGAGAACCACCCTCACTGAAAAGAAAGGCATTAATGAGAGACGGAAGGTTGCTAGGTATATTAGATTCCATAACGTGGCGCGCTTACATTTTCGATTTCGATGGTAATTTCTTCGAAGAGTTTATCCTGCGTAACGCTCGCCGAACCCGACCTTACAAGCTCAAGCATTGCAAGAAAGTACACAATAACATCGTGCCTCGGACGAGATTTAGTAAGCTCGCTGAATCGCGCGCGGAAAGCGCTGGAAAGACGATCTTTCAGCTGGACGATCACCTCTTCAAGGGCGAGAACGGGCGCAACGACGGCTTCGGCCAGAGTTTCGGGCTTTGGCAAAATGTGTATAAGGCGTTGTGCGGCCTCCACGATGATGCCCACTGTGGAGGCTCCCGGACTAAACACAGGGACTCGGAGCGGCGCACGATGAGGTAAAAGGAGAGGAGATTTTCCCCACGTGACACGGAGACCTTTTGCTGCTTTTCGGTATACGGCGTACCGAGCGAGACGGCGCTCCAGCTCCTCGACACTTTCGCGCTCACTTTCAGAAAGTTCGAGCGTTGGCAGAAGTGCGCGAGATTTAATAAGAAGCAAGGTCGAGGCCACCAAGATAAATTGGGCGGTCTCTCCGAGCGGAAGTTCAGGTAATTTCTCAACATAGACAAGGTATGCGTCAGTGACCTCAGCAAGCGAAATGTCGGAGACAGACATCTTGCGCTCCTCGATCATGTTAAGGAGGGTTTCGAGTGGTCCCGCGTATGCGGGGGTTGCGATTTGGAAACGCTCACTCATGTTTATGTGTTGGTTTGATTTGTAGATGCAGCTCTTCGAGCTGCTCTTTAGTAAGAGGCTTTGGCGCATTCATGACCGCAGTCTGCCCGCCACGAGTCATCGGAAATGCCTGCACCTCACGCAAGTACGATTCCCCGGTGAGGTTCATAATGATGCGTTCAACGCCGATCGCGATGCCTCCATGAGGCGGCGTGCCATATTTAAACGCTTCTAACATGTGACCAATGCGCTCCTGCGTTTCTTCATCCGAATATCCCATTGCTCGGTATGTAGCCCTGAGTACTTCTGGCCGGTGCGCTCGAATGCTCCCCCCTCCCGATTCGAAGCCATTGCACACAAGGTCGTACTGGGTCGTGAGGATGCCCTCGATATTTTTTTGGGTGAGTAAATCATCGATGTGTTCAGCGATAGGCATTGAGAATGGGTTGTGCGTGAATGTCCATTTTCCTTCTGGTGTTTTCTCGAAAAAAGGAAATTTATACACCCACGCAAATGCAAGGATCCCCTCTTTCTTCTCCTCTTCAGTTCGCAAATCAAATTTGTCTGCGCCGTATTTCTCCATAGATTCTGCATAGGTGACACGTGGAAATGGTTTCTGCTTCACCGTAAATCCCATAGCTTCCACCGAAGTGGTGATCATCGCTTCAACTGTCTGCATCACGCTTTCTTGATCCACAAATGACATTTCTATATCGACTTGCGTGTGCTCGAATCCGCGGTCGGCGCGCAGATCTTCGTCGCGCACAGCACGCGCAATTTGAAAATAACGCTCGAAACCACCCACCATGAGGAGTTGCTTGTATTGCTGGGGAGACTGCGGGAGGGCATAAAATTTGCCTGGGTGAATACGCGAGGGCACCACGAAATCACGCGAGCCCTCGGGAGTCGACTCCGTAAGCAATGGCGTTTCGATCTCTGTAAAATGTTGCGCAAATAGAAACTCGCGGCATCGCTGCACAAATTCGCTTCTCAAACGAATGTTACGCTGCATTCTCTCGCTCCGGAGATCGAGGTATCGATACTTGAGGCGATTCTCTTCGCCGATACCTGAAGTATCTTCGTTTATTTCAAAAGGTAGCACTGCAGAAGGGCTTTCGACCATGAGCTCGTTCACAACCACCTCAATGTCGCCGTTGAGTTTCCCGTGCTGCCTATTCTTTTCTGGTCGTGCTTTCACTTCGGCTGTCACATGCACGACGCTTTCTCTGCTGGTATTTTTTGCAGTTTCAATCGCTGCGCTGCCCGGAAGCACCACGCCCTGCACCGTGCCCGTCATGTCGCGGAAGTCGAAGAAGACCATCTTGCCCTGATCGCGGCGTACTGAGACCCATCCTTTGATGAGTACCGTCGTGTTGACAGCGTTTTGTAAATCTTTGATAAGTGTTCTTTCCATACAATTAACAATTTCGTGAATCGCTACAATGTTACACCTACCGCCTTGCGTACGTCGATCATTTTTTTATCTGCCTGAGCGCGAGCTCGCTCTCCCCCATCTCTCAGTATCTCTTTCACATCAGCATCGGAGAGGCTCTCTCGTCGTGCGCGCATGGGACCGATCAAAGCCTCGACATCTTCTACCAGCGCGTCTTTAAGAGCTTTGTATTTACCTTTGTTTTCCGAATACAAAATAGACAGTTCCTGCCTACTCTTGAAAAGAGAATGGATGTTGTACACATTCTCAGGGCTCTCGGCATTCGAATCGGTGACAATGCTCATCACCGCTTTCTGTATCTCCTCTCTTGTCCCGAAGAGTGGAATAGTGTTGCCATAGCTCTTGCTCATTTTTTTACCGTCAGTACCGGGGACCACGGCGACAGTATCAAGAATCTTTTCCTGCGGCTGCTTAAACGTCTCGCCGAATGCGTTGTTAAACTTGGTAGCCGCTTCCCTCGCGTACTCGACGTGCTGCCGCTGATCTGCCCCCACAGGCACAATATCGGTGTCGTAGAGCAAAATGTCGGCCGCCATGAGCATTGGGTAGGTGAAGAGCCCCGCGTTGGCCTCCAACCCTTTCGCTACTTTATCTTTGTAGGCATGTGCTTGCATGAGGAACGGGACAGTGACGAGGCAATCAAAAATCCACGCAAGCTCTGTATGCGCCGGATTTGAGGATTGTTGGAAAATTATTGCCTTTTGTGGGTCAACGCCGACAGCCACATAATCGCGCACCACATCGCCAATATTTTTTCGGAGTCCCGGTACATCCTTGAGCGTGGTAAGTGCATGATAATCCGCGATCATCACGAGACCATCGGCATCCTTGAGTAACTCAACAGTCTGCTTGAGTGCGCCGAAGTAGTTGCCGATGTGGAGTGATCCCGAAGGCTGAAGACCCGTAAAAAGTCGTTGCATGACCTGCATAATACCAAAGAAAACGGCCTAAATACATAGCAGCCAGGCGCCGCTCAATGCTCATCATAATCAGGCTGACGATGCTCAAATTTTATGCAGACAAATTGGGGATGTATCTCTGCGCGCGATCAGTCGGTAATCAGTTTTTTCAGGAGATTTTGAACATCCGCGATTGTTTTTTCGGAGGCAGATCCCATCTTTTTCGCTCGCCGTTGTGACCAGTCAATCGAACGAATTTGATCCACCAGTATTACGCCTGTCATCGCCTTGGTAGTAAGTGATACTTCAAATGGATATCCCTTTGCGCGGGATGTGATAGGGCATGCGAGAGCAAGGCCCGATTTCGCGTTATATTTTTCAGACGAGACAATCATTGCCGGGCGTTTCCCCCTTTGCTCGTGTCCGCGAACAGGATCAAAATCGACCCACACCACGTGCCCGCGACGAGGAATATACCGACCCTTCGCTACCATACTTCTTTCCCCATCGCTTTGCCCCAATCTGTTGGTCCGTGAGTATTTTCTTTCGTAATTCTCTCAACCAACTCATCGAATGAGTCTGTATCAGTCGGCACCGGAGTAATAGAAAATGCTCGGCCGTGATCCATCTCTCGAATTTCTACGGTATGACCCGCCTTCAAATTAAGTTTGCGCACGGTGGTCTTTGGGATACGCACCGCATAGCTGTTCCCCCATTTTTGGATAGCAGTTATTTTCATATGCAAAGTATATACAGATGTATATACTTAGTCAACACAATTTCCCCCAAGATTGTCTACTCCCCCGTATCAGATCTTAATGGTACCTGACACCATTACCCCCAACGTGAGAGATCAGTGAACGGATCAGAAAGCAGGGAGTGCTCCTTCCTCGTCCCTCAGAATAAGATGACGGCACTTCATCCGAGATTTTTTTCCCCAGCTTGCCTGTGATGGCTAACGCAAGTTTAGGTATAAGCGTATTATCTGATGACTGGATCGGGGAAAACCACTTATCAAAAATCAAACGGAGGTTGTCTTCTACAGGAAGTTTCTGATTAGGAATAGAAACTCGTACTCCACATCCTGAGGGGTTTTAACATCTGAGAAATCCAATTCCATTTCTTTGCTCATAGCATTACTTAATGACCGAACCTGTTACTAGATTATAGAACGTTCTGTAGTGTGAAAAAGGTTCCGGATACCTTATTTCCCTGACACCTTATTCCACTTATATCCTCTACCAACTCAGCGACAATTCGAGAGAAAATAGGTATCGCCGCTAGGAGATGTTCCTCGTCGAATTTCTTTAGTAACAAGCCCAGAGTTCCAAAAAACGATTTCATTGTAATTTCTCTTTTACTATTACGGAAACCTCATCCGGACTAGGTAACTTTTTTATGTTATCTAGGTGAAATGTAACAAATTCCAGATATTTTATTTTCTTTTCTAGCACATGGAGCAATATCTGAATAACACCGTTTGGACCGAATCTACCTTCAACAGGTATCCTGTCAATTACGTTAGCTGCTGCTTCTGAGCTTGTGCGGAATTCAAGGCTACGTGATCCATCCGACCATTCTTTGACCTCGCAGTTGGAGATTTGCTGGAGTATTTTATCACGACCTGGAAAGTTTGCACTGAGTAGTCTATTCAGAATCCTTTTTTCCTCGATCTTTAGCGGTCGGTATAAATCCTGATTCATAATGCTTACTTTAGGAAGTAGGTACCCACGTTAACTTGTCCTTCTGCCCATGTGTGTATACGGTAGATGAAAGTCTCGCCCGCAACTTTAACTTCCCGCTGCAATGTCTGACCCAATAGTGTCGCTCCTTTTTCGGCGACGTCACGTCTGATAGCTGCATCTAACATTTCTGAAGTAATACCCTCAACCAAGTGTTGTATCGCGTGTGGATGTTTTATTACAAGGTTGAATCCTTTCGACAGCGCACCTCCAGGTGCTACAAATCCCGCGACAAAGAATCCTGTTTCCAATGCCTGAGCCTTAGCGAAATCTTCGGGAGTAGGATTCATTACAGCACAGGGCGATTCGATTATGGGATTTGTCAGGAATGTGGCAAGTGCTAATCCGCCAATTATCAGAAGCGGGGCGAAGAAGACCTTCCCGCTCGGATCGCTATACATCATCGGATTGTCGCCGGCGTAGATATACGGATTCTGAGTTAGTGGGTTGTCGAGGGTGCCGCGGACAGGGTCGCGGGAGATAAAGCGACCAGTTGTCGGATCGTAATAGCGAGCGCGGAGGTATTCGAGACCTGTTTCAGAGTCGAGATTTTCACCGGTGTAGAGGTACGGAGTGGTTGAGGTGCTCGATGGCGCAGCCATTGCGGCCAGATAGCCACAGCCAAAGGGTGTCACAGCTACGCCTGTGGCTAGCGCAGTGAGTGGCGAGAATGCGATTGATGCTATAAGGAGTGTGAGAACCGCACGGCGCTTCATGTTATCCAAGGTCTTTCATGGTTTAATTGTACCTATCTCCGCCCCCTCGTTTATTCGTTCTTTCCAGGGGGATATATATCGAGCGCTAAACCGATTTGAAAATCTGAGAGTTTTTTGAGTAAAGTCACAGGTAGAGTTTCCCCGGCGTTTTCGACAACATACAAACCTATAAAGAATTCAAGCTGGCCAGCGTTTCCACAGAATTTTTCAAGTACATCCTTAAAAGGAGTGAGCCTTGTCAGTATGTTCTCTATGACGGATGTCAGTGATTGTGAAGTGCTTTTCTGCAAGCCGGTATTAAGATCAAAATAGCAATAGGACTTTTCATAGTATCCCCCCAGTCGCTTGCCTTGTTGAGATTTGCGCTCATCTCCAGCTTTCCAAATTCGTCGGGGTAAAAAGTCAGACACGAGACTTAACTTCTGGTAAATCTGTGTCAAATCTTCTGTAGGATGAGTTAACCTGAATGAGATGTTGAATTCGTATGGATGCATATTTTAGAATGGCTCTATCGGACCGTGATTAATTACCTCTCCATTTGGTGTTCCGGTAATAATATCGCCATTTGGCGCTATACCTGTCCAGTCATTCGGACGAGCCCCGATTATCTTTTTGATCTGATCTGCTGTACCTCGCGGAAATCCTGCTTGATCGATAGGTACTGTGCCCGATGGCGGATTACTTGGTTTTGGCGTTCCTTGTCCCGCTCCACTCTGGGAGAGGTTTAAAGTAGCAATTTGGTTTCCCGCCCATATTACAATCACGAGGCTCGCAATACCACCGATGACGAATCCGCAGGCTGTTCCGACTGGGCCAAAGAAAGATCCAATACCAGCTCCTGGCAGAGCAAATGCCTGCTCCCCACTCGGATCACTATACATCATCGGATTGTCGCCGGCGTAGATATACGGATTCTGAGTTAGTGGGTTGTCGAGGACGCCGCGCACGGGGTCGCGGGAGATGAAGCGGCCCGTCGCAGGATCGTAGTAGCGGGCTCTCAGATAGACAAGGCCGGTTTCTGAGTCGAGGTTTTCACCGGTGTACTGGTACGGGCTAGTAGATGCACTCGAGGCATAAGTTGAGGAGACGCCATACGGATCATATTGATAAGCGCGAATGATTGAGCCGGACGAATCTGAAAGAAATCGGACAGACCCTTGGGAATCGGTTATCGGATAGTACCTGCTTGTCGTGGCGGTTCCCCCTGTGGAAATAAGCCCGTGTCCTCCCCAGACGTTTATGCGGCTTGCAGCATTGCTGGCGTTAGCTTCAACGAGGACTAAGGCATTCGGAGCAAGGACGTCGTTGACGTATCGGGTTGTCGTCGCCGCGCTCTTCCCGATTCGGTTTCCGGACGCATCGTAGGTGAAAGCGGTCGAGGCGACCGAGGATAGCTGTCCGAGAGATGTCCAAGAGTACGCCCTGGAAGATGAACCAGCGGTCGACTTCAAATTTCCCTCCGCATCGTATGTGTGAGTAACAGTTGCCGTCGGCGCAGTTCCTGACGTTACAGACAGGAGCAATTCGTCATCCGCAGAGTATGCGTTTGAGGTTGAGAGCGAGCGAGGGGTTGCAACAAGAGTTGTCGTGGACACGCTGGTAGAGATAGTAAATGTGTTTGTGGTCGTTGCAGCGGTCACGCTTGTGAGAGTCACGATCGTCGTAGTTGCAGTAGTTGTCGCGAGGAACGTCTGCGTGTTCGTAATTACCGGTGCCACTGTAGTGGTGGTTGTGGCGTAGCTCTGGGCAGTTGCGGTGACCGTGGATGCTGGTACTGTAGTTGTAGCTGTGCTCGTCGCGATACTGGTAATAGTCGTACTCGTCGAGGTCGGAGTCAGGGCGAGAGTTGTTGTCGCGTAGGACGTTGATGTAGTAGCGGCAGGAGTCCAGATATATATCGGAGATGTCGTAGCTTCGGCTGCGAAGCGGCCCTGAATTTGTGAAGGGGATGTCAGCGCGGTGTTGGTGATCGCAACTTCGTCGATAGAACCTTTGAAGTACTTATCTACGCGCTTGTTGGGGTTTGTCATCGCGCCAACCTTCCAGCCGTAGTTAAAACTAGGAAGATTGTAGTTGACCGTGTTGCCCTTTTTTGTCAAAACGAGCGCACCGTCAACATACAGGTAGATGGCATTTGAGAAGATATCGCCATTGGCTGGTGGATACAAATTGGCAAACGCGACATCGACTTTGTGCCACGCGTTGTCGTCGATTCTTATTGCGCTAGAGCTGGCAACAAGTGCATACGTATTACTTCCTGAAGTCCAGTTTAGATCCCCGTGCAAAATTCCCTGCTGGACGTACATTCGCATAAATCCGGCGGGTGAACTATTGGTAGCACCGAGGATTGTGCCTGACGTTCCAGGTGCCATTTTGACCCAGGCCGAGAGCGTTGTGCTACCAGCGCTGGGAGCATAAACAAGGGCAAGAGAGAGCTGTGTCTTGCTGCCGTCAAAAACATACGTGCCATTCGCATCCGCAAATCGCCCTGAGCCAGACGCGAGCCGAGTACTCTCCGTCAGTAGTTGAGAGGGTGCAAGCGAATCCGCACGTTTCGCACTTGACGCGAGTGTGCCGTTGAACAAATATCGGGAAAGGTACGGAACCGTCGGTGCAATAGATCGCACCAACGTACGTGTAGTCGTGGCATACACAGTTGTCGACGTCGCTGCGGTGGCTATGATCGTCGTTGTCGTGGCGGCGTCTTTAAACACGGTCACTGTCGTTGTGGCTATGGTGGGTACGAAATCGACACGCGACGCAGTATTGGAGGTAATGTTACCCACTGTGTCGTAGGCGTACGTTGAAGTAGCGCTCGCGGTATCTATCGCGCTTAAGAGTTTACCCGCAGCATCGAATTGGTAGTTTGTGGCGTGTGCTGTGACCGTAGAGCCATCTTCGACAATACGTGATACAAAACCTCGCGCATCGCGACTAAATATTTGACGGAACAGAGTCGGCTGCGAGAGATTTCCATACACAATGCTTGCGATGCGGCCCGCGGAATCGTAGGAGTATGCTTCAGAGATTCCATTTGGAAGTGTTTTTGTGCTCAATGCGCCGTTCGCCGTGTAGGTGTAAAGCGTAACTCCTCCGGTCCAATCTTTTTGTTGCGTGAGATGGCCTGCCGCGTCAAATTGATTTTGAACTGTTTTACCATCAGGGTACGTGATCCTCGTGAGGTTATCTGCGAGGTCGTATTGGTAAGAAATGATATTTCCGTACGTATCCGTAGTCTGAGTCAGGCGGTCTTTGATATCGTACGCATAGTTTGTCGCACCAGCGGGCCCCGTCACTCTTGTGAGCCGCCCTGCAGAGTCGTACGTATATGCGAGAGAAGCTGAACCAGCTACGGAAGATGTGATGCGGCTCAGCGAATCAAAAACCGCAGTTTGCGTTCCTGTTGGCGTTGCTTGCGCGATTGGATTTCCTACCGCGTCGTAGCTCGTCGTCCACGATTTACCACCTGGCGTTCGGTACAACGTTTCGCGGTTCATCGAGTCATAGGAGAAGGTGGTGACGCGAGAGAGCGGATCGACGCTTTGGACAACGTTGCCATACGAATCGTAACCATATGCCGTCGATGCTCCTAGGGGATCAACCACTGAAGTAAGGTTTCCAGAAGGACTGTACGTCCGCCGTACGAGCGCTCCGGCGGGGTCTGTAGTGCTGAGGAGGCGATCGTTTGCATCGTATGTGTAGGTGGCCGCACCTGCGGGAGTGCTGACCGACAAGCGATTACCATTCGCATCGTGCGTCATATTAGTGACGACGCCCAAAGGATCAGTGATTTGAGTAACACGTCCGGCAGAATCGTATGTATACGTCGTGATTCTGCCAAGCGGGTCTTGGATTGTTAGCGGAAGCCCACTCGAATTGTACGTGAATCGCGTAATGTTCCCACGTGGATCCGTAATGCTTGCGACCTTCCCTTGCGTGGTGTACGTGAAGTTGGTGGTCGATATGCCTGCAACGTTCGCCTGTGTGCGATTGCCCTTTGTATCATATGCGTAGGTCGCAACTTTCGGCGTGCCTGTAATCGGTATGTAGCGCTGATCGCTTGCCTGCAGAAGGTTGTTGGAGCTATCCCAAGTAAAGAGAGTTCTTCCACCGTCTGGAGTTGTATAGCTCAACGGGTTACCTTTCGCATCAAACGCGAAGCTTGACACATTGCCGCGTGCATCCGCGATGCTCGTCGGCGCATTGCTCGTCGTATCGTACGCAAACGTGGTAGTTGCGTCATGAGCGTTTATCACCTGCAGTGGCCGGGCCTTCGAGTCATACGCAGTACGTTCGGAGCGCCCATTGGGATCACTCCATAATACGGAGCGATCGGTATTGTTGTAGGTAATAGTTCGTGGGACATTACGTGCATCGGTTTGGAGGACAACCCTGCCACTCGAGTCGTACGTATTATCAATCATTCTCGTGCCTGCGCGATCCGTAACCGACTTGAGAAGATGGCCCGCATTGTATTGATAGGTAGTTGTATTGCCGCGGGCGTCAGTGGCAGAGACGAGATCTCCATTTGCGTCGTAGCCATATTGAAGAGTACCGCTCGGCGTAACAACAGATGAAACTTGATCGAGCGCATTGTAGGTAAGCGTAATGTATTTTCCAGAATAGGCCTCAGTCATCGAGTTAACCCGAGTGTAATTCGCATTATAGGAGAAGGTGATCTTACTTATCGCGTTCGCATCTCCGATTCTGTAGAGAGGAAAATTATTGTTGACCGGGAATCGTGAGAAGGCGTAGAATGTCCGATCTTTCATTACGACGTTCAGATATCCGGCTGTATCAGGAACAATCTTGGTATGAAAAAGCAAGGGGTCGTCGGGAATATATCCAACACCGCAGCTTAGAGTAAATGTTTCGCGTCCTGCGGGTGTCGTAGCTGCCAGTCGGTAAGGGTACGAACCCGTGTATCCGCCGGGAACGGTACAAGATGTTGCGATCCCCGGAAGAGCATCGGTAAGCGTCGCCGGCATGAAGGTCCACCCAAAGCCGAACCCGTTGTTTATATCCGTCGCAAAGGAGGAGTACGAACGCGTAAGACTGAACGGAACCTGCGCGGTCGTCGGAAGTGAGGCATCTGTTTCTGAATACGCGTACGCCCCAACAGAGCGAAACAGATCCGCTGAAACCGCCACAGAGTTGTATGTCTGGCCATTCGATGTGAATGTCCACGAAACACCGTCGGTAGAACTCGGAGCTGCAGCACTGGATGCGACTTTCATTTGCAACGACGCCCCAGTGGTGTCACTCGTATAATTATTCGGAGTAGAGTATTCCACCCCACCCTCAATCCAGAAATCCCAAGAGTAATTTCCGCTTGTGTAGCGCATTGTGCCGGATGTCATAACGGGTACCTCTCTTGATGTCGGCACAAATGTGGGCTGATAATTTTTCGCCCATTGGAAATCAGTGGCAATCTGATTATCCTTTAGCCATTTGATAACGCTTGTTATCTTGCCTAGTTGCTTCGCCTTCGCGAAAGATGGCATTTCCGCTGCGTACGCGTCGTAGGATTGCGTCATCTGTGTCGCGAAGTCTTGGGCAGCCTTATCCCACGCAGGATCATTGTTAGCCATAAGGGGAGCACTTTGCACCTGCATTGCTACTGTGTCAAAAACGAACGCGTTGCTCGTAGTGTCTCTCTTCAGTGTGACAGTTAGGGGCGAAATCCACCATCGTGAGGCAGAGCCAGTTGTTCTAACGACGTCTGGACCATTTTCTATCCAGCGCGCAAGGACCGACCTGTAGCCTAGAACGGCGGTTTGGACGGGGTTGCCACTCTCACCTCCCATCATGTATCTTTTGAGCTGAACATCAGCGTCGAGAAGCACCTTACCGAAATTAGTATCTTCGATTCCCCCATAATACAGCACGTTCATCGTTGGGTATGCAGAAATATTATTCAAATCCTTAAATTCGATGCTTACTGCTGGGATTGCATTGTTGAAGATGATTGCGCGGATCGCTACCGCAAGATCGTCCTTATCGAATTCTGGAAGTGTGGTGTTCGTCTTGCCGACGAATACGATCTGATTTCTACCCTGATCAAAGTATGCCCCTGTGATATCGTCCATGTTTGCGAGGAACGTTGCCGCCTTATCGAGCTTTACTCCCCCGTACTGGGTTGTAATTGCTGGGCCCGAGGAAGTGGTAACGCCGCAAGGAGTGTCGGCGTAGGCGATCGATGATCCGCTGGTGAGGGGCAACAGTGGGGCGAGCGATTGCATGAGGAGAGAGAGCAAGAGCGTGGCCGCGATCCTCCGTCCGGAACGTTTATTAAACAAAGAAGAATACATACACTTTTATTGAGAAACGGGCAGGCTCGCTGCTTTCACGGTACCCATGTGGAAGTTTGCAACGATATCAGGTCGTTTCCCCGCAATAATGTGATGGGAAGACACATTTTTAGCCAAGAGCACGCCGTCCTCGCTTCGCACGGTAGGAGAAATCACGATTGTGACAGGCTCTACCGAGATAAGTGGCAATCCTGTGACGCTTACAGTAGCTGATCCTCCTGGCGGAAGCGACACATACGCTATGACGAGCTGACCATCGCGCCACTTATAGCCTGTAGCACCCTCAATCCGAATGTAATTCAAAGTCCCTTCTCGTATGCCCGTAGGTATTGTTAGCAGAGAAAGTTTGTCGTTCGTGGGATTCGAAACGTGGAAATAGAAAGTCACGTCAGAAATGAGGTCGGTAGACGCCGGATCGCTCATGCTAGCCAAAAAATCTGAATCCGAAGCAGAAATGATCGTTACATTTCTTTTACCTTGAATCTGCTCGGCAAAAAAGGCATCTCTGTCTCTGCGTTGCCTCACACTCCTCTCACTCGCGCTTGGGGTGCTGGGACGGACCTCTGGCGCTACTTCGGTAACCAGAAGCCCAGGAACATCACTCACCTGCCATTCTTCGGTAAATGCATAGTGCGCAGAAAGTAGAAATATTGCGGTACAGAAAAAAATAAGAATTGAAACAGCGAGCACCATGCGTGCTGACTGCCATGTAAAATTGTATGCCTGTTTCATATCTAAGCCACGCAGCCTCAGTTTCTTAGGCTGACAGAGGCGTCAGCGTCCAAGATCACCCTCTCCAAGCAGCCTATACCCGTAGGTGGATAGCTGTCAAATTTTTTGAGGAGCTATGAAAGCGTGGAGGGAAGCTCTACAACAAACCGCGAACCCTTGCCTGCACCCTCGGATTCGGCCCATATTTTACCTCCGTGGGCCACAACTACCTGTTTTGCTATGAACAGGCCGTAGCCGGTGGAATGCACATTTACCTTGATCGAATCCTTGCCGTGGCCGCCCTCGGTAAAAAGACGCGCCATGTCTTCAGGAGTAATGCCGATACCGTTGTCTTTGACCGCAAAACGAACAGTCTTCCCTTCGCGGGAGAGTTCTACGCCGATGGCGCCCCTTGGCGTGTACTTTATGGCGTTATCGACAAGATTGCGCAGCACATGTTGTTTAATTTTTTCTTCATCCCCCACCAGAGCGTACTCTCCTTCTGCAATGGAAAGGTCGATAGAGATGCTTTTTTCTTCAGCGGCCGGTTTGAGGTGATTTACTGCTTCGATCACGATTTTTTTCATATCAAACGGCTCTTTCTTGTAGCCCATGGTGCCTTTTTTCATGTTAGAGGCGTCGAGAATTTGCATAACAGTCCGCACGCCCTTGCGCACGTCGAGAAGCGCAGAAGTAGCCATTCCTTTCAACTGTTCTGAAATTACTCCATAGTCACCCTCTGCAATTGCCGCGAACCCCGCTTCGCTTTTCGTCAGATACCCCTTTATCTCGTGACTGATGAAATGCAAAAGATTCTCCTGCTGTGCGTTCGCGACCTCCAATGCTTGCTTAAGGCGCACAAGTTCCAGAGAATGTTTATACACTTCCTCATTTACCGTTTGCAATTGTTCTTCTTGCCGCTTCTTTATATAAATGAGGGTGATGGACAGTGATGAGATAATGAGTATCAAAACCGTTATAAAAATTAGGAATGGTACGAGTGTTTGACGGGTTACTGTGAAGAAATCATCGGCCTTTATATCGGTCGCCAATATTGCCACCACATTTCCATCGCCGTCTGCGATCGGAGCATATCCTGTGAGTACCTGCCCGTATGAATCAGTGTAGAGATCTTGAGCTGTTAGAGGTCCCTGATAAGCCTGGAAGGTTTCAGGAATGTCGATGGCCTCTGGATACGGTTGGCCGGGCCACTGGAGTTTGTCCGCTCCTTCGGGTTCTATAAGACCGTCGTGATTTGCGTCGATGTCGTTCGAGGGATCTTGGTCGAGATTGGCGTAGGGATTGATCGATTCCGCGTCTGCGACGAATTCCATCTGGGTCGGGTCCGCCGCGGTTTTGCGGAAGATGTACATAAACACGATATTCTTGTTGAGATCCTTTGTGCGCTTCAAGTGCGTAACGACATCGCGCCATTCTGGTTTTGTCCAATCATTCTCCGACTGAAGAGCGGCCAGTTTGTCCGCGTCGATGTTCGCTGCAGCAGTAACCGATATCGAGAGCAATCGTTGCCGAAGGTTTTCCGTCAGAAGATCTATCGTTAGTCTGTAAAGCGCAACCGATGCGAAAATGGCGATTACGACCGCCGTGAGTGCAAAAAGACCTCCTAGGAGTACTAAGGTTCTAGATCTGCGTGGACCGCGTAGCATAAAGCCTTCGTAGCTGGATTTCAGCTATAGAGAGAATCATAGCACAGTACGCACGCTACACGTCGAGAAGGATCTGCACAATAGCAGGATCGAGGTCGGTCAAAAATTGAGGTAGATTCGGACCATTTTTTTTGCCCAACAGGAGCTGATAGATCGTTTGAAAAAAAATATGCTGTCGCGCACGCCTATCTGGTTGTGCCGGGTCGGGTTTGTGTGGGAGTGAATACATAAGCGCTGTAAATTCCTTCAGTGTCAATTCACCTCGACGTGAGATAAGGTGGCGCAGAGCTCGTATTTCATCAAGCTGCGTGGGAGTCAGTCTTGCGATGTGCTCGACATTCGGCCGCTCAAGGAGACGATACGAAAACCTTTTGTCGATAGATACGTATCGGCGCGTGGGGTTGGGTTGCAATATGTTGGTATCAATGTACTCGGTACCCACATCACTCGAAACAATCTTTTCTGTTTGAGCTCCAAGGTGGAGTATCTTCTCAACGTTTCGATGCTCAATTTTCGTATACGACTGAAGTCTTTCACGAAATGCAGAGAGACCCTTAACACGATGCATTGGTTTGGCGATCTCTGTAAATATCTCACGCTGAGGGAGGGTTGCCTTACATACCATTTCTCCACGCACTGTATAACTGGAGGCTCCGCGGCCGCTGCCGCCGTAAGGTTTCGTGCCACGCTCGACACCACGAGCATGAAGGTGGGTATTGTGCAGATATGACGCATGATCGTGGAGAACAACGCCGTCAATTTTCTTGCCAATCATATTGGTCACAAAGTTGCTTGTTCCATAGACAGTGACATACATGGCATTCACCGCGTAACGACGATTTCTAAAGTAGAGCGCGAGCTCCTCATCGTCTTCATACACCTGCACCACAATGACGGGGGCAAAAAGTTCGGTGAAGTTTCCACCCTCCCGTAAAGGCATCAGTAGTACTGTCGGTTCGAGAATCGAAGTACGGGAATGAATTACGCCTGGCGTCGACGAATCAAGCCACTGTCGATGTCGAATAAGAAACTCTTGGATTCGTACCAGATCAAGTGGGTCGCTAATGGGGCCAACTCGGGCCGACCGATCTTCGTAACCGCCAATTTTTACACCCTGCAGTCCTTCATGAAGGTGCGTAAGAAACGTGTCATAAACCGCGCGATGTACCAAAATAGATTTTGGAGCAGCGCAGTCTTGCCCCTGGTTATACAATTGTAGCGTAAGGACCGCCTCTGTAGCATGCCGTAGATCTGCATCTTCGGCGATGATCAGAGGATTGTGTCCGGAACCGTTAGCTATAAAAAGCGTTCGCTGATCAAAAACTAAACGAAGTTGATCGGCGTGCGCCGGCGTACCGGTGAAAATAACCACATCGGTGACGGGGAGGCTTGCGTGTGTAGCGGGATCAACCTTCAATGCGGATCGCTCTCGAAGAAACTCAAGACGCTCCAGATTCGAGACATGAACGTTGGGGTAAAATTTTGCGATGTCGAGAATTTTCAGAAGTTCCGGCAGAAAGCTTCGCATACTGTGTGGAATTCGGAAGTGCACAGCACCTCCCATGTATGAGGGCACAAGCACAAAACACGTGAGAGCATAAAGCGGCTGATTTCGAGGCAGGAAGGCCACTATATCTCCCACCCGGAGATCGAAGTATTGTTTATTTTCCTTGAGATTCTCCAGAAGATCTAATGCGCGGGTCATCTCATCCTCGACTACCTCGTAACTTTCATAGGTAAGCAGTAAGTCTATGATGATGGCCCGATTCTTTTTTAAATGGGTTGCGAATGCCAGGGCATGTTTCTCTATGAGGGCAAAATCAAGGGGCGAATATGGGGCATAATCCATATATGAACTCTCTGACAGAGACGCCTGTCTTTTAACGCCTTTATTTCGAGTCTTGGTCGTGGGTGTTACAGTTTGCATGTAGACACAATATTCGTAATATTGATCATATTACTGTGTGAATGTCAAGACAACAAATGCACGGCGTAACTCGATCCGCTATGAAAAAGCGAGTCGAAATCATTCGTGAGGCACATGTTGCTGGATTGACGCAAGATCGACAACGCATCTTTATGCTCGCGATTCTCACGATACCATCCGATCGTCCAAATCAGGAGGTAAAATGTGTAAGCTTTCGTGGCTGCTTTGATAATGCGATTCTCTTCTTCTAGAGAATATTCACTTTTTCCGTATGCATCCCTATAAGCCGCAAGTCCTGCTTGGATTTTCTCCTTCGAGAATAGACCGCTCTGATTGTCGCCTCGCTTGTAACAAGATTGGCTAATTGAGCCCGCGAGATCTGAAATGCGGCAATCCATTCGTGCCCAATCAAAATCAAAAAGTGCTACAATGCGATCGCCTTCATAATGGACATTGCCCGGATGCAGATCAAAGTGCACCAATTGTTTCGGGAGATGGTCGTAATCAAGAGCCTCCAGTTCTTTCAGGGTTACGGTGGCAAATTGTAGAAGATGGGATGCCTTTTCAGAGAGGAAAGCCTTAGCGGGGGAATCAGGAATTTCGGCCAGCTGCTCTGAAAAGAGTGAAGAAGAGTTCGTTACATAGTGCATCAGAGAAAAACCTGAACATGGTTTAGAGGGCGTGAAATCCCGCGCAACGTGTGTGAAATCAGCTAAAGTACGAAAGAAATTCTCGAGCATTACACCTTCAAAATTATCGGTATCATCCCAGGACGCTCGAGTCTTGCCGGGCAAAAAAGTCTGCAGCATGAAGTAAGAATTCTCGTGCTGCGTGAGATATTCTCCTCGAGCACTCTGAATTATCCGAGGCGTCAGCTTATACGCTGCATTTTCCAAAAAACGCAGGATCTCAATTTCAAATCCTAAATGCTCCGTAGTTGTGTCCCATGGATTGGATTGACGTAACACGAATGTTTCGTTTTCAATCTTAACAATAAATGTTTTGTTGACGAATCCGGTCGTATTGCGAAAAATATGTCTCTCCCCTTCCGGAAGATCATATAATGCAAGTACTTCATCTGCGAGTTCAAGCTCGTCGGAAGTGAGGGAGATTAGATT
The DNA here is from genome assembly GCA_964424265.1 of uncultured Candidatus Saccharibacteria bacterium. GTDB lineage: Bacteria > Patescibacteriota > Minisyncoccia > Phycocordibacterales > UBA2100 > UBA10103. The sequence continues at coordinate 4,281 of CAYRHX010000005.1, read as the reverse complement.
GTCACCCGCCATACGGTCATCTATATTTCAAAAAGGGACGCTCTCACAGGCTCAGCGATCTGCAGATCCCATTTCATTACGCGCGCAACGACGAAGGTACGTCGGATTGAACAAAGTCTCTGAGGAGAGGGGCCGCGGCTTCTCGGCAGACCTCGTGCGATGCGCGACCAAAAAGCCGCTCGTATTGTGCTACGAGACGATCCACAACCGCTTTCGGATCTCCGTTCTCGATGCTGACCTCCCGGAGTTGTTGGTCAATGTGTAATCCCTGAACTCTTCCCGCCTCACTCCACGCCAAAGGACCTATTACGAGCGCTTGCTCATTAATAATCTTCAGGGCCAAGTGATCGAGCGTTGTCATAAGCTATAAAGGTTGAATATCTCTGCGAGAGATAACTTTTATGTCGAGCGAATTAAGGCCGAGCGAGATAAGGAAAAAGGTTGTCGCGTATAATAAATCGACCCAGTTAGCAACAAAGAACGTGCCCGTCGTGGTTGTGTAAGAAAACGCAAAATCAGTTACATAGGCAAACGTAAAAGCTATAAGTATTATAACAATCGGTTTTCTAAAAGAACCACCTAAATACCCATATGAAAGCGTATAGACCACCGCAGCAAGCGTGATCACGACCACGTCTCCAACGGGATAGACTACATCGAGAATTAACTTTAAGAGATCTTGGTCATATGTGATAACGCCACCGCGAGCGACGATGAGTAAAAGATAGTAAGACAGCGCAACCAAAAAGAACGGGATGACGAGTAAGCCAAGTTTCCCCCAGGTGCTTCGGAGCGCAAGCGAAGCGCCTGTTATACGGTAAAGATAGACGACACCGACCGCTGAGAATGGATACAATAAAAAAAATCCCGCATCCGCAATGGAGGGATACGGGACGGGGATTTTCAAAACGAGATTATAATATGCGTAGATAAGATTACCGATACCCCACGCGCAAAGCCCCCCCGAGAAAAAGAGTATTGCTCGACCCATATAGCTTTGGAATCCGCCCCAGATCCTCGCATTACTCAAGCCAAGTATGCCCCAGCCGAGCGGCATTACAGTATAGATAAGAGAGAAGAGGTAGTTTTCTGTGGTCTCTTGCAATCCGCGGTAGTAGATGGTAAGCCACCATAAAACCAGAAAAACGTAGATACCGATTAGAATTCTTGTGGACGTCTTTCTCATTAGGCCCGAATATCCATCCATACCGGCAATATATCACATGGCCTTCGGTATCAACCCATCTCACTGATAGAGGTGTGTACATTGAAGACTCGGGCCCGCGTGTTAGTATTTTGCTCTATAATGGAGTTTCATGATGACTAGCCCACCCAGTCTCGAAAGTAACGAGGTTGCTGCTCACATTATCAAGCGATGTGCCGATTTTGCGACGGCAATAGAGATGCACAGGGAAGAGTTGATCGATATACTTTTGGAATATGAGAGTCTTGAGACCGCAGAAGATGAGCTGTGGCGCTCAGTGGACGCACTTCGACATGTGTCAAATGAAACGCAATGGCTTGCTAAGGGAAAGGTAGAACTTTTGTGCACCTTCTTTCCGGTGAATCTTCCCCTTTACTCGTTGGTCATTTTTGCCATTATTCCGAGCTTTATGGCCCAGTCAACGATTATACGTCCGCCAGTTTTGGCGAGAGACGTCGTGAAGCTCATATGGGAAATTCTGCAGCTCGCCAACAGCTTGCCGAATATTAAGTTTGTGGATCTTGAGCGTTCACTCTTCAACGAGGCATTTGTATCTATCGCGGACGTCGTACTTTTTACGGGCCGCTACCAAAACGCAATAAAGGTTCGTGAAATTTCCCCTAACTCCCTCTTCATTTATAACGGCGCGGGCGTCAATCCCGCTGTAGTCACAGATACTGCTAACGTCACCCTAGCGGCCCACAAAGTGGCAGAGGCTCGCCTTTTCAACAGTGGGCAGGATTGTGCCGGATCCGACTTTATTTTTATACACGCATCAATTGCTGATGCATTTATATCGAATCTCCTGAGGATATTGAAAGAAGTTACGGTTGGGGATTACTCCGACAGAAGTACCCGCGTTGGTCGCATCATAAAACCGGACCAACTTCCGAGTGTTAAGAAATTTTTTGACGAGCAATCAAGATCCATTCTCTTCGGCGGTAAGATCGATTTCGAAAAAAACATTGTCTACCCAACGATAGTCAGACGGGAGATTACTGATATGCCATCGTTTACATTGGCCGAATTTTTCTCTCCGGTTTTTAATATAGTCGTGTATCGGACCGACGAGCAATTGATGAGGTATTTTACGGACAAGAATTACAGTGATTTCGCCATGTACGTTTCGATTTTTAGTACAAATCATTCGTACTACATTCCTAACTCTGTCATACTCGACAACAAGATCGTAAATGATGTTGAGCGTGCTTATGTCGCATACGGTGGATACGGGCCAAAAGCCAATTTCGTTGCTTACGGTGAAAAAATGTTTGTACGACCACTGCTCATCTCACGTGAGATATCATCGTTTCTTCAGGATCGTCATTCAGAGAGTAAGTAAGCGCAATCCATTTTGAAGCACGATACGAGTAGCGTCACGGGCGTCTTCGTCAGGGTTTGCCTCTAATGTCTTAAGGTACATAACAATATTATCGAGGTATTCTGGTATAAAAGCAGGTTCATTCACTCGGTAGGCACGTTCGACAACGGTGGGAAATAAAGCGAGTAGTTTGAGCAAGTCGAAAGGTGCACCGTTTGTTACTGCGGTGGAGTTCGTTTGCAATCCAGAAATCAACCGACGAATTTGATCAAGTTTTGGATTGAAACCTTCAGGCCAAGTGAGTGTTTGATGGAGAGGTGTCCCTAGTATAAGGTAGCGTAACTCGTCCTCGGAGGTCGCTACAGGGATATTTTTAGGCATAACCCCTACTCCGACGGCAGAAAATCTCAGACCCGTAAACAGGTAATCTAGCCTGCGTGCATTCCCCAGAATTGTCGCCATCACGTTAGCGTCCCGATCTGAGTACATATAGATAATGGACGTCAATTCTTTTTGTCCGGCAATTGTGCGTATGTGAGCGATGTGTTTTGCGGTGCGTGTTGGTGAAGCATCGTTTTTTTGTAAAATTTCGGGCGATAACTGCGCCATAGGGGTTGTAATTACCGCCTCAGTGCCGGAGATATATTCCGCCACGCCTTGTTTAAGGGCCTCCGCTACGACATTGTTCGCATCTCTTTCTTCATCACAGTGTTTGTATCGCACCAATGATCTTTTCATCATTTTCTCAACTTCCTCCCGATGTCGGTGATTTATGGAAGCAGAGGAATCTAGGTAGTAACTAAGGGCAACTGTCTTGCCCGCAAGTTCGTGCCACGTCCTTAGTACATTAGCGACAATCAACATCCGGACTTCGTCACTTGCGAGAGGAGCTGTTGGTATAGAACTGACACATTCAATAGACATGTGCTCTCGCCGCTCCGATCTTGGTAATCCAAATCGATCGGCCTCTTTTTGAATATGTGTAAGAACTTGTTTTGAAAATAACTCTTGGTTGACCTCAATATTTACATATGGTCCGACCGCGAATATCCTTTTGATGAGCCTATGTTTCCCATCGCCCAAATGCTGAGCGACGCGCGATGCCACTTTCGTTGCGTCTTGGTTTCGATCTCGACGAAGAAAAAAAGTGGAGAAAGAGTAGTCTGCCTTTACATGAGGCGGCGGCGAATGCAATGTCAATTCCGCCAAGGAGTCGTTTTCGGAAGCCAAAAATCCTCGTATCTTCGTAAACGTAAAAGAAAGAATCTCATCATATGGATTGGGGACAGTTGGAGTTGCGCGTGAACTCATGGCAGTAAGTGTACTCAAGTATATCAACATTAAGGAGGGGGCTTAAAGAAAACAGGCTCGGTTGTTACGCCGGGCCTGTTAAGTACGAAATGCGCGGCTCTTCCCCCTGAATACGAGTAGAGCCAGGATCGGCCCGGTGTGGGCGATCATGTAAGTCGGATAGATCCACACGGCGAACGCCGAGATGGACCAATCCGGTATTGCGAGGAGATTGATAAGATCCCCCGCGAAGAACAAGCTCCACGCAAGCCTGCTCTCCTCCTCCGGCCGGCGGTAGGCATGGCGAATTGTCGCCGCCGCCCCGAATCCATCGGCCGCGAGGGCCAACAGAAGCCCCACGACTGGCGAGCCGGTTATCACCCAGGCGCAAATGCTCAAGAGTGCCCCGAAGAGACACCCCTGGTCGAATCGGCTCCACCCACCCTCCCCCCGCCAGATTGAGAGT
>CAYRHX010000004.1:0-80255 GCA_964424265.1 uncultured Candidatus Saccharibacteria bacterium | reverse complement strand
AGTAATCGCGGGTCAGCCATACCGCGGTGAATACGTTCTCAAGCTTTGTACTCACAATAAAAGCGCACAGCAGTGCGCGTATCTATGCGGTTAAAATCCGCACCTCTTCGGAACCGTCGAAGAGCGTAGCTGAAAGATAGCCGATGTCCGCGAGGACTTCGGTGGAGGATCTGGAAGCAAAGAGCAGCCAATTCACACAAAAGATCGATCGACCTATCAATGGGTGGTGAGGATAGGGAAGATCCAAGAAAGGTCTGAGATGGATGTTTAGAACAGATACGCGTGTTACCTGTGGAGATCTGACGCTGATATATCTCGCGTTGAGATATAATGAATCTGACGCAGCGTCAGAAGTCAGCTGAGTCATAGTATGGAGCAATCCAAAAGGACTCACTCAAAGCAAAATCTTAGTCCCGATTATGTTGTCGGGCTCGTAGATGGTGAAGGAAGCTTCACAATCTACGTGCGGAATCCAGATGTCGAGAAACAAGTCACACGACGAGTCGTCGTAGAACCAAAGTTCTACATAAAGCTCATCGAGAAAGACAAAGGTATTCTCTACGCATTACAAGATTTCTTCGGTTGCGGTAGTGTCTATTTTCAAAAAGACAACCGTCCGAACCATCAGCATTGTTATCGATATGAGGTCTTCCGGTGGGAAGAGCTCCAAACGATAATCATTCCGTTCTTCAAAAAGCATAAACTTCGATTTCCCTCAAAACGAAACGATTTCGAGATTTTTTGCTTGATGATGGGGCTTCTTGAAAAAGGGGCTCATCGAACGAAAAAAGGGTTACGAGAGCTGTTTAAGTTGAAACAGCGCATGCACTGAGCTCGCGCAGTGCGGGAAATCCGCTCGCTGCGTGGGAACTTACATTCTTAGGTTCAAGAAGATAATCGCCCGTCAACTCAGGGAAGTTGGGAGTGCCCGAAGGACATCCTTGCGATGTACCAAGGCAAACTCAATGACAAAGAGTAAGTCGTACCTGCAAACTGCAGGCGTTGCGACGCTAGAGAGCAATCTCTAGAAAAATAAAATTGGCTATATGCTGGAAACACTGAGAATCCTGGGCTACAGCTTGATACAATCAAGTTGTGACAATGCCTCAGGTGCAGAAAATCAGCAGGGAAGTCCTCTGGCCGCAAGGCTATGACCCCTCAGAGACTACACGCCGATCGCCTTTCTCGCGAAAGGAAATTGAAGCGTACTTACAAGGAGCATTGCATGATGCTTCGCGAAACAAACGTACACGCATTCGTTTTGTCCAAAAGGGCAGCGAGTGGCTCGAAGTGCTCAAGGAACTTCTCCTGACACTCGGGCATAAATCGTGGATGTATCGGGAAGGAAAAGATCGAGACGTCTACGCGTTGGAGACAACAGCACGATTTCTTGATTTTAGCTTTGATCCGGTTGGTCTAAACGAGCAAGAACAGGCGGCATATATCCGCGGGTTCTTTGATGCAGAAGGCGGGATTCCCCGCAATCTGCATAGCACGTTTTATATCCAATTAGTTCAGAAAGACCCTACCAAGATCGCGAAATTGAAAGCAATGTTAATTGCAATGAACATATCGAGCGGAGTTATTCATAACCCGAGCGAGAGAGTTGATCCTGACTACTGGCGGATATTCGTATCCACCAAGTCGCATCAACAATTCGTGAAAACGATACGTTCATGGCATCCAAGAAAATATGCAATTCTGCGAGAGAGGATGATGATATAGTCCATGCCTTATGGCGACATAGGGGGAAAACATGAACAAGGCACGGGTAGCGGAAGCTGCTCGTGGAATCATTCAAAAAAGATCTGCCGATTCCCTCCGGGGATGAAGCTTATCGTCGATTTGTGTGTCTCGATCGAGCACACAACAGGTAATCGCATTCAACCTCAAATGATGCGTGACGCTCCGGAAAGACGGGGTTAATGGACGGAACAAAAGAGTGTTCTAAATTGTTTCAGTGTTTGTTTACTTTGGTTTATGCAACAAAAAACGCCGACTCGGTATCAGGAGCACGGCGTTTTTTGAGTACGAAGAGTGTTACTCTTTTGCTAGATGCAGTAGGTGGGGAGTGGGGCGAAGCCGTTGAATCCGACAGATGCGTAGCTTGCTGTGTAAGCACCCGTCGCATGAATGCGAAGTTTGTCGCCCGACTGCAGCGAAAGCGGCATCTGATACTTGAACTTTTCGTACAAGATGTCTGCCGAGTCGCATGATGGGCCGGCGAGGATTACGGGAGCCGTCGCGCCCTTTCTGCCGAGTGCCTCGATGCGATATTTGATCGCCTCATCGAGTGTCTCGGCAAGGCCACCGAACTTTCCGATGTCGAGGTAGACCCACCGCACGTCCTCTTGGTATGACTTTTTCGACACGAGCACCACTTCGGTGTCGAGCACTCCCGAATCTCCCACGAGTGAACGGCCTGGCTCGGTAATAATGCGCGGCATGTTTTCGCCGAAGTGTTTGGTGAGAGCCTTTGTGATTGCGGAGGAGTATGAACCAACAGACGCGACTGAATCCGTGTAGTGAGCAGGCAAGCCGCCGCCGATATTGACCATCTGGAGTTCGATTCCTTTTTCTTTGAGTGCCTTGAAGAGTACGGCGGTCTGGGCGAGTGCGTTGTCCCACTGGTCAATGCGTGTCTGCTGAGAGCCGACGTGGAACGACACGCCGTACGGCTCGAGACCAAGCTTCTCGGCTTTTATGAGAAGGTCGCGTGCCATATCGACTTCGCAGCCGAATTTTCGTGAGAGCGGCCACTCCGCCCCCTCACAACTCACCAAGAGACGACAGAAGACGCGAGAGCCGGGAGCGGATCGTGCGAGCTTCTGAAGTTCTGCTTCGGAATCAAAGGCGAAGATACGCACGCCGTAGTCGTAGGCCCACTTGATGTCCTCCTCTTTTTTGATCGTATTGCCAAGCGAGACTTGCGCAGGATTTGCTCCCGCATCGAGTACGAGCTCGACCTCAGCCGGGCTCGCGACATCGAATGATGCCCCCAGTTGGACCAGACGCCTTACCACCTCCGGTGCTGGATTTGCCTTCACAGCATAGAAGACCTCGGCCATAGGCAGTGTCTGCCGCAGGGCGCGATAATTATGCTCCACAACGTCTAAATCGACGATGAGGTAGGGGGTCTTGAGCTTATTTTCTGCTATAAACCGCTCGATCTTTTCTTTCGACGGGAAACCAGATAACTGCTTCGAGGAACGACTCACTCGAGTTTTCTCGGAACCACGGGTCGACTTTTCTGTCTTCGAACCCGCGAATAAATGCGTGTCCATCTCTGATGTGACAACAGTTTAATTTTCTGACAATAGGGCTAAAGAATTTCTTCCGGCCTTTTTGTGTCCCGTGCTTGGACGATGAACGTACCTACTCATCGGTCCTCTCGAGACACAAATAACACAAAGAAAAGAACAAGATTAGCCAGCATTATACACACTGGTACGAGAATGTAAAGGGTTTTGCTCAATGTGTGTATAACTTCTCATCGGAGAGGTTTCAGGGGTGGTAAGTGGGTGATCCTTTTTGTTTAAAATCAATACCGGGTCCGCACGAAGATGTGCAGACCCGGCTTTCGGCGGTGGCGATCGCCTACCACCGACTTGTTTGGCACCCTTTGTTTTTACGTTTTTTAAATTGGGGGTGCACCCCCCCGTTTTTTCCGTCGGGGGAAATTTCTCCCCGGCGTTGGTTTTTTGCCGCCCGACGGGCGGCAGCAATGCGTGACCGTTTTGAGTTTGCCACGATACTCTCCGTTGGTTCGCGGCCCGGAAAAACAATTTTTCCCGGGTCCGCAGAAAAAGTAGCATGCGGGCGACATTTTTGCTACCATCACCCTGTTTGAGAAATGCGCGCATAGCTCAGCTGGTAGAGCGTCCGACTGATACTCGGGAGGTCCTAGGTTCGATCCCTAGTGCGCGCACTAAAAACTGCGTTTTTAGTGCGCGCAAAGCACAGTGCCTGCGCACTGTGCGCCTAGGGATCGAAAGCCGGAACGATGTCCCGCAAGCTTGCGGGATCGTGAGGCGGGGCTGCGACCGAGGTGAGCGGCGGCGAACCGAGAGTTGTAGCCGATCCCCACTCCCGTAACAAATTCGTAACTGATTCCTACAAAGTGAACACTCGCGTATAATGCGCAGGTTATGAATTATCGTGTCATCGGCGGCAAAGAGCTCAAAGGCGAGGTGACGACCAACATTTCGAAGAACGCCGCAGTAGCGCTTTTGTGCGCCTCGCTTTTGAATCGCGGGAAAACTACTCTCAAGCGCATGCCGCGCATTGAGGAGGTGAAGCGACTCATCGAGGTCTTGAAGAGTATTGGTGTGAACGTCGAGTGGCTCGACAGTGGCGACATCGTCATTGTGCCGCCTGAGAAATTTGACCTTCAGAATATAAATAAAGAAGCAGCAAGTCGCACACGCTCGATCGCGATGTTTGCAGCTCCGCTCTCGCATGTGTTTACATCATTTGATCTGCCTGCACCCACTGGCTGCGATCTGGGTAAACGAAGTCTCGGCGCGCATCTCGATGCGCTTGCTCGGCTCGGCATACATATTTCGGGCGACGAGACGGCGCACACGTATCACATCGAAGTAGGAACGAAGAAACCTGCCGAGATCGTGATGTATGAAGCGTCCGATACGGGCGTAGAAAATGTGCTTATGGCCGCAGCAAAGATCCCCGGTGTGACGACAATCAAATTCGCGAGTGCGAATTATATGGTGCAGGATTTGTGCATCTTTCTCGAGCGATGCGGAGTGAAAATAGAGGGTATCGGCACGTCGACCTTGGTCGTTCACGGCGTTGAGGAAATCAACGCCGACATCACAGGTTACCCAAGTGAGGATCCCATCGAGTCGATGTTTTTCATCTCCCTTGCGGCCACGACCGGCTCGGAGATCAGGATAGAGCGTTGTCCGTTTGATTTTCTCGAGCTTGAGCTTTTTACTCTCGAACACATGGGCTTGCGCTATTCGGTGAGCGAGCCGTATCTTGCAGAAAATGCTCGCACCGTATTGCGCGACGTTACGCTCAAGCCGTCAGAGCTCGTGGCGGCACCAGAGAAAATCGCGCCACGCCCTTACCCAGGCATCAACATCGACAACCTCCCATTTTTCGTGCCCGTCGCGACGCAGGCAAAAGGGAAGACCATGATTCATGATTGGGTCTACGATGGCCGCGCGAAACACTATATGCTCATGGAGAAGCTCGGAGCAAAAATGGAATTACTCGACCCGCATCGCGTGGTCATAGAGGGTCCCACCAAGCTCCATGCGGCCGATGTGGAAGCTCCACCAGCGCTCCGCCCCGCGACGCTCCTCCTCATCGGCATGCTCGCCGCCGAAGGCGAATCCATGCTCCGCAACGTTTACCCAATCAACCGTGGCTACGCCAACCTCGCCGAACGCCTCACTGCCCTCGGAGCGTCTGTGGAGGCGGTGGAGTAGAAGACTCTTAAATGAAAGATGAGAAATAAAACGTGAGAAATACGCCGATGTGAAGTGGTGCAGTAATTAGGCCGGGTACGTATTTTTTTGCAAAACGCCACCATATCAAATGTTGAACACCGTTCGCGAGCATGAGAAAGAGGAAGAATTTCTGGAGAGACTCTCTTATCGGAAGTGTGTCGATGAGTAGAACGGCGAACCAAAATAACGCGAAGAGGATTTCAAAGGTAAGGAATACCCAGAACGGCATTTTGAAGAGATACCATTTTTTGTGAAATCCAGTCGAAAGTTCCTCGACTGAGTGTATCAATTGGACGAAGAGGCTCAGAACGAAAAAGGTTTCGAGCGTGCCCATATTTAAGCCGCAACAACGCGTATTTTTTGGGCCGCGACTGTCGCTTTTTTGCGAGCTTCTTTGATGTTTTTCCCGATTGCAAGTGCCACGCCCATGCGGCGGTGGCCGGGGGAGGAGGGTTTGCCAAAAAGGCGGATCCACGTGCCCGGGGTTTTGAGTGCTTCGCCCACGCCTTCATATGAAGGATTGTCCGTCTGAATGTTTGCGAGTATTGGCACCGATGCGCCAGGTCGACAAGAAATGTCACCGACAGGGAGGCCGAGGATTGCGCGCACATGCAATTCCATCTCGCTCATGTCTTGCGAGACCATCGTTACCATCCCCGTATCATGTGGACGAGGGGAGACTTCGGAGAACCACACTTCGTTGCCCTTTATAAAAAGTTCAACGCCGAAGATGCCGCGCCCCGTTTTTTCGCAGAGTTCATTGACCACCTTTTTTGCGATCTCTTGTGCGCGTGCGAGTGCCTTTTTCGACATCGGGTGTGGCTGCCAACTTTCGCGGTAGTCGCCGTCGACCTGGATGTGGCCGATCGGTGCGCAAAAAGATGTGCCGTCTGCACCTGCCTGCACAGGCAGGTGACGCACCGTGAGCAGGGTAATTTCATAATCAAAATCTATCTTGCCCTCGACGATCACTTTGTCCGTTTTCCCACGCGCGGCTTCGATCGCGTAGTTCCATGCCTTCTCCAGATCTTGCGGTTTTTTAGCCATGCTTTGGCCATGTCCAGAGGACGACATGGTGGGCTTTATAAAACACGGAAACCCGATTTCTTGTGCGGCAGTCTCGAGCTCTTCCAAGTTTCCTGCAAAGCGGTAAGGGGATGTTGGCAGTTTCAATTTCTCTGCCGCGAGCTCTCGTATGCCTTGTCTGTCCATCGTGAGCTTCGCTGCACTCGCGCGCGGGATCACATTCCAACCCTCGCTCTCAAGCTCGACGAGCGTGAAGGTGGCAATCGCTTCTATTTCTGGGACGATGTACGTAGGCTTTTCTTGTTCGACGATCGCGCGAATTTTCGCTCCGTCGAGCATATTAAAGACGTGGCTTCGGTGGGCTATCTGCATGGCCGGCGCGTTCAGGTAGCGATCGCAGGCGATCACTTCCACCCCAAGTCGCATCGCTTCGATCGCAACCTCTTTCGCGAGCTCGCCGCTGCCGAGAAGTAAGATCTTCGTCGCACCGGGCTTGAGGGGAGTGCCGATTGTGAAGGGAGGAGAGCCTTTCATTCGGGCAATATATCACGCTCGCATACTGCTGATCCACCTACATACAATACCTACGACCGTGTGACTTGTGTGTAGGGGCTTGCGAGAGTGGGCATCTCATGACACCGTTGTTCGATGGATAGACCGAAGATCATCGTTTTCGCGTCGGGCACCAAAGAGGGTGGTGGCTCGGGATTTGAAAATCTGATCGCCGCGACAAAGACGGGCGTGCTTGATGCCGATATCGTCGCCGTCGTTTCCAATCACGAGCATGGCGGTGTGCGCGAGCGAGCAGATCGGCTCGGTGTGCCATTTTTTTTCTTTGCGTCCGAATCGGATTACAGAACAGCTGTTGAAGATGCGGGTGCCGAGTGGGTGGCGCTTTCGGGCTGGTTCAAACATGTCTCGGGGCTTGATCCAGCGAAGACCATCAATATCCACCCGGCGCTCCTCTCACAGCTCGGTGGCAGGTTCGGAGGGAAGGGGATGTATGGGCGTCACATACACGATGCGGTCGCTGCCGCATTCGAAAAAGGAGAGATTACCGAATCGGGATTCACCATGCACTTTGTTACTAAAGAAATGGATCGAGGTCCAGCGTTTTTCGAATACCGTGTCCCGCTGTCAGCGGGCATGACAGCCAATGAAATCGCAAAAGTGGTAAACGTTGCCGAACACGAGTGGCAGCCAAAGATAACAAACCTCGTTGTTCACGGCAAAATTCGCTGGGATGGGCGCGATCCAAAGTCGCTGGTAGTTCTAGCGGACATCAAATAGAATAGCTACGTTGCCGCGGTGGTGAAATTGGTAGACACGCACGCTTCAGAAGCGTGTGGGGTGACCCATGGGAGTTCGAGTCTCCCCCGCGGCACAGTGCTATGTATGTAAATTCAATCAGGACGCGTATTTTCTCTGAAGGCGAAGATCTCGTCGCTTTTATTTTCGATAACGTAAAAAGTCTGAAGAGTGGCACGGTATTGGTCGTTACGTCGAAGATTGTTGCCCTTGCAGAGGGGCGGACTGCTGTCGTGCGAGATGCGAAAGCGAAAGACAAACTCATTCGCGCCGAAAGCGATTGGGCGCACAAGACGAGATTCGTTACCCTTACGATCAAGGATGGCGTGCCCATGGCGAATGCGGGTATCGATGATTCGAATGCAAAGGGGAAACTCATCTTGCTTCCGAAGGATAGTTTTGAATCCGCTGCGAAGCTTAGGAAGCAGTTGCAGAAACATTATGGCATCAAGAAGCTCGGCGTCGTCATCACCGACAGCCGCGTAGTGCCGCTGCGTGCGGGCGTTACTGGTATCGCGCTAGGGTACGCGGGGTTCAGGGGTGTGCGGGATTACCGTGGTACGCCCGATATATTCGGCCGCAAGCTCAAATTCACACAGACGGACATCGCAGACTCGCTTGCCACCGCTGCGGTACTCACGATGGGTGAGGGCAGGGAGTGTCGACCGCTGTGTGTGATCGAAGATGCCCCTGTCGTGTTCTACGACAAGATCGATCGCGATGAATTACGCATCGACATGAGAGACGATATGTACCGTCCGCTTTTTAGAGTAGTCGCGACAAAAAAGAAGCGATAACGCTCCACCATCTCGTAAGGAAGTTTTGGCTCTGCACAGACGCGGCCGCTGCTTGAGCTACCTGCTGGGGCGCCGTCGTTGCAATGGTGCGATGAACAGCCGGTGTTTTCTTGGGAGAATCGAGTGCAATTTTCAGCGGCTTTGATTCCGTGGTTGTCGTTGCGGTACTCGTGCCTGCCACCGCTCCAACGATTGGTGTTGATGAAGAGATGGGGAGAGTTGGCGTCGAAGTTGCGATGTTTGGCGTCGATGTCGCTGTTATCGATGTTACGTCGGAAGTGACGGCGCTTGTTCTGGTAGAAATGGTGGGCTTCGGGAATGATTGGAGGAGGGAACCCCATGTTTTTCCGAGAGCAGCTGGAATCGCGTATTCGGTCGCCCATATGCGTGTATCTTTGCTTGATGATGTCGATTCCATACCACCGTCATTTTGTTGCAGTGATGCCAGGTAATCGTTGGGATTGTAGATGCTCGGCTGCCAGTTGATTGGCGATTCGTTCAAGGCAGCGATTGCTTGTAGTGCCCAGCTTGTCGAAAAGCTGTTTCCCCATCCGCCGTTCGACTGCTGTTGCGAATGGAGGTATTGATCGGCCTTTGCGAGCGCCTCGGCGGTGTCCGGAAGTGTCGTAACTTGCGAAAGCGCCTGCATAGCTGCTGCAGTCACGTCGATGCTCGAATCCCATGCGCCATCCGCTTGTTGTCGAGAGACTATAAAGGCAGTTGTCTTTTGAATAATGTCGTCATTTGACGAATAGCCGGCATGTAAGAGCGGGAAGAGTGCGAAAATGTCGTCATTGTCGAGATTTGCATCACCGATCTGAGTACCGTCAAATGCGTTTACGATCGGTGTGATGTAATCGGTCGGCGTTCCCGAGTACGGATTGATGTCGATTGCCATGAGCGCCATCGCGTGACGCTCATAATCAGTAATGCTCGAAAGAGCAGGAACTACCCCGAGAAGATACTCGCGCAACTTTGTTTTTGCGTTTCCTGGATCACGTGCGGCAAACGCAAACGCAGCCCAGTCGGATAGAAGCGGCGAATCAAACGAGCCATCCTCATGTTGTTTGCTCATTAGGTACGCGAGCGCACTTTGCACATTCAGTTGCGTATGGATGATGCCACCTCCTGTCGGCGGCGGATTATCCACTGGTGGTGCCGCCTCTTCGGTTGTCGTTGCGGTGGCATCGATGATAGTGATGGACGCAGAGGGGAAATAGAAGTCCTCTTGAATACCGACGGAAAATGTGCCGGTCGCGTTAAGCGTGAAGATGGCTCCTCCGTTTTGATCCGATGTAGATGTAGCGAGTTCTGTAAATGAGAAGTCTGGGTTGGAGGTGCCGACGCCGAGCGTTACGCCCGCTGCGCCCACGTACACGCCCGTATCAAGGTCGTACCTCTGTGCCGTTGCGGTGAACGCTTCTCCGGCCGTTACAGTGGTCGTCGAAAGCACCGTTTGTCGCGGTGGCCCGAAGAAAAGGTGCACGATGTCGCCATCTTGCAGAATAGCGTGGTCAATGCCGACTTGCGGAAATGTGCCGTTCACGGCGTACGTCCAATTGAAACAATGGAGTACCGCCGAATCCGCGGGAACGGAAATACAATTAACGATGAAAGAATTGAACGAACTGAAATATCCAAGATCCGTGATTTCGAAATCAGTTGTCGTCGCGTCGAGAGCTACAAGCGTTGCAAGGAGGCTGTCGGCCGGCACGGGAACGGTGCTGCTCGAATTCGTCGGCGCGATATCTACAGGAGGCGTTGTCGACGCTGCGAGTTCCACCACTCCGGTGAATGCGGTCATGTCGCCAATGCGAATGGTCATTGTTGCCGTTGGGGGCGTTGGCGAGGGTAGTTCGGGTGTCGTCGTTGCCTCGTCCGCGAAAACACTGTGGCTGCTCGCGAAGAAAGCGACTGATATAACGGCCAAGACAAGGAACCTTTTCATACAAATAAAATGCTAAATAATAATTAGTAACCTTTTTCGTACCTCCACTCGACGAAGTCTCCTTCTCCGAGTGTCGTTTGCGTTGCTCCTGTGTCTGAAGGTTTCTCGTTTACATACAATATCCAGTAGTATCCATTGGCATTTTTCTTACCGTCGATAGACTCAATGAACGTCCCCATGCCGGGGAATTCTTTGCTGGTAAAGGCAAGTGTGCCTTCCGAGGCGAGTACGTTCATTGTGTCGAGAACGCTTGAGCCAGCTGGAGCAAGCACGTGATGCGTGGTACTTCCGATGGAAATCGTGAGGTTCGGTTGAATCTGGGCTTGCGCGGGTGCGGGTGTTGGATCCGACGGCGGCACTATAGGGGGCACCGGTATTGGGGCGAGATTGGACGGCGTTTCAGCTATCGTTACTGCGAGGGCAGACGTTGCGGTCGACGTATTATCGATAGGGGCAAGAGCATCTCGCGTTGTAACGAACGATTCCTGCGTCAGAGCAGCTCCCGCAAAAAGCACGAGAGCAATTGTTGTAAGAAGTAAGAGTTTTTTGAGTGACATGAAAAAATCCCTGCCCAAAGCAGAGATCTTTCGATCGTGCGTCGTATGCAACGCGTTCCTGCTCGGGATTACCAGTTGATCGAAGACCGGACTCTTCGACTCGCTTCGCTCGCTCAGGGCAAGCTCCTTGAATCGAAATTACCGTTGCGGCACAGTGGAGGAATCAAACCTCACTTCCACGATCAACCGTGGATGTGCATTGTATTCTTCTCGCGTATTCGCGCAAGATCGCCACGTCATCAGGAGTATTCCGCACGGTGAAGTCAAATGGTGTATCCTTGCTCCATGATAGGCCTTTTTGACTCGGGATCGGGCGGACTTTCTGTACTCTCTGCGCTTCGGGACCGCGCGCCCCATGCTGATATTGTTTATTTCGGCGATATCAAAAACGCTCCGTACGGGATACGGTCACAATATGAGCTGAATGCGCTCACGATTGCTGGTGTTGAGATACTGCGATCAAGAGGTGCGAAAGAAATAGTGAGCGCGTGCAACAGTGTCTCTCAATCAGTCCTCAACGGTGCTGCGGGGAGCATGCCTTTTGTGGAGATGTCGGTGCCGACAGCCGAACATATGCGGACGCATCAAGACAAGCGCGCGCTCCTTCTTGCCACACCCGCCACCGTCGACTCTGGAATGTACGCAAGGGCTCTTGATGGGATTGTGGTGCTCGATTCTTTGTCGATTTCAGAACTCGCCGGTGCAATTGAATTTGGAAGACCGGATGACGAGGTGCGCGCCATCGTACGCAATGCTTTCGGGCAGCGAGTGGGCGAGAAGTACGACTGCCTGATATTAGGGTGTACGCACTACCCGCTCAGTCGCGAGATTATTCAGGAGGAAGCTCACGAAGCATTTGGTGATCTTGCGATCATTGACCCCGCTGAGTTTGTGGCCCTGGAGGTGGAACAGAAATTCTCAATCAAAGGGGGTGGGGCATGCACTTTTGTAATCTCTGCCGAATCATCAGAATTTCGCCGCCGCGCCGCCGCGCTTTTTTCCGATGGTCGGTATACCATAGAGATCATATGAATGCGTCAGTATGCGACCTTGCACAGTCAGTGGTTTCATAGCATAATCTCGGACTGTTCTTTGAAAGTCCAGCGTGCATTCACCGCAGAATAGAGGGGCTTTGTGGCCTTTCTGTCCTGCGGTGAAAAGTTGCCGCAGCGTGCGTCCAGCCTACCTTGCACAGTCCCGTGCGAGGATGGTCCAGCGCAAATGGAGGTAATGATGAAAGTTGCATCAGGCGACCAGAGCCGCGAACTCATCGCGCGCTTCTCGACCGACACCAAGTGGGGGTCGATTGAGCACGATCCTCTCCAACAAAACGTCATCGCGTTATCGCGGGAAGAATTGGGGCGGCGCTTTACTGTCTTCCTCAACAATGGCTGCCGCCTCACGATAAAAGGCACGAGCGTCCTTGTTATTGATCGCTCGAAACCTTTCGACCCCGTCAGATTTCTTGGTCAAGGATCGCGCATCTGGCGGGGTCCGATCGATGGGGGCGGTCTGGAGGGCGACGAGGATCAAGATCCTCGCTCGCTCGGCTTGACCGAAATCGACTTCTCGAAAGTCGGGTTCGGGCACTTTCTCAAGGAGGGAGAGACTCGCATCACAGGGGAGGAGAAGCTCGATCGGATGAAGGCCGACCCGCGAATCCGCCTCGACGCGGGGGTGGGACAAGCCCTCCTCGACGAGAAGGGTCAAGTAACATTGCGGTTCCTCTACGATACGCACGGAATTTCGTGGATGGAATTCGCAACCGCGCTGCGCAGCTCGGGCGGCCGCCGGTACTTCCTGTGCCTCTACCGCCGCCGCGGCGGCGGCTCGTGGTGCTGGGGCTGCGGCTGGCTCGTCCTTGGTCGCTATCGCGCCAATGTCTCCCCGCTCCTCGCAATCTGAACTTCTGCCCTTCGTGCGTCTGACCCTCGGACCCTCTGTACTTCTGTACTTTGGGCCCGAGGGTTTTCGTTTTGTGTCATTAACGACATCGTAGGTCGTTATATTTCGGATGAGTGGATTCGTAAGCTAAAAGGTATCTATTCATGCCATCGCATCCGGAAATTGAAATGTGGTGGCTTCGTATCTGGGGATGTTGGAACATGGGAATGCGTGGAAACTTTCGGAGATAATCGTAAGGCAGCGAATGTTATAGTGGCTTTATGGAAGAGTATACTGAGTCTTTTAAAGGCAAGCGCATCACTTTACTTGGGCTTGGGCTGCTAGGGCGTGGGGTGGGGGACGCTGAGTTTTTGGCGCAGTGCGGTGCTGAGCTGACGGTCACTGATAAAAAAAGCGAGGCCGAACTGATGGAATCGGTTGAGAAGTTAAAAAAGTATCCGAACGTCACATTCCATCTTGGCGGTCATCGGAAGGAAGATTTTATCGACACCGAAATGGTGGTGAAAGCGGCGGGAATACCGCTCGACTCTCCAGAAATTGCTGCCGCGCGCGATGCGGAGGTGCCCGTGTATATGTCGACAGCGCTTTTTGCAAAATATGCCAGAGAGGCAGGAGCGCAGATTGTCGGCGTTACCGGTACCCGAGGGAAATCAACAGTTACGCACGCGATTTTTTATGCGCTGAAAAGCGCAGCCCCTCGACCGGGCTCGGGGCGAGAAAGAAAAATCTTTCTCGGTGGCAACATTCGCGGTAAGTCCACACTCGCTATGCTTCCCGATGTTCGAGCTGGTGACATCTGCGTGCTTGAGCTTGATTCGTGGCAGTTGCAGGGGTTTGGTGATTTGAAAATTAGTCCCGATATTGCCGTGTTTACCAATCTCATGCCGGACCATCAAAATTATTATCCGAGCATGGACGCGTATTTTGCAGACAAGGCGAATATTTTTCGGTTTCAGAAAAGCGGAGATTCTTTGTTTGTTGGGTCGTCTGTCCGGGAGCGCGTGGAGGCGGCGCGACCGGAGGTCGCGCCGCTCGTCCCCGATCCGATACCCGCAGATTGGAGTTTGAAAATCATCGGTACACATAACCGCGAGAATGCATCGCTTGCAGCCGCCGCGCTTTCTGCACTTGGTTTGTCAGAGGACGAAATACGCGCAGGAGTCGAATCGTTTGAAGGCGTTGAAGGCCGCCTGCAACTCGTCCGCGAGGTTGGGGGGGGAAAGATTTACAACGACAACAACGCAACGACGCCCGAGGCCACCATTGCGGCACTGCGTGCGGTGGGAGGAAGCTGTACGCTTATTGTAGGCGGTTCGGAGAAGGATTTGCCGCTCGGGGAGCTTGTTTCAGAAATCAAAAAAAATGTTTCGCACGTTATTGTACTCATGCACTCGAATTACAAAGGTTCCGCACGACTGGTCGGTGTTTTGCAAGAGGCGGGGATTGCGTATGAGGAAGTGGGGAGCTTGCAGCAGGCAATGGATGTTGCCGTTACCAAAAGAAGCGAGGTCATTCTCTTCAGTCCGGCTTTTGCGTCGTTTGGAATGTTCAAAAACGAATACGAGCGCAACGACCAGTTTTTGGGGATAGTTAGGACGATGGAAGACGCTGCATGAGGGCGAGGATTCCTTTCTGCAGGCTTTTCGACGTATCCGGATCTTTTTTCAGATCCTCTATTGTCTCCTGGAGTCGACTATCGATGCCGTTGGTGTTGTCGAAGAGGTAGGACGGGAATTCTTCGAATTGTTCAAAGTATTCTTCAAAAACTCTTTTCCGGATTTTTGCGTCCGCGCTCGTGGCGGCTGCTTTCAATTCTTCGAAATTGAATTTTGGTTTCTTCTCGCCTTTGCTCATAGTCCGATTGTATATCGTTTCGTCGGGACATGATAGTCTGAAATGATGCAGGTACCTGATTCGATATACATGGTCGGCATCGGGGGCATTGGAATGTCGGCGCTCGCGCAATTTTTGAAACACACTGGGCGCAAGGTCAGTGGGTCGGATCGAGACGAATCGCCCGTTACTGTCATGCTCGCGGAAGTTGGGATTGACGTGGTGATAGGGCACGATCAATGCAATATTCCCGCCGACGCTGAGCTTCTTGTATATAGCGACGCGATACCAGAGAGCAATGTCGAGCGCACGCGAGCGCGCGAGATGGGAATTCCTGAGATGTCCTATTTTGAAGCGCTTGGTGCGGTTTCAGATGGTGCGCGGACGATTGCAGTCGCCGGGACGCACGGGAAGACAACGACGACCGGCATGCTCGCCCTCATTTTGGCGCAGGCAAAGAAAGAACCCACCGCGATCGTCGGTTCCATCGTGCGCGATTTTGGATCAAATTTTCTCCCGGGCCAGTCCGACCTTTTTGTTGTTGAGGCGTGCGAGTATCGTGATCACATCCTCAAGCTCTCACCGGAAATTCTTGTCATTACCAACATCGAGCTTGACCATACCGATTACTTCCCCGATCTCGCAGCATTGCAAGAGACGTTTAGAGCAGCCGCGGAGAAAATACCCGCGCACGGATGTATTATCGCCGATCCAAACGATGAGAACATTGCTCCCGTTCTCAAAAATATTCGTGCGAAAGTCATCGACCATACTCGAATCGACGTGCCGGCGCTTTCTCAGATTGGTGAGTTTAATCGCATGAACGCGCGGGCTGCGAAGACTGCCGCATTAGTGGCGTTTCCAGATATTCCCGGCGATGTCGCGGATCTCGCCCTTGAGGGTTTTAAGGGTTCGTGGCGACGATTTGAATATAAGGGGGAGACGCCGAATGGTGCTCTCGTGTACGATGACTACGCGCACCATCCCACCGCGATTGCGAAGACCATTGAAGCGGCACGCGAAAGGTTCACCGGTAAAAAGATCGTCGTCGCCTTCCATCCGCACCTCTATAGCCGTACCAAATCGCTGCTCCACGAGTTTGCCGGTGCACTTGCGACAGCGGACGTGGCGTTTGTTGCTCCTATTTATGCGGCACGCGAGACGCTCGATCCCACTGTCTCGCATCGCATTCTCGCAGAGGCGGCGCAGAAGCTAGGGGGAGATGTAGAGGCTATCGATTCATTCGATGAGATTCGAGGTCGCTTACTCGAGGAAACAGATGCTCTCGTTATTACGATGGGTGCGGGTGACATCTACAAGGTTGCAGAACAGATTGTAGGGGAGTAGTGTGGATTGATGAACGAGCACGATTCTTCGACCACCGGCACTCTTTCGATAGTTGCGACGCCCATTGGCAACATGGGAGATATTACCTTTCGAGGATTATGGAATCTGAAAGAGGCACATGCGATTTATGCTGAAGACACGCGCGTGATTGCGAAGCTTCTCGCGCATTACGGACTTCGCACGTCGGTATTTCGACTCGACGCATCGACCGAAGTCACGAAGGCAAAAGAAATTGCTGATCGGCTTGAGAAGGGAGAACACGTAGTGTACGTTTCCGATGCTGGAACGCCTGGGGTCTCTGATCCGGGTGCGCGATTGGTCGCGTATATCCGCGAGAATCTTCCAGAAGCAAAGATCGATGCGATCCCAGGACCGTCCGCACTTACCGCCGCGCTCTCGATTGCGGGAATGACAGGAGACGCTTTTACGTTTCTGGGATTTCTTCCGCATAAGAAGGGAAGGCAGACCGCACTCAAAAAGATCGCAACTTCAGAATATACAGTCGTGCTCTACGAGTCACCGCACCGAGTCATCAAGCTACTTTCTGAAATCGAAAAATTCATTCCGAACGCTCGTGTGACCATTGCGCGTGAGATCACTAAAATGCACGAAGAAGTGCTCGTCGGTACGCCGCTCGAACTAGCAGATCGGTTGGAGAAAAAGAAAGGTGTCCGGGGTGAGTTTGTTGTCATCATTGAAATCCGCTCTCGCTCAAAAACAAAATGAAAATTTGGAGATACCTAAATCTCGTGGTATAAATTTACCCTCGTTCTTTGAGAAAAGGTGGATTTTGCCATGGCGGAAAGCGGCTTAAAATAGGCCTTTTTCCGCTGTGGCAAAGTCAATCGACAATGCCTTAAACGCAATCATGCGGCAGCATCAGAGGGAACAGCCACCATGGGTGGAACAGCCTTCACTAACCCGCAATTCGCGGAAGTCATCGGGCCAGTCGCGAAAGCGCTCGCCCAAGTGGTCGAGGGTCGTGATCCGGCCCAGGTTATCAAGACTTGCAATACCAGGGGGGCCGAGCTTCAAGAGCTGCTTGCCGTTGCCTTCGACCAGCTTCTTGCCCCGAAGGATCCGGCAGCGGCTTCCGAACCAAAGCCCTCGCTGTTCGTCGCGGTCAAGCAGACGACGCTCGGGTCGACGTCGGTGACCACATTCGGACTCCGTCAAAACATGATGTTCGCGCAAATGTTCCGCGCGCTCCTCAAGCTGCCCGAAACCGCGACGATCGAGGAGATCGCCAATCGCCTCAAGCAGGGAGGCCATACACTGGCCTCCCAGAAAATCGATCTGATGATCGAGAAGCAGGAGAAGTTCGTCAAGAAGCAGGAGGGCGGTGAGGACTTCGGCTTCCGAACCGACGGATTCGCCAACTTCTTTCCCGTCGAAAACGCAGACGGATCGGTCTCCGTGGCCTACGCGGGTCGCGGTGGCAGGCAGTGGCTCCGCGACGTGTACTCGCTCGGCCACGGCCGCGTCTGGGATCGCGGGCATCGCCTTGTTGTCAGCAACTCGGACGCTTCGAACCTGTGACCCTTGGTCACTTTCTTCGAGCGTCCCGTACCCCATCCGCAATCGCGCGGGTGGGGTACAATTATTTAGAACACGCTGGCATTTTCGGCCCAAATTATTATTTTGGCTTGGAATGGCGAGGTTTCGGGTGCAATTCCCGCAAAAAAGAAATGAGTTGGTGCTCTACGCTCGAGGGCTCACGACCCCGCATCAGATACAGCCTGGAGAGAACTCAATGGGCGGTGGTACAGATGGCGCAGAGTACAAAAGTCTCCGTGGCCTACGCGAATCGCAATGGCAGGCAGTGGAACCGCAACGTGAACTCGCTCGACAACGACAACGTCTGGAATCGCGAGAATCGCCTTGTTGTCAGAAACTCACGTCTTTCTCCCATCAACGTTCTCGTTGCGCGGGAGTTTTCTTTTCAAGATAGTTTTTCCATCCCACCAGCATTTTGCTTGCCTCCACGAGATACTCTGAGATCTGTGCGTATTGTGAATCCGTCAACATTTTCATTTCCCAACCAATAATCAAAAAGAATTTTGCAAGATCAAGTCGTGCAAGAGCGGCTTCTATAGCGGCAATCTTCCGCTCATCTTTTAGATAAGCAGCTCTAAAACTCGACGACAGCGTTTCTAAAAGCTCTGTATCGATCCTGTGTGCAATCGTTTGCCGATGAGCTTTCGCGACATGGGGAAGAAAGCTTTGCCAGATTAGATATGCGTCTTTAAGTTTAGATACGACGGGCACGAATTGTTGTTGCGGAATCGGGCGGGGGGGGGGTACGGTTTCTGGGATGGCTCGCATCCAACTCACTCATACCTACGAGGATATCATTTGCGTAGAGAATCTCCTCGCAGCATGGAAGGAGTTTGTGAGAGGCAAACGCAAGAAGCAAGACGTGCAAGAGTTTCAATACAAGTTGATGGGCAACGTCTTCGCACTCCATTGTGACCTTACGGGTGGGAAGTATCGTCACGGGCTGTACGAGGCATTCAAGATCAGCGATCCGAAGCCCCGAGACATCCACAAGGCGACAGTTCGTGATCGACTATTGCATCACGCTCTGTACAGGAAACTGTACCCATTCTTCGACCGCACATGGATCGCAGATTCATATTCATGTAGGAAGGGAAAGGGAACACATCGAGCGATGGGACGCTTCATGCAGCTTGCCGCGAAAGTCTCCCGCAACCACACCCGCACGTGCTGGGTACTCAAGTGCGACATCAAGAAGTTCTTCGCCTCGATTGACCACCGCATCATTAACGACATCGTAGGTCGTTATATTCCTGACGAGAGGATCTGCGCCCTTGTCGCCGAAGTCATCGGTAGCTTTCATTCGACCAAAGAAGGGAAAGGGCTGCCTCTCGGCAACCTCACCTCGCAGCTGCTCGTGAACGTATACATGAATGAATTTGACCAATTCGTGAAGCATCGGCTTCGAATAAACCATTACGTTCGGTATGCGGATGATTTTGTGATTCTCTCTGCCTCACGTTCGGACCTCGAAGTACTGCTGCCGCGCATCCAGACGTTTCTTGATGCGAAGCTCAGCCTTGCGTTGCATCCCGATAAGGTATCCATTCAGACCTTCGCATCCGGCATTGATTTCCTCGGGTGGGTGCACTTTCCCGATCATCGCGTTCTTCGCACGAGTACGAAGAGGAGGATGCAGAAACGTGTCTCAAGACTTGAGAAAGAAAGCCCGACGATACAATCTTATGCGGGTATGTTGGAGCATGGGAATGCGTGGATGCTGACGGAGAATTTGTTGTCATTATTGAGCAAAAGACAGGTGGGAAAAAGTAATGGTATAATTTCCGCATGACAGTCGACACACTTCTTATGACGTTGGGGGCGTTTGTGGCTACGTTGCCGTTTTTGGGATTTCCACAGAGCTGGGATACCGTGCTTTTCTTGATTGCAGGGATTTTGGTAGTGGCGTTGGGGATCGTGGTGCGCAGACGAGGCAGCGGACAGTCAGCTGCCTCAAGAACTGGAGAGACATACGCCGAAAGCGCTCACCGACATGAAGAATTGGCGCAGTAGGATATTGATACTCGGAGTACTGTTTCTCCTTTCTGTTGGTGTTGTAGCCGCAGTGGCTTCTGCTATGCCGAAAGTTTCGTATATTCGTGGCGGCAATGTTGCTCAAGTCGTAGGTTCAAATGGCGTGATCACACCTACAGAGCCAGAGGTGCAGCATCTTGCTACGCCGCCCACAGTGAAGGCGGTGTATATGTCGCAATGCGCGGCTGGCACGCCTTCGTTTCGCAAAGATTTGATTGAGCTTGTTGACACTACGGAGATCAATGCCCTCCTTATCGATATTCGAGATTACACAGGAAAGATAGCGTTTCCTACAGACAATCCTTCACTCAAAGACTATGTGTCGGATGCCTGTGGGGCACGTGATATGAAGGCGTTTATCAAAGAGCTGCACGAAAAAGATATTTATGTCATCGGCCGCATCACCACGTTTCAAAATCCCGCGTACACAAAAGTCCATCCTGACGAAGCAGTGCAAAAGAGTGGTGGAGGCGTGTGGAAGGATCACAAAGGTCTCGCGTTTGTAGACGTGGGGGCAAAACCATACTGGGACAACGTCGTGGAATTGGCCAAAGAATCGTACGCGATTGGTTTTGATGAACTCAACTTTGACTACATCCGCTTTCCCTCAGACGGTCCGATGAAAGAGGCGGTGTATTCGTGGGCCGATGGCCGCACAAAGCCGGAAGTACTCGAGAGTTTTTTCAAGTATCTGTCTGAGCAACTCGAGCCTATAGGGGTCGTTACATCGGCGGATCTCTTTGGGATGACGGCCACAAATCAAGATGATCTGAATATTGGTCAAGTACTGGAGCGCGCACTGCCGTACTTCGACTTCATTGATCCAATGGTGTATCCCTCGCACTATCCAAGCGGATTCAATGGGTATAAGGATGTGAACTCCCATTCGTACGACATAGTACATCTTTCCATGGTCGAGGCGGTAAGACGAACCCTTGCAACGACAACGCCGATCGCATCATTCGCCTACGAACGTATTGGGACCTCAACTCCCGCGGTGTACTCGAAGCCCGCGTATCCTGCGTCTAAAATACGCCCCTGGCTCCAAAGCTTTGATTATCCCGTTACCTACACGCCAGCGATGGTGCAAGAGCAGATTAAGGCAAACGAAGACGCTGGGCTCGATTCATATCTCTTTTGGGACCCGGCAAACAAATATCGAAGCCTTAGGGTGGTCCTCGGTAAAGAATAAAGCTATGACACGAATCGACGATCCGACGGTACGTATCGAATTTCTTCGAAGGCAAGGAATGTCGGACGGTGCAATATTGAGTCGCCTCATGATTGAGGGCTGGACGAGTGAGGCACTTTTGACCTCGCTCGCGTCGGGACACTCAACTGCACAAAAGGACGTCGCGCCGCCGCGTGCAGAGCTTCATCGAGGGTTGAGTTGGCCACTACCTGCCTCGACCACAATACTCGCGGTACTTTCATTTGCGGCACTCGGTTTTTCCGGATACGTGCTCTACAAACCCCCAACCGTATACTCCATTTCTATTCCCTCCTCGACAGCATCAACCACCCTTCCTCTTGTCTACGGAGCGCTCGCGACCCTCTCCGATCGAGGATACTACGAAGATGTGAAGGCCTCACTCACGGCAAGCAAGGTTTCTTTTATCGATGCCGACCTCTCGCTCATGCTTCTGCGCGTAAACGTCGATGGCGTCGTGGCGCTCGAAGTGCCAATACTCGCGAAAGGAAAAGCTGGTTCGTGGTGGGAAACGCCAGCGGGCATTTATCGCGTCCAGACAAAAGAGAAAAATCACTTCTCAACATTTGGAAAAGTGTATCAACCATGGAGCATCGCGTTCCAGGGCAATTTCTTCATACATGGGTGGCCGTACTATGAAGACGGTACTCCCGTTGCCTCATCCTATTCTGGTGGTTGCATCAGACTTTCTACCGAAGATGCGAAGCGAGTATATGACTTGGCATCTGCCGAGATGTCAGTGGTCGTCTACAATGCTCCGCCCGTGGAAGATTCTTTCGGCTACCAGCTCAAAGCGCCAGCAGTGTCGGCGACTTCGTATCTCGTGGCTGATGCGAAAAACGGGACGGTCCTATCGGAGAAAGGAGCCTCGATAGCGGCACCCATTGCTTCGATTTCCAAACTCGTGAGCGCGCTCGTGGCCACTGAGTATATAAATCTCGACAAAACCATCGCAGTCCCGGAGGATGCCATCGTGTACACATCAGTTCCGCGGTTGCGCGTTGGCACTGATGCGCGCGTATACGACCTCTTGTTTCTCCTTCTACAGGAATCTTCCAATGAGGCCGCGGAAACATTGGCCGCAATTACAGGTCGGGATCAATTTGTGAAATACATGAATGAGAAGGCGAAAGCGATCGGCCTCACGCACACGATTTTTTCAGATCCTTCGGGTGCAAAAGGCGATTATTCTACGCCGCAAGATCTTTTCATGCTTCTGCGATATATTCGCGATAACAGGCGTTTTGTTTTTGGCATTACCTCGGGCGATATAAAAGACAGTGTATATGGAACACCGGAGTTTAAAAACGTTCGCAATTTCAATCTTATCAAAAACGCCCCCGCGACATTGCTAGGAGGGAAGGTGGGCCAAACGAGAGAAGCGTTCGAGACCTACGCCGGCATATTCAATGTCAAAATCGGGGACGAGGAGCGCGAGATTGCTGTTATCGTTCTTGGTTCCCAAGATTCAGAAAGTGATGTGCGAAAGCTATTGAACTTCGTACATAGTTTGTATGCACCCGGTGAGTCACAGGGCGTAGGGCGATAACTCTGCGGCTAAGCAAAATACGATATACTGCAAGCATGCATCCCGATCATCAAAGCGATGATCGCCGTATAACGTATTTTGCGGCGACGCATACGCGCGGCAAGCGCGAGATATTTGGTATACGCGCCGCCGATCGCGGCAAACACATATACGTGATCGGAAAGACGGGCATGGGAAAATCGACCATGCTCGAAAACATGGCGATACAGGATATACAAAACGGCGAGGGCATATCGTTTATCGATCCCCACGGTGCGACGGCAGAAAAATTGCTTGATTTTGTGCCTCATGACCGCATTAAAGACGTTGTGTATTTTGCTCCGTTTGATACCGATCACCCGATTGGATTCAATGTGATGGAGGACGTCGGCTACGACAAGCGTCACCTGGTGGTCTCCGGACTCATGGGTGCGCTCAAGCGCATATGGGTGGATACGTGGAGCGCGAGAATGGAATATATTTTGCAGAATACGCTCTTGGCACTTCTAGAGTACCCGGATTCGACACTGCTCGATGTGAATCGCATGCTCACCAATAAGGCGTTTCGCGCGTCCGTTGTGGAAAAAATAACCGATCCTATCGTACGCGGGTTTTGGGTGGAAGAGTTTGCGGCGTTTACCGATACCTATACGCGAGAAGCAACACCCGCGATCCAAAACAAGATCGGTCAATTTACCGCTAATCCGCTGATACGAAACATCGTGGGGCAAGGGAAATCCTCTTTCGACCTCCGGAAGATCATGGATGAAAAGAAGATCTTTATCGTCA
The DNA here is from genome assembly GCA_964424265.1 of uncultured Candidatus Saccharibacteria bacterium. Classification (GTDB taxonomy): domain Bacteria; phylum Patescibacteriota; class Minisyncoccia; order Phycocordibacterales; family UBA2100; genus UBA10103. The sequence goes on along the minus strand of CAYRHX010000004.1, from coordinate 56,942 downwards.
ACCTCTCGAAGGGGCGCATGGGCGAGACCAACGCATCTTTGCTTGGCAGTATGCTCGTCGTGAAGATTTATCTTGCCGCGATGTCGCGCGCCGATGAGCCTGCCGTGCGTATGGCGAAATTGCCGCGCCACTATTTTTACGTCGACGAGTTTCAATCGATGATGAACGAAGCGTTTGCCGACATTCTTTCGGAATCGCGCAAATACAAATTGGCGCTGACGCTCGCCAACCAATATATCGAGCAGATGGAAGAGGAGGTGCGCGATGCGGTGTTTGGCAACGTCGGCACACTGATCGTATTTCGTGTCGGCCCCTTCGACGCCGCGGTGCTCGAACCCGTGTTTGATCCGATCTTTTTGCCGGCGGATCTCGTGGGGCTCGGTATCGGCCAGATATATCTTACGCTTATGGTAGACGGCGTCGGCACCAAACCGTTTTCGGCAGAGACAATTCCTCCCATCGATACACCCCCGATCTCATATCGTGACGATTGCGTGCGGAATTCGCGTGCACTCTACGGTCGGTCGCGCGCTGAGGTCGAGGCGGGGGTCAATAGGCGCCAACTCGAATTTCAGCCGCCGCCCAAAAAACCAAAGGAGTCGAATTCTGGAAGCGCATACGGAACGCGGCCGCGTCCTGAGAGCCCTGCGGCACGTCCCACACAGTCACCACCTGGGGTATCTTCGCACATCCAACAGAGCGCACTGCAGACGAAAGGATTTGCGGTACATCCTCCACCGCATGCGCATGGTACTCCGAACAGGGTGACTCAATCTGCTTCTGATCCACGCGATGCGCTCCGCGCGGCACTCAGGCATGTTCGAGCGACGCCACTTCAGGATGTTTCGAGTGCCGGGCCGATTCGTTCGCCAGCGGACATTTTGCGCGAGAAAAATGCCAACAAAATGAGTCAACGTCATGACCGCGCGCAAGTGCATGAGCATGCCCCTCGACCGCATCCACAGTCTCGTTCTGCGCTTCCTCCGCGTCACCAGAATTCGCGAGATACTGTACGGGATGAACGAAGTAGCGAAGTTTCTCCAGAAGTTCTCCAGCGCCTCCTTCGAGAGGATGACAATCTTGATCGGTAAACCAACCATTCTCATTTTGGGATTATTCTGTGTATTTCCAGGTATTGTGAATGCGCAGGTTGTCGTTACCGAGCTGATGTACGATCTTCAATCAGGAGCTGATGGTGGAAGAGAATGGGTAGAGGTATATAACGCAGGAACCATAGAAGTGTCCTTGAGTACGTATAGATTGTTCGAGAATGGGACCGCGCACAAGATTACGGCAGTCTCTCATGGCGCCATGCTTCTGCCAGGTGCGTACGCCATCATCGCCGATAATGCGACGAGTTATAAAATTGATTGGCCAGATTACCGCGGTCCGCTTTTTGACAGTGCGTTTAGTTTGAGCAATAGCGGTGAGACGATCTCTCTGCGCAACGCGAGTAGCACCGATGTCGATACGATCATCTACCAAAGTTCGATGGGAGCTGCGGGAGATGGAAATTCTTTGAATCGCGCAAGCGCAGAATCCTCGTTTGTCCCTCGTTCGCCTAGTCCAGGCGCGGCCATGTTACCGAACGCTCTTGTGCTTTCGCCCAAAGAGCCCACCAAGGCTGCATCAAAACCAAAAGTGGTGGCAAAAGTTGTTGCAGAATCGTCTGTCGATACGGCAGAGCCTCTTGCATTAGAAAGTGGTGAGAAAGGTGACATTGCGACCAGCACAACGCCAGAAAATGTAGCTGCTGCGAATACTGCTTCGAGCAGTCCTTTTCTGTGGTTGTTGGGCGTATGCGCCGTTGCCCTCTTTGCGGCCGCCGCAATATTTTATGCGAAGCGTTTGAGTAAACATGAGTGGAACATCATTGAAGAAACCGACGAAACAGGATAGTCTGTGGAGAATGAGCGTCAAACAGATAATTTTGGTGACTGGTGGCGCGGGGTTTATCGGCTCGCATTTATGCAAGCGTTTGGTGAATGAGGGACACTCTGTAATTTCGCTCGACAATTATTTTACGGGTTCGCGTGATAATCACGTGTCGGGCGTCGAGTACCGAGAGGGACACACAAAAGATATAGAAAAACACGTGCCGGAAACACCCGATCTCATATATCACCTTGGTGAGTATTCGCGCGTTGAGAAAAGTGTAGAGGAACCAGCCGTCGTGTGGGATCTCAATGTGACGGGGACATTTGGCGTTGCAGAATATTGGCGCAAACGAAACCTGTCCGGTCAGGAATGCAAACTCGTCTACGCGGGCTCTTCCACCAAATTCGGCGATGGCGGCGTAGGGCGCGATCAGAGCCCCTATGCGTGGACCAAGGCCACAAATACCGAGCTCGTGTGCAACTATGCACGTTGGTACAAGCTCCCATATGCAATTACGTATTTTTACAATGTCTACGGGCCGGGTGAAAGAGCAGGAGAGTATGGGACCGTCATCGAGATTTTTCGCCAACAGCACGCACGAGGCGAGCCGCTCACCGTCGTATCACCGGGGACCCAAAAGCGCAATTTCACGCACGTAGATGATATCGTGAGTGGCCTCATTCTCGTCGGAGAAAAGGGCGAGGGGGATGACTACGGACTCGGCGTGGGGCGCGAGTATTCGATTCTTGAGGTGGCAAAGATGATCGGAGGTGAAATTACGATGCTGCCGGAGAGAGCGGGCAATCGGCTCGGATCAGGTATCGATACCTCGAAATCACGGGCTTTGGGATGGGAGCCGAAGATCACGCTCGAAGAATATATAGGGACAACTTTGTAACACCTTCTCAGAGTCCGAATCTATTTCAAAGTGGCTGGGTGTTTGGTGCGATGTTCGAGCCGCTATAATCGTTCCGCAAGCTCCTTGTACGCAGGAGTTATATAGGGCATTTGAGGCAAGATTGTTTCGATGTCCTTACCTACTCCCTCACAGCCTAATCACTAGGGAAAAAGTTATTCACACTTTGGAGCGCGAAACACTGTACTTCTTCGCTAGACTTGCGATGATATAAGAGCCTCGAAAGAGGACGCAGGTACGTGTGCAATTACCAGGAATAAGTTTTGTTCACTCAAAAGCCTTAGACGCTGGTACTTGCAGGGTTGAAAGACCTTGCGAGAGCAGGGTTGCTAACGAGTCATCGTTGCCGACCTCAAGTACCTGCGTGTAAGGCTCTTTGATTTCATAGGTCGGGCTCCACCTGCCGCGAGTTCCGGGCAGGTCAGGCTCGATTAATTCCTGTTGACGTTCAGTGGTCGATCATTGGCTGGGCAGAAATAGGGACAGTTTGGAGTTAATCCAATACATGTATGGATTCACAAGAGCGCAAAGCTCGTGGGTACGTCTTGGTTGCGTGTGTGCCGTATCGTCGGCTCAAAAATGGGAGGCGGTTGCATGCTCGCAAGTTTGGCTTTAGATGTTTTCCCATCTGGCGCAAGCTAGATGAGCAAAAAACGACAAAGGCCACGACCGAGTCGTAGCCTGTATCGAGAGGAAAAGGGTTCGGTTTGCTCCGGGCCCTTTTCTATTTAGCCCCCACAGCCTTTTGTGGTACCTGAATGATACCATCGGTTTTTCTGTCAACACAAGTTTTGCACAGCTCCATGGTACAATCCCGACAAATGTCAACGGCACTGAAGTCTATTTTGTAGGCTGTAATAAGGCACCAAGTAGGGCGAAAAACGCTCAGAGTCGCTGTAAGTGCGAGCATTGTAGTGCCGCCGTCCAAGTACGCCTGCAAATGCTTCCTCGAGATAACTTTGTGCGTTTCTTTCACTGAACGCTTTACGTGCGCCCAGAATGATTCCACGCTGTTGATGTGGACATCGCCGCGCACGTATCACGTACTGCGGACGTGGGTGCAGTTGCCCATGTTTTTTCTTTTTCAGAGCGTGAGCGGTATCAGGTACCGATGTCAGCTGTTGCTCAGACGATGGAGGTCGGAGGAGAATTTGGTGTAGATGTTTTCCCAGACGAATTTTTCGAGGTGTTCTCGGACACGAGCGTGATCGAGTTGGGGTGGGGCGTCGAGGGCGGTGCGAAGTGAGCGCGCAATATCGTGTGGATCGCGTGGATTGAAATATGAAGCAAATTCGCCTCCTACCTCGTGAAAGATTGGTATGTCTGAGGCGATGACGGGGACATGGAGAGCAAGCGCCTCGATGAGGGGAATACCAAATCCTTCGTAGAGCGAGGGATAGGCGAACACTCTACTTTGTCGGTAGAGTTTCCAGAGGGCGACGTCGTCGTTGATCGTCTCAAATGATACATTCGTGAGGCCAAGTGTTTGTGAGAGATCTTGCAACGACTTTTTGAGACCATTGTCGACACCAACGAGGCACACTCGTAGATCTTTATTTACTTCCGCGACCGCCCGTAAGAGCGGCGCGTGGTTCTTTCGCGCTTCGAAATGTCCTACGTAGATCACATCGATGTTTTTCTGTTCGAGGATCGGCTCTTCAGCAAGAAGTCGTTCGTCAATACCGAAGTAGCTCTTGACGACGCGTGCGGGATCGAAACCGACGTGCTTCTGCAACTCGGCGATGGAAAAGTCGCTGCAGGTCACGAAATACTGCGCGCGTCGCCACTGGCTTTTGAGGTACGCTGAGAATATGAGCCGATAGAAAAATCCCTTACTCTCGCTTGCGAAGTATCGAAAGTCATATGCGACCTGAAAATGCGCGTGGCGTTTGAGTGCGCGGTAGGGGATGGGGATGGATTCGATGATGACGATAGACGGAGGGAGTCTGTCGAGCGCCGCGCTGATTTCCCGCGCTGCTGCGAATTTGCTCACGTGATTGAAATGATAATTGACCTCAACGAGATTGCCACTTCTCGTATTCCACCACGTGGGCGCTTTCTCTTTCGCGACGATGAGTGTGAAATCTTGGCCCAAGTCGCGTGAGAATCGTCGGGTTATTTCATCGAATCGGCGGTTTGCGCCGGAGGGGACTGCGGGATCGTAGTAGGGTGACACATAAACGACCTTTTTCGTGAGGTTCTTACCGCGTTCCATAGTGACGAAAGCATAGCATATGTTGCCATTTTCATTTCGCGTGGGTTTGGTAGTATGAACAGCGCGTATGGAAAAAAGGAGACTACTCATCACGGGCGGCGCAGGATTCATAGGAGTCAATGCAGCGCGGCATTTTCTCAAGAAAGGATGGAGCGTTACTCTTCTCGACAACTTTTCGAGGAAGGGTACTGATATAAATGAAAAGAATCTTCTCAAGGAGTTTCCCAATGTACGTGTGGTACGGGCAGATGTTTGTACTGATCAGGATGCGCTGAATGGTGCGGTCGCGGCAAATGATGCCGTTCTTCATCTCGCTGCGCAAGTGGCCGTTACCACGTCCATCGCCGACCCGCGCAACGACATGGTGCAAAATATCGTAGGGACGTTTAACGTGCTCGAGGCGGTGCGAACGAGCGACAACAAACCACCAATCATCTACTCTTCGACCAATAAAGTATACGGAGCGCTTGAAGGGTATCCCGTTCGAGAAGCTTTGACGAGGTATGAGTTTGTCGATGACACATATCGCGCATACGGTGTACCAGAGTCGCAGACGCTCGATTTCCATTCGCCCTACGGCTGTTCTAAGGGTGCCGCCGATCAATATGTGATTGATTACGGCCGTATTTACGGTCTGAAAACATTGGTGTTTCGTCAGTCGTGCATTTACGGATTACACCAATTCGGCGTTGAGGATCAGGGATGGATTGCGTGGTTTACTATCGCCGCGATGCGAGGAAAACCGCTTACGATCTACGGCTCAGGATTTCAGGTGCGCGACGGGCTTTTTGTGGATGACTTAGCGCGTTTGTACGAACTTGGTTTTGAGAACATCGATGTGCTTCCGCATCGAGCATACAATGTCGGCGGTGGACCGAGTAACACCATTTCACTTCTTGAATTGCTCGAACATTTGAAAAAAGAATTTGGGTATAATCCCGATGTTTCCCACGCGGACATTCGCGCCGGCGATCAGCCGATTTTCGTCGCGGACATTCGCGCACTCGCGCGTGATCTAAAATGGAAACCAGAAGTTGGGATCAAGGCCGGTATCGGGCGTATGCACGAGTGGATTGCGGACAACAAGGATGTCATTGCGGGCGTGATTAGTTGATCTCCTTCTTTCCTCCACTTTTGTTATAGTAACGCCATGAAGCGTATCCTTCTTGCCGCCGGACCGTTTCCTCCGGACATTGGCGGGCCCGCCACATATGCGAAGATCCTTGTTGAAGAACTTCCTCGGAGAGGTATAGAGGTTGAGGTCGTCCATTTTAAATTGGTAAGTCGTTATCCAAAGGTCCTTCGTCACGTGATCTATTTCTTTCTCGTTGTTTTGCGGGGGCGTCGAGCGGATTGTGTTCTTGCGCTTGATCCCGTGAGTACTGGTTTGCCCGCATTTATAGCAGCGAGAGTATTGCGCACTCGATACATTTTACGTGTTGGAGGTGATTATGCGTGGGAGCAAGGAACACAACGTTTTGGAATTCGGGAAAGCCTGGATGAATTTGTACGGTATCAGGGCAAGCATCCAATTGCCGTACGTTTTCTGATCTTTCTCCAATCTTTCGTGGCGCGTCGAGCCGATAGAATAATTGTTCCAAGCCAATACCTTAAAAGCATTGTCGAAAAGTGGGGGGTCACTCCGATGAAAATAACTATTGTGTACAACGCATTTGATCCCGTGGAGGTGCGGGAATCTAAGACAGAGCTTGCACTCAGATTCAACATGTCTCACCCATCTCTTCTCACAGCGGGACGCCTTGTTTCTTGGAAAGGTATGCACACGCTGATCGGTATTCTTTCGCGTTTGATCAAAGATTTCCCTACGGTCAGCTTATTCATTGCTGGTGAGGGGCCAGAGCGCGATCGCTTGAGGGAGTGTGCAGTGGCAGAAGGCGTTGTTGAACACGTGCAATTTCTCGGACGTCTTTCACATGAACATCTTTACCAACGTATCAAGGCAGCCGATCTTTTCGTTTTGAATACAGGATATGAGGGGTTCTCGCACCAACTGCTTGAAGTCATGTCTATAGGTACTCCGATCATTACTACAAACGTTGGTGGCAACCCGGAGCTCTTGGAACAAGACACGGAAGGTATCCTGGTATCGTATAACAACGAGCAAGAGCTTGAGGTTGCTATACGAGCACTGCTCCAGGACAACGCACGTACGGAGCGCATAGTCGCCGCAGCGCAAAGAAAGTCTGCGAGCTTCACGGTCGACCGTATGGTACAGGGCACGATTAATGCGCTTCGAGGGTGATCGGTAATATGATGTTTCTCATCCGAAAAATACAAGAGTATTGGGGTATAGGATCAACGCTTGGCGGAAGAGGCACAGCAGATCGTATACGTCTTACCGCTGCGCTCTTTGGGGTCCCGCTGCGCTCTTTGGGGTCCCGCTGCGCAAAAGGGTTTTTGGCCGAAAACCAGTTCCTTTACGACTGACGTACCAAGGCAGGGAATTTGTTTTCAATGTGCGTGACGGCGCTGATATCGCTGTACTGAAGGAGGTGTTTGTGGGCGGTGAATATCGGATACCGTCTAGTATTGAGCCTAAGAAATTAGTCGATATTGGAAGTCATATAGGAGCCTCGGTGGCTTTTTTTGCGTGCACGTACCCACACGCAATCGTTACTGCCTACGAACCTGACCCCGAAAATTTCGACTTGTTGGTGAAAAATATGCAGCAATTCCAAAACATTACGTGCGTTCAGGCTGCCGTGTCATCAATCTCCGGCGAAGTTTCTTTTTTTAGGAATGCTGAAAGCTCGATCTCATCGTCTCTCATGAGACGCAGTAGGAATGAGGAGAAAATATCAGTACGTTCCGTGTCGATTCATGATGTGTTGCGGGATGGGAAGACAGACTTGATGAAGTTTGATATTGAGGGAGGGGAGTACAGCATGTTTGCGTCCGCAGACGCCTCAATGCTTCCTGCGATATGCATTGGAGAGGTGCACTATGATTTGATGGCAAAATCCAAGGAAGACTTCCTGCGACTCTTTCCCGGCTACACCTGCGAAGACCACCCGCTTAGCGACCATCGAGCCATACTGTTCCTATGCAAAGATACAATGCGTTCTCCTTGACATCGCCCTTCCCCAACCCGCCCCAGTTTCCTTGGGGAGGCGCCTGTTACAATGGTTCTTAATGGAGGCAGAGAAATCACTGAAAGCGCAGAAAGAAGGTGCTGCGGAAGCAAGCCGGAAAACTATGGAGATGGTTCGGGGCACAGAGGGTTTTGCCAGGCTGACTCCCCGGCAACAAAAGATCATTCGGCAGTCCTTCTACATACAAAGCAGGGCGTCACGAATAAGCCCGGAACAGATCAAAGAAAAAGAACGGGCTAAAGATCTTTCTGATAAATCATGGAGTCTTCTCACGCGTAAGCCGTATATTGAACGTACGCCCGAGGAAATGCGTGTTATCGAAGAAGGTGTCCGCGCTTTCGATCGCGTTTCTAGCAACGCCCACTATCAGCCAAGTGTCTTGCACATTAGAGACTGGTACTGTCATGTGGCCATTCAAAATCTCGAACGAGAACAGGGCCTCTACGCAGCCACTCCAGAGCGACCTCCCGCGGAATTTTTTGACGCGGAATATAGGCAATATACATCAGCGGCGGATCTTCGGATTTTTTTAGAGAATTTCGGCTTTCCATCCGTGCTATTCGCAAAATATATACATGACCAGGCAGTTGATCATACGTGCCTTGTGCTCGGTCACAATTCTCATGGAGACATAATCGTGTGGGAAAAAGAGGATGCGCAACGTCCGTACCAAACGGCTACTCTCGACGAAGTGTTCACCCGATATGCGGGCGATGCCTACTCTTGGGGATTCCGTGCGCTTAGGAACGCTGAAACATCGCCACCAACTCAAGCAGCTCATTTTACTATTGTTTCTGGGGACACCGGGTGGGACGATGATTTAGTTAGTGGCTCATAAAGGTGATGGGGTCAGACCCCACAGAAGTGCAGAAGATGTTGTCTAATAAATTCTCAAGCAAATGGGGTATAACGAGTGTTAATTTTGAGAAAACTTCAAAAACCCCTAGAATGCGCTCATGCGAAGGATTGTGATGGTTGGTTGCCTCGTGCTATTTCTCCTCGTACTTAAATTGCCTGGTCTCGATTTGCCATTTCATCAAGGTGAATGGAAGGCGGCGCGGTTTGCGGTGGAGGGGGCAACGGTAGTGGAGCCGTATTTCCACGGGTCACCGCTTGCCGAATTCTTGTTTAGCGCAGCTGGGGCAACGCTACAGCCAGATTATTTTCGTTTGCTGCCGCTTTTCTTAACTGTGCTTTCGTATGTACTCTTGTACGTGATCGTAGCGGCGCGCGCTGGGGCGCGCGCCGCGCTACTTTCGTTGTTCCTCTTCGGCACTGTTGCGTATGGAGCGCTTGGTGCAACAATGTTTGATCTCGACGGAGCGATACTGCCGTTCTTTTTTCTCCTCGCAGTCTTTGCATATGATCGAATGGCGCGGGGAGGGCGCTCGCGTATTCCATTTGCGCTACTTCTGATTCTCTCGATTGGCGCTTTGTTTTCGTTGGTAGTGCCGCGCACATCGGCGCTCGTTTTTGATGTCTCGCGAGATTGGGGGCAGATCGCCGTGCAGACGGGGAGAGTGCTGCTTTATGTCGGGCCACTTTTATACGCGCTTGCATTTGTGACTGGCGATGTCTTTGATCGAACGCGCGTTTTCTTCGCATATCTTACGTTCGCATTTCTTTTCTATTTTGTGCTCTTCGATTTTTCAACGGGCGGTCTCGACAAGTGTCTTTTGCTCATTGTGGCACCCCTGTGTGCGATTATCGGGGTGACACTTGCGACGCAGATTTCGAGGATCTCTGATCTCCGACCCGCGTATTGTGCAGCCCTACTTCTCGGTGGCATCGGGCTTCTTGCGCTCAACTTCTTGCCACAGGAAGCGTTGTCTCTGTATCCGAAGTCGGCATGGGTGAAAGAAATTCTCGGACTTCACTGGAACATATTGATTCCTTTCGTGGGCGGCTCGGGCCCGGCAGGGTTTTATGTGTCATTCCTTTTTATCGCCGCCTCGTTTCTTGTCGCAGGTGGGATCACCCTGTTTGCGCTTATCAGGCCACAATGGCGACGCCAACTTGTTACCGCGCTGTTGTTTCTTAGCATCCTGTATGCCGGCATTTTTACAGAAGAATTATATTTCGGGAAGATCAACGGAAGTACTCGAGATGTACTCAATGACTCCATCGAATATATACGGCAGTCGGACAAGGTGACATCGGTCATTACTCATGGCGCGACAGGCGCGTTTGAGCTCTGGCAGATGGGCAAATTTGCGGAGCGCTTTTATGCGGTTCCACAATATGAAGAGCGGTACAAAGAGCTTTTTTCCACGTTCAGGGGCCACTATCTTGTTGTCGATATCCCCCGATGGGACCAGCACAGTTTTTACGAAGACTTCTTTTCTCACTGTGCAAGTACATTCACTTCTGCTTCCGGCGTCATAAGGGGGCATGTCTACGAGTGTCCTGTCGTTTTGAAAAAGCCCTAAAAACCGCTAGAATGCGCAGATGCGGGTATTGGTACTCTCCACGGATTGGAACGCTTTTAATGAGACGAGCTCTGTTGCCCGGCGCCTGCGGATGCAGGCGCGAACTGTCGAGCGAATGGATGTTTTGGTGCCTCATGGGCCTCTGCAGCTCGTCCAGATATCAGGGAACGCTGCGGTGCGGGGGTTTGGTCTCGGGCGCGTTTTGGGCTCTCTGCGCACTATTGCAGCAGGTTGGAGGATCCAACGACCGGACGTAGTGACTTCGCAAGATCCATTTTTGACGGGGTTAGTCGCCTGGACGATTGCTCGCTTGCGTGGAAGTAAATTGCATCTTCAGGTCCACACCGATCTCTTCGATCCGAATTTTCGAGGTCATTCGCTTGGAAACCGCTTGAGGGTCCTTCTCGCGCAGTTTCTCTTGTCGCGGGCGGATGCCGTACGCGTCGTCTCAAAGCGCATTCAGGATTCACTGACGGCACGTGGGATCAAAGCCCCTGTCACCGTGCTCCCTGTTTTTGTTGATCTCGAGAATCTCATGAAAGCAGAGCCATTGGACAGACGCACGCGATTTCCGAATTTCAAAAAGATCGTTCTCATCGTGGCGCGGTTGGAAAAAGAAAAAAACGTCGCCGCTTCGATTCGCGCGTTTGCAGAGATCGCGAAAGCGGACCCCACCGCGGGCCTTGTTATTGTGGGAAGCGGCTCTGAGCGTGCGCCACTCGAGGCACTAGTGCATGAATTGGGACTCGCCGATAGGGTGGCCTTTGAAGGCGCTCAGGATTCATTTCCATATTACAAAGTCGCAGATATCTTTCTTCTCACCTCGTCGTATGAAGGTTTCGGTATGGTGATTATGGAAGCGCTTGCCGCTGGGTGCCCCGTCGTTTCTTATGACGTAGGGCTTGCGAAGGAGGCGGGGGCGATTGTTGCATCACCCGAGGGCATGGCGCGCGTTGCTATCGCGGTGCTTTCGGAGGGAAAACGTGGCACGTTGACTCTGAATTTTCCGAATGAGGCTGAATATCGAGATCTGTGGTACGCAGACATATCGCTTTCTGCTTCGGGTGTGGAGGCGCGTGCGGGCGAGAAAAAGCAAAAAGATACGGACCGACCGACCGTTGGATATGTAGGCCAGGGGTTTATTGGCAAAAATTATGCCGACGAACTGGAGGCGCGTGGATTTACTCCAATTCGATACTCTCTCGAAGAGCAGTACCGAAATAATAAGGACAAAATAAAAGATTGCGACATTGTGTTTATCGCGGTGCCGACACCGACTACTCCCAGCGGATTTAGCGATGCAATCGTTCGCGAAGCAGTATCACTGGTTGGAGAGGGCAAGGTTGCCGTAATCAAATCCACTATGTTGCCGGGCATGACTGAGAGCATTCAGAAGCAGTATCCGACAAAAGTGGTAATGCATTCGCCAGAATTTTTGCGCGAGGCCACAGCTGCGTACGACGCCGCACATCCCGATCGCAACATCGTCGGCATCTGCACAGATACTTCAGAAGTTCGGGCACTCGCGCAAAGGGTCATCTCGATTCTTCCTCCCGCGCCGTTCGAGCTTATTTGCTCAGCCGTAGAAGCGGAATTTATCAAATATGCCGGCAATAATTGGCTCTATATCAAGGTTGTGTATATCAACATTCTCTACGATTTTGTGCGAAAACTCGGGGGGAATTATGAAGCCGTGCGCGACGCGTTTGCAGCTGATCCGCGTATGGGACGCTCGCATCTCGATCCTATTCATCAAAGCGGGCACGGTGGGCCGCCGGGGCGCGGGGCAGGGGGACATTGTTTCATCAAGGACTTTGCCGCGTTTCGTGCGAAGTACGAAGAGCTATTTCCCGACGATGCGCCCGGCATTGAAGTATTGAAGGCGATGGAGCACAAGAATGTAAAACTTCTCCGCGATACGCACAAAGATCTCGATCTTTTAGAGGGTGTGTACGGAAAATGAAACTTTCATGAGACTCCTCATAACGACACAAGTTGTCGATCGCTCGGATCCATTTCTCGGATTTTTTCACGGATGGATCATCGAGCTCGCGAAACATTTCGAGCATATTGAGATTATCTGTCTATACGAAGGTAAACACGAATTTCCCGCACATGTGCAGGTATCCTCGCTCGGCAAAGAGCGTGGCGCCCGCTCCAAAATCGCCTACGCAGTGCGATTTCTGATTTTGGCGTGGAAACTACGCTCCTCGTACGATTCCGTGTTTGTGCACATGAATCAGGAGTACATTTTGCTTGCGGGGCTGTTGTGGAAGATGTTGCGAAAACCAGTATATATGTGGCGGAATCACTATGCCGGTGGTTTTCTTACCGACGTGGCAGCAATGTTCGCGGAGAAAGTATTTTGCACGTCGCGATTTTCCTACACGGCGAAATACTCAAAGACGGTGATCATGCCCGTCGGTGTTGATGAGAAGTTATTTGCACCGAGTATACATAGTCGAATTCCGCGCACCATTCTCTTCTTCAGTCGATTCGCGCCGGCTAAGAAACCCGATGTGTTGCTCGAGGCGCTCGGAGTACTTTCAAAAGAAGGGGTTCAGTTTTCAGCGTCGTTTTACGGAAATGCATTGCCGCGGGATGCAGCGTATCGCGATGCAATAATTGCGCGCGCACGTGAGCTCGGTCTTGCCGAAACGGTAAAATTTTATCGTGGAGTGCCCCACAGCGAAGCGCCAGGGGTATTCTCTGAGCATGAGGTATTTGTAAACCTTGCGGCAAGTGGCACGTATGATAAGACCATGTTCGAGGCTGCGGCGAGTGGCTGCCTCGTTATCGCTGCGAGCAAGGATTTCGCCGCAATTGCGGGCGACAAGTATCTCGTATCCGGAGACCCGAAATCGGTGGCAGATAAGTTGCGAGAGCTTCTTACGATGTCAGAAGATGAACGAAAATATTTAGCCTCAGAACCCCGGGGAACCGTTCTCAAGAACCATAGTCTCAAAACTCTTGGGGTGCGGTTGACAGAGGAATTGGCCTAAAATATGATTAATTTAAGTTGGATCCAGAGCCACAAACGTGAGTTGTTCATAGTTATTGGGTTACTTCTTGCGTTCGTAGTTATACGGTTACCAGGGCTCTCGCTCCCATATCACCAAGATGAATGGAAAACGGCCGAGATCGTTCGTTCGCATATCGTTGGCGGGCTCGCCGCACATCCTCCACTCACGGAGCGTATTTACCGATGGGGCGGAGACGTCATCGGTGCCGATAATTTGCGCGTCATTCCGCTTACGTTCGGAGTACTCTCGGCAGCACTTCTGTATCTTGTGGTGCGTAGGCGCTCCGGAATGTATGCAGCCATTGCTGCGCTCTCGCTTTACTCGGTCTGTATGTACGGCGTGTGGGCGTCTCTCATGGTGGACACTGATGGTGCAATTCTTCCGTCACTCTTTCTCTTGGCAGTGTACGTGTATGATCGTTGTCGCCGTGCCGCGACCACTCGCGAATCGTATGCGTGGGTATGTGTTGCTGCGCTTGTGATCACTCTCGGGTTGTTGACCAAGCTCAGCGCTGTCCTCATTTTGGGTGCATTGGCCGCTGATTATCTTATAGAAGTACGCCACAGGCTTACGCGTAGGGTTTTCGTTCGTGCATTAATCGGCATTCTCGGCTGCGGAGCAATTGCAATTACCGCGATCGTAAGTGCGCACTTTTTTCTCCCATCCTTTGACGTGAGCAAAATGGTCGCTCACGTTCTTTACTACGTACGTTTTGAGGGTCGTGGGTATCTGCAGATTCTTATACAGGCGGTTAAGGCGCTGTTCTATTTGTCGCCCTTGCTGATTGTGCCGCTTGTGTTCATCTCGAGAGAAACTTTCAAAAGGTACCGTATCTTTGTCATATATCTGGGGCTGGGCGCGTTCTTCTACTTTGTGCTGTTTGATTTTTCACAAGGAGCGCTCGATAAATATCTGATGTTCAGTATTGTGCCCCTCGCCGCTATCGTGGGCGACATTCTCACGCGAGTGCTCGCGGACATTCCGAGAGTCCGTGTGATGCAGGGGCTTAGTCTTGGGGGCATTCTTGCGGCAATACTTGTATCGATCAATTTCCTCTCCCCGCAGGTCGTGCCTCTGTACCCAAAGACGGAATGGATCTCAGCTGTCGCGCATGGAAATTGGAATATTCTCATGCCGTTTACGGGAGGGAGTGGGCCACTCGGATTTTACGTGTCGTTTCTTTTTATCGCGGTGAGCTTTGCTACTGCAGGATGTATGGCTCTTGGTGCGCTAATCTTTCCAAAAATTCGTCCTGCTCTCCTAGTGGCTGTAATGGTGGTCGGGCTCACGGGCAGCGCAGTGTTTATTGAGGAGCTTTTGTGGGGGAGGATTAATGGGAGCGCGCCGAAAGTTCTTGCTGAGAGCGTTGCTTATATCGCGTCGAGCGAGATAAAAAGCGTGATAACTCACGCCGATACTGGTGCATACGAGCTCAACAGCCTCGGGAAGTACGCAGGCAGATTTTATGCCGTACTTGGCAATGAGAGCGTGCATCGCGAGCGATTTGCGCAACACAAAGGTCACTACCTCGTCGTCGATTTTCCTCAACTCAACATGTCAGGGTTTTACAGCAGATTTTTTGCTACCTGTGAGAGCGTGTTCGACACGTCTTCGGGTGCTATCGAGGCTCATGTATACTATTGCCCTGCGAGCGATCCGTATTCGATCCCAAACTATGCATCTCAGTAACGCGGCACTCAAATATTTCGACAGTCACGCTGAGGATAGGATGCGATGGCGCAAACGAAACAGGTACTACCATCGCTCGCTCGAATCCTTCGTCGGGTTTCTCGTTCCCCGTGGAGCGACGGTACTGCACATCGGTGCCGATTCTCCGGACCTGCTCGCGTTGCTTACACCGAAGCGCGGACTTGGGATCCATGCGAGCGCGCGCATAATCTCTGAGATTCAAAAGCAAAAACTGCCAGAGAATGTGACATTCAAGCAAGAGCAACTTGCTAACGTGAAGGAAACGTTTGAGTACGCCGTTATTTCCGATCTGCTCGGGTACGTTGATGACGTGGAGACGCTCTTGCGCGATTCTTCCGAACGCATCTCGTGGCGCGGGCGTATCGTCGTAACGCAGCACAGTACGCTTTGGGAGCCGTTTTTGCAGCTGGCATCATCAGTGGGGCTGCGTATGCCATCGCGCACGCAAAATTGGATTTCTCGCAACGACCTTGAGAACTTCGCACATCTTGCGGGTCTTGAGGTCGCGCGAGGCGGCACACGAATGCTCGTCCCCAAATACATCCCAATCATCAGCACTTTTTTTAATACCTACCTCGCAAATATCTTTCCATTCACGCGGCTCGGACTCTAC
This sequence comes from uncultured Candidatus Saccharibacteria bacterium, assembly GCA_964424265.1. Taxonomy (GTDB): domain Bacteria; phylum Patescibacteriota; class Minisyncoccia; order Phycocordibacterales; family UBA2100; genus UBA10103. Next base: position 41,045 of record CAYRHX010000004.1, on the reverse strand, counting down.
CACTACGCTGTCTTGCGCAAGATTGATTCGCGCTCACCTCTGCCGAACCCCTCTCTTTCAATCGTCGTCCCCGCGCGCAATGAAGCAGGAATGATTGAACGTATTGTGATGGAGCTCCCGACGCTCGGATCATATACCGAACTCATCTTGATAGAGGGGCACTCAAAGGACAATACGTGGGACGAGATACAACGTGTGGCCAAAAAATACGGGTCGGACTCGTCTCGAGGAGCGAGAAAAATATTGATTGCACAACAGGACGGAAAGGGGAAGGGCGACGCGGTGCGAAAGGGATTTGACATGGCGACCGGCGATATCCTTACTATTTACGATGCGGACATGACTGTTCCGGCATCCGATATGGAGAAATTTTATCGCGCGCTCGTCGAGGGGAGGGGGGATTTTATCAACGGCTCGCGTCTCGTGTATCCGCTTGAGAAGGAATCTATGAGATTCTTGAACTTGCTCGCCAACAAATTTTTCGGTCTGGCATTTAGCTGGCTTTTGGATTCGAGACTGAAAGACACGCTCTGCGGCACGAAGATGCTCTGGCGCGAAGACTATGCGGAGATTCAGGCAGGCCGATCCTTTTTTGGCGACTTCGATCCCTTTGGTGATTTCGACCTCCTCTTTGGTGCAGCGAAGCTCAACCGAAAGATCATCGACATGCCCGTGCACTACGGAGAGCGCACCTACGGTACCACCAACATTCAGCGTTGGAGCCACGGATGGCTCCTGCTTAAGATGACCGCATTTGCGATGCGTAAGGTCAAATTCATTTAAAAGATTATGCTAGAGGTCATACCAGAGCTTTCGGTTGTTTTGCCAACGTACAAAGAAAAAGAGAATCTCGCACTCCTTATTCCGCAGATCGAGGCAGAATTTGAGAGTGTGGCACTGGAGATCGTTGTGGTCGATGATAATTCAAACGATGGTACGCGCGAGCTTGTTCACGGGCTAAATTCAAAATATCACAACATAGTTCTTCTCGAACGTCCCGGTCTTTTGGGAATCGGAAGCGCACTTCGCGATGGTTATAATAAGGCGAGGGGAGAATATATATTATCGTCGGATGCCGATCTATCTTTCGTGACTCCCGACATGCAATCATTATATGAAAAGATCTGCAACGGGTACGACCTAGTCTTGGGCTACAAAGTCGTAGACAAAACGACGGAGGAAAAGCGCAAGAGAGTGATAACGCAGGAGATGATGCTTCCCATCGGGTGGGTGTGCAATTTGATCGTTCGCGTGATAAGCCGCACAGGGAATCTCCGGGAATATAATACGAATTTTCGGATAGTGCGCTCATCAATCTGGAAAAAAGTTCACACGACCGAAGACCGTAACTTCTTTCTGTTCGAGACCATTTTCCGGGTGCACCAGAAGGGAGCGAAAATAGCGGAAATACCGGTGATGTTTCGCCCTCGCAAATTCGGAGATTCAAAACTGAATTTTCTCCAGCAAGCTCCCAAATATTTTGTGGATCTCATTCGTGTCGTGTTCTTCGAGAAGTCTTCTTGACGCTTACCGAAGCACTACGTACACTGGAACTTATGAAAATCGAGATATTAAGCCCGTCGTGCAATCTGGAGACCGTTCGGGATGGTCGAGGGGGGATTTTCACATGGCTGCCAAAGGATCCGCTCGTCGAGTTCAATATGCTCTATTTCCAGCCGGGGAAAACGAGAGGCCACCACTACCATCCGGAATTTAATGAATATTTTCTGGTCGTCGACGGATCGGGCGTGATGGTGACAAAAGATTCTCCTGACGCTCCGGAGGAGCAGATCCATATGAGTCGCGGATCATGCGTGCGTACGCCAATGGGCACTTCTCACGCGTTCTATGCCATAACCGCTGTCACGGCCGTTGCGATGCTCTCTAAAAGGTGGGACGATTGTAATCCTCCGATCGTTCGAGTGGAAGACCTCCAGGGCTCCAAGGTGAAGAAATAGCTCATGGCATCTGTTGCCGTTGTCGGCGCAAAAGGATATGTAGGGAGTGCCTTGTGTACCGCACTCGCGCAAACCCCGAATTCTGTCGTGTGGGTCACGCGCGAGAATTATGGCGAGATGCAGACGCATGAGTACAGCGTGGTCATAAATGCGGCGATGCCAGGAGCACGTTTTTTTGCCAAGAATCATCCGGCAGAGGATTTTATAGAAACGGTGCAGAAGACGGCCGACCTCGTCTACAGATGGAAATACAAGAAGTTCATCCAGATAAGCACGATTTCCGCACGGTGTCAGCTTAATACGGTCTACGGCCGACACAAAGCAGCCGCCGAGAAAATCTGTGACTTCGGAGACAATCTAATCGTGCGCCTGAGTGCCATGTACAGCCCCAATATCACGAAAGGTGCGCTCTTGGATATCAAACGAGGGAAGAAAGTGTATGTAGGCGCGGAGAGCCGCTACTGTTTTACTCCGCTAGAATTCGTCGGGGAGTGGATTTCGGGAAATTTGGGTAAAAGCGGCATTATCGAAGTGGGAGCACGCAACACCATCTCATTGCGGGAAATCGCAGATCACCTAGGCGTGAAAGTGGAATTTGATGGGCCGGTGGACGTCCAGGAAATAGTGAATCCTAAACCGGACTTTCCGGATGCCCGCGACGTACTCACCTTTCTTGATAATTGGGAGCCTACACCGTAAGATTGTCGGAACTCCATGCAAAAAAGATCAATCGCACAGGTGGTCCCGAGGATTGAGCGATGCCGAGTATGCGGAAACTCCGACCTCGTGCCTTGCATTGATATTGGCGAGCAATATCTTTCGTCGGTATTTCCCGAGAATCTCGAATATCGGAAAGATGCTATTAAATATCCACTCGATCTCGTGATGTGCCGTAAAACGGACAAAACGTGCGGCCTCGTCCAGCTTGGCCACAGGCTCGATCTTTCGGCCATGTATGATGCGTATCCATATACGAGCAGCACAAACTCATCCATGGCGCGTATTCTCGAGGATGTGGCACAGAGCAGGCGTGCGCTCAAGAATCTCGAGTCGGGTGATGTCATTCTCGACATCGGAGGTAACGATGGCACACTCCTCTCCTTTTTTCGCGACGATCCTTTCGAGCTCATCAATATTGATCCGGCGAAGAATGTAAGGTCGCTTCTCGATTCTCCGAATTATACGGCAGTGCATGATTTTTTTAATGCGGCAGCGTTTCGAAAGAACTCGAAGAAGAAAGCGAAACTCATCTTTAGCATCGCGATGTTCTATCATCTCGACGATCCTCTCAAGCTCGCGCGGGATGCCGCGACATGCCTCGACGATGAGGGGGTATGGGTGATCCAAATGGCCTACCTTCCCGCAATGATCCGGACGAATATGTATGACAACATCGTCCATGAACACGCTGGATATTACGCGACTGTCCATATGAAATGGCTCATGGAGCAGGTGGGTCTCGAGGTGTTCGACGTGACGGAGAATGATGTGTACGGGGGGAGCTTCCGGGTGTTTGTAAAGAAGAAGGGGTGTAAAAGATTTCCTCTGACGGAGCGCTTGCGTGGGCTTCTCCAGAACGAGCTCGATGATGGGGTGTTTGAGCTGGAAACGTACCAGAAATTTATGCGGAGGATCGAAAAGACGCGCACAGACCTCCAAGATTTATGTGCAAAGATAAGTGCGGAGGGAAAAACTATTTGGGTGTATGGAGCTTCTACCAAGGGGAACACCATTCTCCAATATTGTGGAATCGGGCGTGAGACAATCGCGGCTGCGGCTGATTCAAATCCCTTCAAACACGGCAAATTTATCATCGGTTCAGATATACTCATTAAAGATGAGGTTGAAATGCGCGCCGCGAAGCCAGATTATTTGCTTGCCCTACCGTACAGTTTTATAGGAGGTTTTATAAAAAGAGAATCGGATCTTATGGCGGAGGGGACGAAATTCATCGTTCCTTTGCCAGATGTGCGGATCATCGGGCGGTGAGTCCCCGTGGAAAAGACCTTCGCTTGCTAATCCTCCCTGTTAGATCAGGTTGTGTTCCACGAGGAATCTTTTTTGCTGCTCGATAATGTTATTGGGTGCTTTTGGGTGGAATTGGATCCTTTGCGCCTGGTAGTCCGTTTTTGGCTCATTTTCTCTGGGAAGGGCGCTGAGCACAATACTTACGGTGTGGCGGTCGTGATCGTCTTGAGACGCATGGATGTACTCAATATAGCCAATACATGAGCCAATCTTTACCTCCAAACCAGTTTCTGCCCGGGCAATTCTTTGAGCCGCTTCGCTCACCGACTCATTTTTATAGATCATTCCACCAGGCAGGTGCCACATACCCTTAAACGGTTCGATGTCTCGAAGCGATAGGAGAATTCCTTCGTTTGAAGTTATAACTAGGTCAATACTGAGGCGCGCGACGCGGTCAAATATGAAGTTGTATTCCTCGTCCGTTAGTCGTTTTGGTGCATTCATAATAGGTTACTTGCGCTTTTTTTCGTAGAGAACATATTTGTCGAATCGCGAAATCTCAATATATAGAGGCGATATTTTGTCAGTATCAGGGAATTTTCCATCTACTAAGACGAAATCGGGCTCACCTCGAAAGAGTATCGGCAGATTTTCTTCTCCTCGGATGGTGTTGTCGCCGAACCACAAGTACTGGTAGTAGTTTTGAGATGGCAAAAATATGACGGCTTCGGGAACATTGTAGAAAAAGACGCTTCTTTCACCGGGGATACCGCGCAGGTGTTCAGAAAGAAGGGCAGAGCGAGCACTCGATCTGTATTCAGATATCCATGAACGGAAAAATGTTTGATAGCCTTGGAGGAGGACAAGAAATACGATGAACGCGGTACAGGCTTTAAGGAATATGGCTCGGTACTGTTCTTTGAGCGGCATGGTGTATAGAGCGAGTGGTAAGAAAATCAGCGCGAGTATCTCCGCGGGGAAAAAGTAACGATAAAAACCTCGACTTGCAAGATACAGAATGAGATTTGTCACAGCAAAAATACCAGCAAAGAGCTCAACGCTTGAGATCTCAATCCTCTTCCATCTGCGGTATACCAAGGCGATCCACCAAAGAGCAAGGAGAGCGAGGAAGTAAAGTGGTTGAGGTTCGGAAACGAATCGAATGCCATTTTCAAAAAGACGAGTGGAGAGCGCGACGTTGTTCGTGTTGGCTGAAAGAAGAATCTCTTTAAGGGCGACGACATTCGTGACGTGTACGAAAAACCACAACATGAGAATGCTCGAAGCGCTCACGGCGTAGACGCCGATGTTTTTGAGAGAGAATCGTTTGCGATATATCAGGAGTGTCAATAGTGCGGATGGCGCAATAATAAACAGGTAGATTGGTTTGGTGGTCGCCGAGAGACCCAAAAACGCACCTGAAAGTATCCAAAGCCACAGACCCGAACGTCTTTCCGCGAAATGAAAGGCGACAAGAGAGGCGACGAAGAACATGAGTCCGGGTACTTCGCCGAGCACATTTTTTCCGTGTCCGTAGAGCGGCGCAAATGTGACTAGTAAGTACAGAGAGAGGATGGGTAACTCGCGTTTCCTTTCGGTGGCGAGCATCCGGATCAGAAAATACGAAAAGACGCACAGGAGTCCCATGAAAATAACCATGACCATCCGCGCATCCAAAATCGATGTGCCAAAAAGGAAAAACGAGAGAGCGACAGGATAGATGACCGGGAGGCTCGTGGTGAGAAAATCGGTCGAGACGAAATGTCCAGGCGCTGTCTGAAGACCATAGGTTCCGCTGTGTGCGAGATTGATAGACACCTGCGTTATGGCCCCTTCATCCAACCATGTCGGTGGATTTTCTGGCAGGCGGTAGAGCGCGAGAATGAGAAATGTCACCGTGGCACATGCAAGGAAAAAGAGGCGTGTAAGCACAGGTCTGGAGTTTTCTGTCGGCGCAGTTGATGGATCTTCCACACGAAACACAAGGTGCTTGTAGCTGAAGTAGTTGATGAATGCGATGAAAATACCGCTTATAAATTGTGCGACGAGGTAGTGCAGATGTGCGTACTCGACAAACGTATAGAGCAGACCAGTGTTGATTCCGAGCGCCGTAACGATGACGAGGAAGAATAGAGATGCTTGGACGTGTATGCGATCCTGAGAGGTGTCACCGAATGTCCAGAATTTGTGCAATGTGAAGCTGACGAGGAATGACGCGCCAAATGCAAGTACTGAAGAAAAGAGATACCAGATGTGGAATAAGTGTGTGAGTATGAATAGTGCTCCAAGATTGACAGCTGTTGCAGTGCCACCGGAAATAATGAACCTGGCGATACGCATCTGTGTTGCATACGATGCGCAAAGCGCTAGATAGATATCTCGAAGGTTTCTCATGCGTTTGTTTCGAGTACCGGAAGAGTCGTTTTTAACGCTGTGTCCGCAAAAAGAGGTAGGAATAGATTATAAACATGAGACATTGTGAGACGATCGTTGTGCATACAGCGCCCCAGATTCCCCATGCTGGCAATAGCAACATAAAAAGACCAATTTTCGCAATTGGAAGAATCGTTTGTGAGATGTATAGTTCTTTCTTTCGCATGTGCGCAGTCAAAGCTTCTCCAAACATTGAACCTGGGGCAAAGATGAGAGAAAGTGCAAGTACTTGCGTAAGGACGATAGATTCTAGATACTGAGGAAACAGGAGTCTAAAAAGAAACGGAGCAAGAGCAATATATATAATCACGACGACTGTCATAACTCCGACCAGCAAGAGAATCTTTCTAGGGAGTGAATCTTTTAGTTCGGAGAGATTTCTTGCACTCAACTTCGGGAGGGCGAGTCTCGCTGGGATGTCGTTGAAGAGCTTCAATTGAGCAATCGGCGTTTGAGCGAATGCGTAAATCGCCAATTGCGCCGCCCCGAGATAATGAAAGACAAGTATTTTATCGACGTTTTCAGCGATCTTTCCGATCATACCTATGAGGCTTAAGTGTCGGGCATATGGAATGGTCTCGGGATCGACTCGATCATTGGGACGATATTTTCTGATTGTGGCGTGTCGCAACACGAGATTGATGCCTGTCCCCGATAAGAAGTAGGTCGCAATAAGGAATACGGGATTTTGAGTGAGGAGCGTTGCGGCGATCAAAATAGATACGGGAACGATGTCTGCAATGCTATCAAATATTGATCCAGTTCGGAAATCCTTCTTTGCAGAGATGAATTGTGTGAAGAAGGAGGAGCTCACGAGTATCGGGTTACAGATCGCGACGATAAAAAAAGATGCCGCAAGAGTGTAGTTCTCGTTGACTAAATAGTAGATGGCCATCGAGATTGCGAGTGCGACAGAACCCAAACTCCACTTGATGTACTCGATTGTTCCAGAGCGAAATGCGCCTTCGTATCCGCGTGCAACCGACTGCACGATTGCAGCCCCCGCGCCCGTTAGAGTAATGGCGCCGAGTATACCCGTTGCTGACAACACGAATTTATAGACCCCGAACGTCTGCGGCAAAATAAAATTTGCCATCGCGACAGCAAGGAGCAGCGATGATCCGAGTGCGACCATTTTGGCAACGACAAGCCAGAATCCTCCGTGTACTGCATACAACATATCGGTCTTGGTGTAGGTCTCGCTCCACCGCAGAAGGGCGAGTGTGCGGTTTTTAAGAGACTGAAGCATGTGAGGTCATGCTACCGCTAGACCGGGCACCGCGCCAGTGGGATACTACAGGGTATATGAAGATTCTTGGACTAATCACTGTGCGATCCGATTCGTCGCGTCTTCCGCAGAAGGCGCTTTTGCCAATTCGGGGAAGAAGGGTGGTTGAGCATGTGATTGACCGCGCGAAGTCGGTACGAGGACTCGATGGCATTGTGCTCTGTACCTCAGATAGGGAGCAGGACGATGTTCTAGAGGAAATCGCGTCGAAAGAAGGAATTTTGTGTTTCCGCGGCAGTCTCGAGGATAAGCTCGATCGATGGCTTGGTGCTGCCAGAAGATTTGAAGCAGATTACATTATTACACTTGACGGCGACGATCCGTTCTTTGGTTCGGAGCTTATCGAGATGGAGATACAGCAGATAAAAACAGAGCGGCCGGATTTTCTCAATATCCCAAAGGGACTTGTCTGCGGCGGACCTGAGTTCGGGATCAAGACAACGGCTCTCGAGAAAGTGTGCGAGATTAAAGATACAAAGGAGACCGAGATGATGTGGGTGTATTTCACTGATACGGGACTTTTTAACGTTTCAGATTTTAAAGTTGCCGACCCCATCTATTGGAATGAAAAAATCCGATTGACGCTTGACTATCCGGAGGATTACGAGTTTTTTAAGCGAGTTTTTGAGGAAATGGACATGGCTAGCAACACGGTGCCTCTCCGTGATATCTTGCAGATGTTGGGCGGGAAACCCGAAATTGCAGCGATGAACTTCTTTCGACAGCAGGAATTTCTCGAAAACCAAAAGAAGAAAACGTCCCTCAAGCTCAAAATATAAACTATGAAAAAACCTGTTGGTGAAAAGATTAGAAAGACGAGTAATAGCTGGCGCTTTGTGGGCAACGAGGTGAAGTACGTCCGAGAGGTTCTCAATTCGGGTTTTGGCAGCTCTACCTCGGGTAACATGAATCAACGCTATGAGCGGGCCTTTTCAGAGCGTCTTGGCATGCAATATGCTGTAACTTCAAACTCTGGTACTTCAACGCTTCATCAGGCCCTCATGGCTTTTGGCGTGGGGCCGGGGGACGAAGTGATTGTGCCTGCGCTCACGGTGGTCATGTGCGGCTACGCCGTGATTATGGCGGGTGCGCGTCCCGTATTTGCTGATGTGGATCCTGACACTTTCCTGATCGATCCAAAGGATATTGAACGTAAGATCACGAAGCGCACCAAGGCCATAATGCCGGTGCATCTCTACGGACAAGTGTGTGACATGAAGAGCATCATGCGGATTTCCAAGAAGCACAAACTCTTTGTTGTTGAGGACTGCGCGCAGTGTTATCTAGGGACCGATGATCAGGGCCGGATTGGAGGTACCGTCGGCGATGTGGGTAGTTTTAGCACAGAGAATTCAAAGCACATCTCGACAGGCGATGGCGGTATCCTCATAACGGACAGCGAATTGCTCGCAGAGAGAATGCGAAAGTTTGGGGGGATGGGCTTCAAGAATATCAAGGCGCTTTCAGGCCAGGTACGGAAAAATAAAGATACTTTTCAGGATCCGATGTACCTGCGTCACGACACGTTTGGATACAATTACCGCTTACCTGAAGTGGCTGCGGCAATCGGGCTCGCACAGGTCGAGCGTATAAACTTTCTGGTGAAGAAACGCCAGCAGATCGCGGCTAAATATTTTGCAGCCCTTAAAGGGTGCGATTGGGTATTACCCCAGAAAACTCCCAAGGGATACGTGAATTCGTACTATACATTTGCCGTTCGCTACGAGGGAGAAGAGAAGCGCGGAGTGAGCTGGTACGACTTCCGGCGTAAATTTATGGAGTTTGGCGGCGACGGCATTTACTCTGCGTGGGCCCTCGTCTATAACGAACCTATCATGCGACTCATCCACGAGAAGGGGAGATTCTTTCCTGATCTTCCCGGGCAGGCGAAGTATCATAAGGGATATCTGAAAGGAGTACATTGTCCGCAGGCTGAGAAACTGCAACCGCGCATCATGCAATTCACCACGAATCAGGGTATCGAGAAGGACATGAATCTTCAGATGAATGCGCTCAAGAAGACGATTGCCTTTTTCGACGCGCAATCTGCCGCATGAAAAGAAAGAAACTCGTCATCACGGGGAGTGAAGGTCTTATCGGTTCAAAACTTGTTCGTCACTTCGAAAACGAGTACGAGGTTCTTAAGCTAGATCGTGTACTGGGGCACGAGCTCTCAAATGAGGAGTTTGTGAAGAAGTGGTTCAGTGAAAATCAAGATTTGTACGGTCTGATCGTGTGTCACGCATACAATCCCGTGCCAACGAAAGGTTCGGTAAAGATCGAACCCATCGATACTCCACTTTCAGAAATTCGCGAGTACTTGGAAGTGAATGTCGTGAGTGCATTTAGTGTATGCAGAGAATTCATTCGAAATAATTCGAAGGGGACTATAGTGAACGTGAGCTCGCTGTACGGTGTTGTATCTCCGAAGCATGCGATCTACACAGATTTTGTGAAGCATGTCGGGTACTCGCTTTCCAAGGCGAGTGTGATCATACTGTCCAAGTATCTAGCCGCCTACTATGCGCCAGATATTCGGGTCAACACGGTAGTTTTTGGGGGTGTCGCCGATCCCGCGCAAGACCCGGTTTTTGTCGAGAAATACAGCTCTCATACCCCGATGAAGCGAATGATGCATATCGACGAGACGGTTTCCGCTTTCGAATTTCTCCTCAGCGAGAAGTCTAGCTATGTCACGGGTACTGAGGTGTACGTCGATGGTGGTTGGACTGCGTGGTAAATAAAAGTCCACGGGTCTGCGGGTCTGCGTTGATGTGTGGTCGTGTGTTGTGGTACGGTAGTGCCTATGACTGAAATACGTATCGGGAAGAAGCGCATTGGCGATGGTCATCCGACGTATATCATTGCTGAGATCGGCCTAAATCATCAGGGCGATGTTACACTCGCAAAGAAGCTGATTGATCATGCTGTGGCGGCTCACGTCGATGCGGTCAAGTTTCAAAAGCGCGATTTAAAAAGCGTCTACGCGGCCAAGGCTCTGAAGAATTCTGCATCCGAAGAGAATGCCACACACTATAGCTTGCGACACATCCAAAAGAGTGAACTGAGCGAAGCGGAGATGCGTACGCTGTGCCAGTATGCGCGCACGATGGGGGTAGAGTTTCTCTGTACCGCTTGGGATGAGGAGAGTCTCGCATTTCTTAATACACTTGATTTGCCCGCGTACAAAATTGCGTCCGCCGACATGTTCAATCTACCGCTCATCGGTGCGGTGGCGGAACTCAAGAAGCCAATCCTCATATCAACTGGCATGTCATTTATGTCTGAAGTTGAACAGCTCTTCGGGTATCTCGACAAGATTAAAGCCCAGTACGTTCTGCTCCACACTAACAGCACCTACCCGACACCATTTCACGACGTAAATCTGAGGTTTATAAATACGCTTCAGAAGCGGTTCCACTGTCTCGTCGGCTATTCGGGACACGAGGCGGGGATCTCGGTCTCAGCGGCTGCGGTTGCGCTCGGTGCATGCGTGATTGAACGCCACATCACGCTAGATCGAGAGATGGTCGGGCCCGACCATAAGGCAAGTCTTGAGCCCGCCGAATTCGCAGAGCTCGTGAAGCAAATCCGTGTTGTCGAAACGTCCTTGGGCGACGGTGTGCGTATACCGTCACGCGGAGAGTACATCAATCGTGAGACTCTCGCGAAGAGTATCGTTGCCGCGAAGGACCTGAAGAAAGGGACCGTACTAACGCAAGCGCATTTGAATCTCAAGAGTCCTGGCAAGGGTACGAGCCCCATGAAGCTCGATCTTTTTATCGGTAAAAAATTGACGGCGAGAAGCATTAAAAAAGACGACTACGTTCTCGAATCGGACATCAATCTGCGCCCTCGCGACCTCTTCGGTGCAGTGGACGTACGTCATGCATGGGGAGTTGTTGCGCGCATGAGCGATATTGACACGCTCATGCACTGCGGTTCGGATTTCGCCGAGATTCACTTGACCGGCTCGGACGTATCGAGTGCTCGAAAATATACCAAGAAATATCCTCTTATGATGACGGTACACGGCCCAGAGTATGATGGCGATACGCTCCTCGACCTCTCCAGCTTGGACGACGACCTTCGGAAACACTCGATTGCCTTTTTCAATAAAGCGCTGGCGTACGCACGCACGCTAAAAAGACTGTTTGTCAATAAGGATGAGAAAGTAATGTTTGTCGTCCATCCGGGCGGCATGAATATGCAATTGCCGAAAATGGATGATATACCTCGACTGAATCGGAATTTTGCAGATTCCCTCCACAAACTCGACGCTGACGGCTTCGAGCTGCTTGTGGAAAACATGCCCGGCTGCGCTTGGTGCTTCGGGGGCCAGTGGTATCACACGAATTTTATGAACGCGGAGGAGATTGCGCAGTTTTCAAATGAACACGGTTACGGTGTCGTGTTTGATACGTCTCACGCCGCTTTGTATTGCAATCAGTACGAGAAAGACATTCTAAGTTATGCGAAGAAGATACTGCCAGTCGCAAGATATTTGCATATATCGGATGCTGCCCGCATTAACGGAGAAGGACTTCAGATCGGCGACGGTTCTGTCCCGTGGAAGCCAATACTCGATTTGATCTCAAAGACGGATCTCTGGATGGTTCCGGAGATATGGCAGGGTCACAAATTTGGCGGTGAGGGCTTTATGAAAGCAATGTATAATTTGAAGAAAATCAATCCGAATCTATAAGTCTACAGTTTGCAAATTAATGTTTGAAAAAGATCGCCTGGCCGGTGGGCATCGGCAAAAGGACACCCTTTTTATCCGAGAAGAACCTGTCGACGGCCACTTTGGTGTCCTCGTATCCGCGCCATGCGTAGTCGTCGAAGAGAATGACGCCGCCAGGTGGGATTGCGTCGAAGTATCGTCGAAGGGCTGCCGTAGTGGGAAGAGATGCGTTGAGATCGATGTGCATCCAAACCACCTCTGTTGGAGATTCGGTGTTTTTAAATGACTCTGGAATGAAGCCCTTAATAAAGACTGTTTCTCGTTCGAACGCGACGAGGTTTCTCTTCGCATTTTCGAGCTCAAGGTAGGCGTAGTCTCCAGCGTGTTTTTTTTCTGACTCCAATAGGTCTTCATCCTCCATTCTTTCCCACGCGTCGTAGAGATATGCCTTGAATTGCGTTCCTTCCGGAAGTGCGCTCATTGCGAAATACACCGTTAATCCATCACACACTCCGCATTCGACGAGGTTGATCGTTTTATCGCGTGCCGCATAAGAGGCATACTGTACGGTCCAGAAAACGACGTAGTGCCGCCACATCAACTCACGAAGTCGGGCGGCCTTGTCTTGTACGTTCTCGTACTGAGTGAGCTTAAATCGTCCTTTTGAAACGTTGGCGAAGATGCCCTCGTGTGCCTTCAGAAAATCCTTCGACACATCATCACCACCGCCCTTATACCAAGGAGGAAAAGAATTGGTGGTCATGCCCCACCCTCTAAATTCTGGATGCTTTTTTTGCCAGGTGTTTAGTTTAATCCAGAGTGCCTGAGCCCCTGGCACCATGTAAGCAACCTTTCGGAGATACAACTTGATCATTTTCATGTTCCCGGTTCGCATAATCTATCACGGAGATTATATTCCCGCTATTTTTAACGTATGGCGCGGCTATGGTAGGCTGTTCCAGATGAAGCATGGAAGTATACAAAAGATCATTTTCCCATATTTGCTCAAACATAACCCGGGGGCCAAGACCGCGGTCTTTTTTGGAACAGATTTTTATAATCTGCCGCTTGGCTCGGACCATGAGTCTTTCATCAGGCAGACTAATGCGATGCTCGCATATATTAAAGAAAATCTCCCCACGCACCGTCTTCTTTACCAGCAGCATCCGAATGAAACCGACGAATACACCAAACTCAACCTTTCTGGATTTGAAGTGGGAAAGCGCACCGTCGCCGATTTCTTGCTCTTCCACGGTGAGGGAGAAATAGACTGGGTGTTCGCCTCATGTTCTTGGGCAGCAGCTTCCGCATATGCGATGGGGTATCGTGCAGCGATCTTTCTCGACCTTATGAAAGGATCTGTTCCCGATGAGACGATAGAAGGATATCGGAGCTATTTCAAGGGTCTTCCGGATTCATTTTTTATCCGCTCGTTCGATGCTCCGCTTCCCGATTCACGTCGAAAGTATATTGAAGACGAAGCGAAAACAATGGAGAAGATTATGGAGGCGGTGGGGAAACCGGAAACACTCTGGTTTATCGCTTCTGATCCAGCGTATGTAATGCGCGATGCCATCATTATCGCCAACCTCCGTCGAACACGCGATCTCAAAACGGGCTTGCTCATGATCGAGCACACTCGTTGGGATCTCGTCAAAAATGATCCATTGTTTAGTGTTTTTGATACTATGATCACTGTCCCGTTCGTATGGCAAACTGCGCGCCCGATAGGGATTGTGAAGGCGCTCCTCGCGGCCTTTTCTCTTTCGCGTCTTCCCATTAAGCGCGGCGATACACTCATTAGTTTTGCGCATGAGCAGTTTGCGGAGAATTGCATCCTCTCCTGGTACGACGTTCGCTCCATTCTCATGACAGAGAATCGCTGGTATTACTTCACCTATGAAAATGAAGGGGGAGGGCTTCCTAAGAACGAATTCCGCGGCTCTCTTGGACTCTTCGTATTTAATCATTTTGTGGAGCCGTTATTACGCCTTTTTAAGACCACGTATCTCGAATACAAGGATGGTAAGGTCGTGAACATTGTGCGCTATCAGAAACCGCTCCAGGATATATATGATACGGTATTTGTGATCATGCCACCCAAATGAAGGGCGGGGGGCGGCAAGCGCTTTCGCTTGCCCCGTTTGACGGTTTTGTAAAAGACGCGCCAGACGATAGAATGACGTGCTGCTAGAACCGGGGAGATCACCACTATGTATACTCTTAAGAAAGAATGTCGTATCTGCGGGTCATCGCATCTCACCAAGTTTCTTGATCTTGGGGAACAGCCACTTGCGAACGCGTTTGTGAGTGCCATTCCCGTTGCTCAGGAACCTTTCTACCCGCTTCAGGTGTATTTTTGTGATGAGTGCAATCACGTCCAGTTGTGTCACGTCGTTGATAAAGAGGAGCTGTTTTCTCAATATGTATACTTCACATCGCACATGCCGACCCCGCAGCATTTTGTCGAATATGCAAAGAATGTGACAAAACGATTTCGATTGAAGCGGAACGAGGATCTTGTCGTCGAAATTGGGAGCAATGACGGACTACTTCTATCCGCATTCCTTCCTGAAGGAATCCGCATACTAGGTGTCGATCCCGCGAGGAATATTGCAGAAGCGGCGGAAGATCGTCATGTGCCGACCATCGTCGACTTCTTTGGAGAAAAGTGCGCTCGAAGGATACTCGCGAGTCACGGGAAGGCAAAAGTTATTATTGGCAATAATGTAGTTGCGCACATTGATGATAAACATGATCTTATGCGAGGTGTTACCGCGCTGCTTGCCGAGGACGGAGTATTTGTTTTCGAGGCTCCGTATTTGGTAGATATGTTCGAGAATCTCGCGTTTGACACCATCTATCACGAGCACGTGTGTTTTCTTGCGATTCGACCGTTGCAGCGGCTGTGCAGCCAATTCGGGCTAGAGATTTTTGATGTAGAACTTCAGGAAACTCAAGGGACGTCAATTCGGGTATTTGCTGCGCGCTCCGGAACGCGCAAAGTCATGCCGACCGTTGCAGATCTCGTCAAAAAAGAGATATCGCTCGGCATGGATTCGATTGATGCATATACAAGGCTTGCCGAACGTATTGCAGCGTCGAAAGAAAAACTACTCAGACTGTTATCTGAACTCAAAGCGCAAGGGAAGAGGATCGCGGGATATGGAGCGCCGGCCAAAGGGAATACCTTGCTCAATTATTTCAAAATCGGTACCGGAACACTCGATTACCTTACCGAAGAACTTCCCACAAAGATTGGCTCGTACAGTCCCGGCATGCATATTCCTGTGGTTGACGTGAGGGAGGCGCGCAAGGATCCCCCTGATTATTTCCTCATGCTTGCATGGAATTATAAGGATAAAATCTTGCAGAAAGAAGCGGAGTATAGAAGTAAGGGTGGTAAATTCATCATTCCCATCGGCGACATGCAGATTATATGAGTAAAAAGATTCTTGTTACGGGCGGCTCCGGCTTCATGGGATCGAATTTTATTCGTCGTATGTACACACTTTACCCTGATTATAAGATTATCAATTACGATCTTTTGACATATGCGGGGAATCCGGACAATCTTTCAGACATTGAGAAGTTGGAAGCGGGAAAAAAAGTTGAGGAAAGGAGGTATGTATTTGTACATGGCGATATATGTGATGCAGGGAAACTCAATGCGCTTCTCCTGAAGGAGCGTGTAAATGTTGTTGTCAACTTTGCCGCAGAAAGCCACGTTGACCGATCTCTTGTTGATTCGGCCGAATTTGTCCGCAGCAACATCACCGGAGTGCACGTTTTGTTGAATCTGGTACGCAGGCATCACATTGAGACATTTATTCAGATCTCGACTGACGAAATTTACGGCGATATTCGCGAAGGTTCCTCGGATGAAATGTCTCCCATGCGGCCATCCAATCCATATGCGGCCTCCAAGGCAGGTGCGGATCTTCTAGTGCAGTCATACATTCGAAGTCATGCAGTGCCTGCGATTATCGTTCGCGGTTCAAATAATTTCGGACCCTATCAATATCCAGAAAAACTTATTCCTCTCGCGATTACAAATCTCTTAGAGGGGGTGCCCGTTCCCGTGCACGGCACAGGTGAGCATGTGCGCACATGGATTCATGTAGAAGATTTTTGTAGGGCCGTCGATCTTATCATGCATAAGGCGCGACCGGGCAGTATTTACAATGTTGCCGGTACTGAGAAGAAAAATATCGAAATTATCAAAATAGTTGCTCGTATTCTCGGTAAGAATCACACGAACATGATTTCCTACGTCGACGACAGGCCCGGCGCTGATATGCGTTATGCGCCACATTCGGCAAAGTTGACCAAGGAACTCGATTGGAAACCGCAGCATCCTTTGGACGACTCATTGTCGGCGATTGTGGATTGGTATATTAAAAATCCAACTTGGTGGAAGGTTATAAAGACAAAGGAGATTTTTCGTGATCATTATGAAAAGCAACGACACGGGCGCTACTATTAAAAAGGTGCTCATTATCGGCGGATATGGTCAGCTCGGATCTGATCTCGCCCTCAAACTGCCCTCGATGATGGAGGTCTTGCGTTATCATCACGAGGATTTTGACATAACTAATCCTCACATGGTGCGCGACATCATTGTTGCACAGAAACCGGATGTTGTTATTAATTGCGCGGCGTACAACCTTGTTGAGGAATCGGAGCGCAACCCCGTCTCTGCCTATGAGGTGAATGCGTTTGGCCCGTATTACGTTGCTCTGGCATGCAAGGATATTGGGGCGCTTTGTGTACACGTGAGTACGGATTATGTATTTGACGGCACGAGAACATCTTTCGATGAGAAGGATTTGCCGCACCCCATAAATGTATATGGAGCATCAAAATATGCCGGAGAAACTCTGGTGCAAATCGCCACGCCCGCGTATTACATCGTGAGAACGAGCGCCCTGTTCGGGGTCGCTGAGGGATCTAAGAAGAATTTTGTACAAGTCATGCTGCGATTAGCGCGAGAGGGAAAGGATATACGAGTAGTAGACGATCAGATTACTGCCCCTACTTTCACTCTTGATTTGGCCGAAAAGATCATAGAGATCTTGGTACGACGTATCCCATACGGAGTCTACCATGTTACAAATCAGGGGCAGACATCGTGGTACAAGTTTGCTCAGGAGATTTTCCGCCAAGCTAAGCTTTCGCCGCATATTGTGCCGATACCGACGAAGGAGTCTGGAAGCAAGATACGTCGGCCTCGGATGAGCGTCCTTGCGAACACGGCGTTGCGGGATCAAGGCATTAGCCTACTTCCTGAGTGGGGGGATGCTTTAAGGCGATATTTAGATATAATAGTATAGAAATACCATGACCGATTCAGAAAAGTTGACCGAATTTCATGCGCATCGTTTCCATGAAGACGAGAGGCGTCGGGGACTATACGATATCGTTCCAGGGCTCACGGGAGACATGAACTTCTCATATATGCAGGCAGGCATTATTGCCGGCATGCATATGCATACGCGGCAGACTGATTATTTTACCGTAGCAAAAGGCAGCGTCCTTTTCCGCCTTGTTTCAGAAAACGGACGAGAAGAGCGTGTATTGTTGAGTGAGCAGAGCCGTAAGACTCTCATCATCAAGCCTGGCATATGGCACGGATATCGATCGCTGGAGCCATCGATTTTACTATTCTACATAGACCAAAAATTTAACTCTGACGATGAGCATAGACGACCGACTGATCCATCTGAATGGGAAATACCTATAAAATAATCTGACACTTCTTCAGTGTGGGGCTGATGGCGTCCAAGGAATTTCCAATCAACAATGAAAATGACAATTTGTTATTTTGGGATCTATAATCCCGGGTATAGCCGGAACAGAATCTTTATAAAAGGTTTGAGGCAAAATGGTATCGAGGTTATTGAGTGCGTCAGCCGTCTTCGCGGTATCGCAAAGTACGTTGATCTTATAAAAAAACATCACAGAATGCGGAAACAGTACGATATAATGATCGTCGGATATCCTGGTCAGCAAGCGGCTATAGTGGCGAAGTTTCTCACTCGCAAACCGATCGTCGTCGATGCGCTCGTCCCTCTTCACGAATCGCTAGTGTATTCTAGGGGACTACTCAAGCGTCTGAGTATCCGAGGAGTGTATTACTGGCTCCTTGAATGGTTTTCCCTAATATTGGCGCACCGGATTATTGTTGATACGAATGCGCATCGCGAGTACTTTTCCAGATCTTTTCATCTCAATCCAAATAAATTTCGGCGCATTTTTATTGGATCGGACGACGATGTTTTTTGTCCTAAGCAGGTCGGCACATCTGAATTTATTGTTCATTTCCATGGCGCACTCAGCCCTCTACAAGGAGTCGATTATATTGTACGTGCTGCCAAAATTCTTGAACGCGAAAAGATTATCTTCCAGATCATAGGAGATGGTCAGTCTTCTGATAGCATTAGACAGTTGGTTCGGGATCTCGATGTTCGAAATGTCAGGTTGCTTGGTCACATTCCGTACGAGCAGTTGATGAACTATATTAGTCGGGCCAGTATTAGTTTGGGCCTTTTTGGGAAGGCCAGTCAAGCTCAGCGAGCCATACCGAATAAAGTGTATGAGGCGCTGGCAGCACGCTCACCCATCATTACGAGCAGAACACCGGGAGCTCAGGAGTTGCTTACTGATAAAAAAGACGTTCTGTTTTGCGAAGCAGGTAGTGCGGAAGACTTGGCGCGTGCGATTCTGGAAATAAGAAACAACGGAAAAATGAGGGAGGACATTGCCCGTAATGGATACGACCTGTTCAAATCAAGGTTAACGCCAGTCTTTGTAGGGCGAGACTTGGTAGATGTGCTTCAAGAACTAATGACGTAGTTCCTTGCCTCTGCACACTTGTAATGAAAGTGATAAGATGAGCCGCGAGCAGTAAGACTTGTATACTCCGGAGAAAGATTTATTTAAAAACAGGATGTTATGGCCGAGGAAAACAATAGAGTGTTCATACGTTCAGCAATGGAGAAGGTTGGTGGTACAAACGGCCTCGTTGTAGATTTTGGAGGCGGGGAACGTTTTGGGAAGTGGCTTGGAGAGTACTCAAACCTCTTCAATGGGTGCGACTATCGGACGTTTGATTTTGATGCAACAACCGGCGCAAGCATCATCGGAGATATTCACGCCATACCGATGGGTGATGCGTCATGTGATGCAATAATCTGTTCGTCCGTTCTAGAGCATGTGCGTGACCCGATTCGCGCAATGGATGAGATGCGGCGTGTTTTACGCAAAGGGGGCGTTATGTTTCTTTACGTCCCGTCAACGTATCCATATCATGCGCGCAAGGGACACTATCC
This sequence comes from uncultured Candidatus Saccharibacteria bacterium, assembly GCA_964424265.1. GTDB lineage: Bacteria > Patescibacteriota > Minisyncoccia > Phycocordibacterales > UBA2100 > UBA10103. Next base: position 21,383 of record CAYRHX010000004.1, on the reverse strand, counting down.
GGATTATTGGAGGTTTTTCGACGACACTCTGCATGAGATCCTCTTTGCCGGATTTTCTGAAGTCGACGTCCGCAAGCGAGGCGGTTACTTCTTAGCCTTATCTTTTTTTGTGCCGATGCAGCATAAACTTCGCTGGTTCCTAAATCCACTTGCGCGTATTCTCGACTTGTCATTTCAAACCGACAAACGTAACACGACCGCAGGATATTACGTACTTGCGATTAAATAGGCTTCTATCACTGGGGCGTCGTCTACAGTTTAATCTTCTGCCCCTTCCCCACCGACTCTTTTTTAATGAAGCATATGCTATCCGCAAATGTGATACTGCGGATTTCGTTGTTTAACGAGGGTTTTTCTCGATGAAAATGTCGTAGGCGCCCGCGGAATATACTTGCGCGGTGGCTCTTTCGAGCCCAATCGTGCATGTCGTCAATGACATCCTTCAAAAAATGCATTGTAGTATACCCTCCGCCAAACTCGGGCCAGTAAGAAGTGTGCAGGTCTTCTATCACATACATTCCACCTTCGTTGAGGCGCGGGAAGAGGTGCTTGAACGACACTTGCTGCTGCTTCATCGTGTGGCCGCCGTCATCTATAATGATGTCGAAGGTGCCAGGGATTGAAGTGAGAAACTTGGGATCAGCCTGATCTCCTCGGAAGATTTGGATATCTTCAGTCGCGAAGCGAGAGCAATCATCTATATCCACACCGACAATCTTTGCTTTTGGAAAGTATTCTTTCCACATGGAAAGTGAACCACCACCCTGTACGCCAATTTCTATAAGTCGTATCGGTTTATCAAGGTATTCTTTAAAGTGTGAGTCGTATTCGGCAAAATAATTGGCGTACTTCGAGAGTGTGCCGCTCTTTCTGTTATGTGCTGCTTGAAGTAAATTCATAGTTTTTTACTGTGGAGTGCGCTCTCTACCGGCCCCACATATTGCACGTCCCGTTTTCATGTAGTCTTTGCATTGTTGATAAACCATTTATACGTTTGTGCCAGCCCGTCGGAAAGCGTGATTTCATGTTTCCACCCAAGACGATGTATTTTGGAGATATCAAGAAGTTTGCGTTGGGTTCCGTCCGGCCTCGATGAATCCCACGTAATAGCTCCACTATAGCCCACCGTCTTTTTCACGAGCCCAGCAAGACCATCAATCGATATCTCTTCTCCCGTCCCGATGTTGATGATACTAGAATCTTCGTACTTTTCCATGAGAAATGCACATGCTCGTCCGAGGTCATCGACATGTAGGAATTCACGCAACGGTGCTCCTGTGCCCCATACCACCACCTCCTTGTCTCCTGCCACTTTGGCGTCGTGGAAGCGCCGAATGAGGGCGGGGAGGACGTGCGAATTTTGGGGGTGGAAGTTGTCGTTGGGGCCATAGAGATTGGTGGGCATGGCGCTGATGAATCGTGAGCCGTATTGACGGTGATACGCCTGGCACATCTCGATTCCGGCGATTTTGGCGATTGCGTAGGCGCGATTTGTCTCCTCCAGCGGCCCAGTCATGAGGTATTCCTCTCGAATAGGTTGCGGGGCCAGTTTTGGATAGATGCAAGAAGTGCCAAGGAAGAGGAGTTTTTCGATACAAGCGGCATGCGCGCTCTCTATCACGTTGGTCTCGATCTGGAGATTCTCGCGAATGAAATCTGCGGGATAGTCACGATTTGCAAGGATACCGCCGACTTTTGCCGCCGCGAGGAAAACATACTCCGGTCGTTCGGATTCAAAAAAGGCACGCACAGCTTGTTGCTGGGTCAGATCAAGTTCAGTGTGTGTTTTTATGAGGATGTTAGAATATCCGGCGTCTTTGAGGGCCCGAATAATCGCGGATCCGACGAGGCCCCGATGGCCAGCGATGTATATTTTTGCGTCCTTATTCATGATGCGTTTTTGAGAGGTATGTCGAAAGTATACATCTCTTCGCGCGTCAATGCTCCATGCCTATATTTTTGTCGATGAGCTCTAGGTCTGACTCTACCATAATCCGGATGAGGTCTTTGAACGTTACTTTCGGTTTCCAGCCCAGTTTCTTGCGAGCCTTACGTGCGTCCCCCAGGAGAATGTCAACTTCTGCGGGTCGGTAGTAGTGAGGGTCAATCGCGATGAGTACCTTTCCTGTTTTTTTATCGAATCCTTTTTCGGCACGCCCCTTCCCTCGCCAGCCAATGTCGAAGCCAAGGATCTCGCCCGCGACCTCCACAAGTTCTCGTACAGAATGAGTTTCGCCCGTGGCGAGTACGTAGTCGTCGGGCTGGTCTTGTTGCAGCATAAGCCACATGCCCTCGACGTAGTCTTTAGCATATCCCCAGTCACGCTTCGCATCGAGATTTCCCAAATAGATTTTTTCCTGCAGACCTCGTTTGATACGTGAGAGACCAGCAGTCACCTTACGCGTTACAAACGTCTCGCCTCGTCTGGGAGATTCGTGGTTGAAAAGAATTCCGTTGCACGCAAAGAGGCCGTAGCTCTCGCGATAATTTTTCGCGATCCAGTATCCGAACACTTTCGCACAGCCATAGGGGGATCGGGGATGAAACGGCGTAGTCTCTCGTTGGGGAATTTCTGCGACTTTGCCAAACATTTCAGACGAGGAAGCCTGGTAGAAGCGCGTTTTAATGCCGGTCTCGCGAATTGCGTCGAGCATACGGAGAGTGCCGATCGCATCGACATCCGCCGTATATTCAGGTATGTCGAAGCTGACGCGCACGTGGCTTTGCGCGCCGAGGTGGTAGATCTCCGCTGGCTTCACCCTTTCGAGAATACGGTTGAGGCTGCTCGTATCTGAGAGATCTCCATAATGGAGAATGAGGCGCCTGTTTTTTGCATGAGGATCTTTGAGGATATGATCGATTCGTCCCGTATTAAACGAGCTTGAGCGTCTGATAATGCCATGAACTTCGTATCCCTTTTCAATCAGAAGTTCCGCGAGGTAAGAACCATCTTGCCCGGTGATGCCCGTAATGAGTGCTTTTTTCATGGTGTCGTGTTTCGTGCATGGTAGCCTCGGTCGATGTTATTCGCAAGGAAATAGAAATTTGCATAGTGAGTGCCGGACGTGCATACTTCTGCGCATGAAGGGAAAGAGGGATGCAGGGGGGGTGAGATGGGTTGCCGTGTCTGGGGGGTTTGATCCTCTGCACATTGGGCACGTGCGAATGTTTCGCGAGGCGCGAAAACTCGGCGATAGACTCCTCGTCATCATGAACAACGACCATTGGCTACGCATGAAAAAGGGTTTTGTGTTCATGCCTCAAAAAGAGCGCGCTGAGATCATCAGGCACTTACCATTTGTCGATAAGGTTGTTTTTACAGATCACAAAAAAGACGATGAGGATCGGAGCGTTTCTCGAACGCTTGCGAATATACGACCGACCGTTTTTGCGAATGGCGGCGACAGAGTTTCGAAGAATGTCCCGGAGGTTTCTGTATGCAGAGAACTCGGAATCAAAATGGTTTTTAATGTTGGGGTAGGAGGGAAGGTCCAGTCGTCTTCATGGATGGTTAACGCAGCGCGGCGTCCGGCATCGAAATCGGTTCGTCCATGGGGTGAGTATTTCGGATGGGATCAAGGCGGCGGGTGGAACCTGAAAACGATTTACATTAAACCAAAAAAGCGATTGAGCCTTCAATATCATAATAATCGCGAAGAATGGTGGCTGCTTGTCGAAGGTGACGCATTGGCAACTGTTCACGAAGGTAAGGTCGTGAAAGAGATTCCTCTTAAAAAAGGGGAAGTATTTCGGGTTGGGAAACAACAGGTCCACAGACTTTCATCGAGAAAAGGCGGTGTTGTGGTAGAAGTTGCGTATGGGAAATTTGATGAAAGCGACATTGTTCGGCTCGAAGATGATCACGGCCGGATCGAAAAGGCGAAGACAAAATAGTGGGGCTGTATGGTAGAATGCCGCGCATGATACTAGAAAAGACGCTTCGTTTTTTCGTCCTCGGGACAATATTTTCCCTTGCGCTCGTTCCGTTCATTGTCGATGGGACTCTCTTCTTCCCGTATATCACGGGTAAGAATTTCGCGTTTCGAATTATTGTGGAAATGATGGCGGGTGCTTGGATTGCACTCGCCTTACTAAATTCCGCATACCGACCCCGTCGATCGTGGGTACTCACTGCTTTCACCGTTTTCGTCCTCATCATTGGACTTGCCGATACACTCGGGGCGTATCCTTTTAAGAGTCTTTGGAGTAACTACGAACGCATGGATGGGTGGGTGACTCTCGCTCACGTCCTCGCGTATCTCTTTGTAGTGTCATCTATGATCACAAGCGAGGTACTTTGGCGACGATTCTTACAAGTCCTCTTAGCATTATCCTCCTGCATATCAATATACGGGTTGTTACAGACGATTGGAATTGTCGCGACTGGCAACAACGTTGCTGCAGGTCTTTCGGCTCGCATCGATAGTACATTCGGCAATCCAATTTACCTCGCTGCCTTCATGCTTTTTCATGTTTTCATAGCGGTGCTCCTTATTTATCAATCAAATAAGAAAGAATGGAATTCGGTAGAGCGTATCGCGGTAGCCTTATTTCTGATCGTCGTCTCAGGTATTTTTGCGAGCATTTTCAAGGAGGCAGGGGCAGGGTGGCCACTGTACGTGGGCCTCATGACGCTTGACGTCATCGTGATGTCGTTGATGTTCCTGAGACAAGCGCATGTTCTTACCCTGATTTTGATGCTTGATGCCGTCGCGTTATTGCAGACAAGTACACGTGGAACGATTCTCGGCCTATTTGGTGGATCGGTCCTTGCCGCGCTTCTCATCACGTTTTTTGAACGCCCGACTGGGGGCGTGCGGGCATCTTCGACAACGTGGCGCGTTGCGGCAGGGTACCTCGCTTTCGTTGTCATCGCCTTCGGGGGTTTCTTGGCGTTACGAAATACACAAGGGTTGAATAGTATAGGGTTTCTGAGCAGGCTCGCGACGATCTCGCTTTCAGAGAGTACCTCAAAATCACGTCTCATAAATTGGTCTATCGCATGGGAAGGCGTGAAAGAGCGCCCTGTATTGGGATGGGGGCAGGAGAATTTCGCCTTGGTGTTTGATAAATATTACGATCCACGCATGTACGCGCAAGAGCCGTGGTTTGACCGCGTGCACAACATTATTTTCGATTGGCTTATTGCAGGCGGCTTTGTAGGGCTTTTGAGTTATCTCGCAATTTTTATGGCTGCGCTTTGGGCACTGTGGAGCAAGGCATTCTCAAGGGTTGAGGCGAGTATTTTGACGGGCTTATTGGCAGGATACTTCGTACATAATTTCTTTGTTTTTGACAATGTTACCAGCTACATTTTGTTTGGCACCATCCTTGGGTACATTGCATGGCGCAGCGCCGCCGCAGCAGGTGAGCCCCCACTCTGGAAAAAAGATCTCAACAGAAAGGCTGGCTGGATTGTGGTGTGTATAGCAACGGCCGTTGTGTGTGGGGCTTTATATTGGGTAAACGTGGGAGCGATTGCACAAAACAAATTACTCATACAGGCGATCATTCCACAGCAAGGGGGTGTTGCCAAAAATTTGGAAATGATAAAAGCGGCAATTGCGGTCGGTGCTTTCGGCACTCAAGAAGCGCGTGAACAGTTGTCGCAAATAGCATCACGTATCGCGAGCATGGCAGAAATAGATCGGGCGCAAAAACAGGCATTCTACGACACCGCTGTTTCAGAGATGAAGCTGCAGCAGACCGAGTCGCCCCTCGATGCACGCTTCCCTCTCTTTCTGGGAATCGTCTACAATTCATTTGGAAACTACGCCGCGGGGGCGGAGGCATTGCAAGCCGCACATGCCAATTCACCAAAAAAACAGACGATCCTTTTTGAGATCGCTCTCAATGCACAGGCTCGCGGTGATGTAAACGAGGCATTGAATGCGCTGAAGACTGCGTACGAGCTTGAGCCCTCGAATGTTCAGGCACGAATTTTGTATGCAGCTCTCCTCATTCAGACAGGTAACGGAGCGCTGGCCGACGACATCCTCGCGCCAATCATCGCGACGGGCGAAGCTGCCGATCCACGAATCACATCAGCATACCTGGCGGGTAAGCAGTATGCGAAGATTGCGCTCGTCTGGGAGGGGCGCGTGAAAGCGCAACCAAACGATCCACAGGGGTATTTCACTTTAGCGGCGGCGTATTATGGAATGGGAAATATTGCTAAATCTATCTCGACGCTTGAGGCTGCTTCCAAAATTTCTCCCGAAGCTGCTGTGCAAGCCTCAGACCTCATTCAGCAAGTGAAAGCGGGTACCGTGAAGTTGTAAGGGAAGTCCGCAGGGCTATTGCGCGAATGATATGGTTTGTTAAAATGCCGCTGTGAGTGCCACACATTCGTGTGAAGTGTGGTTTCGATTGAAAGTCGCACAGATCCCGCCGCAAGGTGGGATTTGTGTTTATGAATACCTTGCATGGTTTTGACTGGGTGATACGCTTTATGCAGGTGGGATATAGCGTGGAGGGCGGCGGCACTCACATAAGACTTTCACTTTGGAGCTCGCACCCGTCCTCCACATTGTATCTGACATAAGAAGTATTGGAGAAATATATTTTAAGATAGAAAAATTTCTTGAAATGTTTTCTCGCGATTCGTGTAAAAGTTATCCACATTCACGAGTGTGTGTTGAGTTTTGCGAGCACCTCGGTGTGATAATGAATCAGTAGTCGCATCTTCGCATTATTGCGCACATGCGGGTCGAACTTAGCACTCAATAAAAATATTTATATGGCAAAGAAAAAGAAGGCAAAGGCAAAGGCAAAGAAGCGCCGATAGTTGGTGTTTCTCTAGCTAGAGAAGAAACAATCCCCCTCCTGGGGGATTGTTTTTTGGTTTCCGAGGTCATCAGTACGTCGAGGTACGACACCGCAACGCATCGCGAAATATTTCATTTTAAGGTACGATGCCTCAATGGCTTTCTGGAAGCGACTCTTAGGGGATGAGAATCTCTCGGCGCTGCGTGCTGCAGAGCCTATTATCACGGCGACGAACGCACATGAAAGTGCAATACAAGCGCTCTCAGATGAAGCGCTCAAATCAAAGACTGAAGAATTCAAACGCCGGCTTCTCTCAGGAGATTCCCTTGAGGATATCGCCCCAGAAGCCTTCGCGGTAGTCCGCGAAGCAAGCCGACGCACGCTCCGCCAGCGTCATTTCGATGTCCAGCTGTTGGGAGGTATGATTTTGCATCGTGGCGATATTGCCGAGATGCGCACGGGGGAGGGAAAGACCCTGGTAGCGACACTGCCCGCGTATCTTAATGGGTTGAGTGGAAAGGGTGTTCACATCGTAACTGTCAACGACTACCTATCTCGCCGCGATGCGGTATGGATGGGGCAGATTTATCACGCGCTCGGCCTTTCTGTCGGCGTTATCAATCATGAGTCGTCGTATCTCTACGATCCTTCACACCTGTCGTCCGAAGCTTTGGCGAAGGAGGATGAGGACCGTGACAATCTCGGTAGCTTTAAGGTTATGTACGATTTTTTGCGTCCTTGCACCCGTCGTGAAGCGTATGCCGCCGATATTACCTATGGCACCAACAACGAATTTGGTTTCGACTATTTGCGCGACAACCTTGAGTACGATGTGTCATTGCTCCGTCAGCGGCTTCCTCAAAATGGAGGATACAATTTTGCCATTGTAGACGAGATCGACTCCATTCTTATAGACGAGGCGCGTACGCCCCTTATCATCTCTGCTCCCGTTTCGGACGCGGAGTCGCTCTACGGTCGTTTCGCGTCGATAGCCGCTGGATTTGTCGAAGATGAAGACTATACCGTGGAGCATAAGCATAAGCAGATCGTACTCACTGATAGTGGCATCGAGAAGGCAGAAAGAATCCTCGGTGTTGAAAATATCTATACCGACGCGGGTATTAAATACGTTCATCATCTGGAGACTGCCGTTCGTGCTCGGGCGCTTTTTGGCCGAGACAAGGAGTACGTTGTGAAGGATGGGCAGATTGTTATCGTCGATGAATCGACGGGCCGTTTGCAGCCAGGGCGGCGCTGGAGTGAAGGTCTCCACCAGGCGATAGAAGCGAAGGAGGGTGTAGAGATCCAGCAAGAGTCACGCACATTTGCTTCGATCACTTTCCAGAATTATTTTCGCCTGTACGGCAAGCTTGCTGGCATGACAGGAACGGCGGCTACCTCGTCTGAAGAGTTCTATAAGGTATACGGACTGAATACGGTTGTTGTACCGACCAACAAGCAAGCGCAGCGGAAAGATCACGACGACCTCATCTTTCAGACAGAAGCTGGAAAGATGAAGGCTATTGCTCGTCATGTTGCTGGACTTCATGAAAAAGGCCAGCCCGTGCTTGTGGGTACTGTATCAGTAGAGAAAAATGAATTGCTCTCAGTCTATTTCAAACAAGAGGGAATTCCACATGAGATCTTGAACGCCAAGAATCACGAACGCGAAGGAGAGATCATAGCGCAAGCAGGGAAACGGGGTGCCGTCGTGATCGCGACGAACATGGCCGGTCGCGGGGTAGATATAAAACTAGGGGGCAATCCAGGTAGTCCAGAATTATATGAGGAGATCAAAAAGGTCGGAGGTCTCTTTGTCTTGGGGACAGAACGACACGAGGCGCGACGGATCGATAATCAGCTGCGTGGACGCTCTGGAAGACAGGGGGATCCCGGCGAGACGCAGTTTTTTGTCTCTCTCGAAGATTCACTTATGCGTGTTTTTGCCTCCGACATCATCAAGCGAGTCATGGGGACTTTCAAGATTCCGGAAGACGAGCCGATCCACAACTCGATGATTACGCGGGCTCTAGAAAAGGCTCAAACTCGAATCGAGGAGTTGAATTTTGATGCGCGCAAGCACGTCCTCGCATACGACGATATTCTGAATATTCAGCGGCAAAGTGTGTACGGAAGACGGCGCGGACTTCTCACGGGGGAAAGTGTGGCCATAGATGAAGAGCTCGCACGTGTCTCCGAACGCAATAGTGCACTAGTTGACATTATTGAGAATAAGAAGAAAGAGCTGGGTAGATCTTTCTATACCGCATCTCGTCGATTTCTCTTGCAGACCATCGACTTTCTTTGGGTTGAACACTTGGAGGCTATGGAATACTTGCGCAATTCCGTAAATTTGCGCGCGTACGGTCAGCGGGACCCACTTGTCGAATACAAGAAAGAGGGGTTGAGACTCTTCCAAACGATGGAGGATTCTTTTGCGACACAGGTAGCAAACGTGCTCCCGCGGCTTCTCGGCGATGGCGCTTCGGCGAGCGGAGCCCAAATAGCTGTCCAACGGGCAGTCTCGGCAATATCGGCAGTTTCGGGAGGCTCCCCAAAGAAGGAATACGGAAGAAATGATAGGGTCACCATTACAAACGGAACGGACACTAAAGAGATGAAATTTAAAAAAGCTGAACCGCTGTTGGCTGGCGGCGTTTGGAAGGTAGTTGAGTAGGTTGTATTTGGGGGAAGTGATGTGTAGATGCTACATTAGTTAGTATATGAGTGAGTACGTGCCAACCATTGGCCTTGAGATTCATGCTGAGTTAAGAACGACTACAAAGATGTTTTGCCACTCAAGAAATGATGCATATAGCGCGGAAGCAAATACCAATGTTTGTCCGGTTTGTCTTGCGCACCCAGGAACACTCCCCGTTATCAATAGGGAGGCTGTAAGGCATGTCTTGCGTGTCGGTCTCGCTTTGCGGGGTACGCTTGCAGACTACACAGAATTTGATCGAAAAAATTACTTTTACCCCGACCAGCCGAAAGGGTATCAGTTGAGTCAATATGAGTACCCACTCGTTTCAGGTGGAGAATTGCACGGAGTGGCGGTGACGCGTGTGCACCTTGAAGAGGATACCGCAAGCTCATCACATGAAGAGGGGGTCGGGACGGTTATCGATTACAATCGCTCCGGGGTCCCTCTCATGGAATTAGTGACAGAGCCTATTATCACGAGCTCAAAACAAGCGGGAGATTTTGCCCGTGAGCTTCAGTTGCTTTTGAAATATCTATGCGCAAGTGATGCAAATATGGAGAAAGGAGAGATGCGTGTAGAAGCAAATATCTCAATAAGTAAAAATAACGTGCGTGGCACGAAGGTCGAGGTAAAAAATCTAAATTCTTTTCGCGCGATGGAACGCGCTATTGAATTCGAAATCAAGCGTCAGGCGTCGATCCTCGAAAGGGGCGAGGTAGTCGTGCAAGAAACTCGTGGGTGGGATGAGGGGAAGCAATCGACATTTTCACAACGCGCAAAGGAGGGGAGTGCCGATTATCGCTACTTCCCAGATCCCGATTTGCCAAGTCTCAGGCTCTCGGAAATCAAAGAGTACCTACCGAGCAGTTTGGCCAAGGACATGCCAGAGTTACCCTTTGAGCGGAGGCGGCGTTATTTGGACATTGGTATCAAATACCAGGACGCCGAGAGTTTCGTTCGTAGCAAAGATCTCGGTGACTTTTTCGAAACAGTCATAGCTAACCATGTAGAGGATCGGGATTGGGTTATTTTGGCAAGTAACTACGTAGCAAACGATCTAGTTGCGCTGATCCGAGATACCGAGAAACCAGATACAGAAAGTAATGCCGAGATAGCCATCTCGGCACGCAATTTCAATACCATCATAGATATGCTTGCTACCAGAAAAGTGTCTTCAAGCGTTGCTAAGCAATTACTCATCCAGTGTTTCAAAACAAAGAAGGACCCTGAGATGTTGGCCAATGATAAAAATCTCTTACAATCGGGTTCACCAGACGATCTAAAGACCTTAATAGAGGTCATCCTTTTAGAAAATGCCTCCGTTGTATCGGATTACAGATCGGGCAAGGCGCCGGCTCTCCAGTTTCTTATAGGAAAAGCCATGAAGACGAGTAAGGGGACTGCCGACCCCTCATCGGTCAAAGCGCTTTTACTGCAAATGATCGACTTGGTGTAGATTCTTGTCCCCTGAGTCCCGAGATGGTCGCTGGTACATTGCCGAAGGCACGGATATAATTACTTCATGTCAGACGAGATACATATAGATGGGAAGACGTACATCTCGTCCAAGCGAGCTTCGGAATTGAGTGGTTATGCTCAGGATTACATTGGTCAGCTTGCGCGAGGAGGATACATCGACGCGCGTCGAATCGGGGGCCTTTGGCACGTATCTCTAGCCTCAATTCAGGAACACGAAAAGGCGGCTGAGATCTCAAAAAGCCAGCAATCTGTACAACTTCATCAACGAATTCAACCTGCTGAAGCGGAGTCTCTAGTCTCGTTCGATGGAGTTGATTACGTGCCTGCCTCGCGTGCGGCAAATCTGACTGGCTATCATCAGGATTATGTTGGGCAGCTTGCTCGATCTGGAGCCGTATCCGCACGTCAGGTAGGGAGTCGTTGGTATGTAGGGCGCGAATCAATCATGACTCACAAGGCAGAAAAAGATCGCCTCTTAGGTGCCGTGCAGGCTTCATCGGTGGGCATAGATCGCGGGACAAGTGCCAAGCAGTTGATTGAAGCAGACGAAAGTCCCACAAGCTACTTTACCTATACAAACGAGGAAGGAATGCTGCACCCTGAAATACCCGTCCGGGCCCTGGAAGATTCGAGTACGCAAAAAAGACAGAATGTAGAAGAGAGTGCAGATCAACCAATTCCTATACGAGTGCGAAATGTTGCTATACGCGGCGATTTAAGGAATGCAGCGTGGGAAAGTCCCAGACACCCGCACAGTAGCCCAGCATTTCCTCGATGGATCACATCTAAATTCGTAACCATACTCGGCGCTGTACTGGCCGTTTCACTAATTGGTACTTGGGCAGTATTGCGTAGCGGTACACAAGATGGCTCTATCGGCCTGGATTTTGCACAAAGCATTGGTGCAGTGCTTTCATCGGTAGGCGATGTCGTGGAGGACATAATTGTGCCGACGCTCCACTATATACGCCCATAGCTAGGGCAACGCTTAATGCCGATGTTGCGTGGTTAAGGAGACGAACGACAGGAATAAACCAGCCGAGATATGCCCATGATGCGTATCTCGTATAATCGAGATCAACATACGTAGTACACAATTCGGGTCAAACCTGGCCGTATTATCGGGATGCTCCGCGTGTTCAGTAATACAAAATTGATCGAAGATGCGGGGAGGGAGGCCAATAAAGGAAGAATGAACCAGGCTGTTCGTCCTACATTACACGCTATGCGCGTGCTGTACGTGATGAATTAGTGACATGTTCTTATCGAACACCTCTTCACTGATTACGTACGGGCCATGTTTGAGCTAAATTAAGGCCGCATTCATGAGGCGGGGAACACATTGAGGGGCTAATTAGATCGTGCAGAGATAGGTGTCTTCTTATCCACAACTGCTTGTTTTCCTTTTGCAGAAAATATCCGGAATATCTAGTAAAATGATAGTTAAATCGGATCTTTACTTACATGAGCGATGACATAATTTTGGATGGGGTGATCTACATCACAACGAGTGAAGCTTCTTTGAAAGAGGGTATCACACAGGATTATGCCGCTCGTCTTTGTCGCGAAAATAAAGTTCACGGTCGTCGAGTGGGCAAGAATTGGTATGTTGAGCCTGAGGAGCTTCGCAATTACTTGTCCCAACAACGCGAGTATGAGCGCCTACGGTACAAATCCTTGGCGGAGATAAGGCGGCGTGAGTACATCCTGAAAAAAGTACCTTCCGCTGATCAGGCTGCTGAAGCTTCTGTTATGCCGGGCTCGATTCTACCTGCGCAGAGTATTAGCTACTACAATCCGACTGAAGGTTTCGAAAAAGTTCGTGAGCTCATGGTGGACGCAGCCGCAGATCGAACTGCCGTGGATAAAGGTCAAGTCTCCTACGCGGTCAATGAATCCAGGAGGAGCACGCATCGCGCGCGTTTTTTAGGCACTACGGCGGGAGTACGACGCGCTTATTTTTGGGGCCGATCGTTGACAGTCGTCGTCGTTTTCATGGTTTTTTCAGGGTTTTTAGTTTCTTATACGGATACTGTACGGCTTTCGTGGAATTATTTACAACGATACGCATCAACATCTTTTGCCACATATGTCGGAGGAGATATGGCAGCGGTGAGCCACGACTCGGACTTCGTCCCGTCGACGTCAGATACATCTGTTGCCGCACAAAAGAATATCCGAACAAGTCAGGCTGCTGCCGCAGGAGTGTTAGCGGCGGAAAGTCCGTCGAATCAAGCTGCTCTGATCCAACTGCCTGGGTTGACCGCTACAGAGGTTCCATTCAGTGGTTCGCGCGTTGCCTACGGTGATATTGTTGCATTCGATCCGATAACGAGTTCATTTGTGCAGACACAAACCTCTAACGACCCTGGTGTATATGGCGTGGTCGTCAAGGATCCTTCTATCTTATTTGCGTCGGATGAGGCTGGGGTGCACGTCCCCGTAGCCCGATCGGGTTCAATGTTGGTGAACGTGACTATGGAAAATGGGCCTGTTTTCCAAGGCGATTCGTTAACGTCTTCTTCAATCCCCGGTAAGGCTCGTCGCGCGAATCCTGGCGAAAACGTATTTGCAGTGGCTACCGAAGATTTCAATGGAGAAAATAACGTATTACTTGCAGGGCCCGATGGCAAACAGATTCCCTCGGGAACAATCCTGGTTAATATTGCTGCGGTCGGTGAGAACGTGAATGCATCCGCTCCTAAATGTATTTCGTTGTCATGCCGTTTGTTGGGTATAATCAATCCAGAGGTCGTCTTTGGAATTTCCAGGTATCTACTTGCTGGAATTATAGCGATCCTCTCTCTCACGTTCGCCTTTAAGAGTTTTATGTCTGACGCGAACTATGGAGTGATTTCCATAGGAAGGAATCCGAGTGCGAGAAGTTCTATACGCTCTCTAGTGCTCTTTAATGCGATACTGGCTGTTGCGGTCGCAAGCTTGGGATTGCTGGCAGCCTTGTATATTCTCTTTGCATAAGTGAGATCGCGACGCATGTTACTAATTCATTTAATAAAATAAGAATCTAAAATATGCTCACCGTATCTTCAGAAATGTTTGCGCTCATAACCATCGGTCTCGTTATTGGACTTGTCGTGCTCTTGGTACTGCAGGTTCTTACGGGTTTGCGAGTACAACGTCTCACGTATCCGATTTACGAATACGCGCAATCAAAATCTCAATCCGATGCCGATCACATAATCAGTCAGGCGCGAGAAATGGCGCGGAAGATGATTGCTGACGCCGAGATGGCGGCATCGACGCTTCTCGACAAGCAGCGGGTCGATATCGACGCGCATACCAATGCATACCGGGAGGCACTTGACACGCTTGTAGTGAACGCTCGTCTGTCAATCGAAGAGGGATCTGAGAAAGTTCGCACCGGACAAATGGAGGTTGCCGGGCAATTCTCGTCTGCCATATCGGGACAAAGCGCGACTATTAAAGCAAGTCTGGAACAGATTCAAGAGGATCTGAAGAATCTCTCGAAAAGCATCGAGGCGCAAACAAATACGATAAGCAAGACGATCGAAGAGGCTCATCACGGCGCTGCGGAAGGTTTCAGCCGTACTCTCGAAGGTGTTTCCAGTGAATCTAAGCGTCGCATCGATGAGCGTGTGGAGATGCTTCTTAAGATACTAGAGAGCGACATAGAAGCATATCGAAATAGCAGAAAGCGGCTCGTCGACGAACATATGGTAGATCTGATTGCCGAGACATCGAAGGTGGTCTTACGCAAAGCGTTGACGTCGGATGATCACACGGAGCTCGTAGAAGACGCACTCAAAGAGGCACGCTCTGCGGGTATGCTTTAAATCTTGTATGGCTGACACAATACCGGCGGCAGTCCTCAAAAACACTTTCTCTTTAGGGGATTTCTTTCGACGTGTCGATATTATGCAGAGATTTTTCGAGCACTTCTTTTTCGAAGCGACTTCTCTTGAAGGTGATCGCGCGCAGTTGCTGCGCACATATTATCGGGACGGTGATCCCGAGACACTGACGCATGCAAACGCCGTTGCCGCATGGGGCACAGATGTGCTTGATACATATACTGCCAGCAATCTCTACGAGCGCGTCTCAGAGTTCAAGCAGACAATTCGCGCATGTCCCACACTAATTTTGTATGTTCCCGCGCATCTTTCTCGGATACAGATTGAGCGTATTAGTACCTGGTGTCGCACAAACATCAAACCAACCTTGATATTAGATCTGCACATTGATCCTCGGGTGGTTGGTGGATGCGCCTTCGCATACGATAACGTGTATCACGATGTTTCGTTGACATATTTTTTGAAGAAACAAAGAGCTGAAATCTTAAAACTGGTACGCGCATATGAATGAAAAAGAGCCAATTCGCGAGATAGGATTTGTTACGCAAGCAAAAAGCTATGTCTTCTTTGTTGAAGGACTTCCGTCTGCGCGGATCAACGACGTCATCCTGGACGAAGAGGGGAACCGCGCACTAGTTCAGTCGCTTTCCGATAGCCATCTAGTGGCACTTGCGCTCGACCCAGTGGACGTACGAACGGGCGCACGATATACGATGTTGGCGCAAAAGTATCAGCTTTCTGTTGGAGAGCATTTATTTGGTTGCGTGATAAACGCCCTTGGGGAATCGGTAGATAGGACAAAGATATTTCCACCCGGGAATGTGCCATTCCTGCTCGGTACTGATGCGCCAGGGATTGATATGCGTACATCGGCAAAGTACCAATTGTATACTGGATATACGCTTGTCGACACGCTGCTCCCGATTGCAAGAGGCCAGAGACAGCTGATTTTCGGGGGTGATCATGCGGGCAAGACATCATTTCTCACGAATGTGGTACGTCATCAGCGCGATGAGGGGCATATAAGCATCTACGTGCTTATCGGAAAATCGGTAAGCGAGCTTAACCGCGTTTCCAGCGCAATTTTTGATTCGGCAGGAGGGCATACTCGATCGATTATAGTTGCGGCTCTCTCGGGCGAGTTGCCCCCGCGTATTTCTATTGCCCCCTCAGTCGCGTTTACGATTGCCGAATATTTTCAGCGGCAAGGAAAAGACGTCCTCGTGGTACTTGACGACCTCGACGCACACGCGAAATATCTTCGTGAGATTGCGCTCTTGGAGAAGCGCCTGCCAGGTCGGGAATCGTATCCAGGCGATTTGTTTTATCAGCAAGCGCATCTCATGGAGCGGTCGGGGACGTTTGTCGAGAGTGCCGGTGGTGGTTCCATTACAACGTTTCCCGTGGTCGCCGTCGACATAGAGAGCTTTTCGAGCATCATCCCTACAAATCTCATGTCGTGTACCGATGGGCACCTACTTTTTTTGCCGGAGCTTCAGGGAGAAGGTGTATATCCAGCGGTGAGTATCGAGAGGTCGGTAACGCGAATGGGACGTCAGACCCAAAATCTGACACAAAAACAACTTTCGATGAGAGTCCGACAATTGCTGGGTCGATACCGACAGCAGCGAAATTACGCCGACTTCAGTGTGCAGCTCAAAGATGAAGTACGTGCGGCCCTACATTTTGGTGAGCTCCTTGAACAGGCTCTCCAGCAAGACCCTTCTGAGACCGTGTCAGTCGACGTCCAAGTGCCGTTCGTTGCGCTCGTACTTACTTCGTTTTTGCACGGACGCGATAATGATTTCTTCGTTGCGCAACGACGTAAAATACTCAACGCACTCGAGAATAGGTCTGATTTGCAGGACTTGCGAGCCGGTGCGCTCTCTGGCATGCCACTCGAGACATATTTGGCTCTCCTTGAGGATAAAAAGGAGATATTTGAAGACGTATGTCGCGCATAACTGAAATGCAGGATTTCGTAGAGGATTACCGAATCGCGTCGCTTATTACCGGTACCCTGCAAAATATTAGTTCCGGAAAAATGCAAGAACTTCGTTTGCGATTCGAACAAAATGCCCGCTTCTTTTCGGGAATCAACGAAGTGTATGGGATTGTAAAGGCGCATGCGTTCGCAGATAAAGAGAAGGGTAGTCGTTTGTCAGAGCAGCCGGCACAGGCACGCGATATTTACATCGGCCTTACATCGAACAAGCGATTTTACGGTACTTTGAACAGGGATGTTGCACGAGCGCTTGTTACTATCGCAGGAACAAATAAGAAAAGTGATTTTCTCATGATCGGCCTGACGGGATCCCAATACGTGCGAGAGAGTATGGTGTCAAAAATTATTGAGTGTATCGAGTTCGATGACGACGCGTCGCATGCAGAGGAATTACAAAAAGTATTCTCGCGTGCCAGCGGATATGCGAGAATATTTGTGGTGTACCCTAAATTCATCAATCCCTTCCGTCAGGAAGTGGTGATGACTGATATCACACAAGCGCCCACCGCAACCACAGAGTTTAAAACACGCGTTGATTACATTTTTGAGCCTGAAATTCATGGAATGCTCCAGTTTTTTGAAATACAGGTGCGCCGAACGATACTTGAGAGGGTCTTCTTGGAGGCCGAACTTGCTCGATCTGCTGCACGTATGATGAGAATGCATAGCGCCCGAGATCACGCAAACGACCTAACGCGCGTATATGAGCAGAAACTGAGGCATGAGTTCGCGGCTCTTGCTGATGTAGAGCGAATGGGGTCATATGTCGGATTTATTACTTGGAAACTATGAGATCCACCATGACAAGTATAGAAAGCGCGGAGGGAGGTTTCGTTGCTGTAGGGCGCGTGCGTCGGGTGGTAGGACAAGTAGTGGTTGTGGAGTGCGAAGGAGAATATCGCCCGCGTCTTCAAGAGGCTCTCACCGTATTCGATAACCGAAGCGTTCTCCTCGAGGCCTACTCATACGGGACGGATCGCATGTTGTATTGTCTTCTATTTTCGCCACCCGAGGATCTTCCACGAAATACTCCGATTGTTTCGCTTCAACGCCATGTCAGTATCTCAGTAGGTCAAGGACTCCTTGGGAGAGCAATAAACTTCGTCGGCGATCCATTGGACGGTGGCGGTCCGATTAATGCCGAAAGTGTCCGCTCGATTCATCCAATAAAAGAAAATCGACCAGCAGAGAGTGTTGTGCGCGCTGATGAAATAATCGAGACAGGTATAAAGGTAATAGACTTTTTTGCACCGCTTTTGGCAGGGGGAAAAATGGGTCTTGTAGGTGGCGCCGGAGTGGGGAAGACGCTTATCCAGACTGAGATTTTGCGTAACATCATACATTCGCGATCGGGTGTCGCTGTATTTGCGGGTATCGGTGAACGTACTCGTGAAGGACATGCGTTATGGCGTACGCTTGCGGAACAGAAAGTGCTTGATAAAACCGCGTTGATATTTGGGTACGTCAACAAAAATGCGGCTGTACGATTTCGCACGGCGGCTGCCGCAGCGACAGTAGCAGAGTATTTCCGAGATAGATCTGTTTCCGGCTCGGATGCGAATACTGCGGGAGGGCAGGCCCCGAATCATGTACTATTTTTTGTCGACAACGTATTCCGATTTCTTCAAGCGGGGAGCGAGCTATCGACTCTACTCGGAGAAATACCGTCTGAGTTTGGGTATCAGCCGACTTTGCAGTCAGAAGTGGCGCAATTCGAAAATCGTCTTACATCCACCGAGCGGGGAAGTATCACATCTATCCAGACCGTGTACGTCGCGGCTGATGAATTTGCAAACCCTGCTGTTGTTGCAACGCTACCTCACATGGACACCGTGGTGGTTCTTTCTCGTGATGTAACTCATGGCGGACGATTCCCTGCAGTCGATCCATTGAAGTCCAATTCAAATGCCCTAAATATTCGTACCGTGGGATCCGCGCATTTTCGCGCTGTGCACGAGGCGCGCGCCATACTCGCGCAATATGACAAGCTGGCTCGCATGGTTTCAGTGGTAGGTGAAGAAGAGCTTTCGAAGCAAAACCTGCAGACGTATCGGCGTGCTGAGAGGCTTTTAAACTATATGTCGCAGTCGTTGTTTGCCGCTGAAGCCGAGAGTGGTAGGCCGGGCGTTGTTGTGGCAAGGAATGATGTAGTTCGTGACGTTCGTGAAATCCTGAATGGCGCCGTCGATGAAATTCCATCGGACCAACTTCTGTACATCGGCGATCTCCAGACAGCCGGCTACCTCAAAGGTAAACAGAATCCCGCATAAATATCATGGGAAAGATGCTAGATAATGACGCGGGTTCAAGCATGAAAGTACGGGTTTTTTCCCAAAAAGGGGTTGTATGGGAAGGGAGCGGATCGTCGGTGTCGTCAGTAAATAGTCAGGGTGCCTTTGATGTGCTTCCGAAGCACGCTCATTTCATCACCTTGATTGATGGAGAACCGATACGAGTCCAGCTAGGTCAAGAAGAAATGGTTTTCGAATTCAGCAATGCCGTTATGTGGGTGATAGACGATACGGTAACCATATACGCAGATATTGAAGAGGGAAAGAGTTAAGGGGTTCAGCAGGAGATAGCCGAGAAACCCTGCAAATACGTATCTCGCGTCAGCGTGATTCATCATGAGATGAATATCGTACCGGTGGAATGACCGCTGCCAGCCTTTGTGTTGCTGCACTTTTTTGACCGCCGCTACGCATCTTTTTTTGGGTTAAGTTGGGCGTATAGAAATTCTCCCGGAATATTTATCCAGTTTGTAGGATGTGACGTCTGTTTACGCGAGGTATGCATATCTAAGATGTTCTCCACAGATCCACAGTTTTTTTCGTTTTCATGCAGAAAATCGCGGTAAAATCTAGTTAAGATTTGGTATGTTCGAGGCAACGAAAAACTTAGAGAATGCTAGTAATATCGCTTTAGCGATCTGCCCCGCAAAATGTCGTCGTGTCGCATCGGGAGCGACGTTTCTATTTTCAGATGTCACACAGAATTAATATCGACGGACGCCACCTGGTCAGTTCCAAGCACGCTGGACTGGTTTTCTCTTTGAGTCAGGATTATATTTCCCGTCTTTGTCGAGAGGGTAAGATAATCGGAAGACAAATTTCCCATACATGGTATGTCGATGAAGATTCGTTGTCGAAATATCTAAAGGAGCGGAATTTGGAAAAACAACAACAAGTGCTCCAAATGAGTCTTGTGCGTGCGAAGGAGTACCATAGACATCGTAGGCTTGAGTCCGGCATCCTCTCGTCGATGTTTACAAAACGTGCTTCAAAAGTGGAGCCTCCCGTTCCGACTCTTCACTCGGTAAATGATCTTTTTCCAGCGAGCTCTGACAAAGTATCTACGAGAAGTTCTCATTTTCCAACTTCCACTTCTACACTTCGCAATGCGTTCAGATTCATCTCGGTATTCTCTGTGACCGCCGTTGCCTCTATCATTTTAACCTCGGGTCTTTTCGCATTTACGCATCCTATTATTGCGCAGAAGTTTTCTGTCGGAGTCTCTAATAGGGCGAATCACATGGTTTCGGAAATGAATTCGATCATTCGAGACTTGGGATTTTCCCCGACGATTGAGCCTGAAGATAACCTTGCAGCAGTAAATACTGCCTTGCTTGCGCAGAGCGTGGGACCGACTCTCCTTACCCAAGTCTTCCCTCAGACTGATGTGAAGATGGGGACTACGTCGCCGCTTGTAATCCGAGACACTCTTGTGGCAAGGCCGGATTTTAGTCTGGGAAGTTTGGTCGCTGGCGTTCCGGTGTCGATTTCTAAAACGTTGTCCGTTCAGGGGGAGGCGAATTTCTCAGGCTCTCTTTATGCCGCGAGTATTTCTGGTGTTTCTGCACACGCAGGGAGGCTGTCTGTATCGAGAACATCTGAGTTCAGTGGCGATGTTTTTTCTTACGGTTCAATGACGACTCGGGGTGCTCTGACTGCGAGCGGTGGTATCACAACATCTGGCTCGGATGTTGATCTGCAAGGTGGGCGCATTTATGCGTCCAACATTGTAAACGGTATTCAAGCTGGCACGAATGTCACAATTTCTGGGCCACCGAGCAATCCAACGATCTCTGTAAATAATACCGGCACAGTTGCCTTCGTGGGTGGTGGCAATAGTGGCACGGTGACAAGTGTACAAGCTGGTTCGGGACTTTCGGGCGGTTCCATCACAACTACCGGAACGCTTTCGCTCAATGTGGGGAATACCAATGAGTGGACTGCCTTGCAGACTTTTAGCTCAGGAATCGGCATCGGCACCACCACACCCAACTGGACGCTATCCGTCGAAGGACAGTCATGGGTCACAAGCACTTCAACGGCATCTGTCTTTGTTGCCGCCTCTACCACCGCCACCTCCACCTTCGCCAATGGCCTCAACCTGACAGGCGGCTGTCTCGCGATCAACGGTACGTGTTTCTCTACCGGTGCAGCGGGACAACCAAACTCCAAGTGGGCGACCTCCACCGACAGTCTCGACATTTTCGTGAACGGAAGCCAAAGAGTCGGCATCGGCACCAGCTCTCCATTCTGGGCACTCCAAGTCGCCAGCTCCTCAGCCTCCTCCAGCTTCCGAGGTCAAC
>CAYRHX010000003.1:0-80748 GCA_964424265.1 uncultured Candidatus Saccharibacteria bacterium | reverse complement strand
CGAATCCTGCCCGGCGCACACTGGTTTGCACATGGTAAACTTATCTCATGAATCGAGAGGTGATAGTTAGAGCGACCGTTTTCTTTCTCCTCGTGTTTTCTCTCGCGCCCACGTTGTCGCTTGCTCAAACGGTTGCTCCAACGCAAAATTCGCTTCCTGGCCGGATCGTGACCTGCAGCGGAGCGATTGATAGTGGTGGACTAAAGGCATGCACCGTCTGCGACTTAGCCACTCTGGCCCAAAATGTGCTCAACACAGGAATTTATATGGCAGTGCTTCTGTCCGCGTTCCTTTTCGCGTGGGCGGGATGGGTGTACATGACCGCGATGGGCGACAGTGGGAAAGTCACTAAAGCGAGGAGCGTCTTTACAAACGTCGCGATCGGCCTCGTCATCATCCTCGTTGGATGGTTGGTTATTGATACGCTCATGAAAGCACTCGTAGACCAGAACGGCCCTTTCGGTCCCTGGAACAAGATTTGTTAGTCAGGCGCGCCTATTGAGTGCAACAATCCTCCGTGGGATATGCATGTAGGAGGTTGCAAAATCAGGAAGATTACCGTATAGTGCCGCGCATGTCACAGGATCAGCTTTTTAAATTGGCGTGCGGCAAGTGTTCCCGCACCAACTACTGGTCGCGTAAAAATCGCAAGCTCGTCACGCGCAAAGTCGAACTCAAGAAGTACTGTAAATGGTGCAAGGTGCACACGAAGCATAAAGAGGCGAAGAAGTAGTCGCTTGAAGAGAGGTACGATATACTCATCGCACGGGCGATTAGTTAAATGGTATAACTTCGGTCTCCAAAACCGACGTCGTAGGTTCGATTCCTACATCGCCCGCATCATGGCAACGATTGATGATCTTGAAAAGCTGGATATTCGAGTTGGGAAGATCCTTGAAGCGCACGATTTTCCCGAGGCTCGGAAGCCAGCGTACAAGCTTACGATAGATTTTGGTCTAGAAATTGGTGTTAAAAGATCATCTGCACAGATCACAGCCCTATACAAAAAGGAGGACCTCGTAGGGAGGCTTGTAATGGGTGTTGTGAATTTCCCTCCCCGCAAGATTGGCCCGTTTGAGTCCGAAGTCTTGACGCTTGGCGTGCCAGACGCGGAGGGCAGGATCGTGCTTGTTACCCCCGACGCAAAGGACATCGTACTCGGCGGGAGACTTTTTTAGAGCCATCGCCGGATAACGTTCGAGATTTTTGACACGTCTGGTTTGGCAAACCAGATTATGTGTTGGTTGCGTTTCCAATACACCAATTGCCGCTTTGCATATTTTCGAATCGCGCGGCTGAGCTCCGTCGTCATGCATCCTTTGGTTATTTTGTTCTGTAAAAAAAGCGAGAGCCATCGGTATTCAAGACCAAGTTCACGCATTCGTTTGTATGAAAGACCTACCGTATGCAGCTTCCTCGCCTCTGCCACCATTCCTTGCTGTATCCGTGCGTGAAGTCGAGTGGCGATTTTCTTCTCCAGTAATGTGAAGGGAGGTGCAATACCGATCCACAGTGTGTCATAACGACATCGTAGGTCGTTAATTGGGGTGGAATCAGATGCGTTCGCTATCTCAAGGGCGCGAATGAGGCGGACTTTGTTGCTGCGTTCGCTCGAAGTATTCATCGCCTTGGCGCGTTTTGGGTCTTTTAATATCAGCATCTCATACAGCTGGTGGGTTGGTTTCTTGCTTAGGCGCACGCGGAGTGCTGGATCTGGTTTTACGTTTTGTAGCGTAATGCGCCCCGTGAGAGCGTCGATATATAAGCCCGTTCCTCCGGCAACGATGGGGAGTTTTCCTCGTGAGGCAATGTCGGCGACAGTTCTGTGTGCTCTTTCCGCAAAATCATAGGCTGTAAATACGTTGTTGGGGGAAATGACATCGAGTAGGTGGTGGGGGATACCCTGCATTTCGCGTTTTGTAATCTTCCCCGTTCCGATATTGAGTCCGCGATACGCCTGGCGCGAATCGGCGGAAATTACCTCACCATTAAATCTTTTCGCGAGCTCGACCGCGAGAGCACTTTTGCCGGACGATGTAGGGCCGACGATTATCAGGATTTTTTGCTTAGCTTCCATTGCGTCGCAATAGTACAATATCTCGCATGGAGAGCCAGCGGATTACGGTGTACTACGATGGGGTATGTAATCTGTGCTCAGGCCTTATGGATACCGTCGACAAATCCTCACACGGAAGTTCGTTTGTTCATGCTGATATTTCTCAGGGATCGCTGCCAGAGGGCGTGACCCAGGCGGAGGCGATGAGGGATGTGCATGTCGTCGATCAGGCGGGAAGGTTGCATAAGGGAGCGGATGCTGTGTTCAATATCCTCGAGCAATATCCCCGGTGGCGCCTCATCGTGTGGATGGGAAGGCTCCCCGTATTCAATCTGGTTGCGGCGGGACTGTATCGAGCAGTTGAGAAAACGCGATATTGGATTTTCGGACGAAAACACGTATGATTTCCGGCATGCCGGGATGGCGGAATTGGTAGACGCAAACGACTCAAAATCGTTCGTCGTAAGGCGTGAGGGTTCGAGTCCCTCTCCCGGCACAGAGGAAAAAACGCGCGCTATCAACAGCAAACGTCAATCGCGTGAGATGTTATAATCTCCGCAATGGAAAGTGCATACCAGGGTAATTCGATATTTTGGGTGGAGGTGGATCGGATCAAGCCGAACCCTTTTCAGCCGCGCAAGATATTCGACGAATCGGCCCTCCTGTCGCTCGCAGAATCAATTCGCCAGTATGGCGTTTTGCAGCCGCTCACGGTGACACGCAAGGAAATCGAAAGGCCGGGAGAGGGGATATATGTGGAATACGAGCTCGTGGCAGGAGAGCGAAGGTTGCGTGCGTCGAAGATCGCGGGGATAGCGCAAGTCCCCGTCGTGATTCGCACCGGCGAAGATTCTGACCGAATGAAGCTTGAGCTTGCGATCATCGAAAATCTCCAGCGTGAAGATTTAAATGTAGTTGATCGTGCGCTTGCGTTTGATCGTTTGGCAAAGGAATTTGGTCTCAAGCATATCGAGATTGGAAAGCGCGTGGGTAAAAGTCGCGAGTACGTTTCCAACACGCTTCGCATACTGCTTCTGCCTCAGGACATGCGTGATGCGCTTGCCGCGGGAGAAATCAGCGAGGGTCACACTCGTCCGCTCCTCATGCTCATGGATCGCACGCTAGAGCAGCAGACTCTTTTTAAGGAGATCATCGCGAAGCGGTTGACGGTGCGAGACTCAGAACAGGTAGCGCGCCGAATCGCCGTTGATAAGTCTCGCAAGGGAGATCTGACGCCCGAGCTATTGTTGTTTGAGCGTGAGTTGACTGAGAAGTTGGGCACACGCGTGCGCATTGAGAAGAAAGATCAAGGGGGCAAGGTTCTCATCGATTTTTTCTCCGTCGACGATTTGGCGCACATCCGCGAAGTTTTGTCTCGTGAGCGTGGTTTGCAAGTGCCGAGAGCGGCGAAGACCGCGGAGGCAGAAGAGCAACCACCTGAGGTTCCGACTACTGCACCAGAGCCAACTCAAGCGCCGGTGTCGCCACCTCCTCGTGCGCAAAAGGATCAGGATGACGATCTATACTCGATAAGCAATTTTAGTGTCTAGAATATGTTTAGAAACCTTTGTTTCGAGGCGGTATTCCCTCGGAACCCGGATTTTCCTGCTGAAAAATCCTCAATCCTCGCACTCCTCGTGCTGCGGAGATTCCCCGGGAATACCGCCTCTCACTCCGGTTAAGCGTCTTCAAACATACTCTAATGATCCGGGTTCTTCTTTGCCTCGATCGCGGCGAGTGCGGCGCGGATTTGTTTTTTTGCCATGTTGGTCTTTGCGATATCGTGCCACTTTCTTGATGGTTTTGCGGAGGCTTTCGTGAGGATCTCTACCATGTCGCCGTTGCGCAGTGACGTGTCGAGTGAGACCATTTTTCCGTTTACGCGCGCCCCCGACATTTTGTTGCCGAGATCAGAGTGCACGGCGTAGGCGAAATCAATAGGTGTGGCGGCGATCGGCAGGTCGATCACGTCTCCTTGCGGAGTAAATACGAAGACTCGGTGACTGAAAAAGTCGGACTTGAGTGTTTTTAAGTATTCCTCAGATTCATCAGTGCCATGATCCGTGTGTGCAAGTTCTTCGAGCCACGCAGGGACGCTCTCGTGCGGTGAGCCCTGAGGAGATGTGTCTGCCGTACTCTGGCCGAGGCGTGGAAAAAATTGCCGTATCCATTCCAGCCCACGTTTAGATTCTTGCGTGCCGCTCTGCACCTCCTTGTAGGTGAGGTGAGACGCGATACCATAGAGCGCTTCGCGATGCATAGACTCTGTGCGTAATTGCATTTCGAGTGCGCTTCCGTCGCCCGTATAAACCGTCGTGTGAATGCTCTGATAGCCGTTTGGCTTCGGAAACGCGATGTAGTCTTTGATTTTTCCTGGTACTGGTCTCCAGTGAGCATGAATAATTCCGAGTGCGGAATAGCAATCCGCGACGGATGGAAATATGATGCGCAGTGCAAGAATGTCATATATCTTATCAATGTCCCAATCTCGGCGGCCCAGCTTCAAATACAGGCTGTAGATCCCCTTGACGCGTGCCTCCGTGCGGAACGTGCGAATTCCCGCCTCACCCAACTCGCGCTTAAGCGTTTTTTCGACTTTCTCAAGACGTTTGTCGCTCTCGTGCCTGCGTTCTTTCAGAAGTTCGCGCGTTTTTTCGTACTCTTTTGGCAGCGCGTGTGGAAATGCTGCGTCCTCAAGCTCTTGCTTCGCCACGCTCATACCGAGCCTGTCGGCGATGGGTGCGTAAATCTCGAGTGTCTCTCGCGCGATCCGCACACGCTTCTCAATTCGGGGCACGTGTTCGAGTGTGCGCGCGTTGTGGAGTCGATCCATGAGTTTGATAATGAGGACGCGAATGTCTTTTGCAGTGGCAGCAAAGAGTTTGCGCAAGGATTCTGTGTGGCGTTCAAGTCCACGATAGCGAAGCGTACCCAACTTGGTGACACCTTCGACGAGGGAGAGTACGTCGTCCCCGAATAGCTCCGCGATTGTTTGCGGTCTTATACCTGCGTCCTCTATCGTGTCGTGCAAAAGGCCAGCCGCTATCGCATCGCAATCCATTCCCGCGGTTGCAAGCAAGTAGCCTACCTCAGCGGGATGCACAAAATAATTATCGCCCGAATATCGTTTTTGATCTTTGTGAGCGCCTTTCGCAAATTCATACGCCTTAGTGACGATAGCAACATCTGCGTCTGTTTTTGCAGACATTTCCGCAAGTATTTCGGTAAGAGGACGTGCAACGGTAGGACCCATTCCAGTAGCTTACAGCGTTTACGTTTCTGCTGCCAGCGGTCGAAGCGTTTTCACCGTCGGCAGTTACTTTTTGTGGGGATTATGATTAGCGCATGCCTTGTTGCTGCATCGCTCGGGGATAGTTTTGGTCCCCTCCATCATGAGCGAGCCACACACCTCGCATGTGCGACCTGTTGGGCGAGCTTTTATGGCGTTCTTACAGTCTGGATAATTTGAGCAGGAGAAGAAAATCCCAAAACGCCCGCGTCGTTCTACCATTTCGCCCTTTTTACACACGGGGCAGGCGACGCCTGTTTTGGTCCGCGCCTCCTCTGCAGCGTCCTTGCGCACGTATTTGCATTTAGGGTAATTTGAGCAGGCTATAAATCTCCCAAAGCGGCCCTCGCGCTCAATGAGCTTTCCATCTTTACACTCCGGGCACGCTTCGCCGATGTCTTTGGGAGGGGCGATCTCGCTGCCATCCTCTTTTCGCGCACCGAGACAGGTAGGGAATTTCGCGCAACTCATGAATCGTCCGGTTTTTGAGAGCTTGTATACCATGGCACCGCCGCAGAGCGGACACGAAAATTCTTTTGGAACGTCACCCATATTGGTTAATTTTTCGATCTTAGCTTTAGATTTCACGGCTTTGGCGAATGGACCATAGAAATCCTTAAGCGTCTTCTTATACTCTCGTTTTCCTTCGGCGATCTGATCGAGCTCGTCTTCCATTTCTGCGGTGAAGGTGTCACTGATGTATTCACCAAAGTTTCCCTCGATGAAGGTCGAGACGACGTCTCCGGTTGCGGTGGGTAAGAGAGTGCGCCCTTGCTTCTCAACGTATCCGCGGGTTTCGAGTGTTCGTATTGTAGCAGCATAGGTCGAAGGTCGACCGATCCCTCGCTTTTCAAGTTCTTTCACGAGTCCCGCTTCGGAGTACCGGCCCGGCGGTTGCGTCTCCTTGCCCTCCGAACGTGCCTCCACGAGCGCGAGAACATCGTCCTTTGTGACGCTCGGTAATTCCACGTCTTCGCCGCGCGCATCGGGATCCGCCGCAAGCCAACCGTCGAAAATTACACGAGATCCGTTTGCAGCGAAGTCTGGTATTTCGATATCGTTGGAAATGTTCGCGAGAATCTTGGTGCGCAGCGTGCGTGCATCGGTCATTTGGCTTGCGAGCGCGCGAGCACGGATGAGGGCATAGAGCTTCTTTTGTTCCTCGTTGTTGCCCGCGCTGTGTTTGCGGGGGTCGGTCGGGCGCACCGCTTCGTGAGCTTCCTGTGCGCTTTTACTTTTCGTTTTGTACACGCGCGCTTCCGCGTACTTTTCGCCAAATTCATCACGAGCGACACTCACTAAATTATCCTGCGCCTCCTTCGCAAGATTGGTGCTATCGGTGCGCATGTAGGTGATACATCCCGATTCGTAGAGTTTTTGAGCGATTCCCATGGTGCGAGACGGTGAAAATCCGAGACGTGTTGAGGCCGCCTGTTGCAGTGTCGAGGTCGTGAATGGCGCTTTCGGTGATCGCGCTTGTTCTGATTCTTCGACACGTACTACACTCCATGGATGATTTTTGGCCGCATGTAAGATACGCTCCGCCTCCTTCTCTGATCGCGGCTCTTCGATACATGTGGTAGTAAAGGCTGCCCCCTGTTTGGTCTTGAGATCTGCCGTGATAACCCAAAACGCCTCTGGGATAAATGCGCGGATTTCCCGCTCGCGTTCCATTAATATGCGCAGTGCCGGCGATTGGACGCGACCGGCAGACAAGCCGTAGCGCACTTTTTTCCAAATGAGTCCGGATAAGTCGTACCCGAAGAGGCGATCCAAGACGCGTCGCGCCTCCTGCGCCCGTACTAATTCTTGGTCAATTTTTCTCGGATGCGCAAGCGCTTCCTGAACTGCCTTCTCAGTGATTTCGTGGAAAACGATTCGCTTAGGGTTTTTGAGCCCGATCGTTTCTGCAAGATGCCATGCAATCGCCTCGCCTTCGCGGTCGGGGTCGGTTGCAAGGATTACTTCGTTGGAGCGCTCGGCTGCTTCCTGAAGCTCGTCGATAACTTTCTGTTTTTCCTTCACAATTTGGTAGCGGGGAATGAAGCCGCCCTCTATGTCGACGGCGTCTTTATTGCTTTTTGGCAAATCGCGGATGTGGCCCACAGAAGCGCGCACGGTAAAATCCTTACCGAGATATTTCTCAATAGTTTTTGCCTTTGCAGGCGATTCAACGATGACTAATTTCATAGGTGAGGCACAGTGATACTCCAGAAGCCTACCACATGTCAAATCAGCGAACGCGCACAACTCCCAATTCTTCCACGATCAGACCTTTTATTTCCATCGTGGAAAGAAGAACGTTGGCGTCGGTAATCGGCAATTGCAGTGCGCCTATGAGCTCATCGCGAGATACGGGAGATCGAATAATTTCAAAAACCCGCAGCTCTTCGTCTGACAAATCGTCGCGGAGGTCTGAAAGCGATAGAGGGCCCTCTCGTTTCGCGATTCCAAGCGCAATCAGTATATCTTCGGGAGCGGTGATTGGTGTTGCGCCGAGTCGCAGGAATTGGTGCGTGCCTTTGCTTTCATTGCTGAAAATGGAGCCGGGAACCACGAGAAGTTCGCGGTTATATTCGGTGACCAACTTTGCGGTGATGAGCGAGCCCGATTTTTCTTTTGCCTCGATTATGAGGGTTGCATGGGAAATCCCGGCCATGATTCGATTGCGTTGTGGAAACGTGTAGTCAGCGGCCTTTTGGTCGGGCTTGAATTCCGATATGAGCGCACCTCCGGCTTTTAGTATTTCTCGGGCAAGCCCCACATTGGCTCTGGGGTACAGCGTATTCCAGTCGAGGCCCGAACCTGGTACCGCGACGGTGGTTAGCCCGGATTCAAGCGCTGATTTGTGAGCCTCTGCGTCGACGCCGTACGCAAGGCCTGAGACAATGACGATAGGATACCCTCGAAGGCCCGCGATCAGGTGCCTGCACGCTTGCCTACCATACGGAGTCATTGCACGAGAGCCGACCACGGCGAGCCATTTGTGATCAGAGCTCGGCAGGCGCCCTCGTAGGTAGAGTTGCTTTGGTGGTCCAGGGATTTCTCTGAGAAGAGGTGGGAAATCTTTTGGATGAAGGAGTGTCAGGTCGGAGTCCATATGCTATTATTTTACCATTGTGATAGCGCACTATTGAGATATATGCTCGACATCAAATTCATTCGCGAAAACAAGGACGTCGTTATTGCGGGAGCAAAGAAAAAGCACATCGACGTAGACATAGAGAAGCTGCTTGCGCTCGACGACAAGCGTCGAGAGTTGCAATTGTCTATTGATCAGAGGCGCGCTGAGCAGAATATTGCATCAAACGCGATTGCTTCCGCCAAAGACGATGCCGAGAGACAAGAGGTTATCGTGCGAATGCAGGCTGTGAAAGACACTCTTCGTCTTGAGGAGGAATCGATGCAGGCAATCCTCAAAGAGTGGAGGACGCTCATGGTGCAGGTGCCGAACGTGCCGGACATGTCGGTGCCAGACGGCGCATCGGATGCGGACAATCAAGAGGTTCGGACATGGGGAGAGCTGCCCAAATTCGAATACGAGCCAAAGTCGCATTCCGAGCTGCTGCTTATGCACGAAATGGCCGATTACGAACGAGGCGCGAAGGTCGCGGGATTCCGCGGATACTTTTTGAAAAATGATGGGGCACGGTTCGTGTGGGCCCTTGAGCGTTTTGTGCAGGATAGATTTATGCGTCGTGAGGGATTTACGCCCATGATCGTGCCATCGCTCGTTCGCCGCGAGTCTTTTATGGGCACAGGCTATTTGCCACAGAGCGAGGAGGATTTGTATAAGACCCAAGACGATGAATATCTTGCCGGAACCGCGGAGGTCGCTTCAATGGGGTATTACATGGAAGAGATACTCGATAAGAAAGATCTGCCGATCAAATTTTTCGCTTTTTCCCCGTGTTTTCGCCGTGAGGCCGGAAGTCACGGCAAAGACACCAAAGGCATTTTTCGCATCCACGAGTTTGTGAAGTATGAGCAAGTGGTTTTGTGCGAAGCGAACCACGCGGAGTCCGTCAAGCATCACGAAGAGCTTACTGCCAATTCCGAGGCCTTGCTCCAAGAGCTCGAGCTGCCCTATCACGTCGTCGTGAATTGCGGGGGAGACCTAGGGCTCGGGCAGGTAAAAAAATATGACATAGAAGCGTGGATGCCGAGTGAGAAGCGATACCGCGAAACACACTCCTCTTCGTATTTTCATGACTTCCAGACTCGCCGTTTGAACATTCGTTACCGCGGCGATGATGGGGCCGTTCGATACGTCCATTCGCTCAACAACACTGCACTTGCGATGCCGCGTATCCTTTGCCAAATTGTTGAAAACTACCAGCAGGCAGATGGCGCGATAATGATCCCGAAGGTGCTTCGGGCCTACATGGGCAATGAGTTCATTACGAAAAGTAGTTGATCTCCGTAAGGGCGAGAGGGTTCGACAATCGATCTCGCATGGTGTGCGAGGTCCAGACAACGCCAAACGCGCATTACCTCTCAGGGTCCGTCGTCGCAGAGTGCGTTTCGTCATTGCGGGGGCACTTCTGTTGGTGATCGTAATTTTGGTCGGGGCCGTTCGCTGGCTCTCATTTCTGCCCGCATTTACCATCGATGCGGCTGAGGTCGTGGGACACGGAGAAGTATCGTCTGAGGCAGTGAAAGAACGAGTAGGCCAGGTCTTAAACGCGGAGACACGCAATCCATTTTCTCGTAGAAATATTTTCCTGTATCCGCGCTCGGCCATTGAGGAAGAGATCTTGAGAGAATTTCCGAGGATCAAGTCGGTCAGGGTCTCTCGGCCAGAACTCTTTGCGCATTCGCTTCTCATCCAAATCGAAGAACGCATTCCATATGCACAGTGGTGCCTTGGCGCGGCCGGTTGCTATGTTGTTGATGAAAGCGGCCTTGCATTTGCCCCTTACGCTGCCTCCGACAAACCGCATCCCACAACCCCTTATATATTGTATGGGGGTGCGGAGGATGGAAGTGATCTCATGGGTCAACGAATGATACCCGATCACTTCCATGGGCTCGTCTTACTTTTGGAAAGCATGGGGCGTGCCGGATATCATCCGCAGTCAGCGCACATAGCCGGCAACGATATTCACATCGTCCTAGAGGACTTCATGGTAAAGGTGTCCTTCGGCCAGGATGTGAATGCTCTTGTAAAAAATCTTCAACTCATATTGACTTCGGAGCCGTTGAAAGGGAAGCAGAGTGAAATTGAGTACATAGACCTTCGATTCAACAATCGGGTGTATTACACATTGAGAGGGGTGGGAGAGAAAGAGGCTCTGCCGAGTCGATAAGTAGCTCTGCAGGCTAAGGCCTCTCGGCTTGTAATGTGTGCATGACCTGCGCGCGGATTTTATCATCCTCAATGAGTCCATCGACCTTGAGCCACCGGCGGTACACCTCTGAAGAAGCATACACTCTTTTGTTGGGAGTTTTGGGAAGCTTCACCATAAAACCCGTTTCCTGAAGCCCTGTGATTGTATTGTTAACGAATTTATCATTGAAACCCTCTTCCCGAGCTATTTCTCCGAGTTGCTTTGATATCCAACCTTCACTGCAGCCGCCGAAAAGGCGCGTCATCACAGTGACTAATTTCTTGAATTCATACACAGCATGACTCGAGAGGCCGCTCTCGTTTTTATTTTCAGGCTCTACAATCTGAACTTCGATCGGACGATCAACGAGCTCATCGGGCTTATCACTACGTGGGATTTTGATCTTGCCAGTGATTTTAACTGCTCGGAAACTATCGGCCGAAAGAGGGCTCGTGTCGGCGGTGACAAGGATCTTATCGCCGTGAGATATATCCTCGGCCTTTCGACGCCTAAAATCTCCCAGTCGGGCAGATTTAAGTAAATTGCTGTCCTCAACCTTGAGATTAGTCGCGCCGAGGTGTTCTTGAAAGTAGTTAAGGATACGCACAAGCCCCTCCTCGATGCGGGGATTTTCCAGTTCAACGCGGATTCCGATCGCATCCTTAAGCGCTTCTTCAGCCGATGACTCGGGCTTTCTCAGGTACTTGGTTATCTGGCTATCTTTCGATTTATCGCGCATGGAAATCTTTGCACGACATTGAGGATTGAGTCCATTGATGACGACGTTGAGTGCCTGAGCGGTGTCGCCTGAGGAGTGTGCAAAGAAAAGTGGGTCGTGAGATTTGGAGGATTCGCCTGGTCTCGCTATCAAACGATTCTCGATGTGTCGCATTTGTACCTCAAGCGTATGAGATTCTTGACGCTGGAGCTCGAAGACGGCAAGTGCGACAGATATGAGAGCACAATATCCGGAGTGGGGTTCTAGATGTTTTCGTTCGGTGGATCGATAGAGGGATGCCTTAAGAATCAAGTCGACGACATCCTTCTTCGAGTGAACCTCTGCCGATGGGGCTGGCAAATGCAAAATCCGGCGAATATACGAACCCGCATCTGAAAGTGCGGTGTTGATATCCGCCAAGGTTTTTTCAATCTGCTCGCGTTCGTGTTGTGATGATGCTGGTGAGTCGATAGTGCCCAATGCCACTCCTAAGTGCGCGGAAACGCTGTCCAAGATTTCTTGACGCGTCATTCTTTTGGGGATGCGCCTCAAGTCGAGTGGTGTGACGGTCACACCCTCTTGGGGCTGCGTTCTCGATAGGAGAAGCGTCCGCGTAAGTTCATAGTCAACTGCTTCCGGTTCTGTGAGCTCAGGGTAGGGGATTTGCGCTCTAATGTGCTCTTGTTTTTCGGGCATCAGCAAATGGTACCATTCCTTTCTGCAGGCATCCATGGCTTATAAAAAGGCCAACCATGCTACATTTCTCAGATGACATTTTGGGAAAAACTTCCGGCCCCCTTTTTTGTACAGGCGCCGATGGAGGATGTGACGGACGCGGCTTTCAGGCGCTTAATTGCGCGGTATGGGAAGCCGGATGTGATGTTTACGGAATTTACTTCGGCCGACGGGCTTGTGCTCGCTCCCACAGACGGCAAGGCCAAACTTTTGAAGAAATTGCTCTTCTCGGGGAGTGAGAGGCCCATCGTGGCGCAGCTTTTTACCTCTGTCCCCGATTACATGGCACAGGCTTCAAAGATGGCGGCCAGACTTGGTTTCGACGGTATCGATATCAACATGGGATGCCCGGATCGAGCGGTAGAAAAAAGCGGGTGCGGCGCGGCACTCATCAAAAACCCATCGAGCGCGCGCGCACTCATTCGAGCAGCAAAAGAGAGTGGACTTCCTGTTTCTGTAAAGACGCGCATCGGATACAACGTCGACGAGCTCGACACGTGGTTGCGAGAATTGCTCGCAGAAAGACCAGTCGCGGTGACCGTCCACGCTCGGACGCGCAAGGAAATGTCTGACGTGCCGGCGCGCTGGGACGCGGTAGCGCGCGCGGTCGCGATACGCAACGATGCGGGCTCGAAGACGCTGATACTCGGCAATGGCGATGTCAAAGATTTGACCGACGCGCGCGCAAAAGCGGCAGAGTCCAAATGTGACGGCGTGATGCTCGGTCGCGCCATCTATGGCAATCCTTGGCTATTTATGGATGTCGCACATCCATATATTCCGGCACCTGAGGAGAGAGTCCGGGCGCTTCAGGAGCACATTACTTTGTTTGATGAGATCATGACGGGTGTGTCCAATTTTGCGACCATGAAAAAACACTTCAAAGCTTACATCTCAGGCTGGGATGGGGCAAAAGAACTCCGAGCAAGACTGATGGAAACTCAGTCATGTGAAGAGGCGCAAGAAATTTTAGCCAGTGCTATACTGAAAACATGAAGAAAGAGGCCCGTTCCGCCACACTGTACCGAGCATACAGACCCGCCATATTTGCTGAGGTACGGGGGCAGGAGCACGTGGTGGGAGTGCTGGAAAAAGAAGTCAAAAACAAAAAACCTGCGCACGCCTATCTCTTTGCAGGTGGACGGGGAACGGGTAAGACGAGTGTCGCGCGAATCCTCGCACGCGCACTCGGCGTATCCGATAAGGATTTGTACGAAATAGATGCAGCGTCGAATCGCGGCATCGACGACATCCGTCTTTTACGCGAGGGAGTGTATGCGATGCCCTTTGAGTCGCCCTTTAAGCTCTATATCATCGACGAGGCGCACATGCTCACTAAAGAAGCGTGGAACGCGTTTCTGAAGACACTCGAGGAGCCACCTGCGCACTGCGTGTTTGTTCTCGCGACAACTGATAGGGATCGAGTGCCCGAGACGATTCAGTCACGGTGTGAAGTGTTTACGTTTAAACTACCGACGCGGAGCATGCTTGCAGAGACCGTCGCAGATATTGCAAAAAAGGAAGGCTATACGCTTGAGCGTTCTGCCGCGGAGCTCGTCGCGCTGCTCGCCGAAGGTTCATTTCGCGACGCGCTTTCGATTCTTCAGAAAGTCTTGTCGGTGACCTCCGACAAGAAGATCGACGTGGCAGAAGTCGAGGCTGTCTCTGGTGCGCCTCGCGGGGAGCTTGTCCGGCAACTTCTTCTTGCTATCGGAAAAAGGGATCTTGCGACGGCTCTCAGCACGATACAGAAGGCAATTTCGGAAAATATGGATGCGCGCACGCTCACAAGACTTCTCATACACCGCATGCGTGTAGTACTTCTCTTGCGGTATGCCCCTCACCTTGCGAAGTTATTTTCTCATGAACTCACCGAAGCCGATCTCGAGTTGGCTCAGGGGCTTTCAAAAGAGGGCGGCGTGAACTCAGACACACTTAAAAGTCTGCTCGAAGCGCATTCGCAAATGGCCTACGCGGCCATTCCTCATTTGCCACTCGAGCTTTCAATCATCGAACTATGCAGCGAAAGAAAGTAACACAACCTCGGAGGTCGGCCGTTGCCGCACCTAAGGGAAAGACTGCGAAGCAAGAGACATGGGGGCACGTTGCCAATTGGTATCACGAACACGTCTCCGAATCGGAAGACACGTACCACGCGAAAGTCTTGAAGCCCAACGTTCTTCGTGTCATGGGGGATGTGAGTGGCGCACACGTGCTTGATGTGGCATGCGGACAAGGCTTTTTCTCTCGCGTACTTGCACAAGCGGGGGCGCGGGTGACGGGAGTAGATATTGCTCCCGAGCTCATAGATATCGCAAAAAGGCTCGGCCCTCCCAATATTTCATACATCACTGCTCCTGCCTCGCGAATGCCACTGCCGGACAGCTCGTTCGATACGGCGATATGTATGCTCGCGCTCCAAAACATGAAAGATCTTTCAGGCGCGCTTGCGCAGGTCGCGCGGCTTTTGAAAACCGGCGGATCGTTTATCGCGGTGTTGAATCACCCATGTTTTCGCATACCGCGTCACTCTGAGTGGGGATTTGATCCCGACGCGAATATTCAATTTCGTCGAATCGATAAGTATCTTTCGGAAACCGCGCACGCTATCCAAATGCATCCAGGGTCTGATCCCGGTGTTACCACGATGTCGTACCATCGGCCACTCCAACTCTATATGAAGGAGTTTGCAAAACATGGTTTTGTACTCGCGGGCCTCGAAGAATGGATCTCGAATCGCGTGAGTGAGAAGGGACCGCGTGCAGAGGCCGAGGATCGTGCGCGCAAAGAGTTCCCCCTTTTCCTCATGTTGAACATACGGAAAGTTTGATACTATAATGAACGAGAATATGAAGAAGCTTGCGGGATATATAATCGCGCTCGTCACGCTGGCGGCCGCGGCCTACGGTCTGACCAGTGTCTTGTGGTTGCCCGCATCGGTGTCGATGTTGGGATATGAGAACGCGCAATACGGCATCACTTTTTCCTACCCGGATTCGTATTCCATTGATGGTCGAGAGGTTGGCAATGGTGAACGTGGGCACTTTGCTATCACGCTCATTGCTAAGAAGGATAAGGCGCGTGTGCCTACAGGAGGAGAGGGGCCGCCCGCGATAACTATCGATATTTATCAAAATAACCTCGATAAACTTTCGGTAGAGAATTGGATACGAAATACAAGCGCTTCCAACTTCAAACTTTCGCTCAACGGCAAGCTCACCCCCATCGTCGCAGCAGGCGTGAAGGGATTCTATTATCAGTGGGATGGACTGTATCGAGGTGAAAGCACCGTGATCGCCCACGAGGGCAACATCTTAGTCTTCACGGCGACATACCTTGATGCGGGCGATCAGATCCGCACAGACTTCGGTCAGATACTGAGTTCTGTCGTTTTAAATTGACGCACCCCTTTTTATTCCTTCAATAGCCTGCTATCTTTAGCGGTGTTCGATACGTAATGGGGGATCGTCTAACGGTAGGACAGCGCCCTTTGGAGGCGTTTATCTTGGTTCGATTCCAAGTCCCCCAGCAAATTAGGACTGAGTGCGTAAGATGGTTCCATTTGCATTGCAGTGGAGCCATTTTGCGTTGGTTCGAACGCATTAATAGCGACAAGAGACTCTTCTTTGACGTTTTTGATAGCGAAAAGCAAAGCATCGGCTTCAATGCTTATCTTTTTGTCCCTAAGCGTGTAGTTCGAACCTAAGGTGCCACATATCTCTCTGCGGGATATACTTACCATATGAAGTATTGGATTAATAGACTTTCAAATCCGTTTCGGGGTCTCAAATATGCTTTCACCCGCGACTTCGCTGTCCGCTTTGAAACACTTGTTTTTGGAATTATTGGAATACCTGCCGTGTATTTCTTATTCGGACCATTGTCCTCTAGCGAGCTCTTGCTGTTAATATTTTGCTGGTTTTTCATTGTGGTTACCGAAATTCAAAATACATCCATTGAAATAGCTCTTACTAAACTCCATCCCGAGCATGATGAGGCAATTGGTCGTAGTAAAGATCTGGCTTCAGGAGCCGTGGTATTGGCATTTGTATTTGGACTCGTGAGTTTATTTTTTATACTGAGTGGAAAGATATAATTGGAGAGCTGCGGGAAATGCAAATAAAGGTGACGAGCAATTAATGGTTAAATACGGTATTTCCTGACATCGCAACAGTTCGAACTTCGTTCAAGAGTCGCGGTTTGCTTGCCCGTCCGTAGCTTTAGCGAAGGAGGGAGGTAGGTTTCCTGGCCGGGCGGGCGGACTCTGAGGAATATTAAAAACATTGGTCAGTGAGAAAATGAGTCTGTGATGGCCGCGTGCTAGGATTATTCCAATGCTCGAAGGACATCCACGAATTGTGCGACGCGAGAGGGAATCGTCACCGCGCATTGGGGCGGAAGGTGCCGATACCATTCTTCTTCGCATCGAATCCGTAGATGCAGACCTCGATGCGCAGATAACTGAGAAGTATGGAGTCGGTTTCATGAAAGATGTCGGAAAGGCTCTTGCGCAGAAATGGGAAGATTTGCTCATGAGAGCTGATGATCTGATTGATCGGGCGGAGAAAAAAGGATTGCTCCCACAATCAAAACTTGGTATGCGTATTTTGGCGACAATGTCAGGGACGGTGGGTGCAATGCCGGGATTGCCCACGTTTCCGCTACTTGGAGTTGCCTATATCCTTTGGCGGCGGAGCAAAAAAATATGAATGACCGCGAAACAGAAATGATATACGCGCTCGCTGGCGGACTCGAAGACATTTCTAGAAGGCTACATATTCAAGATTTATCAGGGGACACACAGGCGGCAGTTTTAAGTCGATTTGCATCCGTGCTTTTCAAGAAGATTCTTCTAAGAGTTCCCGACGATCGAGTCGGGGAGATCAAGGCTGCGCTTTCAGAAGGCGATGCCGATGTCTTTCTATCCTCCCTCACTGTCGTGATTCCAGATATGCAGAGGTCTCTCGTGGAGGTTGTCTCCACCCTCGCCGCATCTATGCAGATATCCCAAAATATGGAGTGATGGCTGACCGAAAGAAGGCCTACTATCCTAGGGCCCTGTTTGTTATACTGCGGACATGATCAGCCACTCTTTACAACTCAACTTCCTACTGTTGCTTTTGGGAGGCTCTCTCGCGCTCTCTTTTTTTGTCTTTAGCCCTTTTCTCGCGCCGCTGGTTCTTGCCGCGGTGTTTGCCGTCGTCCTTGATCCGCTCCATGTGAGGATATTGCGATACGTTGGGAACCGGGAATCGATAGCAGCGCTCGCCACTGTTCTCATTAGTATTGTATGCATTCTGGTGCCGCTCTCTTTTTTGGGGACACAGATATTTTATGAATCACGAGATCTTTATGGCTCTCTCGTCACGGGCGGTGGGAGAGAAAATCCGGCTACTTCTTTGATAGCGTATGCTGGGAAGACCCTTGAAGGTGCTATTCCCGGTGCGGCGGGCATCTTCGAAAACCTCTCTTCCGATCTCGATATCTATATGAAGCAAGGTCTTGAATGGCTCATCGTGCATTTGGGGACTGCGGTATCGGGCATTTCTGTGCTGCTCCTGCATCTTTTTATCTTTTTTATTGCCTTGTACTATTTGCTCCGCGATGGAAAGAAATTGAAGCAATCACTCATCGCACTCAGTCCGCTCAATGATTCCGACGACGAAATAGTGTTCGATCGCCTTGCTCTCGCGGTCAATTCGGTTGTAAAGGGGAATCTCACGATAGCTCTCATACAGGGAGTATTTGCTACCATCGGACTCACAATCTTCGGGGTTCCCAACAGTGTTCTCTGGGGGACGCTTACTGCTATCGCTGCGCTCATTCCCGCTATCGGGACTGCTTTTGTGATAGTGCCGGCGATTCTCTATCTTTTTGTGATTGGTAGCACTATTCCGGCTCTCGGGCTTTTGGCGTGGGGTGTTCTTGCTGTGGGTCTAGTCGACAACGTACTTGGCCCAAAATTGATTGGTGGCGGCATGCGGCTCCACCCCCTTTTCGTGCTCCTCTCTGTTTTGGGGGGGATAGCATTTTTCGGCCCTGTTGGGATATTTCTTGGGCCGCTGACGCTGAGCCTCCTCTTTGCGTTTATTACAATCTACTCGTATCTTGCAGTCTCGGCGACGCAAATCAAATCATCAGACGGAGCGGCCACCACTTAGAGCATGTTTGAAGACCTTCGCTTCGAGACGGTATTCCCTCGGAAACCGGATTTTTCTGCTGAAAAATCCTCAATCCTCGCACTCCTCGTGCTGCGGGGATTCCTCGGAAATACCGCCTCTCACTCCGGTTAAGCGTTTTCAAACGTGCTCTAGCGATGAAAGCCAGAGAATTGTGCCTAGACCAAAGGAAATAAAAGTTGCTATACTGTTGGCATGAGCACCAATACCACCCTCGCTGAGAGGGCGATGTTTTTTGTAAAAAATATTCGTCAGCCATTTGTAAACGCCTCTGTGGTGCCGAGCTCTGCCACAGCCGCTCGATCAATGTTGGAGGATATTGATTTTTCGAAGATTAAAACGATTGTCGAGCTAGGGCCTGGTACCGGGCCATACACTGCTGAACTCATCAAACGAGCTTCGCGTAACAGCACGATCATCTTGATTGAGCTCGATCCCGATTACGCTGCCCTGTTGCGACGGAAGTTTGGGGATAGGGTAATTGTAGAAAATGTCGGGGCCGAACGTCTCGGTGAGGTTCTGCGCCGTCACTCTATCGAACGTCCCGACCTTATCGTTTCCGCGCTCCCATTTGCACCGAGGAAGCAGATGCAAGCGCTTTTTAAATCAATAAAAAATTATACTGATCAGGGAACCATTTTCCGCTTTGAAATAATCTTTCGACCAACGGCATATCCGGTGTATGAAGTTCTTCCAATTCAGAAAAGAAAATATGTGTGGAGGAATTTCCCTCCTATGTGGGTTTATGGAATTAATTGATTTTGGTTCCATCGTCCTCAAACTAAAATCATGCTCCGCATCCTTTCGTAGGGTAAAATGTAGGGGATATGAATATGCATAAGGGGTCACGCATACTTTTGTACTCGATATTCTTGGTGGTCCTCGCGCACACATCTGTCGCGACTGCACAGAGCGACGGCTCTATACCACCAGCTGATATAAAGCCGACCACCGATGTGCCGACAGCCTCAGAGGCGCTTACGGCTACTACGTCACAACCCTCTGCAGCTTCTGAGCCGATTCCGGCATCCTCCGATTCCACAGGGTTGAATGCCAGCTTGCCACGCGCTGGGGGAGTGGAGCCAGCGACCCCACCTAGGGAGGTGGCACCTGTCATTCCCCAGACCTCTGCCCTTCCTCCTGTCGGTCAGGATTCAGTAGATGCGACGTTTGTTGAAAACGTCCAAGCGCCTCAAAAGTCGAGAGAGGTTTTGTTGTGGCCGCTTATTGTCCTCCTCTCCCTAATCCCGTTCGGCTTCCTTGCTGCACATTTACTCAAAAAGAAGTCCAAGTCCACGGACGAGAGTGATCACCGGTGTTTTGATATAAAAAGCCTTCTGGAAGAGAAATTCAAAGAGCTTACCGATCTTCGCGGCATGGCGGAGGGGAAGTTGAAGAAAGTGGCCAAAGAGCATATACGCGAAGCCGTGCAGGGGACAGACGTGGGAGATGTGCTCGTTCGGCTCGAAAAATTGGAATCGGAATACAACCGGCTTAAGAAATTATATGAAGAGTGCGTCGTCGAAGGAGATCGATACAAGTACAAGGGTGTTCTCGTGGAAAACAGTTTGCTCGACAAGGATATTCTCGAAAAGTTGAAAGTCGTACAAACTCGCCTCTCAGATGGTTGTGTGCTTCACGACATTCGGCTTGACAGTAAGCAAGTTTCAGAGATCCAGAGACATATGAACGACGGCCCATGGTATTTCCATTTTTGGGAACCGGGCCGCAACGACGTCACGGTCGTGTTTAAGAGTAAAGTATTTACCATTGTTTTATCAGACAAGGCTACTTGGGTCGACGTAATTGCATATGGGAAATCTATCGGCATTCCCGAGCCTCAACTGGATTTTCGGATCGAGTGATCCGAGTTCAAGCCACATTCGCTCGATTTTTTATTGGCATAGGGTATAATCATCGCATGGCAAAAAGAGCAAGTCAGGATATTAAAAACAAGAAGTCGCGTTCGCGTAAGACGAAAAAGCGTCTTGCCGCGAAGCGCGAGAGGCTTGCGGCGCGAAAACTCAAGCGGCGCTAGGGCATGTTTAGAAACCTTCGCTTCGAGGCGGTATTCCCTCGGAATCCGGCTAAGCGTTTCAAACATGTTCTAGGGGGATTATGCACAACCCAAAATATGCATGCGGGGGACCGCATTTTTGTGATGATAATATGAAGTGGCGCAGGATTATAATTTAATATATCCGTATCTATGAGTAAGATTGCAGAACTCTGGACATTACTCAACTACCTCATTGTCCAGGGCTTTGGGCTTGTGCTCGCGGGACTCGTCGCCACAATCTTTTTGTATATCGTATTGCGAAAGCTGCATTCAAGACGCAATGCCTTCCTGCTCGGAGCATTTTTCATCGGAGCGATGCTTTTCTTCTGGTTTCCTGTCGGTGTTCCGAAAGATCTTCAGTATCCGTTTGGAATTAAAACCTATGGGCCCGCCGATGGTCCCACGCTTCCACTCAAAAACGTATTTAAGTTTTTCTCTCACTTAGACAGTTTTGATCGCGTTGCCGACATTTCGCGCGATCCGCTCGATGTCCCGGCAAGCCCCCCAACGACAACGTCCGATGTGGTGATACATCTCACGACCAAGGAGGTAATTTCTGAAATTGCGCCAGGGGTTGTGGTCAATTATTGGACGTTTGATGGCACCGTGCCAGGTCCCCTTTTGCGCGTGCGCGAGGGTGATACTGTTGCTCTCACGTTACGCAATGACCCCACAAGTCTCCATTCGCATAGCATTGATCTTCATGCGGTAACGGGACCGGGAGGAGGCGCGGCGGTGACCACCGTGGCGCCGGGCGAAAGCAAGACGCTTCGTTTCAAGGCGCTTAATCCAGGTCTCTATGTATATCACTGCGCTTACCCAAATGTCGCAAATCACATGGCGCACGGTATGTATGGGCTCATTCTTGTAGAGCCGAGAGAAGGATTGCCCAAAGTCGATCGTGAATTGTACGTCATGCAAGGTGAATTCTATACAGGCGGCACTCGCGGCACCAAAGGTCTTCAAGTGATCGATGCTTCAAAAATGCTTGATGGGATCCCCGAGTACATCGTATTCAACGGTCGCGTGGGATCAATCTCGAAAGACAATGTCGTGATCAATCAAGGGGAGAAGGTGCGTATGTACGTCGGGAACGGCGGCGTAAATCTCGTTTCAAGTTTTCATTTAATAGGGGAGATATTTGATATCGTGTATCCAGAGGCGGCGATGGGGTCCGAGCCACATAAAAATGTCCAAAGCACCATAGTCCCCGCGGGTGGTGCGACTGTCGTAGAATTCACAGCAGATGTGCCTGGTACGTACATCCTCGTCGATCATGCGCTCGCGCGCTTGGACAAAGGCGCATGGGGGACACTCTCTGTAGTGGGCGCTGCCCGGCCCGATATATTTTTCGGCGATTCGAGTGGTGCAAGCGCGGGCCACTAACATCTAGTGTGCAATAGTGTAGAATGTCGAGAACATGAAGGCGACGCTGCACACGAGTGTGGGAGACATTGTGCTCGAACTTTTCTCGAGCGATGCACCGAACACCGTCGAGAATTTTAGTAAACTCACCAAAGCCGGATTTTATGACGGCACCAAATTCCATCGAGTCATAAAAGACTTTATGATCCAAGGCGGAGATCCGCTGACGAAAGACGATGCGCAAATGGCTCGTTGGGGCACCGGAGGGCCGGGCTATGTGTTTCCCGACGAGATTCATCCGAATAATCGCAATGACGTTGGCACCATCTCGATGGCGAATGCGGGGCCCAACACCAACGGCAGTCAATTCTTTATCAATGTGAACAATAATAACTTCCTTGATACCAAGCACACCGTCTTCGGGCGTGTCTCAGCCGGTATGAATGTCGTCCAAATAATCGAGGATGTAGCGGTGGACGCTTCCGACCGACCGGTTCATCACGTTAGTATCGAGCGAGTGACTTTGGCGTGATACCATATACCGATTATCAGCCAGAAATCTCACGATATGGCAAAAGGAAATAGCGCCCGAAGAAAAGAAACCAAGAAACCAAAGAAAGCGAAGAAGTAGAGAAAGGCGCCCTCGGGCGCCTTTCTTCGCTCAAAGTTTTGATTTTATCGGAATATGCTGTAGGTTCTCTCCATGGCAGAAGAAACCATTGTTCGGTTTGAGGATGTGTTGTTTGAACACGGCCCTCGCAAGCTCATACTGGATCACGTGTCGTTTCCCGTACGTCGCGGCTCCAAAACTACGCTCATGGGTCAGAATGGCGCTGGTAAGAGCACCATCTTTGCGCTTATTACGGGAGCGATCAAGCCGGAAGATGGAACGATTCACATTGAGAGAGGTCTCTCCGTTGCGATCGCGCGACAGGTAATTCCACGGGACGAGATGGATCTCAAGGTGCGAGAATTCTTCCAGAAGGTATTCCCGAAGAAGATGTATGACATTGACCCTCGAATCGATGAGACGCTTGAAGTGGTTAACCTGAGGGGGCACGCGAAGGTTCA
Source organism: uncultured Candidatus Saccharibacteria bacterium (assembly GCA_964424265.1). Classification (GTDB taxonomy): domain Bacteria; phylum Patescibacteriota; class Minisyncoccia; order Phycocordibacterales; family UBA2100; genus UBA10103. The sequence continues at coordinate 57,946 of CAYRHX010000003.1, read as the reverse complement.
CGATCGGCTGATCAAATCGTTCTCGGGTGGCCAGCAAGCGAGGCTTTTGCTTGCCTCTGCCCTGATACAGGAGCCCGATCTTCTCCTCCTCGATGAGCCGACCAACAATCTCGACAAGGAGGGGATCTCGCACTTGACGAAATTTCTCGTCGAGTACCCGAAGACGTGCATGGTGATCTCGCATGATGCCGATTTTTTGAATGCGTTTACGCAAGGAGTCTTGTATCTCGATGTTCACACGCAAAAGGTGGAGCAGTATGTGGGCAATTACTTTGACGTGGTGAATCAGATATCGGCTCGCGTCGCGAAAGAGGATATGAAAAACGCACAGCTCAAAAAAACCATCATTGCCAACAAAGAAAAAGCCAATTTTTTTGCAATGAAAGGTGGGCAACTACGACTCGTCGCGAAGCGCATGAGGCAAAAGGCGGCCGATGCTGAAGACAGTATGGTAGATGTGCGCCGCGAGGATAAGACCATCAAGCCGTTTGAGATTCCGTGTCCGCCAAACCTAACTGGTGAGATGCTGCATATCACTTCGTACAATACCGTTCGCAATCATAAAACAGTCATTCACAAAAAGACGATTTCTCTTCGGAAGAATCAGCACATGTTGCTCAAGGGCCCAAATGGTATCGGCAAATCGACGTTGCTCGAGGCGCTCGCGAGTGGTGAGGCGAAAGGGGCAGCGATAACTCCGGGCGTTCGGGTGGGTTACTACCGCCAAGACTTTTCCAATCTTGATTTCGAAGCGACCGTATATAAGCAGCTTATTTCTGTGATGGAAAAGCATATCGAGCAGGAAATGCGCCGTGTGGCTGCCGGATTTCTAATTTCGGATGAATTGATCCACGCAAAGATCGGTCATTTGTCGGAGGGTCAGAAGGGCCTTGTCGCTTTTGCGCGACTCGTTTTGATGCGGCCGGGATTACTCATTCTCGATGAACCAACCAACCACATAAATTTCCGCCATCTTCCTGTAATCGCAAAGGCGCTCGACTCGTACGAGGGGGCAATGATACTCGTAAGTCACGTGCCTGAATTCGTATCTCAAATTCGCATAGACGAGGTTCTCGATCTCGAGAAGTGAGTCATCTATTCACAACTCATCATTCTTAATGCGGCGACGAAGTTCTTTCGCGCGCGCATTGAAGAAATGTAGATTGTGATATGAGGCAAGCTTCATACCGGTGATTTCATGCATGCGAATGAGGTGCGAGATGTATGAGCGAGTGTATGTTTTACAAATGTCGCATGCGCAAGTCGAGTCGAGTGGCTTTTTGTCGCTCAGAAATCTTCGATTGCGAATATTGAGTCGGCCTTTTGAAGTAAAGATAACGCCGCGCCGAGCGTAGTGGGTGGGCGCAATACAATCGAAGGTGTCGGCGCCCGCGCTTGCAAGGTAGGGGAAATCCTCTGGATGACCCACGCCGAGTACGTGCCTCGGTTTATCTTGAGGAAGTAGATCGTGAACCTTAGAAAGCATGATTTTGAGGGAGCGTTTGTCATAACCAAATTCACCACCGATGCCAAAGCCATCAAAGGGAAGCGCGCCGATAATGCGAGCGCTTTCCATCCGCATCTCAGCGAATCGCCCACCCTGCACAATTCCGTAAAGCGCTTGCGCTGAGTTTTTCTTCACGTCCAAACACCTTTTTGCCCATCGGTGTGTGCGTTCGATAGAGGTGCGCATATACCTTTCGTCTGCAAGTGGAGAAGGGCACTCATCAAACGCAAAGATGATATCCGCACCGAGTGCCTCTTGGATACGTATCGATTCCTTCGGACCTAAGAAGAGCTGCACGCCGTCGACGGGAGAGCGAAACGACACTCCTTCTTCCGTGATTTTTACGGAGCGTGGCTGAGCGCCATCGGGAATGGCATGCTCGTGTTTCTCCTTGAGTATCTTTCCGACTCCATGATCACTCCCAAACCCAAGACTAAAGACCTGGAAGCCCCCCGAGTCAGTCATAAGAGGGCCGTTCCAGCGCATAAAGGTATGCAGACCACCCATCTTTTTTACTTTTTTTTCTCCGGGCGCAATATGCAGATGATAGGTGTTGCAGATTAAAATTTGCGATCCGGCGGTTGCTACCTCATCTGATTCCAGTGTTCGGACTGTCGCCCTCGTTGCCACAGGAACGAACGACGGGGTTTCGATCTCTCCGTGTGGAGTGCTGATTATGCCTACGCGAGCGCGAGACATCGTAGATCTTTTTATAACAGTAAAATCGAACATAGATTTCAGAATCCAAGCGCTATAAGAAATGTTGCAAGCTCATCACCTGTGATTGAGCGGTACTCTCCGGGTCGCAATCTGCCAATCTTTATGTTCATGATGCGCGTGCGTCGAAGAGAAGTGGCGCTCTGGCCGAATGCGCCGCACATTCTTCGAATCTGATGCTTTTTTCCTTCCGACAGGGTGATCGAGAATTTTCGGTCTCCAAGGATATTCACCGTGCAGGGTCGAGTGACATATTCTCCAATATTCACGCCGCGCTCCATCTTCGACTTGAAATTGCTCGGCAAAGAATCCAAGGTTGTCACCTCGTACTCTTTTTCGTGAGCGGATTTTGGGTTGAGAAGCGGATCGGTAATTCTGCCATCGTCGGTAAGAATAATAAGACCATATGAGTCTTTATCTAATCGCCCAACTGGGAATACATCCTTCTCCGGAATCAAGCTCGCAATGTCCTGCTCATTCTCCTGAGGCGAGTGAGTGATAACTCCTCGCGGCTTGTTAAAAGCAAAATAACGGTACACGTTTTCCTTCTGGTTAACTATCACAGAGTCATGTGCATGCACTTTATCTCCCAACACCGCACGCTTTCCGTTTATAGAGACACGTCCTTTTTTGACGAGGTCATCGGCTCCCTTGCGCGTCGATATTTTCTTGTATGCGAGATACTTGTTGATACGCATCGGATAGACGAATTCTCGCATAAAGGGTGTGGCCACAGAGATTCAAGACTACCATCATCGCACCAGAATACAATCGGTGCGATTGTGCAAATTGTCCCGCTTGTAGCCGGATGACGGTAAGGCGCGCAACATGAGACAGGTCAGTCAATTACCCAAGCTCGGATAGAGGCCGCCTCGTCAGAATTATCTGGCGGTTTCTTTCGCGATTGCTTCGGGGCAGCGGGAGCTGCACGTTGCTTTTTTTCGTCCTTTCGAGCTCTTTCTCTATTGACCCACTCTTCGTGATCCAGGTCACGCATAAGATTTCAGTATACACCACGGCACGTGCGCAGCTACTTCGGAGGTGAGTTCTGATACAATGGAGACGTGGAAACGTTGAGTGCCAAGATCACCCAGATCATGAGCGACATCGGGAGTGCCCTGGGATTGGGTTCGTCATTCCCGTTGTTTTTGTTTGGTGCGATTGTGCTCTCGATCGTTGCGGGGGCAGTATATTTTGTCTCGACAACTCAAGCGCGTGCACGTCGTCACACAGTGGCGATACTCGGTGAGCTTGGCGCTATCACAGCGAAACTCAGTGAGGGAGAGCGACTGGGGAAATTTGGCACGTTTGCTTGGGATTTTGAATATCCTGAGAAATCTTTTTGGTCCGAACAAATGTATGTACTTTCTGGTTTGGTAAAGAGAAGACACATCCCTTCCGTCGAAGATATTCTTGCGAGCGTTCACGAGGAAGATAGGGAGCATGCAAAGAGCGCTTGGAATGCCGCGCTACAAAAGTCTAGTGCGTTTTCGTTTACATACCGCACGAAAGGCTTAGAAGGTGAAATACGAAACGTGCGGGTGGAGGGTTCAACGAAGCTCAATATCTCAAAGCGACCCTCAAGTGTTAGTGGGGTCATTCGCGACATCACGAAAGAGGTGGAGGTGGACAGAGCCAAGTCAGAATTTGTCTCGCTCGCATCACATCAGCTGAAGACGCCGCTCACTGCTGTTCGCTGGTATAGCGAGGCTTTGATGAAGGGCGCGGCGGGTGAGCTGTCTGTAGCTCAGCTTAAGTATGTGGGAACAATTGAAGAGGCGAACCGGCGCATGATTGACCTCGTCAACGAACTACTTAACATTTCACGTATTGAGCTGAATACATTTTCACAAAACCCGGAGGAGATCGATCTTCGTGATCTTGTGGATAGTGTGGTAGAAGAGCAACGGCAAACAGCCGAAGCACGTCAGCTCAAGTTGAATATCTCAATTGCCGATGTGCCGCATATCGTTGCGGATAAGGCGATGGCGCGCATGGTATTCCAAAATTTGATATCCAACGCAATCAAATATACCCCGAATGGCGGGACGATCTCATGCACCGTAGAGGTTGGCGGAGCGAAGAAGGAGGGGATTTTCGTGCGCATCAGTGACACTGGTATCGGTATACCTAAAAAAGATCAGAGTCGAGTATTTGAGAAATTGCACCGGGCATCGAATGCGAGAGTGCTGGTATCAGACGGGACGGGGCTCGGACTCTATGTCGTTAAACTCATTCTCGAACATGCGGGTGGTGGAATTACTTTCGAGTCCACCGAGAGTAAGGGCACAACCTTCTTTGTCACATTTCCGCTCGATTGGCGAACGCCTCAGGCAGACACAGGGGGGTCTGGAAGATAGTTTTAGTCGCGGTATACTGTATGCAATAGACGAAATATGGCCGACAAAAAACACACAATACTTTTGGTCGAGGATGAGGCAACGGTTGCTACTGTCCTTGCAAGCGCACTCGAACAGAGTGGATATTCAGTTTTGATTGCGGGTGATGGCGCCGCAGGTCTCAAAATGGCTTTAGAGCAGCATCCCGATGTAATCCTCGCAGATATCATTTTGCCCGTGATGAGTGGCCTCGAGATGATTCGAGAAATTCGGAAAGACAGTTGGGGAGCAAAAGCCGAAATAATGGTATTGACCAACGTGTCCGACAACGCGACTCTTGAAGCGGCGCTTAGCCAAGATGCCCTCTATTACATCGTGAAAGGAGATTCTAGTATGGATGACATCATTGCAAAAGTTCGTCTCCGCATTCTTGCACAGGAGAAAAAGTCAGCTCACGAAAAAACCGTAACATAGCCTCAATTCACCGTGTTGTGCTAGCATGCCAAGATGTTGGTAGATGAAATAACACTTGAGGTCCGTGCCGGCAAGGGGGGCAAGGGTGCGGTAGCATTCCAGAAGGTGCGGCTCGCTCGCGGACCCACAGGAGGTGACGGAGGCAATGGGGGGAGCGTCTTCTTTGAGGGTGTATCGAACCCGAGCGCGCTCGCCGCTTTTGCCAATAAAAAATTTGTTCAGGCTGAAAATGGAAAAGACGGACGCGGACAATTTCTCGACGGTCGCGCCGGGGAAGATCTCGTTTTGAAAATTCCTATCGGTACCCGCATGACAAACCTTGCCACGGGATACGTGCGGGAAATGAATGATGTTGGGCAACGTATTCTTGCCGCTGGTGCAGGGATTGGAGGAAAGGGGAATTTCAAATTTCGTTCTTCCATCAATACAACGCCCATGGAGTCTCAGCCGGGGTTGGTGGGCGATATTTGCACATACCATTTCGAGTTACGACTTATCGCCGACGTAGGGTTGGTTGGATTACCTAATGCTGGCAAATCGAGCCTTTTGAACGAGCTCACTGCAGCGAAGAGTCGCGTAGCAAACTACGCCTTTACGACTCTCGAACCACACCTCGGCGCATATTACGAACTTATTCTCGCGGATATCCCAGGACTTATAGAGGGCGCTTCCGGTGGAAAAGGTCTCGGCGTGAAGTTCTTGAAACATATTGAACGCACTCGGGTGCTGTTTCATCTCGTGTCGGCTGAGTCTGACGATCCGCTGCGAGACTACCAAATCATTCGCAACGAATTAGAGGCCTTCAATCCGCTTTTGGTGGAAAAGAAAGAGTATGTGTTTCTGGCGAAGGCTGACATGATTTCTCAGGAGGAGCTAAAAAAGAAGTTAGCAGCGCTCAAAAAGGCCAAGGTCAAGGCGATACCTCTTTCAATTCTCGATGACACAAGCGTGGAGGAGGTCAAAAAAATACTAAACACCCTGAAAGAGGAAAAGGAAAAACCAAAGCTCGAAAGAAAGAGTGAGCGCAAAAAGGTGGTGAATGGCTGGTAAAAAGCAAACATCTTGCAGAATCGTACGATTTTGTAATACTTTCAGCATATGAACTATATTTCCTCGGGTGGCTTTAGTAAGGCGCTGATCGTTATTATTGGTGCAGTCGTTTTGATAGGTATATGGTTGACCTCCGCATACAACGGCATGGTGAGTGCTAGCGAGCGCGTGGATGGTCAGTGGGCGCAGGTGGAAGCGCAATATCAGCGTCGTCTCGATCTCATTCCGAATCTCGTCGAATCAGTAAAAGGCATTATGAAGCAAGAGCAGGAGATCTTCGGCCAGCTTGCTGACGCGCGTACTCGATACGCAGGGGCCGCAACGGTAAACGATAAAGCTGCCGCTGCCACGCAGGTAGAGAGTGCGTTTGCGCGACTCCTCGTAGTTATGGAAAATTATCCGCAGCTGCGTTCGACCGAGACGGTCACCACACTAATGGCGCAGCTTGAGGGCACCGAAAATCGTGTGAGCGTGGAACGCTCTCGATTTAACGACATGGTGCGAGAATATAATCTCCGCGTGAAGCGCGTCCCAGGAAGCCTCTTTGCCGCGCTGTTTGGGTTTGAAGAGCGCGCATACTTTGACGCGGCAGCGGGCGCGGAAAATGCCCCGAAAGTACAAATCTGACTCCCATGAGGAAAAGTATCTTCTTCCTCGCATTAGTGATTGTGTTGGCTGTGCCTCAGTCGACTCTCGCATATTCGTCGCCAGGTAGTGCAACTGGTTTTGTAAACGACTTTGCACAAGTCCTCACTGCTGAGGAATCACAATCGCTCGAGATGCAACTCCGCGCGTTTGAGGCAAGTACGACCAATGAGATTGCGGTTGTTACGATCAGTTCACTTGAAGGCGATAGTGTAGAAAATTACGCGGTGAAACTATTTGAAGATTGGAAAATTGGGAAAGAAGGTCGCGACAACGGAATCTTGTTGCTCGTCGCAAAAGATGATCGTGAGGTGCGCATCGAGGTGGGATATGGACTTGAAGGTGCGGTGCCGGATGCGATAAGCAATCAAATCATTCAAAAAGAGATTCTTCCGAAATTTCGCGACAATGACTATCATGGCGGAATTCTAGCGGGGGTAGAGAATTTAATCCTCGCGTCTCAAAACGAATATACGGGCTTGAGCACACGTATCGCCCTCTCAAGTTTTTCAGAAGAAATTTTCGAGCTCGTTGCTGTCGCCGTGTTGGCCGCATTGACTTGGATTGGCTCTATCCTCGCGAGAAGTAAAAGTTGGTGGTTGGGAGGTATACTCGGCGCAGCTGGAGGTATGGGAGCGTGGATGTTTTTTGGACTATCCAGTATTATCGGTGGAGTAATCGTAGCGACTCTTTTTTCCCTCGGTCTTCTTTTTGACTACGTTGTATCACGCTCGTATCGTTCACATGTGGCGACCGGTACGCGCGTGCCATGGTGGGCGGGTGGTGGCGGATTTGGAGGAGGACATAGCAGCGGTGGATTTGGGGGATTCGGCGGCGGTTCATCTGGAGGCGGTGGAGCTTCGGGTCGCTGGTGAGAAGAGGAGCCTCGCATGAAAGGCTAGTGTTGTTTGTAACATGCTATAGCACGTTACAAACAACATCCGATCTTACACATTATTCCCGGCGGTATAACCGGTGGTCCAACAGAGTTGCAGTGAATATCCTCCGGAAGGTCGACGAATGTGCAGCACGTCACCAACTAAATAGAGATTTGGAACTATGAGAGAACGCATCGTCCGAGTGTCCACTTCGGTAAGCGGCACTCCGCCGTCTGAGACGATGGCCCGGTCGAAACCCATGAGCCCATCGATAGTCGCGGGAGCGCCTTTGAGAATGTGAATGAGGCGCTTACGATCGTCCCTGGTAAGACTGTGCGATTTAATTGATGGGTCGGTGAGTTTCAAAAGTGACATATACGCACTACCCATGCCTGGCGGTACAAGAGTGTCGAGTACGTTGCGGAAATTTTTATTTTTGTTCGCATCAATCGCCGTAATGATGCGTTTTTCAAGCTCGGCAAAATCGACCTCGGGGAATGCGTCGATGATACAGGTGACAGTGCCACCAGAGAGCAGGTCATGCACCTGATGTGCCGAGTTCAGTATAAGAGGTCCCGAGAGTCCAAAATGCGTGAAGAGCAGTCGACCCTTTTTTGAAAATGCGCGTCTGCCATCGGTGAAGAATGTGATTTTCATATCCGTAAGTGTGATGCCGGCGAGCTTTTTGACCCATGCATCGTTCACGCGCAACGGCACGAGCGTGGGCGTAGGCTGTACGATTGAATGTCCAAGACGTTCAAGCCATCCGAATGCGTCTCCTGTGGATCCTGTCTCAGGGTGCGACACGCCGCCTGTGGCGATGATGAAATTTTCCGCAGTGAATGTGCCCTCTGAGGTCACGACCTCTGTAATGCGCTTACTCTCGGCGTTGATTTTTTGTACAGTGGCTTTTGTGAGAATGTAGACGCTGTGTTTTTCGAGGTATTGCTCAAGGGTCTTCGTCACGTCTCGGGCGTTGTGAGTCATTGGAAACGCGCGTTTGCGATCTTCGACAACGAGCGGGAGTCCGCGTGCCGCAAAAAAATCAAACGTGCTATGCGCACCGAATTGCGAAAAGGGGGAGTAGAGGAATTGCTCTGCGGCACCGTAGTGTTTGAGGAGTGCGTGCACATCGAATTCTGCATTGGTAACGTTGCACCTCCCGCCGCCTGTCGCATCGAGTTTTTTGCCGAGCGTTGGGTTTTTCTCAATGAGGAGTACCGATCGGCCACGCTCTGCGGCACGTCCCGCAGCCATCATTCCAGCGGGACCACCACCGATTACGATGACCTCGTATTTTGGGCGCATATTTGATTTATGGGTGAAGATGTGTTATTATAACACCGATGAATCTTCCTACAAAGACATTTCAAAAAAACGGGAAATGGGTTGAGAAAAAGAGTACCGTTGTCGTGGCACTGTGCGCGTGTAAGAATAAATATATCAAAACTCGTCCGAACCAGACGCAGTGCATCAAGTGTATATACAAAAGCGTGAGAATTGGATAATTTGTCTGCTACAGTGGAATCAATGCTATTGCTCGTGAGTCATGTGAGAGCCTGGGTAGAGTATCTTGCGCCAGGCTTTTTTTATTTCGCACTTGCTATTGGTTTCAGTGCGGTTCTCTTTTTTAGAGAGTCTCTAGGATTACCCGGGATAGATACCTACACGGATATAGCAAAGGGATTTTTTGATCGGTACGGTCTTTTCGCGCTGTATGTAGCTGCCGTTATTGAAAGTCTTTTCATGATCAGTTTGTATTTTCCGGGGTCTTTTGTTTTTGTTCTCGCGATATTGGTTTCTGACAGAAGCCCGTTGTCCCTTGGAGAAATTGTGTTTGTAGGGTGGGCGAGCGTGCTAACCGCCACTATTATAAATTATTGGCTCGGCAAAGAGGGTTTCTATCGGTTACTTCTTCATTTTGGGGCTGAGCGGACTGTCGAGGACATGCAAGCGTGGCTTGAAAAGCGGGGGCGGTGGGCAGTGTTTCTCTCTGCCGCGCACCCCAACATTCTTGCAGTCACGAATATTTGTATGGGTATTGCGCGAACCGGACTTTTGAAGTCTCTCGCGCTCTCGTTTATTGCGATCATTTTTTGGATACCACTACAGGTCTACATTCTTGGGTTTGTATTACCGGATCCGAAAGAGAGCACGGCACTTCTACAGTTTGCCATCGCCGCAATCTTAGTGTGGTTCGGGATTCGTGAGGTGCGTAGAAAAAATCTCAATGCAGTGTAAAATGAGGAACTGAAAACAATGCTATGAAACAACACGTAAAACGAGCGGCGGTCGTCGTTGTGGGGACATGCTTTGTCGTAGCAGGGCTCTTTGGCCTCGTGTTGCCTTTTCTTCAGGGCTTTTTATTTATGGCAATCGGACTGATGCTCCTATCCATGACATCACCTCGTTTTAGAAAGTGGCTTGATATCCATACGCTCAGGTATCCGAAACTTCACAGCGTCGTTCTTCGAGCGGAGAATTGGATACTGAGTAAAATCGGTCCGCTCGACTGAATTCACTCATGGCGATATTTGACATACAAAAAAGGCTGTAGAATGATTGTCGTGACACCCTGGTACTCACGCACAGTTCCTCGTATTCTCGACGAGCTTCGCTCTGGAGAGCTTGGTCTCCGGGTAGATGAAGCAGCGAGACGCCTAAAAGAGGAAGGAGCGAACACCTTGCCTGAGAAAAAATCTGATAGTCTTGCGCGAATTTTCTTACGGCAATTTCAAAGTCCGCTTATTTACGTATTGTTTGGAGCAAGTGCTGTAGTTTTTGTAATGGGAGAAGTGGTGGATTCGTTGATTATCCTTGCGGTGCTTATATTCAATGCAATCGTAGGCTCTGTACAGGAAGGAAGAGCGCAGAACACACTCAAAGCACTCGAACACCTGGTGGAAACAAACGCCGTGGTTGTTCGTGACGGAAAGGAGATGATTATTCCTGATCGGGAGGTTGTACCGGGCGATATCATTGTGCTCCAAGAAGGGGCAAAGGTGCCAGCAGATGCACGTATCATCCTCGCCCACAATATGCGCGTTGATGAATCGATGTTGACCGGAGAGTCTATACCCGTGTCAAAAATCGACGAAGTGCTTGTAGGAAAGAACAAATCATCGGCAGATCAAGTCAACATGGTATTTAAGGGTACAAATATAGTCGGTGGCAGCGGGCGAGCCGTTGTCGTTGCGACTGGATTGAAAACGGTGATCGGAAGTATTGCAAAAGACCTTTCCTCGATCAGTGTGGATGTACCGCTCAAGGCAAACATTCGACAATTGTCGCGCGCGATCATTTTGTTGGTTGTGATTGTTGGTACCGGAATATTCTTTTTTGGCCTTGCAGAAGGGTACTCAGCTCGCGTTATGTTTGCTACGGTCGTCTCGCTCGCGGTGTCTGTCATTCCCGAAGGTTTACCGATTGTGATGACCCTCATCCTCGCGACGGGTGTGTGGAGGATGTCTAAGCGCAACGCACTCGTAAAGCAACTGCAGGCCGTGGAGGCTCTTGGTCAAGCATCAATTATTGCCGTCGATAAGACAGGCACCATCACGCGCAACGAGCTCGTCATTCAGGAAGTGTGGGTCGGCCGGCAGATATTTACAATTCGTGGCGTCGGGTACGAACCTAAGGGTGATGTGTTGCTCAACGAGGTGGTTATCGATCCTGCTGAAAATCAGGATATTTTGTATGCGGGCAGGATTGCTGCATTTTGCGCGGGTGCCCGTGCTTTGTATTCGGAGACAGAGCTGCGTTGGCAAGTTACCGGCGATCCCACGGAAGTTGCCATGGCAGTTTTTGGCGAGAAGGTTGGATTTCATAAAGATATTCTTGAGCGCACCTCTCCTCAAATTGGAGAGATCCCCTTTGATCACACGCTCAAATATCACGGCACACTCCACGCACACGAGGGTAAAAACATTCTTACGATCGTGGGTGCTCCCGAGGAGGTATTGCAACACTCGCGTCACGTGTGGCGCGATGGGGCATCACATCCACTTACGGAGCACGAGAAAGAGGAAATCGAACGTATCGTATCAGAAATGACTTCCAAAGGACTTCGTGTTCTTGCGTTTGCCTCGGATCTTGACGCTCCGTCTGCAGTGAGCCCCGACAATGTACGCGATCTCGTGTTCGTCGGTCTCTTTGGTATGAAAGACGCATTGCGCGAAGGGGTATCGGAAGCCTTGCGGAGGGCAGAAGAGGCGGGGATACGCGTTGTTATGATTACAGGAGATCATGTGCTCACTGCGCGCGCGATCGCTAAGGAGGCAGGTATCTATCGTCAGGGTGACGAGGTATTGACTGGACACGAGATCGATCAGACCTTGGATGACGCGCTTTCAACGCGACTTTCGAATGTCTCCGTATTTGCGCGCGTTACGCCGGAGCACAAACTTCGTATCATCAACGCCTACAAGAAACGCGGTGACGTGATTGCGATGACAGGAGATGGGGTGAATGATGCCCCTTCTCTTGTGGCTGCTGATCTCGGTGTGTCCATGGGGCGCATGGGGACTGAGGTTGCGAAAGAAGCGTCAGATTTGGTCTTGCTCGACGATAATTTCGGAAGTATTGTTTCTGCTGTTGAAGAAGGGCGAAGTATCTATCTCTCAATACGCAAAGTAGTTCTCTATCTTTTCAGCACGAGTGCTGGTGAGACGCTGACGCTCATTGGTGCACTTGCGCTCGGACTCCCACTGCCGCTTCTTGCTGCACAGATTATCTGGCTCAATTTCGTTACCGATGGTTTTCTTGATGTTGCACTTGCGATGGAGCCGAAAGAGCCTGGGCTTCTTTCGCGCACTTTCGCAAAAACAAAAAAGTATCTTGTGGATTGGGCGATGATGCGGAGAATTGTTCTTGTAGCCGTCGCAATGATGTGTGGGACACTCTATCTTTTCAAAGATTACGTTGGCGCAGATATGACCAAGGCGTGGACCGTATCCCTCACCACGCTTGCTGTGTTTCAATGGTTTAATGCGTGGAATTGTCGATCAGATAAAAAGTCGATATTCCAGATGAATCCATTTTCAAACATGTACCTCATCGGCGCGACGTGCATAGTTGTCATTTTGCAGCTCTTCGCTGTGTACAATCCACTCTTTCAGAAGGTGTTGCACACGATGCCGCTTACGCTCGCCGAGTGGGGTATGATATTCGTAGTCGCGTCTTCTATCATTGTTGCAGATGAAATTCGAAAATTTCTCGCTCGTATCCGGACGGCCGTGCCGAATGTTGCCGCCCACAGTGCAGTGTAGGGTTTTAAGCGGTATTCTCTATCGGTCAAGACGTATGAATGCTATCAAAACTGTCGGATATCAGATGTTTGCCTCATTGAGGATTCGTAATTATCGATTGTACTTTATCGGTCAGGGTCTTTCCTTCGCGGGTAACTGGATGCAGGTTGTGGGGATGAGTTGGCTGGTGTTGCAGCTTACAGGCAATGGCGTCGCGCTCGGAAGTGTACTTGCTGTGCGCTTCGCTCCAATGCTTTTTGGCGGTCCGTTTGCTGGCATGATCGTCGATCGGTTCGAGAAGCGCAAAATCCTCTACGTAACACAATCACTTTTCGTGATTTTGGCGCTTGCTCTTAGCATCTCAGTGTACACCGAGACTATTCAAGTGTGGATGCTTTTTATGTTCGCGGCAATTTACGGGTCGGTCGACGTTATAGATCATCCTACACGCCAGACATTTGTGCACGAAATGGTCGGGCGTGAGAATTTACGCAACGCCGTTACGCTCAATTCGACCGAGGCTAATCTCGCGCGCGCGCTCGGCCCTCTCATCGCTGGATCGCTGATTGCGACCGTAGGTATCGCATTTTGCTTTCTCGCAAACGCGATCTCGTTTTGCGCGGTATTGTTTGTCATTTCTCTCATGGACTCAAAAGATTTTCGTCGCGAGTCGACAGAGTCCAAGCCCATGGGTGACATATGGGCAGGGCTCGTGTATGTGTTGTCTGTTCCTGTTATTCGCGCGGTGCTCGTCGTAATGGCGGTGATCGGGACGTTCTCGTATGAATTTCAGGTGACGCTTCCTCTCCTCGCACAAAATACTTTTGGTGGTACCGCCGCGGATTATGCAGCGCTTGTCTCCGCAATGGGCGCAGGTTCTGTTGCGGGAGGTCTCTTTGCGGTGAGCCGTCAGAGAATCGCTGCGCGTGAATTTATCGGCGCGGCTTTTTTCTTCGGTGTTTCTATCTGTCTCACCGGTATCATGCCCACACTCGGTCTTGCGGTCATTGGCATGTTCTTCGTAGGGTTCTTTTCGATCAATCTTTTGTCACTTGGTAACACGACGATCCAATTGAGTGCGGCACCGCATATGCGTGGGAGGGTTATGTCCTTTTGGGCCATGGCGATTTTCGGTTCCACACTCGTTGGTGCACCGATCATCGGGTTTGTGGGGCAATACGCGGGCGCGCGATGGGGGCTTGCGCTCAGTGGTACCGCGGCTATTCTTGCGTCATGGTATGCATATCGAGCAATGCCACAGCAAGACGACCTGATCGATCAGTCACAAATAGTCGATGAAGAAAAGGCGACCCCAGATACGATTAAACTTTGATATATAATGGCGGGTATGAAAATCAACTCAGTTCGTGCCCGCGAGATTTTGGATTCGCGGGGTAACCCTACTATTGAGGTCGACGTGAGTACCGATGAGGGTGTGATCGGTCGTGCTGGAGTGCCTTCAGGAGCTTCCAGGGGTTCGCATGAGGCACACGAACTCCGCGATGAAGAAAAGACTCGCTATGGAGGAAAAGGTGTGATGAGGGCGGTGGATAATGTGCGCGGTGAAATTGCACAAGCGATCGTGGGAATGAGCGTAGAAGATCAAACGTCGATTGATGCGAAGCTTTGCGCACTCGATGGCACGCCAAATAAAAGTCGCCTTGGCGCAAATGCGATACTGGGGGTTTCGCTTGCTGTTGCGAAAGCTGCGGCGGCAACAAAAGAGGTTCCACTGTTTGAATACGTTCGTGGCCTCTCCGCATCTCCGCGTGATTTCATATTGCCGCTCCCACAGTGCAATATTTTGAATGGCGGAGCACACACCGACTGGCAATCGACAGATCTCCAGGAATTTATGATTATGCCCGTGGGTGCGCCGACGTTTCGAGAGGGTTTGCGCATGATGGCGGAAGTATTTCATGCTCTCAAGAAAATACTCAAGCTCAAGGGATACAGTACGTCGGTGGGTGACGAGGGTGGCTTTGCACCTGCGGTAAAAGGGGGGAATGAAGAGGCACTTGCACTCGTGGCGGAGTCTGTCCGGGGTGCCGGGTATCACCTGGGGAATGATGTCGCTATTGCCCTCGATTCAGCTGCCTCCGAATTGTATGAGAATGGCACGTACCTTTCTCGCATCGAAAAGAAGCAATTTACAGCGGATGAGATGGTCGATTGGTATGCAAAAATGTGCGCCCAGTATCCCATCAAATCTATTGAAGATGGTCTTGCCGAAGATGATTGGAATGGATGGAAGAAACTCACGGCTCGATTGGGTGGCACGACTCAGCTCGTGGGCGACGACCTTTTGGTAACGAACGTGAAGTTTCTTGAACGGGGTATCAAAGAGAAAGCGGCAAATGCCATTCTCATAAAGGTGAATCAGATCGGCACGCTTTCAGAAACTATCGCCGCGGTTGATATGGCGCATGGAGCAGGTTGGCGTGCGGTGATGTCGCATCGATCCGGAGAGACCGAGGACACAACCATCGCGCATTTAGCAGTCGGTCTCGGTACTGGACAGATTAAGACCGGTTCGACGAGCCGCAGCGATAGAGTAGCAAAATACAACGAGCTATTGCGAATCGAAGAGATGCTAGGCGACAAGGCCGTCTTTGCGGGGAAGGGTGCCTTTACATAATTATGTCGTATCTTCTCTTAGTGCGGCACGGTAAATCAGAGTGGAATCGTTTGGGTAAGTGGACGGGTCATACGGACATAGGGCTCGTGGAGGAGGGCGTCCACGAGGCTCAATCTGCGGCCGAGGCTATTCGTGATATCCCGATCGATTGCGCGTTTGTGTCAGACCTCAAACGGGCGCAAGAGACGTTTACCGAGATTTGTCGAGTGCTTGAGAAGCCTGACATGCCGGTGACGATCGATCCTGCGATTAAAGAGCGACATTACGGCGTGTATACAGGCAAAAATAAATGGGAGGTGCAAAAAGAGATTGGCGAAGAGGCTTTTCATAATTTACGACGCGGATGGGATGTGAAGATTCCGGAGGGGGAGACGCTGAAAGACGTGCACGCTCGTGTCATGCCGTACTACGAAAAAAATATCAAGCCACTGATGATGCAAGGGAAGAATATTCTCGTTGTTGCTCATGGCAATTCTCTTCGTGCGCTCGTAAAACATCTTGAAAACATTCCTGAGGACAAGGTTGCTGAGCTAGAGATTGGAACGGGCGAAGTGTGGTGCTACGAGCTCGATACTTCGGGAAAGGTCCTTAGCAAAAAGATCCGAAGCGTAAATGCAGAGAAGTTGAAAGTATAAACGCCAAATGTTGACATCACTAGTATCGCGTGTTAGCGTATTCATATGAAAGGAGTGAGGGTCCTGAAGTTTGGCGGGACATCTATGGGATCCGCGGATGCCATGCGACAAGTGATGGCGATTGTTCAAAAGTCTTCTAACAAGGGGAAAGTGGCGGCGGTTGTTGTTTCTGCCATGAGCGGCGTCACCGACCAACTCATTCGCATCGCTGAAGCTTCTGCAGCTTCGGACGATTCATTTGCAACTCTTCTCGACGAGCTTGAGCAGCGGCACATTCATACGATTGAATCGCTTGTGCGAGTGCGCAATCGAAAACGGGCTACAGCGCGCGTCCGCGAGCTCATCGGTTATTTGCGCGATGTAGTGCGAGGAATACGACTTCTTCGGGAGCTCTCTCCACGAGCGCTCGATCACGTCATGAGTTATGGCGAGAGGCTTTCCGCACACGTGCTTACCGAGGCTTTTCTTGATGCAGGTATCGCATGCGAATATCTCAACGCGCGGTCTATCATTACTACGAACGATTCGTTTGGTTCTGCCGCAGTGGATTTCAAGACAACGAACGGCTCGATTCGCAAGCACTTTAAGGCGCACCCAAAACTTCAGATTGTCACGGGTTTTATCGCGGCGACAAAAGACAAAGAGACGACGACCTTAGGTCGCGGAGGAAGCGATTACACAGCGTCGATTCTTGGGGCGGCTCTTGGAGCCCGAGCGATTGAGATTTGGACCGATGTCTCCGGTGTAATGACGGCGGATCCGCGCAAGGTCAAGGATGCGCGCCCCCTCCCTGCGATGACCTACCAGGAAGCTGTTGAAATGTCCTACTTTGGAGCAAAGGTGATTCATCCGCCGACCATGCAGCCTGCTCTCGAAAGAAAGATACCCATTTTAATAAAAAATACGTTTGAGCCGAATGCAGCGGGTACGGTGATCGGAACGACCTCCTCCGATGACGGCGCTCTCGCAAAGGGTATCTCCTCGATAAGCAACGTGAGCGTGTTGCAGGTAGGCGGAAGCGGCATGCTCAATATTCGAGGCGCTGCCGGACGCCTTTTTACGGCACTGTCGAGAAAATCGATCAATGTCATCGTCATTACGCAAGCGTCGTCTCAAAATTCGATATCGATTGCCGTCGCTACCAAAGATGCAGAAAGGGCACTCGCAGTCATTCATGAAGAGTTTTCTCTTGAGCGTCATGAGCGGCTCATGGATGACGTGGTCACGGAACACGATCTCTCGGTTATGGCTATCGTCGGCGAGCGGCTTCACAATCAGCGAGGAATTGCCGGAAGAGCTTTTCAGACACTTGGAAAGAATGGGATCAGTATTGTGGCGATTGCCCAAGGATCGTCCCAGCTCAACATCTCGTTTGTCATTAAGAAGTCCGATGAGATCAAAGCGCTCAATGCGATTCATGCCGCCTTTTTCTCTCCAACGAAGGTCGTTGTAAACGTGTTTGTCGTAGGCGCCGGTGTTGTAGGCACTGCGTTGTTGGACCAAATTGAACGGCAGCAGGAATCATTATCCGAGGAATATGGATATATGGTACGGTTGATCGGGATAGGAAATTCCAAACGAATGGCGTTTGATTTTGGTGGCATTCCTCAAACGGGATGGAGGATGGCGCTTCAGCAATCCGCTCTCACCATGAATATCGCGAAGTTCATTCAAACGATGAAATCAGCGGAATTGCCAAACAGCGTATTTGTGGATTGCACCGGAGGTAGCGACATGGCTCCGCACTATCTAGATGTGTTGAGCGGAGGTATTTCCATCGTTACACCAAACAAGACTGCAAATTCCGGCCCATACGAGCAGTACAAAGCGTTGCAGACGTGTGCTTCGGGGCACGGTGTGAAGTTCTTGTATGAGACAAATGTCGGTGCCGGATTGCCTGTTTTGGGTACACTTAAAGACCTTTTGCTTTCCGGAGATCGTGTGACTCGTATCGAAGCTGTACTTTCAGGTACTCTGAGTTATATTTTTGACAATTTCAGCGGTAATAAGCCGTTTAGCGAGGTCGTGCGCGAGGCGCGTTCTCTCGGTTATGCTGAGCCTGATCCGCGCAACGATTTGAGTGGGCTCGATGTAGCTCGCAAGATTCTCATCCTCGCGCGCGAAATTGGTCTACCCCTGGAGTTGAAAGACGTCAAGGTGCGAAGCCTACTTTCGCCCAAGTCTCGCGATGCGGCATCTATTGAAAAATTCTTTGAACAGCTCAAGCGCGAAGATGGAGAGTACGAGAAACGAAAGAAAGCAGCGGGAAAGGAAGGGAAAGTGCTTCGTTATGTGGCGAGCCTTAATAAGGGGAAGGCGAGTGTCTCCCTCAAAGCCGTTGACATCACGCATCCCTTTTACGCCCTCTATGGCAATGACAATATCGTTTCGATCTTTACGGATCGATATAAAACCTCTCCTCTCATTATTCAGGGGCCCGGGGCTGGAGCAGAAGTCACAGCGGCAGGTGTATTTGCAGATATATTACGCACAGCAGTTGCTACAATATAGATATGGAAAAGATTCCCGTCGGTATATTGGGTGCGACAGGCATGGTAGGGCAGCAGTATATTCGCTTGCTTGCCGATCATCCGTGGTTTCGTGTGGCATACGTTGCTGCATCTCCCCAGTCGGCGGGCAAGAAATATCGTGATGCCCTGCGGAGCGGGTGGATTGTGGATGGTGAGATGCTCGCAGATGTTGCCGAGCTCATCGTGCATGATGTCGCGGATGTTGCGGCCGCAGCAGCGGAATGCAAGCTCGTCTTTTCTGCGTTTGAAATGCCCGAGAAAGAAGCTATCCGCGCAGCCGAAGATTCGTATGCTGCGGCAGGCATGCCAGTCTTTTCCAATGCGTCTGCGCATCGCGGCACTTCTGATGTGCCGATGATCATCGCAGAAATTAACCCTCACCACCTCGACATCATTCCTGCGCAGCAAAAAGCGCGCGGGTGGAAAAGCGGCTTTATCGTCGTGAAGCCCAATTGCAGCATTCAAAGCTACCTCACGCCGCTCTTCGCGCTCATGCAGGCGGGATACGAGATCGATAAAATTGCCGTGACGACCATGCAAGCAGTTTCGGGTGCCGGATATCCGGGCGTCTCATCGCTCGATATGATCGACAATGTGGTGCCCTACATCGGTGGTGAAGAAGAAAAGACTGAGCAAGAGCCGCTCAAAATTTTGGGGTCAATGGCGGAGGGGAAGTTTGTATCACACACGGGTCTTGCCATCACCGCACAGTGCAATCGGGTGCCCGTGATCGATGGTCATACCGCGTGCGTCAACCTCTCGTTCAAGGGTAAAAAGCCAACGATCGAAGAGATAAAAAGTATTTGGGCGAAATTTACAGCCGAGCCGCAAGCTCTCGACCTTCCGTTTGCACCAAAGCAGCCGATCATCTACCGCGAGGAACAAAATCGTCCGCAGCCTAAGCGCGATCGCGATGCCGATAAAGGAATGGCCGTATCCATCGGCCGTCTCCGCCCGTGCCCTGTATTCGACTACAAATTTGTCGCCCTCTCCCACAACACCGTCCGCGGCGCCGCTGGCGGCGGCATCCTGAGTGCCGAGCTTGCGTACAAAAAAGGATATTTAAGAGTGTAGCCACCGAATCCTGACCTTACTTGACGGGGGGGGGTCGCTAACTGTATGTTTTTGGAATCCGTCGCGATCATGCGATGGTGAAATGATAAAGGGAGTTAGACATGAACCGTTCGCAGCTTCTGCCGATGCCGGCAATAACGGTACCGGCATTTCGCAGTTAAAGGAAAAAATTAGTGGATGAAAATTTTCCAGCAGGAAAATCCGGGTTCCGAGAGGATACCGGCTCGAGGAGGAGGTTTTCAAACATTCCCTAGAACTCCCGGACGATTTTGTCGAATTGTTTTTCGGAGAGTAGCTTTTTTTCGAGTACGACCTCGCGGAATGTTTTGCCCTGCGCGAGGGCATCTTTCACCGCTTGCGCGGCCGCATCGTAGCCGATGACGGGGGAGACAAGGGTGGAATAGGCGGTTGAGTTTTCTAGATGCGCTTTGATCTGTGTTTCGTTGGCTTTCAATCCTTTAATACATTTCTCGGTAAATTGCCCTATCATTTCATGAGCGAGGGTGAGCGATTCGATGAGGCGGTCGGTGATAATGGGCATCATGACCCCAAGCTCAAGCTGCGCACCGTGCGCTGCGTGCTCTATCGTGAGGTTGTTGCCTGAGAGTAAGTAGTACAGCTGGCTCAAGGCTTCGGGCATGACGGGATTCACCTTGCCAGGCATGATCGAGGATCCCGGCTGAAGCTCAGGCAAGATGAGTTCGGCAAATCCGCCCTTAGGGCCGCTGCTCAAAATACGGAAGTCACCTGCGATTTTCGACAAGTCAACGCCGATTCCTGTAAGTGTTTCAGAGAGAAACACGAAATCGGTGTTGCTCCCGGTTTGCGACATCATGTTTTTTGCCTGGTAGACCTTGAGCTTCGTGACTTTCTGCAATTGCTGGTAGAGTTTCGTGCGATATTTTGGAGATGCGTTGATTGCGTTGCCAATCGCACTACCGCCGAGATTCAGCTCAAGTAACTGCTCTCGCGCTCCTGCGAGGCGTTTCCTCCCGCGCCTGAGGGCTTCTGCGTACGAGGCCATTTCTGCGCCCAGTGTAGTTGGCACGGCATCTTGCATATGTGTGCGGCCGAGCTTGTAAATGTGTGCAAACTCTTTTGATTTCTTTTCAAAAGCCGCAATCATTCCGTCGAGTGAGGCGAGGACGCTGCCCGCGAGTCGCACCGCGACGATCTTAAGTGCCGAGGGCATAACGTCGTTGGTTGAGTGTGACATATTGACGTGGTCGTTGCCGTGCACGCGCATCTCTTTGCCGCCCTCTTTAATGATTTCGGTTGCACGATTGCCCACCACTTCATTCACGTTCATGTGATTAGATGTGCCTGCGCCTCCTTGAAACGCAGGGAGGAGGAATTGATCATCAAATTTCCCATCGAGCAGCTCTTCGCATGCGCGAGCAATGGCTTTTGCGCGCGTAGAATCAAGCTCCCCAACTTCGCTGTGTGCAAGTGCCGCAGCTTTTTTTATCTCAGCGATTGCGTAGATAAAATTCCTGGGTGTTTGGCGGAACGAAAAAGGGAAGTTGTTAAGAGCTTTTTCCGTCTGCGATCCATAGTATTTTTTTGCCATATTCGCAAGTGTACAGGCGCGCCCACTTTTTTCAATGATGACACTTCAACTTCCCGAGTTACTCTCGATCTCATTTTGGGGTATATAATGGCCGCATGATCGCCCCGGCGCGAAACATTCCGACGATTTTCGTGGCTTTCGGGGCAACGGGAGATTTGATGCGGCGCAAAGTCCTCCCCGCACTGTTTTACGCGTACAAGCACAACGAATTGCCGCAGATGTTTCGTGTCATCGGGTTTTCGCGCAGAGAATGGAGCGATTTGGAATTTCGTGTGTACGTCCGCGAGGTGCTTGAAGAGCATGCGGGAGAAAAGATCGCGGAAGACAAGATCGGCCCCTTTCTCAGCGTTTTTGAGTTTCAAAGAGGGACATTTGAAGACAAAGAGAGTTACATGCAATTGAAGAAGACTTTTGATCAGCGCGACGCAGAGTGGGGCGTGTGCTCGAATAAGCTTTTTTATCTCTCTGTGGCTCCAGATTTCTACGAAACCATATTGCAGGAGTTGGCTCACTCTGGGCTTACGGGCGTCTGCGCGCCTGGCGAGGGGTGGACGCACGTGATTGTGGAGAAGCCTTTTGGAGTAGATTTGAACACGGCAAAGCAGATAGACGAGCTTTTGGGGAAGCTCTTTGAGGAAGATCAGATATACCGTATTGATCATTATCTCGCGAAGGAGATGCTTCAAAATATCCTAACGTTCCGTTTTTCCAACAACCTTTTTGAGATGGCGTGGGGCAACAAGCTTATTGAAAGCATTCACATCAGGGTACTTGAGAAAATCGGGGTAGAGAAACGCGGATCGTTTTATGATGGCGTCGGGGCGCTTCGCGATGTGGGACAGAACCATCTCCTTCAGATGCTCGCGCTCGTTACGATGGAGCATCCCGAGAGTTTTGATGCGTCTGCTATCCAAAGGAAGCGCACCAAGATTCTCGAGTCTCTCAATGTGCTTACTGATGAGGAAATACAGAAATCGACCGTTCGTGCGCAATATGCAGGATTTCGCGAGATCGCTGGAGTTACGCCAGATTCTGAAACGGAGACGTACTTCAAGGTACAGGCTTCACTTTCTGCGCCAGAGTGGAAGGGTGTGAGTATTGTGATGGAAAGTGGTAAGCGCCTGGGAGAGCCTCTCAAAGAGATTGTGGTCACATTCAAACATCCTATGCCGTGCTTGTGTCCGCAGAATGGTCCGCATCATAAAAATGAAGTGATTTTCCGCATGGAACCTCGCGAGGAGATATTGATCGAATTTTGGTCAAAGAGTGCAGGCTTCACTTTCGCGACAGAGCGGCGGGAGTTTCACTATATGTTGCGCGAACAATCGACCCATGTGCCGTATGTGGAGGAGTATGCAAAGCTTCTGCTCGACTGCATACGAGGAGATCAGACGCTCTTTATCGGTACCGAGGAGATCCGTGCGATGTGGCGCTTTACTGATCCTATTTTGGACGCCTGGAAGAGGAATGTTACAGTGCTGCAAACGTACAAGCCTGGTACCAAAGAAATTCTTGCTGCGTGAATATCATGAAAAAAGAAATCGGAGTCATTGGTCTTGGAAAGATGGGTGGCAACATTGCTCGTAATTTGATGCGGAAGGGATGGAAGGTGCACGGATATGACGCTTCGGAGCCTGTGATGCAAAAGCTGGGCGACGAAGGCATGCACGAAGCCATGACCCCCTCAATACTCATAAGTCAGCTCGAAACCCCGCGGCTCGTGTGGCTCATGGTACCTGCGGGCAAGGTGATAGATGACGTGCTGTTTGGAAAAGAGGGCATCACACAGAGCCTCGAAAAGGGCGATGTGATTATCGATGGCGGAAATTCATTTTTTGAAGATTCGATCGCACGTGCAAAAAAAATCAAGAAGCTCGGAATCAAATATATCGACGTCGGCTTTTCGGGAGGACCAGCCGGCGCACTGTACGGTGGCTGCCTTATGATCGGCGGCGATGAATCGTCTTTTCGGGTGTATGAGCCCCTCTTTAAAGATTTGGCGGTCAGCAACGGCTACCAATTCTTCACAGGAGCAGGCGCCGGACATTTTGTGAAGATGGTCCACAACGGAATAGAGTACGGAATGATGCAGGCGCTAGCCGAGGGTTTTGCCATTTTGAAGAAATCTAAGTTCAAGCTTGATCTCGCACGCGTCGCCGATATTTATAACCATAAAAGCGTCATCGAATCTCGTCTTGTGGGATGGATGAAGAATGGATTTGAAGAGCACGGTCAAGATCTGAAGGCAGTGTCTGGGGCGGTGGGTCACACAGGCGAGGCCGAGTGGACCATAAAAACAGCGAAAAAAATGGGCATTTCAGCCAGGGTGATTGAAGACGCCTTCAAATTTCGCGTGGCATCAAAGAAGGCTCCGAGCTACACGGGTAAGCTCGTTGCTATGCTCCGTAATCAATTTGGCGGACATAGTGTCAAAAAGCTTGGTGAACAAAGCTCTGCGTTGAAGCACGGTAAGGGCAGCTAAAAAACGGTTATACTGAGGGGGTATGGACAACAACAAAACATGGCACGATAGGTACAGAGAGGCTCGATCAGCGGGAGATGCTATTGCGGATAAAATCGCCGGGTCGGTAGGTTCATGGGCTTTCGTATACGTTCATGTCGTTTGGTTCGCGCTCTGGATACTCCTTCCAGTCGAACCGTTCCCATACGCGCTTTTGACGATGGCAGTGAGTCTTGAAGCTATTCTGCTCTCGACATTAATCATGATGGCGCAAAATCGTCAGTCTGCTCGCGACAGGCACCAGGCACAGGCTGATTACGAGACCAATCTGAGGGCGAAGGAGGAGATAGAGCAACTCCAAACACAACTTGCTCGCATCGAAAACGAAAAACTCAACAAAATCCTGAGGATTCTTGAAGAAAAATAGATCGTATGGTATACAGTACAAACATGAGTTTTGTGGCAAACATACAGCATCATACCGGCTTCACCTCGAAGGCCGGTATTTGCCATTCCTAATTTTCAAAACACGGATGTCAAAGGCGGGCCTTCGAGGCCCGCTTTGCTTTTACACCCGTCTGCGTGGTGCAGCGGGGTAGAGTGATGATGATCTTTATGGAGACGCAAAATGACTGATTCGCAGCTGATCCCCTTCGCTCTTCCTTCGGGAAAAAGTCTCGAGGAACCAACTCTCGAGCTTCTGCGTCAGGCGCACATCGCTGTGCGCCGCGGACATCCGCGCGAATGCATCGCGCGGGTAGAGGGATTCCGGTCAATAGCTCGGGCCGTTTTCCTCAAGCCCAGTCAGATCCCGACCCTGGTGGCCGAAGGAACGATCCCTCTTGCCTTGACCGGCGAGGACACGGTCATCGAGAGCGGTGCCGATGTCGTTACTTTGGCGACGCTGGCATACAGCCGGCAGACGAATGGGGCGACGCGCTGCGTCCTCTTCGGTCGCGGAGAACATGATGGCGATTTCTTCGCGAAGCCCGAGCCGGAATATCAGGATTACGTGCCGGAAATAATCTCAGAATACCCCCGGGCAACTGAGGCATTTCTGAAGGAGCGTGGAGTCAACGCAGCGGTGATTCCATGTACCGGCGGGGCGGAGGCCTTAGTAACGATGAGTAGGTATTTTTTTGGGGTCGCGTTGGTGGAGACGGGGACAAGCCTCAGGGCGAATAATCTCGGGGAGATCGCAGAGATATTCACGTCAAAAACCGTTTTGATCGCGAATAAAGAAGCGATGCAAAACCTTGAGCGAAAAGCTCAAGCCGAGTTCTTGGCAAAAATCTTGACGGGCGTGGTCGAAGCGCGCGGCAAGGTGTATATCACTATGAACGCGCCTGTCATGAGGGTGGAGGAGATCAAAAAAATCCTCCCGTCTCTCAAGAGCCCGACAATCCAGCCGCTAGCTGAGGAAGGATTCTGCGCGATCTCATCGGTAGTCCCCACGGAGGGGATCAATCGGCTTAAGCAGCAGCTGATGCTGCTTGGAGCCGAGGGCATCGTCGAGTTTGATCACTCCTCGATCGTGTAAACAAGTCGGTCTCTCGCGGGCGTGCCTACCATGGCACGCCCGCATTTCTTTTTTCTTTGTTGCAGGAAAATGCGTATGTGATATAAAGCTGACATGCAGTCAGCGATTTCCAATATTCAGCGACGACGAACAGACTCATTTGAGGCTGTTTAGAGTATTTGTATGCACGAATCTTCCAAACGGCCTCAAATGGGGGCCGTTTTTCGTTAATACAACCGAAAGGATGTATCTGGCGATATGTTCTTTCACAACAAGGAGGCTGTCATGGCTCGTAAAACTGCGCTCGTCAAAATGACGGGGGACCTGGCCGATCTGAGGCCAGACGTTATCGAATGGATACGCGCGCTTTCCCAAAAATATTTCGTCGTGATATGCACGGGGGGTGGCACACGGATTAGCGAGCTGTTCAACGAGCGGGGTATTCCGTTTACGTTTGGACCACTCGGTCGTGAGATCGGCTCGTTCGAGGGCCGCCAGCTGGCCCGTGACGTGCTGGAGATCAATCAGGCTGAAATACAGGACCGCCTCGCCGTCGAGGGGATAACGGCGACGGTCATCGTGCCCGTTCTCGACGTGGGTTCGGTGCTCTGCCATGTCAACGGCGACACCTTCGTGCTCACTGCTTACCTGGGTTACGACGCAATATACGTTTTGACTTTGGAAAGCAGAAAGGAGCGAAAAAAAAATGACTTCGAAAAATATCCAAAAGTCGAAGTTGTCGGGTTTCCAGATGAGCCGAAGAAGAGGAAATGGGCTGCCTTATCGGAGACCCTAAAAAAAGTCGGGATCTATAATAATGCGCGATTGGACCCGCGACTTCTTTCGAGTCAGTTTCACTCCGGCCGGGCGATCATTCGCGAAACGCCCGAATTGGTTGGTCATCGAACTATTCAGGCGTTTGCGGCTCTTTGGGGCACTGCTGATCCGCTTTGGTGGGAAATTGGAACCATCTGGGTCGATCCTAGGCTTCGGGGGAACGGACTCTTGAGCGAGCTTGTGACTGACTCCACCTCACTTGCTCCCAAAGGGGGGAACCTGTTCCTGATCACCTCCGAAAGAGCGGTCATGATATCAGGGGTCAACCATGGCTTTCGTCCGGTCACGAAAGCGCTCATGCCCGATATCGAGGCATGGGCCGCAACGGTCGGGCTTGGGTATCGACTCCCAAGGACCGCTCTTCAAGAAATTCCCCCCTTTCCTGTCGCGGGGGAACGCTGGCTCTTTGTTCGGGGGGCCTAGACACGGGCGCGCACGAATGATTTCGTGCGCGCCCATCGCTTTTATTTCCCCAACTCAAACTGGACACATTCCCGAAAGTATCTATTTGATGTATAATCTCCACTTCGAATATGCCAACCCTTGGCGAAAAGTGTGCAGTCTTCGGGGTCTATGGATCTGGTCTCGAAGTCGCACGCCTCTCTTTCTTTGGTCTCTTTGCGCTGCAACATCGCGGACAGGAGAGTGCTGGTATTGCAACAGCCAATGGCGAGACGATCGCGCTTCACAAAGGGATGGGGCTTGTTTCGCAGGTCTTCAACGACGATCTCATCAATAGCCTCAAAGGTCACATTGCCGTCGGGCACAATCGTTACTCGACAACCGGCGGTTCGCATGTGAAGCACGCGCAGCCCATGCTCGCCGCGGGAGCATCTTCACTTCACGAAGTGTCGTACGAAGATCCACACCCGAGCCTCAATGATTCGGTCTCTCTCTGCTCTGTCCCGCAAGACGGCGCGATAGCACTTGTTCACAATGGAAATTTACCTACGACAGACGAGCTTGCGGCATTTTTGAAGAAAAGAAATATTGATACATCGAAATTTTCCGACTCTCGCATGATCGTCGAAGCTATCGCCGCTCGTATGCGCGAGGGCATCGAGCTTACACAGGCGATCAAAGATATATATCCGCTCATGACCGGAGCATTTTCTATTCTCATCATGTCCCGCGATTCGCTCGTCGCGATTCGCGATCGATGCGGCATTCGCCCTCTGTCCGTGGCATCGTTGAATGGGGGATACATCGTCGCTTCTGAGACATGCGCATATGGCCCCATAGGAGCCACGTTTATCCGTGAGATCAATGCAGGGGAGATGGTGGTCATAGATAAAGATGGTATGCGCAGTGAGCAGATCACAACACCAGATCCAAAGCTCGACATTTTTGAATTTGTGTATTTTGCCCGCCCCGATAGTCAGATTCTGGGTAAGTCGGTGTACCAAGTCCGACGCAATTTCGGCGTCCAGCTTGCGCACGAGTATCCGATCAAGGCGGATGTGGTGATACCCGTACCGGAGACTGCGGTTGCCTCGGCCATTGGGTATGCTCAGACTCTCGGGATTCCATTCGAGATGGGGCTCACGAAGAATCGTTACATCCACCGCACATTCATCACGCCCGAGCAGCACGTGAGGGAACAAGGAGTAAAGGCCAAGCTCACACCTATTCCTGGGGTGGTAGCGGGGAAGCGCGTCATTGTATTTGATGATTCCATTGTACGGGGCACAACCTCGCGTCAGATCGTGACCATGCTTTTCGACGCGGGGGCAAAGGAGGTGCACTTCCTTGTAGCATCGCCGCCCGTGAAATTTCCTGATTTTTACGGTATAGATACGCCAAAGCAGACCGATCTTATCGCTGCTACAAAATCTGTCCCGGAGATTCAGGCGTATCTTGGCGCCACGTCTCTCCGCTTCCTCTCTTACGAAGGCATGATCAAGGCTACCGGTATTCCTGAAGACCAATTCTGCACATCGTGTTTTACCGGGGAGTACCCGATAGATATCAAGGAGCGTATGAGTGAAATTCGCTTCTAATTGATGAGGAATTCGGACCTCGACTTTTTGTACATTGCGCGAATTGGATCGGGTATTATGATGGAGCGAGGGAAATTATTCGCTAGCAGACATTAATTATGGGAAAAATATTTTTAGGAATCGGGTTGATTCTCGTGCTCGCGGGAGGATGGTACTACTGGAATGCGGATCCAGCAGCGCTCGCCCCAACTTCGCAGCCTGCAGAAACAGAGCTGGTGCCGGCGGCACTTGCGCCGGCTCCCATCACCGATGCCTCGCTTGATGCCGATTCTGCTGCGCTTGATGCTCAGATCGAGTCCGCTTTGACAGAGGTAGGAGCGGCAGGGAGTTTTACCGACACGCCAGTAACACAAACCGAATAATTGTATGACAAAAACAAACGCAGTGATTTTAGGAGTTGTACTTGCCCTCACGGCGATGCCGGTGTTTGCGCATACGGGAGCTTCTCCATCAGAAAAAACGGGCGCAGCCATAGAGACGCGCATGATGAAGGCAAAAGAACGAGCGAATCAGGAAATTATTCGCCGAATAGAGAAGCTTACAGAACTCAACACAAAAGTTCAAGGAATGAAACGGGTCTCAGATGCAACGAAGGCCTCGATAGCTTCTACTGTACAGATTGAGATCGCAAATCTCACTGCCCTCAACGCGAAAATCCAGGCAGCTGCAGATCTTGAAACATTGAAAACTGACATAAAATCGATTGCGACCTCATATCGCATCTTTATGCTTATCATCCCGCAGGGGCGTATCATCGTGTCGGCGGATCGTATACACACCGTTGCGTACAAGCAGACGGAGTTTGCTGGAAAACTGAAGACGCGCATAGACGAAGTGGCTGCGCAGGGTAAGGACGTTGCCACCCTTAATGCGAGTCTCTCGGAAATGAATGCGAAGATCGCCGACGCACATGCGCAGGCTGATGCTGCTGTCGCGCTGGTCGCAAGTCTCACCCCGGATATGGGTGACAAGACCAAGATGGAATCAAACAACGCGGCACTCAAGGAGGCTCGTGCCAAGATCAAGGCGGGGATGGAGAGCATCAAGGCGGCGCACAAGGTTGCTCAGTCTATCCGCCAGGCCCTCAGGGAGCTTGGTGCTGCCGCGTCTTCTACAACGCCGACGCTATAAGCTGGAGTTGAGTACAACACGGAGTACCGCATCGCAGTATTCCGTTTGAATTTCGAATATTCCTATTTCTCACCACCGCGGAAAATAGGAATAGGGCAAACAGGTCTGGACGAGTGGGGCGCCCTCTAGTAGTCTAGAGTCATGTCAAAACAACCGTATCTACCGAGCGACAAGATTTTAAAAAATTATGCAGATGTACTTATCAACTTCGCCCTCGGTGGAGGGAAGGGAATAAAAAAAGGGGAAGTCGTGCGCGTTTCCGCCTCTGAATCCGCAAAGCCACTGTATCTCGCTGTGTGCAACGCCGTCATCGATGCCGGTGGTCACGTTATTGCGAATTACGGGCCGGACGACGAGAAGGGCGACAAGCGCCGCAACGAGAGCTTCACGCGGTATTTTTATCAGCACGCGCAGCCTCACCAGCTCAATTTCTTTCCTGCGAAGTATCTAAAAGGAGTTATCGACCAGATGGACCACTCAGTTTTTTTGCTTGCAGAGAAAGATCCTCATGCACTCGCCGGAGTGGATGGAAAAAAGATCATGCAGCGCGGACAGACGATGAAGCCCTTTATGGATTGGAGACACAAAAAGGAATGGGCGGGGAAATTTACCTGGACAATCGCGCTCTACGGCACTCCCGCGATGGCGAAGGAGGCTGGGCTTTCAAAAAAAGAATATTGGGATCAGATCATCAAGGCGTGTTTTCTCGACGAGGAAAACCCTATTGCAAAGTGGAAGGCGGTGTATCGAGATATCGAAAAGTATCGCAGCCGACTTAATAAGCTCTCGCCCAAGATCGATAAGCTGCACGCGGTGGGAGAAGACATGGACATGTGGTACACGCTCGGCGAAAAGCGTGCATGGCACGCTGGCTCTGGACGTAACATCCCGAGCTTCGAGATTTTCACATCACCAGACTGGCGCGGGACCAATGGGTGGATCCGCATCAACCAGCCGCTTTACCGCTACTCCAACAAAATTACGGGAATTCAGTTGTGGTTTAAAGATGGTCGAGTCGTGAAGAGCTCGGCGAAGACGAATGAAAAGTTGCTGAAGGAAATGATCGCGACTCCGGGGGCAGACAAGATCGGCGAATACTCGCTCACAGATAGTCGCCACTCTCGCATCACTAAATTCATGGCAGAGACACTCTTCGATGAGAATATCGGTGGCCCATTTGGCAACTCTCACATTGCTCTTGGTATGAGCTACCGTGATACGTATGCGGGTGATGTCTCGAAGCTCACCGATAAGGAGGCAGCGCGTCTCGGCTTCAACGATTCATCGGTACACACAGATGTAATATCTACAACTGATCGAACTGTCACCGCTCACTTGAAGAACGGGTCAACGAAAGTGATTTACAAAGGCGGGCGATTTGTGTTGTAATTCTTGTTCATGGACAAGATCTTCGTCGAAAACCTCATCGTCAGGGGAAAGCACGGTGTTTCGGCTGAAGAGCGCGCAAGAGATCAACGATTTAGTATTGATATCATCGCGCAGCTTGACGCGAAGCGTGCCGCGACAAGCGATACGCTCGAGGATACGCTAAGTTACAGTCATATGAGAACGCTTACAAAGGATATTGTCGAGAAAGGTTCCTACAAGTTGATGGAAACGATAGCAGATACGATAGCGCAACGAGTACTGGAGGACACTCGTGTCGCGAATGTGTCTGTCACTGTACGAAAGATGGACGTATATCCCGACTGTACCCCTGGTGTTACGATTGAGCGAACACGATGAAAACCATCTATTTCGTCAGGCATGGAGAAAGCGAAGCGAACGCGGGCGCGCCTCTTTTTCAGGCTGAGACAAGTCCTCTTACTGCAAAAGGGCACGAACAAGCGAAATTTATTGCGGAGCGTGCTCGAAAATTATCGTTTGAGTTACTTATAGCGAGCCCTGCAGTGCGTGCTCAACAGACCGCGAAGTATATATCGGATGTGACGGGTAAATCGATCAAGTCAGAAGAGTTGTTTCTTGAACGAAGGCTTCCCGAAGAGATAGTGGGCAAACCAAGAAATGATTCCCACATGAATTCGTTGTATGAGAAATGGGAGCAGGGATTTTTTAAAGAAGGTATTCGTGTGGGGACGGGAGAAAATTTCATCGATCTCAAGGATCGAGCGGGGAATGCGCTCCAGTATCTCGCTGAGCGTCCCGAGTCGAGTATTTTAGTTGTTGCTCACGGTTTTCTTTTACGCATGATAGTGGCCCGTATCATTTTTGGCGAAGCTCTCACCATAGCTGAATTTGGAAAGATTCTTCAATCGATCCGGACCGCAAATACGGGACTTACCATAGCGGAATACCAGCCAACATACGGCGGGACTTTGGGTTTACCACCTCCAGAGTGGCTCATACGGGTTTGGAACGATCACGCCCACCTCGGCTGAGTGTGATATCATGTGAATCCTTATGAAATTTCCGATACCCACAGGTTCACTCAAATTTATAATCGGCTGGTCCGCCGTCTTTTTGTTTCGACTCATTCCATTTCGCCCCCCCAACTTCGAGCCAATGCTCGCGATGGTCATGCCGTTTTCCAAACGGTATGGTGCGTTGGGCAGTTTTCTTTTCGGATTTCTCGGCATCGTTCTTTATGATGCGGTGACAAGCGGATGGGGTCATTGGACGTGGGTGACTGCTTTTTGTTACGGCCTCCTTGGCGTTGTTGCGCATCTGTTTTTCAAAAACCGAGAAGCGTCTGTAAGAAACTTCCTCTTTTTCGGTATTCCAGCGACGGTCGTCTACGACGCGGTCACGATGATGATAGGGCCAGTTTTCGGCAAACAATCATTTGTAGCCGCGTTCGTTGGTCAAATCCCATTTACACTCATGCATCTTGCCGGAACTATAGTGTTTGCGACCCTGCTTTCCCCGCTCGTGTATCGATGGGTCGTGGAGAGCAGACGATTTGAATTCACATTTGTGCGCAGGAGAGCTGTTGCGGTTGGAGAAAAATAGGCTACACTTCATTTTTAATGCAACACCTTACCGAGACCCAACAGTTTGACCGTAAAGCCCTCGAAGATTTGTTTCTGCTTGCAACATCGCTTGAGGGAAAGCGCGACGAATCGTTTCGGGGCAAAATACTCGCTTCGCTATTCTACGAGCCATCCACGCGCACGCGCCTTTCATTTGAGTCGGCGATGATGCGACTCGGGGGCAACGTTCTCTCAATGGAAAACGCGAGTGAGTCTTCATCTTCAACCAAGGGGGAGACTATTGAGGACACTGTTCGGATCGTCGATAACTACGCAGACGTCATTATCTTGCGACATCCCGAGGCGGGTGCGTCCGAACGCGCCGCTGCTGTTTCGGAAGTTCCTGTGATCAATGCGGGCGACGGAACTGGCCAGCACCCGACGCAGGCATTTCTTGATCTCTACACTATCCAGCGTGAGATTGGCCGTATCGATGATTTTCACATCGCGTTCGTCGGTAATCTCAAATATTACCGATCGGCTCGCTCGCTTGCGTATCTACTCGGCAAGTACAACGGCATTCAAATGACATTTGTCTCGGCGCCGGAACTTGCGGTAAAGGACGACATCAAAGCGTACCTCAGAGAGCGAAATGTAATGTTTGAAGAGACGACCGACCTTGCCGGCGCCATGAGAGCGGCCGACGTGGTGTATCAGACACGAATGCAAAAGGAATGGCTGACGGAAGACGAATACGCGCGTCTTCGCGATGAATATATCATCACGCGTCCAATGACAGATGACATGAAAAGTGGGGCTATTCTCATCCATCCACTGCCTCGCGCCGGGGAGATTGCTCTTGAGGTTGATGATTCACCACATGCCGTATATTTCAAACAGGCTGGTTATGGCGTCCTTGTGCGAATGGCGTTACTCAAGATTATTCTTGGAGGAAAATAGGGCGCGAGCGGTCAGTGTTCCAGATGTCTTCCACGTTTCCAATTTTGCGAGCGCGGTGATACCAAGCCACATACATGCTCCTCCGAGCGCGAGTCCGGCGATGACGTCGCTCAGATAGTGAACGCCCAGGTACATGCGACTAAACGCAATCGATGCGATCAGCGCGGTTAATATGACTGTCGCAAAGATCCGCACGGATCGGGAAAGGGAGGATCGCATGATGAGGTAGACAGCGAATCCATAGAGAGCGACGGCAAGCGCTGCATGGCCACTCGGAAGTGAAAAACCCGCTTCAGGATATGCCCGGTACCATACGTCAGGTCTTAATCGCACGAAAAGATGTTTCAGAATATACACAGATCCGGCTGCGCTCGTAGTGCTTATCAAGATACCCGCCACGTACGGTATGTTGTGGCGTGCCAAAAAGACAAGTACGAGACACGCTAAAATTCCTATGATAAACATGGAGTCTCCGAGCTCCGTTATGTATATCAAAATCTGGACAGTGTCGCGATCGCGAATCGCATACAGCGATTCAAGCACGCGCGCATCAATACGTGTGATGAGAGAAATCATAGGGAAATGATTCGGGGAGTGAAGATGAGCAAGCATACCGACGTGGCAGCGATGCCTATAAGTAACGATGCGCCTGATCCTAAATCTTTGATCTTTCCAATCCGAGGGTGATGTTGGGGCGTCACATGATCGCACAACTCTTCAAGCGCAGTGTTGAGTGATTCAAACGCAAGGACAGCGCCCATAGCCAGGATCAAAATCATCAACTCAATAGCGGAGACATGAAGGACATAGGAAATAAGAAGGATGCCAGCACAGAGGAATACCTGTATTCTAAAACTAAATTCCTCGTGCCATTGCCTGATCACCGCTCGCCACGATGGCCGCAGATTTTGCAACTTCTTCGCAAAAGACATAAAAGAAGTATACTTCACTTACGGATTCTCCGACACAACGTACAGCATGCTTCCCATAGTCACCGCTTCGTTTGTCATAATGCTCGCGTCTCTTTCGGGTAAGCTTCTGACCTGGAGATGGGCGGGGCCGTTCATGGAGCGCAATCTGCACTTTCTCGTTAGTTTTGCCGCAGGCGTGCTTCTCGTTATCATTTATCAACTCTCCTCAGAGATCGTCGAGCATGCGGGGTCAATCATGCTCGGGCTGCCGTGGATACTCGTCGGAGTACTCGTTGTTTTCTTCGCGTTTAGATTTCTCCCTGATTTTCACCATCACCACGATACTAATACCGATGATCACACGCACTCACATATCGACGCCAATCGCATACTTTTAAGCGACGGCATACACAATATCGGAGACGGTGTCGTTATCGTCGCAGCATTTACAGCGTCGCCTTTTCTTGGAGTTATGACGACGATCAGCATCGTACTACACGAGATGCTACAGGAAATATCGCAATTTTTTGTCTTACAGCAAGCGGGATTTTCTGCACGCAAAGCGCTCCTCTATAACTTCCTCGTCTCGTCCACGATCCTCATTGGGGCAATCGGTGGGTATTTTCTCCTAGGGCAATTTCAGTCGTTTGAAGTGCCTCTCCTTGGTCTCGCGGCCGGGTCGTACCTTGTGGTCGTATTTCACGACCTCATACCGCACTCAATTCAAAAGGCACGTGAAAAAGGACACTATTCAAAACATGTCTTCTTTTTTGCGTTGGGGGCTGCTTCCATGCTGCTTCTTGTCACCCTCCTTCCGCACGCATGATCAAAAGTCAGTAGAGACAAGGTGATCCGTATCAGGAATCGCTTCAGCCGAAAAATTGACAAGATGGTCATAATGGTGTAGGGTGCTGCCTCTCTATGCACCCACAAATGGTGATAATTAAAGCGGTCT
This sequence comes from uncultured Candidatus Saccharibacteria bacterium, assembly GCA_964424265.1. Lineage (GTDB taxonomy): Bacteria > Patescibacteriota > Minisyncoccia > Phycocordibacterales > UBA2100 > UBA10103. Next base: position 22,938 of record CAYRHX010000003.1, on the reverse strand, counting down.
TATTCATTCGACGCAATCTCCCGCGCCTGAATGCGCTCATCCAAAGATTGGGGTGGGTGAAGGTTGGCCTTTCCGCCCTTATCATCGTTGCTGTTGCATCGTTTCTCTTTATGAGAGACGGTGCCTCGAATACTATATCGAGCGCCACGATTCACTCGGTAACCCTGAAAACAGTAGCGGAACTTTCCTCCGACGTGGCTCCGCTTTCCGTAGTTGGACAAGTGACTTCAAAATCTGAAGCCACTGTGAGGGCCGAGCACTCGGGGCAAGTAATCGCTGTACATACATTCCTTGGAAGCGAAATCATCGCAGGAAAGATTGCCGCGGAAATTGACAATGGTTCAGAGAGCGCTTCAGTTCTACAGGCACAGGGTGCAGTAGAAGCGGCACAGGCTAATTTGTCTAAGATTTCAGGCGGCGCTCGAAACGAGCAGCGGGCAATTCTCGAAGCGAACCTTTCGAGCGCAAGGGCCTCCCTCGAAGCAGCGAAATCGGGCGCGGTAAACGCTCTCCTTTCTGCATACGCAACATCTGACAGCGCGATCTCAGGGACAGTAGACAAAATGTTTACCGTGTCTCAACTCGACAACGCATCATTTGTTGTCATCTCGTCCGATTCGCAACTTACGTTGAAAATTGAAAATACGCGATCGGCTGTTCGGCAATACCTCGTGCGGCAACGCCTTGCCTCCGACTCACTTTCCGCATCGTCGGGTCTCGAATCTGAGATTGCAAAGACTATGGAAGAGGTCCGATCGACACGAAACTTCGTCGATCTTGTTGTAATGAATCTCAATAAAGCCATTCCTACCGTCACCGTGTCCGAGGCGCAGATCGCGACCTTCCTCGCTCAGGCGACCGCCGCGAGAGCGAGTCTTACCGGCGCTCTCTCGTCCCTTTCAGGTTCTATGCAAGGATTGGCGGCGGCACAATCTGCAGTTCAAGTTGCCGAACAGAGTCTTGAACAGGGCGTGACCGGAGGTCAAAGCGAAGATATTGCGTCAGCAAAGGCAGCGCTCAAACAGGCGAAGGGAGTGCTCGCGGGCGCGCAGGCCAATCTAGAGAAAACTATCATTCGCGCTCCGATTTCAGGCACGGTCAATTCATTTTCATTGAAGCGTGGTGACTACGTGCAACAAGCATCTCCCGTGCTCACCGTGGCCAATAATAAAGCGCTTGAAGTGGTCGCATACGTGACTGAGGGAGACGCGCGAGAGATCGCAGTAGGGCAAAGAGTAACGATAGAGTCTGCTCATGGCTCTGTCACTCGAATAGCTCCAGCGCTAGATCCGATCACAAAGAAAATAGAGGTGCGTGTGGGAATCGAAGAGGCAAAGGGGCTCATCAACGGACAATCTGTCCTCGTCTCAATCCCACGATCACAAAATGTGGCGGGAGAGTCGAGCCGCATTACGATCCCAATTTCATCTTTGAAAATGGAATCCGATCGCGTCATCGTCTTTACCGTTGAGGAGAATAGATTGATTGCTCATGAGGTTGTACTCGGGGCGCTTTTGGGGGATCGTGTCGTGATCGCCTCGGGGTTGACGAATGAAATGACCATAGTCACTGATGCTCGTGGTTTGCGCGAAGGCGAGGTGGTCGATTTCGTCGATCAGGGCGTGTCGGGAGGACAATAAACCATGTTACCGATTTGGAAGTTTTTCTTGCAAAAGCGTCAATTTACGATTCTCGTGATCGTTGCGCTTTCGCTCGCGGGTGTCGCTTCCGTACTCGCGATGACAAGAGAATCGACTCCGGAGGTGCAGATTCCAGTGGGAGGAGTAACTGTCGTTCTGCCTGGAGCTTCACCTGAAGACATAGAGCGGCTTGTAACAAACAAACTGGAAGAGCGTCTTGCAAATTTATCTGATCTCAACAAGATCACGTCATCCTCTCGCGAAGGCGTGTCGACTGTTGTCGTAGAGTTTAATGCTTCTGCGGATATCCAAAAGTCGATCCAGAAATTGAAAGATGAGGTCGACAAGGCCGTAGTAGATTTACCTTCTGAGGCTAAGACTCCGATCGTCACGGAGGTAAATTTCTCGGATCAGCCCATACAGCTTATTTCGGTGAGTGCAGATCTTCCACCGGCCCAATTCGCAACGCTCGGAGAAGATCTGAAAAGGGAAATTCAGACTGTGAAAGGTGTTTCTCGTGTGCAAATCTCTGGTGTTCGCGATCGCGAAATTCAGGTAATTGTACGGAAAGAGGAGATTACACGACTAGGGATATCGCTCCCGCAGATTATTGGTGCGATCGCCGCCGCCAACGCATCACTGCCTATCGGTTCGATAACCAATGACGGAATCTCTTATTCGATATCATTTCGTGGAAGTCTTGATAATGTCGCAGACATAGGGAGTGTTGCGCTCCTTAATGTCGGCGGACAGGTGATCTACCTGCGGGATGTCGCCGACGTGTCAGATGGCGTGGAGAAAGCCAGTTCCTATTCGCGCGTTTCTGTCTCTGGTGAGCCCTCGCGTCAGGCCATGACGCTCAGTGTCTTGAAAGTGCGTGGCGCTGATATCACAAAAGTCACCCGCGCAGTAAAAATGAGACTTGCAGAATTGCAAAATGGCATGCTCGCGGGGAGCGACGTCATTGTTTCCTTTGATGCAGGTGACGATGTGCAGAAAAATCTCTCCGAACTTACTCAGACGGGTCTCGAAACGGTGGCGCTCGTTATGATAGCGCTCTTCATCACAATTGGCTGGAGGGAATCGATTGTGGCGGGTCTCTCGATCCCACTGTCGTTTCTCATGGCATTCATCGGACTTCTCTATAGTGGAAACACACTCAATATAGTATCGCTCTTCTCGCTCATCCTCGCGATTGGAATTCTCGTGGATTCGGGCATCGTGGTGGTCGAGGCCATCCATACGCGAACGCGCCTATACAATGGAGACAAGGAGCGAGCGGCGATCGAGGCTCTTCGTGAATATTCGTGGCCACTGATTGGGGGCACGGTAGCTACCGTATCTTTCTTCGTGCCGCTCTTTTTTATCTCAGGCATCGTCGGAAAATTCATAGCATCAATACCTTTCACGCTCGTGTTTGTTCTCATGGCCTCAATATTTGTGGCACTGGGTTTGGTCCCGACGATTGCAAACATGATGGCTGCCAAGGAAGAGTCAGAGCTCATGAAGAAACAGGAGGCATATGCTGAGCGTGCACGAGTATGGTACGCATCTTGGCTGAAGCGTTTCCTCCAAAACCGCAAACTGCAAAATCGCTTTCTTTTTTCTATGGGTCTTGGTTTTGTGATTGCCCTCGCGCTACCTATTGTCGGCATATTGGGAGTGTCCTTCTTCCCGCAAGATGATGGCGATTTCTTATACGTCAACATAGAGTTGCCACAGGGCACGGATCTCAATAAGACGGATCTTGTCGCGAGAACTGTGGAAGAAGCGCTTTTTGAAGACACAAGATTCTCCTCGCTCATTACAACGGTGGGAGCGCTCAGTCCATTTTCAAGCTCCGATGGCTCAGTATCAGCGGATACGCGCTTCGCAAATATCACAGTGAATCTAAAGAAGGATCGCGCCCAGACCTCGGGCGAAATAGTGCACGACGTAAAAAAGATGCTCGCACCTATTCGATCGGCCGACATCCGTGTTGGAGAGCCTTCTGGCGGTCCTCCTGTGGGTGCCGCGATCCTTATAAAGTTTTTGGGGAAGGATCGAGAGAAGCTCAACACCACAATTGTACGTGCGCGTGAAATACTTGAGCGCACGCCAGGCGCCACTACGATCGATTCATCAAATAAGTTTGATGGAACACAATTCGTGCTCTCGATAGATCGTGGCAAGCTGGCGACTCTCGGACTCTCGCCTGCGATCGTTGCGTCGACGCTCCGCACTGCCGTGTCCGGGGTTACGGCGACATCGCTGACGGGAGGCGAGAAAAATGTGGATATCGTAGTTTCCTTAAATCTCAATTCGCAATATACCGACCCACATCAAACGTCCAATACCTCCATCGACAGTATCCGCCAAATTCCTCTTTCAACAGCGCTCGGTCGCACCGTACTTCTTGGCTCGGTCGTCACAGAGTCTGTGGCGCAAAGCGATACAAGCATATCTCACGAAAATCGTGAGCGTGTGGTCACGCTCACGAGTGACGTGTTGCCGGGGTACACGACATCTGGTGTGCTCAATGCCTTCAATAAGGAGTTCGAAAAATCGGAGCTCGATCCGAGTGTGAGCATGAAAGTGGGTGGAGAGAATGAAGAAACAAACAAATCATTTATGGAAATGGGCTACGCACTCATAGCAGGAATCGTCCTCACCTTTGTCATACTCGTACTCTCTTTTGACTCGTTTCGTTTCGCTGGTTTTTTGCTTGCGCTCGTGCCCCTTTCTCTCATCGGCGTGTTTGCAGGTCTTGCGATCACATTGCAGCCACTTTCATTTCCGTCAATGATGGGAGTAATTGCGCTCGCCGGGGTGATCATAAACCACGCTATTATTTTGATGGACGCAATAATTCAGCGCATACGCACCGGCAAAGGTCGCACACTCGCGGATATTCTCACTGATGCCGCGACGACGCGCCTCAGGCCCATCTTTCTCACCACGATAACCACTGTTGTCGGCATGATTCCTCTCGTCTTTGCGTCCGCACTCTTTGGTCCACTCGCGCTTGCCATTCTTTTCGGGCTCTCATTTGCGATGATCCTCACTCTCGTCCTCATTCCTGTTTTGGTATATAGATGGCCCGGGAAACTCCCCGTTGGTATTGACCGATAAATTTCTCCACAACACGAAGTATCGCGCAGCTTCGGAAGATGTAAACTTACATGGTGTTTTTCAAAGAATTAAAACAAAGTGCGCACGTGGTAGTGCAGGCGGTGGTCAGGGTTTATGAGCGTGTCATAGGTACCTATATGACAGCCAATCTCCTCATTGCATTTCTTGTTCTTCTTGCAGCATTATTGCTCGTATACCTTGGCCTTGTTACGAATCGTGTTCTTGCGCCCGTGCCCACCGTACCTGGACTCTAGAGCATGTTTAGAAACCTCTGCTTCGAGGCGGTATTCCCTCGGAACCTGGATTTTCAGGCTGAAAAATCCGCAATCCTCGCACTCCTCGTGCTGCGGGGATTCCTCGGGAATACCACCTCTTGCTACTGGTGAAGCTCCTTCAAGCATGCTTTAGGCAAGAGCACTCCCTAATTGTGCAGGATTTGGTATCATGATCCGATCATGAGCGAGCAGGATATACGCGCAGAGCGCATAAAGAAACTCGAGGCTGTGAGAGCGGCGGGTATGGAAGTGTATCCTGCGCACACAAATCGAGATACATCGATTGCGCAATTTCTAAAGGAGTTTGACACGCGAGAGCTGAATGCAAAGTCACAGACGATTGCCGGTCGAATCATGTCTTCGCGCGGTCAGGGCGGGATAATATTTGCCGATATTTTTGATGGTTCGACTTCGCTCACCGCAGACGGCGATGGACGCACGCAACTCGTATTTCAAAAAGCCGAGATGGACGAAGCGGCATTTTCGCTGTTTTCTCACGCTGTTGATATCGGAGATTTTATCGAAGCAACGGGCGTTGCATTTAAAACAAAACGCGGCGAGCGTTCGCTTAAGGTTTCAGCGTGGAAAATGCTTTCGAAATCATTGCTTCCCATGCCCACCGAATGGTACGGTCTCAAAGATACAGAGCTCGTATTGCGACAGCGATATCTCGATATATTGCTTAATGAAGAAGTGCGTAAGATGTTTGTGCGCCGGGCGAAATTCTGGCAGTCTGCCCGAGAATTCTATCTATCCCGCGGTTTTCTTGAAGTTGAGACGCCGGTACTCGAGACGACGCCAGGTGGAGCAGATGCGCGGCCGTTTAAAACTCACCACAATGCGCTCGACATGGAGGTGTATTTGCGAATTTCTGTGGGAGAGCTGTGGCAAAAGAAGCTTCTCATTGCGGGATATCCGAAAGTCTTTGAGATTGGCCGCATTTTTCGCAACGAAGGGCAATCACGCGAGCACCTGCAGGATTACACGCAACTAGAGTCATACGAAGCGTTTTCAGACGCTCGCGAAGGCATGAAGTTTGTACAAGAGCTCTATCGTCACATCGTGAAAGAAACATATGGACAGTATTCGTTTAAGATTTCAGACCATGAGGTTGATCTGGCGAGCGAATGGTCGACTATCGATTTCTGCGACGCGATACGCGAGAGATACGGAGTCGATCCCATTTCGTGTAGTGAAGACGACGCTATACAGGCCGCAAAGAATGCCGGAGTGCAGTTTGGTGACGTACCCAACAAAGCTCGTGCGGTGGATCACTTGTGGAAGCAAATTAGAAAATCTGTCACCGGCCCCGCTTTTCTCATCGGCGTGCCGGTATTCTTAGAACCGCTCGCAAAGCGGGTTGATGAAAATCAAAATGTAGTCGACAGATTCCAGGTGGTCATGGCGGGGAGCGAAATGGGTAAGGGGTACAGCGAACTCAACGATCCCCTGGATCAGCGCAGTCGGTTCGAAGAACAGCAGAAGCTTCGTGATAAAGGAGATGATGAAGCTCAGCGACTTGATGAAGAGTACGTCCGAGCCATGGAATTTGGCATGCCGCCCGCCTTTGGCTTCGGCGTCTCCGAACGCCTCTTTTCGTTCCTCGAGAACAGACCTGCGCACGAAGCACAGATGTTTCCTCTCCTCAGACCCAAGGTGTGATGAATCGCAAGGAGTTTGAAAAATTGGTGGAAGAGGGGTTTGAGCGATTACCGCAATGGGTGCGGGATAAGATCAAAAATGTTGCGGTGCTTGTGGAGGATGAACCTTCAAAAGGGGATCGTGAAGCAGAGGGTTTGTCTGAAGACGAAACGTTACTCGGACTATACAAGGGTATACCGCTTACAGAACGTGGTGAGTTGTATGGAGTGGGGGTGACCATGCCCGACACCATAACAATCTATAAAATACCCATCGAGGGCGCGGCAAAGGACGATAGTAGAGACGTACGAGACGTGGTTGCGGAGACCATCTGGCATGAATTTGCGCATCATTTCGGAATGGATGAGCGTCAAGTCCTGGACCGAGAGGGCAAACGTGACTCGGAGTAGGCGTGGTATAAATGTGGGTATGGCGAAATTATCCGAAATCTTACGCGAGCGCGGATACGTATATCAGCATTCTTCGGAATCGCTTGAGGAGATTACTGATGGTCCGAAGCGGACAGTGTATCTTGGGGTAGATCCGACTGCTGATTCGATTCACGTTGGCAATCTGGTGCAATACATGTTTTTGCGTCGTTTTGCCGAGTCGGGGCATCGAATTATCCTCCTCATCGGAGGCGGTACAGCGCTCGTTGGCGATCCAAAGCCGGATGTCGAACGGACACTCACTGACGAGTCTATCGTTGCTGCGCGAGCAGCGCAACTCAAGGAGCAGGCGGAAAAGCTCTTGGGGGGGATCGAGGTTACGCTCGTTAATAACGCTGATTGGTTGACCACCCTCAACCTCATGGAATTTCTTCGGGACACAGGGAAGCATTTTACAGTCAACAATTTAATAAAAAAAGAGGCGATCAGCGCGCGCCTCTCGAGTAAAGAAGGGATCTCTTTTACTGAATTTACCTACCCGCTTTTGCAAGGATATGACTTTTGGCACTTGTATAAAGAGTTGGGCTGTGACGTACAAATCGGAGGATCTGATCAGTGGGGCAACATTGTTGCGGGAGTTGATCTCATACGACGCAAAGAAAATATTGTTGCGTATGCACTCTCGTGTCCACTGGTAATCGACAAGGCGACAGGTAAGAAGTTCGGGAAGAGCGAGGGCAATGCAGTGTGGCTCGATCCCGCGCTAACCTCACCATATGCATTTTACCAATTTTGGCTCAACGCGAGTGATGAAAGCGTTCGAGATTATCTTAGCCTTTTTACGCTTCTCTCTCTCGCCGAGATTGATGCTGTGGCCGAGCTGCACAAGCGGGATGCAAAAGAACGTCATGCGCAGCAGACTCTCGCGCGTGAAGTCACGACGCTCGTGCATGGGGTTGACGAGGCGACCAAGGCCGAGCAGGTGTCGCGCGTTTTGTTTGGCGACGAGCACATCGGCACGCTCGACGACGCGGCGATCGCAGCCCTCCGCAGCGCGGCGCCGTTCTACGAAGTGGAAGCTGATGCGTCTATTCTTGATGTTCTCGTAGGATCGCGCCTCGCAAGCTCAAAGACCGAGGGACGACGCTTTGTTAAGGAAAAATCCGCGTCGCTCAATGGCGAATCACTCGTCGATATGGAGAGGAAGATCGGTGCGCGCGATTTTCACAAAGGAATCGCACTTCTCAAGCGAGGTAAGCGCAATGTATGCGTTTTGTCTCTAAAATAGTAGAGTGGTGTGAATGGCCGCATTTAAAATCAAATCCTCATATATTCCAGCTGGCGATCAGCCGGCGGCTATCAAGGCCCTCGTGAATGGGCTTGAGAAAGGCACGCGCGATCAGACGCTCCTGGGCGTGACGGGCTCGGGTAAGACATTCACGGTCGCCAATCTCATTGAGAAATGGCAGAAGCCGACGCTTGTCATTGCTCACAATAAAACACTTGCTGCGCAGCTTGCGGCGGAGTATCGAGAATTTTTTCCTGATGCGGCGGTTCACTACTTCGTCTCATACTACGACTACTATCAGCCCGAAGCGTATATGCCAGTCACCGATACCTATATCGAGAAAGAGGCGATGGTGAATGAGGATATAGAGCGCCTACGTCACGCGGCGACGCAAGCGCTGCTTACTAGATCCGACGTGATCGTCGTTGCGTCGGTTTCGTGCATCTACGGATTGGGCAGCCCAGCGGAGTATCAGAAGGTGAATATGAAGATAACGAAGGGTGAGCCCATGACGCGCGCGACGCTTACGCGTAAACTCATCGGTATGTATTTTGAGCGCGTGGCCGGAGATTTGTCTCCGGGCACATTTCGTGCACTCGGAGCTGCGGTGGAAATAATGCCCGCAAGCGAGCGAATTATTTATCGTGTCGATCTCACGGGCGGGAAGATCGCAAAGATCGAGGAAATCAGCGCGATCACGCGGATAATTGAAATGCATCATGACGCGACTTTTATCTATCCCGCGAAGCATTACGTAACGCCTAAAGATGTGCAAGACGCCGCGCTTGCGGATATGGAGATTGAGCTCGCGGCGCAGTTGAAGAAATTTGCCGCTGAAGGAAAGATTCTCGAGGCAGAACGTCTCAAGCGACGGACGCGACAGGACATCACGATGATACGTGAATTCGGTTTTTGTAACGGCATCGAGAATTACTCGCGCCACTTTGATAGGCGAAAGCCGGGTGAGCCGCCACATACACTACTTTCATATTTTCCAAAAAAGAAGGACGGTACGCCAGATTTTTTGACAGTCATCGATGAATCGCATGTCACGGTATCTCAAATAGGCGGTATGTACGCGGGAGATCGCGCGCGCAAGGATATGCTCGTAGCCCACGGCTTCAGGCTTCCGAGCGCTGTCGACAATCGCCCGCTTACCTTTGCGGAATTCCGTGAGCGCGTGGGGCAGACCATATACACTTCGGCGACGCCAGGGAAATTTGAGCTTGCACACAGCGGCGAACCCGTGTCGCAAGTCATTCGACCAACGGGCCTTGTCGATCCGCAAATAGAAGTACGTCCCATCATCTCCGGAAAATACGGCAGTCAGACTGCCGTATTGTATCCTGGGCAGGTCCAGGATTTCATTATGGAAGCCGAGATGGTTACAAAGCGCGGAAGCCGGTCGATGGTGACCGTATTGACCAAAAAGATGGCTGAAGATCTGGCCACATTCCTGTCAGAAAAGAAAATAAAAGTCCGCTACATACACAGCGACGTGAAGACGATCGATCGCATTGAGACGCTTACGGATTTCCGCAAGGGGAAATTTGATGTTTTGGTGGGTGTGAATCTTTTGCGCGAAGGATTGGATTTACCAGAAGTTGAGCTCGTGGCAATTCTTGATGCCGACAAAGAGGGATTTTTGCGAAGTGAGACGTCGCTTATTCAGACAATTGGCCGCGCGGCTCGAAATGTGCTCGGCCGAGTCATTTTGTATGCCGATCACATGACCGGCTCACTTGAGAGGGCAATAGGCGAAACAAATCGACGACGCGCCATACAAGAGTCTTACAATGCCAAACACCACATCACGCCGCAAACTATCCAGAAGCGGATACACGATATCGTGGGCGATATTCAAAAAGCCCGCACGCGGGCCGTGGGTGAGCTGGTAGAGCTCGACAAGGCGGCGTTTGGAGGGGATGTGAAAAAGCTCATAAAGGTGAAACGTCAGGAGATGCATGCAGCGGCCGACAATCTCGATTTCGAGACAGCAGCGCTTATCCGTGATGAAATACAGAAATTGGAGGAGAGGCGGAAGAAAAAGAAGTAATTATGGAATCTGCAATACAAAAAGATATTCAATTAGCGCCGCTAACGACATTCAAAATAGGCGGCGCCGCAAAGTATTTTGTGGATGTTATGACAGAAGATGATGTTCGTGCCGCGATCCATTGGGCGCACGGGAAAAATATAAAATTCGTGCTATTGGCAGGCGGAAGCAATGTGCTCATACCCGATGAGGGGTTCGACGGTCTCGTGATACATGTTTCTGGTGGCGGCTATTCATTTGCGGACAACGAACTCGCTGCTGATGCAGGATGCGATCTACTCACACTCATTCGAGAGACAGGGAGGCGTGGATTTGGGGGGTGGGAAAAGATTGCCGGCATTCCCGGCACTGTGGGTGGTGCGGTGCGTGGGAATGCAGGAGCGTTTGGATCGGAGATCAAGGATTTTGTACACATGGTGAAAGCGATCAACACGAACACGGGCACGATGCGAGATTTCACGAATGCCGAGTGTGGGTTCCAATACCGCGATAGTTTTTTCAAACAGCATCCGAAATGGTTTGTGGCGCGCGCATATGTGCGTCTAAAGAAAGTGAATCCCGCCGCAAGTGCAAACCTTGTCGAAGAAACGATCGTGGAACGAGAAAGACGTCATTTGCAAAACGTGCGTGCTGCCGGCTCATACTTTATGAATCCTCAGGCTTCTCCAGAGATCGTTGCTATGTTCGAGAGAGAGAAGCAAGTGAAATCACGTGAGAGTAGAGTCCCCGCCGGATGGTTGATAGAAAAAGCCGGTATGAAAGGAGCTACAGTGGGAGGCGCTATCGCCTCACTGCAGCATCCCAACTACATCGTAAATCAAGGAAATGCTACCGCCGGAGATGTTAAAGCGTTGGCCCAGAAAATCAAAATTGCCGTCATGTCGCAATTCGGGATCCCTGTACACGAAGAGGCTGCAATACTGTAGTTATGGTATAGTCTTCGATGCTAACCCCTAGCGCAAAGCGGGGGTTGGAATGGTATATATGGCTGAAAAAAACAAGGATACGGACCCCTCGACTTCGCTCGAGGCAGGTAAAATAGTCATAAAAGGTGCTCGAACTCACAACTTGAAAAACGTGAGTGTGGAAATTCCGCGCAACAAGATGGTCGTTTTTACCGGACTTTCCGGATCGGGGAAGTCGTCTTTGGCATTCGATACTATATTCGCGGAAGGGCAGCGTAAATATGTGGAGTCGCTCTCTGCCTATGCGAGGCAATTTTTGCGCCAGATGCAGAAGCCGGATGTCGATGAGATCACTGGTCTTTCTCCTGCCATTTCGATCGACCAAAAATCACGATCCAATAATCCACGTTCTACCGTTGCGACGATCACGGAAATATACGATTACCTCCGTGTTCTTTATGCGCGTGTGGGAAAGCCGCATTGTACGATCTGTGGTCGCGAAGTGCGCAAGCATACCAATGAAGAAATACTAGAATCAGTGTTGAGCATCGTTGAGCAGGCTCGAAAGTCTGCCTCTAAGGTTGAGGGAAAAAAAGAACTGACCAAAGGTGTGTCTCACGCGAAGATCCGCATTTCTTCTCCGGTCGTCGTAGGCCGCAAGGGTGAGTACTACCAGCTTCTCTACGATATGCTCAATAAAGGTTTTGAAAAGGCTGTAGTAGATGGTGAAGATAAATCATTGCGCGAACGCATTCATCTCAAAAAACATTTCAAACACGATATAGACATCGTCGTCGACGAAATATTTGTCTCCGAATTTACCGATGACGCGAAGGCCGCGCGCGAGCGCGCGAGCGAGGCTATCGAGCGAGCGCTCTTAGGGTCAGAGGGACTGGTAAAGATAACGGATGCTTCAGGTGGAAGCAGGATAGTCTCTGCCAAATTCATGTGTCCCTACGATGGATTTTCATTTCCCGAGATAGAGCCGCGCCTCTTCTCATTCAATTCTCCGTACGGAGCGTGCCCAGAATGCAAAGGCTTGGGGACCAAGTATTTCTTTGGCGACGAGGCGTGCGATGTGTGCAGTGGCGCGCGATTGCGACCCGAGGCGCTCAACGTCTTCCTCGGTAAAATCAAGGGCACTGAAGGTGAGGGACCCGTGACTGGTACGGACATAGTCCACCTCGCATCACTTTCGATCGAAGATTCGATGGAATTTTTCAAAACGTTGCATCTTACAAAAAAAGAGCAGGACATCTCCCGCGTCATCATCAAAGAGATTACGAACCGGCTACAATTTATGTTGAGCGTCGGCATCGAGTATCTCACACTTGATCGAAAGGCGAATACGCTCTCAGGCGGAGAGGCACAACGCATCAGGCTCGCCTCTCAACTCGGCAGCGGCCTTGTGGGGGCCCTCTATGTGCTCGACGAGCCAACAATTGGCCTCCACCAACGAGACAACGACAAACTCATTACAACGCTGAAACACTTGCGTGATCTCGGCAATACCGTTTTGGTCGTGGAGCACGACGAAGACACCATTTTTGCATCGGATTATATCGTCGATCTTGGCCCTGGTGCGGGAGTGCATGGGGGAAATATAGTGGTTTCGGGCTGGCTTGAAGATCTTCTGACGGCAAAAAGCAACAAATCCGGCTCGCGCACGCTCGGATATTTGCGCGAGGAGAATCATATTGAGATGCCCGAAAAGCGTCGCGTCGCGGACAGGGGGAAGATAAAGATCCGAGGCGCGAGTAAGTTTAGTATCGAAAACCTCAACGTCGATATACCGCTCGCAAAGTTGGTCGTTGTTTCCGGCGTCTCGGGATCGGGCAAATCTACATTTCTCTACGAAATACTACATAGAAATCTGCAAGCGCGATTTGACAAGCGGTATCGCACGGCAAAGATCTACAATTGCAAAGAGTTTAGCGGAACAGAGTATCTCGGGCGCTCTATCCTCATTGACCAGTCCCCGATCGGACGCACGCCTCGCTCGAATCCTGCCACATACACGGGCGCATGGACGCACATTCGCGACATGTTTGCACTCTCCGAGGAATCGCGCGCACGCGCGTGGGGCCCGGGTCGCTTTTCTTTCAACGTAAAGGGTGGTCGCTGCGAGGCGTGTCAAGGCAACGGCTTGGTCGCCGTCGAAATGCACTTTTTGCCGACGGTGTATGTGACCTGCGACGTGTGCAACGGAAAGCGATTTATGAAAGAAACCCTTGAGGTTAAGTATAAAAAGAAAAATATTCACGACGTCCTCTCGATGACCGTGGAGGAGGCGAACGCGTTTTTTGCAGACATACCCGCCATTACCGATCGAATGCAGAGCCTCATTGATGTTGGCCTCGGCTACCTAGAGTTGGGGCAGAGCGCGACGACTCTCTCAGGTGGGGAAGCGCAGCGCGTAAAAATCGCATCTGAATTGTATCGCCCCCTCATCACGAAGAGCATCTATCTGCTCGATGAACCGACGGTCGGTCTTCATTACGATGACGTTGCGAAGCTTATTGATATATTGCAGAAACTTGTTGAACGGGGAAATACGGTCATAACGATAGAACACAATCTCGATGTACTGAAATGCGCCGATCACATTATCGACATGGGGCCCGAAGGTGGTCGGGGTGGAGGAAGGATCGTCGCACAAGGGACACCAGAAGAGGTGTCAAAGACCGACGGTTCGCATACGGGATATTATTTGAAGAGGAGTTTGAGAAAAATAAAGAAATAAATCTCCTGGTTCAGATGAAGGTCGTCAACTTCTGTATTCCTTCCACGATTTCGTTTTTAGCCCGTTGCCTTTTTGCTCAGCAAGCGCAAAGATAAACGCTTCGGCGAGCTGCCTGTTGGTGATAAGAGAGATGTTCATGTCGACGGCCTTGCGCCTTATGGTAAATCCATCGGTGTTTTCGCTTAGAGACGCACGCGTAGGGATATTAATAATCAAATCGAGCGTTCCTGCGTCAAGGAGTGTCGCGACGCTCGGCTCTCTTTTGGTGCTGATCTTGAATACCTTTTTGCAGTGAATGTTGTGGGAATGCAAAAAGTCTGCGGTATCCTCCGTCGCGAAAAGCTTGAACTTCATTTTTGCTAGCTCTTGGATCGCTGGGAGAAGTTTCACTTTGTTCTCCTCTTTGCCGAGCGAGATCAGAATGTTTTTCCTAGGAAGTCGAAATCCTGCAGCCATCATTGATTTGAGGAGTGCCTCGGGGTACGTGTCTGCGAAGCATGCGACCTCGCCGGTCGAAGCCATTTCCACATTGGACCGCGGATCAGCTCCTTTAATTCGGCTGTAAGAGAACTGGGGAGATTTTACAGCTACAAGGTCGAGCTCGAGCGTGCGGTAATCTCCGGAGATATCCTTACCGAGCATTGCGTAGATAGCTTTCTCTATAAAATTGTATCCCGTGACTTTTGAAACAAAGGGAAAACTGCGCGATGCGCGGACGTTGCACTCGATGACTTGAAGTTTATTATCTTTTGCAATGAACTGAATATTAAATGGTCCAGTTATATTGAGCGCCTTCACGATCGATTTAGTAATATGCTTTGCGCGTCGCGTGGTCTCGATGTATGTACGCTGTGGTGGTAAAACCACCGTAGCATCTCCCGAATGAGTCCCGGCATTTTCGACGTGCTCAGTGATGGCATACAGTTTGAGGCTACCTTTGGCCGCAACGCCATCAATCTCGATTTCACGGGCGTTTTCGATGAATTTCGATATAACGACGGGATGGTCGACCGAGATCGCAGCCGCTCGTTTCAAGAATTGCAAAAGGGAAGTCTCGTCATAGGCCACTTTCATTGCGGCGCCAGAGAGAACGTACGATGGTCGTACAAGGACAGGGTAACCCATTTTTGCAGCAGCCTTGGCGGCGTCTATGTGAGATCCTACTTCGGACCACGTGGGTTGATCCACTCCGAGTGTGTCGAGGAGTTTGGAAAAGATATGACGATCTTCTGCTTTGTCGATGTCTTCGGGGTTTGTGCCAAGAATCGGTACTTTTTTCTTATACAATGTAAGTGCCAGATTGTTTGGTATTTGTCCACCGGTCGAGACGACCGTGCCCTCAGGGTTTTCGAAGTCGATAATATCGAGTACGCGTTCTAGCGAGAGTTCTTCGAAGTACAAGCGGTTCGACATATCGTAGTCGGTCGAGACAGTTTCCGGGTTCGAGTTGATCATAATGGTATTGAAGCCCTCTTGCTTGAGTGTGTTGAGTGCCTGTACGCACGACCAATCGAATTCCACTGAAGAGCCGATCGCGTATGGGCCGCTGCCGATGACTGCGATTTGTTTTTTACCAGGCGTTACATCGTGCTCATTACCGTGATACGTGAGATACAAGTAATTGGTCTCCGTAGGGAATTCTCCAGCCAGCGTATCTATTTGCTTTACTGAGGGAAGAATGCCGAATCGCTTACGGGTGAGATGGATTTCAGTTTCGGTTTTCTTCTTGATAATCGCAATCTGCAGATCGGAGAACCCTGTCTTTTTGGCGCGCAGCATCATGCGCTCGTCTAGCTTCTTGCTCTTCAGCTCTTTTTCCATATCGGTAATGGCGCGCATCTTTTCGATAAACCAGGGGTCGATTTTTGAAAGCGAATGGATTCTCCCTACGGATTCGCCCGCGCGCAATGCTTGTGCCACCGCGAAGATGCGCCGCGTGGTCGGCTCCCGTATCTCTTTTACGTAGTCGGGCACATCGAAGTCGGTGTTGCCGTGTGCGGTAAACCCTTTCGCGCCTGTGTTTAACATGCGCAGCGCCTTTTGCAATACCTCCTCAAAAGATCGCCCGATGGCCATGACCTCTCCTACACTCTTCATCTCGGTGCCTATCTTTGTTGCGGCATTTTCGAATTTGGCGAGATCCCACCGAGGAATTTTAAGTGCAATGTAATCGAGCGCGGGTTCAAAACACGCGGTAGTCTTTTTGGTGACAGAATTTCGTAAATCGGTAAGCGTATACCCAAGCGAAAGCTTTGCTGCGACAAAGGCAAGCGGATATCCCGTGGCCTTGGAGGCGAGGGCTGAGGAACGTGAAAGGCGTGCATTGACTTCGATGACGCGGTAATCACCGCTTTTCGGGTGAAGCGCGTACTGAATGTTGCATTCGCCGATAATTCCGAGATGGCGGATGGTCTTGATGGCCACTTCGCGTAGATGATGATATTCGGTGTTGGAAAGTGTCTGCGAAGGGGCGACGACAATTGACTCACCAGTGTGAATTCCCATGGGGTCGATGTTTTCCATGTTGCATACCGTAATGCAGTTATCCGCCCGATCACGCACAACCTCGTACTCAATCTCTTTCCAGCCGCCGAGATACTCTTCGATGAGAACTTGTGGAGTTGATCGAAAAACCTCAGTTAGTCGCGCAGCGAGCTCCTCGGCGTTTCCCACTTTGCCCGAACCTTCTCCTCCGAGCGCGAAACCAGATCGCATCATCACGGGGTAGCCGATTTTCTCCGCTGCCTTCAATGCAGCTTTCGTGTTTGACGTGGCATAGCTGCGGGCGGTTTTTACGTCGATCTCTGCGAGACGTTTGACGAACAAATCTCTATCTTCAGTATCGCGAATTGTGGACACAGGTGTTCCGAGTACGCGAACGTTAAATTTTTGCAAGACACCAGTTTTTTCGAGCGCGAGCCCGAGATTGAGCGCCGTTTGTCCTCCGAAAGAAAGAAGGATCGCATCTGGTTTTTCTTTCCGAATGACCTGTGATGCAAAGTGCTCAGTGAGAGGCAAGAAATATACGGTGTCGGCGAGCCCTTCGTCGGTCTGTACCGTGGCGATGTTGGGATTCATCAAAACGACGTGAACACCCTCCTCTTTTAGCGCTTTGATGGCCTGGGTACCCGAGTAGTCAAATTCTCCAGCTTGACCGATCTTCAGGCCTCCGGAGCCGAACAATAAGACTCTACGCGGCTTCTTCATACTATCTTTTTAAGGACGCAATGAACTCGTCGAATATCCACGCTGTGTCGGTGGGGCCGGGGGCTGCTTCCGGGTGAAACTGAACAGACATCCAGGGTTTGGTTTTGTGCCGGATACCCTCGTTGCTCCCGTCGTTGGCGTTTTTAAACCACTCCTCCCAGTCTGAAGGTAGGGATGTCGTCTCGACAGCGTATCCGTGATTTTGTGATGTGATATAGCAACGATTCGTTTTCGTGTCTATGCATGGCTGATTTTGGCCGCGATGTCCATATTTGAGTTTGAATGTAGTCGCGCCGGCAGCAAGTGCGAGCAGCTGGTTGCCTAGGCATATGCCAAGAATTGGTTTAGCGGCACGCATTGCCATTTGGATATGTTTGATCGTCGTCGTACACGCGGTCGGATCTCCCGGACCATTCGAAATGAAAAGGGCATCATATGAATCCGCGGTGAAGTTGTAATCCCACGGCACTCGCACCAAGGTCACTTCAGGTCGAGTGAGAGAACGCACGATATTTTCTTTCATCCCACAGTCGATCGCGATAATCGTGATCGGCCCATTGCCATATATGCGCTTTTCAGCAGGGCTTACGCGGGCAACAAGATTTTCTTGATTGGGGTCTGTGAAGTGCGCCGACTCCGGAGAGCTTCCAAGATGTCCGAGCATCACACCGTGTTCGCGCAAGAGTTTTGTAAGGGCGCGTGTATCAACTCCCGTAATGGCCGGGACACCGGATGTCTTGAGCCACGCGTCGAGTGATTGCTGTGCGTCTCCATGTGAGTAATTTTCTGAGTATTCTGAAACAATGAGGCCGGCGATTTGGATTTTGCATGACTCAAACGTATCGGAAGACGGTACTCCGTAGTTGCCGATAAGAGGGTAGGTGCAGACGAGGATTTGTCCCGCAAATGATGGGTCGGTGAGGCTCTCGACGTATCCCGTCATGCCGGTCGTAAACACGACTTCGCCTGAGATCGAAGAGTTTGCGCCGAAATTCTCTCCCTCGAATACCGCGCTGTTTTGAAGAGTTAACTTCATATAAGAAAAAGTCCGCGCTTGGCGGACGTATGTGGCAGATATAAAAATGCACCCTTGCGGGTGTTCTTGATCCACAAAGTCTGAGGAGTCATTAAAACAGAAGTATAGTAAATGCGTGCGAGTTGTCAAATCTTCTGAGGTGTGTACTCTCTTCGTATGAATCGTGATGCATTGCAAACGTACGCACTTCCGGATACGCCCGGGGTATATTTCTTTCGGGATGGGAGAAAAAGGATTCTCTATATCGGCAAGGCCACATCTCTTCGAGATAGGGTGAGGAGCTATTTTTCGCCGCAGCTAGCCAGCGCGCGCAGTAGTGCGATTGCAAAGATGGTATCTGAGGCGCGCTCAATTTCTCACAAAACCGCAGGTTCAGTGCTCGAGGCCCTCATTCTTGAGGCGAATCTGATAAAGAAACATCAGCCACCTTACAACACCGATGAAAAAGATAATAAAAGTTACAATTATGTGGTCATAACAAGAGAGGAGTATCCCCGAATTCTTAAGGTTCGCGGTCGAGAATTATTTGGATCGCAAACTAAAAGCTACAAACCCAAAACTGTCTTTGGCCCTTTTCCGCATGGAGGGCAATTGTTGGATGCATTGAAAATCGTTCGAAAGATATTTCCGTATCGCGACAGGTGTGTTCCTAATACGGGAAAACCCTGCTTTAATCGACAAATTGGATTGTGCCCCGGCGTGTGCTCGGGAGAGTTTTCGAGGTCGGCTTACGCTCGTACCATCAAAAATATCCACGAGCTCTTTTCGGGTAATTTTAAGGGATTGAAACGTCGCCTCGCACGGGATATGCAGAAGGCGGCACAGGAAGAGCGTTTTGAAGATGCGTCTACACTCAAAAGGCAGGTCGCAGCGCTGGAGCACATTCGCGATGTGTCGCTCATTAAAGACGAACGTATCTCCTCGGGTGGCGGAGTGCGCATAGAGGCATACGACGTCGCTCATACGGGTGGATCGGAGACCGGGGGTGTGATGGTGGTGATTCATAATGGAGAAATGATCAGGGGGGCGTATAGAAAATTTAAGATACGCACTGCGACCAACGACGACATCGCATCTTTAAAAGAGGTTCTCTCCAGGCGCTTGAATCATCCCGAGTGGCCGCTTCCGCGAGTGCTTGTCGTCGATGGTGGGCTAGGGCAGATGAGGGCTGCGCAGCGAATTTCGAAGGAGGTAGGGATCGACATACCAATTGTTGGGGTGGTTAAAAACATCTTCCATAAGCCGGAGCGCCTCATTGGGGACGCGCGTGCGATTGAGGCGTACGAGCGAGACATATTGCTAGCAAATAGCGAGGCACACCGCTACGCAATCCGATTCCATCGTTCACGGAGGTCTCGGTCGTTGATGTGATTTTTTGATATACTGCGTGTCATGCGCAATGTTCTGTTTGATATGGTATTGATAGGACTTATAGTTTTCTGTGTCGGTTGGTATGTTCTCTATCGAAATTCTGCAGCTAATAAGCTTACGCATTTTGAATCATTTACTATTCTAAAAAGCGCACCCGCGACAGTGTGCACTGTACAAAAAGGCGATTTTCAAAGCAGCAGCACGGGCGTCTTATATGTACACAGGGGTATAGCGTTGTTCAACGTCATGATAGAAGGATCCGTCCAGGGATTTCGGGGTCGTCTCCACGTGTTTGTCCAGTCGAATGGAGTGCACTACATATATCCCGAAACTTCCGATCTGATGTCACCTCGGCTCGACTTGCAGCAACGAGTCGCCCTTGTCGACGAAATTATTTTTTCATATAGGTGGGATTGCTCTCCATGGTGGATACCGGATGATTCCATATTCAAACTTCCCAAATAGCAACACTGTAGCGTTATCGAGTGATATACTTCTTACATGACACGACTGAGCGTCGGTATTTTGCGCGGCGGAACATCCAACGAGTATGATTTGTCCTTAAAAACGGGAGCCGCCATGCTCACCGCGCTTCCAGAAGATCGGTACGAGACTCGAGACATATTCGTGGATAAACGAGGTTACTGGCATCTGCGCGGTACTGCGGTCGATGCTGCACGCGCGCTCTCTCAAGTCGATGTCGTGCTCAACGCTCTTCACGGTGGTGTTGGTGAGGATGGCACTGTCCACAGAATATTGGATCGTTCAGGAATCCCGTATGCGGGATCACGAGCGCATCCCTCGGCGGCGACGTTCAACAAGATTCGCGCTCGCGATGTTTTGGAGCAGGCAGGTATTCGCATGCCTCGCGGTTTGGCTTTTTCTGCTACAAATGGCATGAACACAGGAGAAATGTCCCTACGCGTTTTTAAACAATTTCCGCCTCCGTATGTTGTAAAGCCTCCAAGCGAAGGTGCTGCTCACGGAATTCGTATTGCGTCATCTCTCCTCGATTTGCCAGATGAGCTCGGAGATGTGCTCGACGCCTTTGGCGCAGCAATAGTGGAAGAGTATGTCCGGGGTGAAGAGGCGAGCGTTGGCGTGATCGAGGACTTTCGAAATGAAGAGCTCTATGCGCTTCCACCCGCGCTCGTGTTGCTACCTGAGGGATCGAAATTTATGAATCTCAGGCACCACATCGAAGGAAATTTGAAACACATGGTACCGAGCACGTTTGGCCACGAACAAAGACGACAATTGATTGACGTGGCGCGCAGGGCTCACCGCGCTTTAGGATCCTCACATTTTTCCCGCTCAGATATCATAATGACAAGGCGCGGTCCATATCTCTTGGAGGTTAATTCTCTTCCGGGTCTTTATCCAGGCTCCTCTTTCCCGCATATGCTTGACTCAGTGGGTTCTTCGATTCGCGAATTTCTCGAGCATGCAATACGGTTGGCGATGCGTTCCTAACGTGTTAAATTTCCTAGGTTCGAGGTTTTAAGCAAAGGAAGTAGCTCCGGTAGTAATGACTTAGAGGGGAAAGTTGAAGGGTAAGATAATGGGCCAGTAGTTCAGTGGTAGAATGCCTCATTTGCAATGAGGAGGTCCGGGGTTCGATCCCCCGCTGGTCCACAAAATAACGAAATCGACACAATGTGTCGATTTTGAATATTTTGTGTGCAATCAGTGGGGGATCGAAGGACGGAGGCCGGGGCCCCGCAGTAGCGGGGTGCCGAGTCGGGGTAGCGGAAATTCTTTTGCGACGGCAAAAGAATTATCCGTGACCGATCCCCCGCTGGTCCACAACGACGAATAGCACCATGCCTGCGCATGGTGCTTTCGCGTTGTGGACGGCCACAGCCATGTTTCGCTAGCAAGCGAAACCGGCGAGGCGTGGTCAGAGAAATTTGCGAGTGGCGACGAGCAAATTATCTGTGACCCACAAAGGAGTCGATTCGGTGTAGAGGAGATCCACCTGCACCGGAGTCAATGCTAGTATATGACCATGAGGGAAATGTTACATGCATTGAAAACTGCACATCAAGAATCGCAGGCGTATTTACAGGGCGGTGTTCGCGTCAACGATTCATTTTGGTATCACGTATCTAAAGAATTTCCGGGTCAAATCGGAGTCCATTTGTATGCGACGAATGTAGATAAAACGATAACTGGAGGAAAAGCGTTTCTAAAAACATACACGGACGGGCTAAACGAACTTGCTCGGCGATTGGAAAACGACCCAAAACTTGCCGATATCAACGCAATAACAGGTTGGTCGAAGTTAGTTTATGAAAATCCTAAACTAATGGCATTGCTTGGTTTTGAAATTACGGAGCGAGATGAAGAGAAAAAAGAAGCGCTTGCCATAATGAGTCGCGAAAAATTCCTCACTCGCCCGTGGATCAAGGTGAAAACAGAAATCCCAACCGGAAAAGGTAGGGATATTTCAAAAAACCCGAAGATGCTCTGACCCAGTTTTGACGGTGTGATATATTTTGCCACATGGAACGGGGACCTGACGCTGCAAGGGATAAAATGCTGCCCCCTATCCCACCATCTGATGTCTTGGAGATGTACCAAGTAGAGGGTCAAGACCCCATCACACAACACTCCTGGGAAAGATATGTGAGGTCCAAAGCTGCACATGACACAAAACTCAAGAGACTGGTCACACAGGAATTTGCTATTACGAATATTGCATCCGCTTCTCCGCATGAACAAGCAGCCTTGATTAGAGAAGCACTTGCACACGCCAGTCTAGAGCTGCAGATGGAGGGTATGGAGATGATTCTGTATGCGCCGAGGAAGGAACAAGCAGAGTTGATCAAGGAGGCCCTCACACACGCCAGTCTAGAGGTGCAGCTGAAGGGTGCGAGAACGATTCGGTATGCGCCGAGGAATGAACAAGCAGAGTTGATCAAGGAGGCACTCACACACGCTAGCGTTACGGTGCAGCTGGAGGGTGCGGAGATGATTCAATATGCGCCGAAGGAGGAACAAAACTCTCTGCGTCAAGTAGTTGTCAATAATGTAAGGAATGCACTCGCACACACCAGTGTTGAGGTGCAAGTGCAGGGAGCGGAGATGATTCATCATGCACCGGAGGAGGAACAAGCAGGGCTCATTAGAAATGCACTCGCGCACACCAATGTTGAGGTGCAAGCGCAGGGTGCATGGATGATTGGATATGCGCCGGAGGAGGAACAAGGCGCCCTACGTCAAATGGTTGTCAATAATGTAAGGAATGCACTCACACACGCTAGTGTTGCAGTG
>CAYRHX010000002.1:0-113662 GCA_964424265.1 uncultured Candidatus Saccharibacteria bacterium | reverse complement strand
GGGTGTAGCCTGATGGCACTGTAGCTTGTGTGCCGGTCATGTTGAGGCAGAGGTCAACAACATCAACAGCATCATCTGTGACTACGAACTCTGCTTGCACCGTGCTACTGGCAGCAAAGAAGACACCCACAGTAAGGGAATAGGCTCCGGGAGGTAGATATCTCGACAGCCTAAAGCTGAGGGGAGCCCTTAATGTGTCGCCGGCTTGAATAATGACAGGCGGAGGTGCGTGCATTGTGCATGCCTGTATTGCCCTATAATCGTTTGTGATGTCACGCCTCATTGAGTCAGAGAGTAAGAAATCGCTGAACAATCCGCACCCATTGCTGGCACCAATGCTCACCGCCCCTGAAGATGTGTTCCTCACACTCAGAACGCCCGATATGATGGAGTGCAGGTCACCGTAGGCAAGAGGGCTCAGGGTGGCCCTAACGTCAGAGAGTGAGTAATTCAACGATGACACGCAATTTCCTGTTCCGTCTCTCGTATATCCTGTGGGGACTGTTGTCTGGCCGCCATTGATGTTGGGGCAGAGGTCGGTCGGGGGAAGGACCGATTCACATGCACCGGTTGTTATATTAACGAGCGCGCCTGTCGCACACTGACAAACACCATTTTGAACGAGTGGGTACTGCGTCGTTGAGGTCTGGATACCAGCAATATTATGACAGAGGTCGGTTGTGGTTGCTGGTGCTGTGGCAGAAACAGTAACAGAAGCCGTTATTCCTGAAATGCTATTCACTGTGACAAACGGGCCATTTGTTCCGAGTCTATATGGGATACCCACTTGCAGTGGCGCGTCTTTATTTGTTGCATTATTGACTAGAAGGCTGGTGATGCCTGGCTCTCCAACAATCTCTAAAATTACACCATTCGGTTTGTTCTGTGGCGCAGCAGGGTAGGTATAACCAATCGGTTGTCTAAACGAAACGTACACCGTGTAACTTGTGCCCGCAATTGGAATTTTGAGTGCTTTTGGAGATGAGCCCGGTTGTTCAATTGCAGACAACATGTACTGCCCTCCCGTAGTAGTCACAATATCTGAAGATGACAACCACCCTATTTTTTCTTTTTCAACCGCAGAGTAGTCTGACATAACTCCCAATTTTGCTGCCATGATTGTGAAAGCGGGCACTTCGTTTGAGGTTGGTCCGGAAATTCTCTGACAAGAGCTAGAGAGTGAGATTGTTGCTATTCCCCCTTCAGTTGCGGTTGGGCACAAGAAGTAGTCAGGGTGTCCGAGGCCTTTGTTCGCCTGATATCCAAGACTATGACCAAACTCGTGGAAGAGGTAGAAATCCCAAAGATCAGAGATGTGAACCCCTCTGAGATTGAGCACCCTTCCATTTACCGTGTATGGCATGAAGCTTCCTCTGCCTTCGTACGTCCACTGTAGGCCGTCTGGACAATCAGGGAGCGGATGGACAATCAGAAAGTATGAATAATCTGTGAGAGGAGATTGGGTGTCTGCCGCTTGGAGTGCGCGCCCTATCAGATCATTAACCTTGTCACCGTAGGCCGTGTGGTTACATACTCCACTCCCCAACTCATACACACCAGAGGTAGTCCAACTTATGCTTGCCTTTCCATAAGAGCTTTGTTCTACATATTGTTTTAGATTCTGAAGTCCCTGGTTAACTCCGGTGATGGCGTCCTGACCAAATTTCATTCCATATGAACCGTATTTATCTCCAACCTCATTAATATTGGCGACAATAGCTCGAATTTGTATTGTTCCTAAGTTTGCGCTGGCTCCGACTGGCGCAGTTGACGGAGACACCGGCGGCACTCCCCCACACACCTCGGCAATCTTCGCTCTGGTCATGGAGCCGACGATGCCGTAGGAAGGGAGACCTTGTTCTGTCTGGAACTGGACGACGTATTGGTGGGTGAGGTTGCCGAAGTAACCACCGACCAATATGTTTTCATCGAGGTTGTAGTAGTCGGTAAGAAATATTTGGAGTTCCCTCACTTGTCCCAAGGTTGTCGAGTCGCGAGATCCTTTCTGCATTGTAATTGTCAAACGAGGGCATGATGGCGCTGAATTTTGTTCTCCTTGATAATCGTCTGGGAGATCCTGAGTTGTTTGTACCGCTGGAGTCCCAGAAGTGCCTTGCGTAAGCGCCTGAAGTTGGACCATCATCGCCTGAATCTGTGCCTCCAATGCCTCAATGGTTGCTACTTGCTGAGCCGAGGCGAGAATGGGAGAGATGAGGAGAAGACCTGCGATTGCGAGGGCGGCTTTCTTGTGCATACGTGAAGAGAATAATGGTGAATGATAAGTAGAGAAATTGTGGCATGCGCGCGAGATGGCGCAAGGGGGGTGGAGTAACAATGCGTGCAACAGTCAGCGGTCGCTAAGGGAAAAGAGAATGATCCCCGCTGCTACCGAGACGTTGAGTGACTCCTTTTTCCCATGCATGGATATCTCTACCAAGGTGTCACACTTTCTCCGCAGCTCTTTTGATATACCCTGCACCTCGTTGCCAAAGACAAAAACTGTCCGTCTTTTTATTGTGAACGATCGGTAGTCTCGCGCGCGTGCATCTTGTTCAACGCCAACAATCTCCCATCCCTCTTTTCTCAAACGCGCAATCAGAGCATTCGGAGACATGTAATACTCCCACGAGACATTCCGCTCCGCTCCAAGCGCCGTCTTCGCGATTTCCTTTTGAGGACGACCGAAACGATCCGTTGGTCGCGGCGTGTATCCCGAGAGATACACGCGTGAGACACCAGCGGCATCGGCAGTGCGGAATATGGATCCGACATTGTACGAGCTCCGGATGTTGTGCAGCAAGAGAGCGACCTCCTTCATGCCGGCACCATATCATGATGGTGTTATAATCGTCGCATGCTTTCCCTTTTCCCCGATATTCTCTTCCTCGCGCCTTATTCCGTATTCTTCATACGAATCGCACTCGCGACAACGCTTCTGTATTCTGCGTGGCAGCATTTTTCGAGAGATTCCGACGTACTTGCGCGTACCATAGGAGTACTGGAGCTCGCGGCAGCACTGGCTATTGGCGTAGGTATGTGGACGCAGGTGGGGGGCCTTGCGGCGAGTGTGATTCTCATAGGAGAGGCCGCATCGCCTCGACTACGCACCGTAGCATTGGGGACTGTGCTTCTAGCGCTCGTGATGGCAGCCTCGCTTGTGGTCACAGGCCCTGGTGTTTTTTCTTTTGACCTTCCGCTGTAGGGAGATCGAAACTGGAACTCGATGCCTCAAAAGGGTATAGTTTCCGTTACCCCTCGTAGCTCAATGGTAGAGCATGTGCCTTTTAAGCACGTGACGGAGGTCCGATTCCTCCCGGGGGGATTTGTGTAACAAATCACACTGGAGCAGTGTGCCTATGCACTCTGCGTGAGGAATCGGACGCCGGAACGATGTCGCGCAAGCATGCGCGACCGTGAGGCGGTGCCCAGCCCGAGCCCTGCGGCGGCAGGGCGAGAGGCGAGGGAGATTCCTCCCGGGGGGATTTCAATACATCGCACGGGGGCAATATGCGCTGCGCGACTCGGCGCGGATATATTTAAAGCTTCAGACTCACTGCGACTGATTTCGTTACGATCGTTCCGTCAGAGACGAGACACGTAATCGTAAAAGTGGTCAGTTCAATAATCGGCACCGTTGCAGAACCCCCCGAGAGAGTCTTGTGACTAAATTGACCGTCAGAAGATGTCTCCTTACACTCGACGACGTTTTGTGCGCTCCAAAATATTGACGTGCGTGTACCGAGAGGGACCGTGGCTGGCACCGCCCAGATATCGATTCGCGGCGGGACTTTCGGTGCTGAGGTCGTCGCAGCCGAAGTGGGTGTTGGCTTAGCGACCGGGATTTGTTTTGGTGGCAGTGGGGCAGCTTTCACAGGGACTTGACTTGGTGTTGCTGGCACGGGGGCAGGAGGCGGCTCTCCCACCTGATACCCACGCGACTTACAAACCCCGTCGAAGAATGTTGGAGCAACGATCTTAGAAAGAAAACCACTCGCCCACGGCCGCGTTCGACACCAATTTGCCATGAGGCTTTCCGAGCCCCGGTTGGTAAAAGCTTGCGAGCCATAGAATCCCGCGACCTCAACATTACCTTTTTCATCTCGAGTACCAGCAATCAGAGTCCCGTCACTGGTGCGCACCAATATATCGCCGCGCTCGCCCCCAGGGATCTCGGTCCCGCTGAGGCCGCTCCCCGGCTGATTGATAATCCGAGACTTTTTGACCACCGCCGAAGCTCCTCCTGCTATAGGAGCCCCTGCGACGGCAGTTGAGTAGGTAACGGTGTATGTACCGTCTGCGTTTTTCTTCGTCGTATAAATGACTGTATACCCGCGCTGGCGGGGAGTGTTCGGCGCATCCGTTCCCGCACCCGTGCCAGCGCTAGTGCCTGCATCCGTGCCCGTTCCCGCGGTTGTTGCAGATCCACAGAGGCCCAATGCCACTCCTAAGGCATCGCAAACATCCGCATGCGTCTCCTCATATATAGTGCCCGGATTTGTTCCTGTATTTCCGCCGGTCGCGGCGCTGCCGCCCGTGCCACCTCCTCCTGTGGAAGGTGGGGTCGTATTGCAAAGGCCGAAGAGTGCGGCGAGGCCGCTGCATCCGGTCTCGACGTATGTTCCCATACCACCCGTACCTATTGTGCCCGTAGTGCCTGTGTCCACGCCAGTACCCGTAACAGTGCCATCACCCGAGCCGCCGCCTCCTGTAGAAGGTGAGGTCGTATTGCAAAAGCCCCAAGCCGCGGCGAGCGCGCTGCACCCCGTGGTTTCAACGTATGTTCCCGTACCTGTTGTACCCCCTGCGTCAACGCCAGTACCTGTAACAGTGCCATCACCCGAGCCTCCCCCTGTGGAAGGTGGGGTCGTGTTGCAAAAGCCGAAGAATGCGGCGAGCGGACTGCATTCGGTATCGACGTTTGTTGCAGGAGTAATGCCAGTATCTGTTGTGCCCGTAGTGCCTGTGTCCACGCCAGTACCCGTAACAGTGCCATCACCCGAGCTACCTCCTCCTGTGGAAGGTGTGGCTGTGTTGCAAAAGCCGAAGAGTGCGGCGAAGCCAGTACATGCAGTGTCAACGTTTGTTCCCGGCGTAATAGTTCCTGGTGTAATACCAGTATCTGTTGTGTCCGTGTTTACATCTCCTCCTGGGGTTCCAGTGTTTGATCCCGTATTGCAAAGGCCGAAGAGTGCGGCGAGCGCGCTACATCCAGTGTCAACGTTTGTTCCGGGTGTGCCCGGATTTACAGTACCCCCCGTTGTTGGGGTGTTTGTGTTGCATAGACCGAAGGTGGCGTCGAGAAGGCTGCACCCGCCTGGATTTTCTGTGTTACCCGTATTACCTGTGCTTCCGGTATTTCCTCCAGTGTTCGTGTTGGTACTCGTTGCTCCGCCAGGACATTGTCCGAGCGCAGCGCTCAGCGGATCACAAGCCGTGGTTGTAGTCGTGGGCGTAGGAGTGTTTCCTCCAGTACTTTGGTTTCCACAGTACCCGAGGGCGGCGCTCAGCGGATCACAACCGCCTACTCCACCACTCGTGCCACCACCTGTGCTTGTGTCGCCGGTATTTGTAGTCGTTCCGGTGCCCGATCCACATTGCCCAAGCGCCGCAGCAAGAGGATCGCAACCGCCTGTCCCCGGACCCGAAGTGCCCGTATCAATCGGACTGCCCTGACCCGACGTCGGTGCAACATATTTCGCGCATGGGTCCGTGGTGACTTTCGAAATGTCGGACGTGTTGTAGTACTGAGCGCACGAAGCGACCCCATCACCAGGATTCGTCCCATACCCACCATATCCCCCGCCTCCACCTCCTCCTGTACCACTGATCCCTTGAAAAAGCAGGTTGGTGAATCCTGAGGCAAGGCCGCTGCCCAGACTCATGCCGAGACCCGTTAAGAACTGTCTGAGCAACATGCCGCCCGGGTCAAAGGTGTTGTCGCTCGTCCTTAGAGCTTGACATTTCTGTTGCGCAACACAAATCCCCTCTGTTACATATCCAAATACAACATCCCGGCACTGACACCTATGCATGTTTCTGGTCCCAACACATCCCTTTGAGGTCATGGTCATCCCACATCCACATTGGTCGATCGTCACAGGATTACACATCGCATCCGCCGCGTTACTAATGCTGGGGGTAATAGGCGCGCTACCCGGTCCGCCGGAAGAGGTCTCCGGTCCGCCGGGCGTAGACGCTGTCGCAGGCGGCAGCGGTGCTGTTTGTATTTGTCCCGGAAGCGTCGAGCCGCTAGGGCTCGGACCGACTGGTGTCGCGGTATTGAGAGGCCTAATCGTCGGGAGGTCTGCCGATCCGGTATTAAAAGTTGGTTGTTGATCCCATGTCTGCGCACTCGCAACTATCGGAAACGCAGCGAGAATAAGTGTGGAAACCGCACACAATGTTTGGATCTTGAATGAGAGCGATCCAGCGACATTCATATCGCTCTACATCGTATCACATTCCTGATAGCACAAATCGTTCGAGTGCATATTCCAAATCCTCTCCGCGTCGGCGCGCTTCGTGTGGGAGCTCTGCAAGTGTTGCGATAAGTTTTTTTGCCCGCTCGCGCGATTCTCCCGCAGAGGATTTCATGAATATATCTTTCGCGCCCCAGAAAAGTACGCCGTGGATCGCTTCGGGGGCGGCACCCTTTGCAAGCTCATCATGATAACTGATCCACAGTGTTCGCTTGTTACGTCGCTTGAGTGCATTCGCTATCGCGAAAATATTATTTTCTTTCTTTTTTGTCTTGTCATCAAATCGTTCAGACTTTTCCGCCACTTTTTCTATCCTCTTCCTCGTATCAGCGTCGAGTTTTTCTTCCAGAATGAAAAAGGTCTCGGGGGATTCCTGAAGGGCGGTGAGTGAGCTCACGACGAGGTCGCGCATCTCTTCATTCACCAGCGTCCCGTCGAGCACAACGACGCGCGCTTCTCCAAACATACCTCCGCCCTGTAATGCGGCGCGCAAATCGTCGACGGTACTTGCGTCTGTAATACGCACAACGCTCAGTATGTTTTTCGACGTCTTCTCAACCTCCCGATTCAACGCGATCCGCGCTCCCTCCCTATCAGTACCTGAAAAAAAACACAACATATCATCGCAATACCCTTGTCATCTCTCCCCAATTCTTCCCCATGGCAACTTCTGCGATGATCGGAACATGTGAAAGCTTCTCGATCGGCACAACTGATTCCATCACGCTGCGTATCGCTTTCGACGCCTCATGCGCGATCGATTCTTCGATCTCGTATACGAGCTCGTCGTGCACTTGCAACACCAATTCTGCCTTCCCCCGCCAGCCATTCTCTTCAATAAGCGCATCCGCTTCAACCATCGCGCGCTTGATGATGTCTGATTGCGTCCCCTGAATCGGCGCGTTTATTGCCATGCGTTCGGCTTGGGCCTTGAACCCAGGGATTGTCGATTTGAGCGCTGGGAAGTATCGCCTACGCCCAAAGAGCGTTTCTGTGTAGCCCAATCGCGTTGCCTCAGATTTGGTCCGCTCAATGTACGCTGCCAACCCTGAGAAATCCTCAAAATACTTTTTGAGGAACCTCTCCGCATCATCGCGTGACACCGCTTCTCCAAGGTTGGCACGGAGCGCGTTGACCCCCATGCCGTATAGAATCCCAAAATTGATTACCTTCGCTCGCCGGCGCATCTCGTAGTCAACTGTATTTTTCGGCACGTCGAATACTTCGGCCGCGACGGCCGTGTGCACGTCACCCCCGCTCTTAAATACCTCGACAAGTTTGGCATCTCCTGAAAGCCCCGCGGCGATGCGCAACTCGATCTGAGAATAATCGAGGGCCACCAAGACGCGCCCCTTGGGAGCTGAAAACGCTCTGCGAATTCGGCGTCCCAAATCGGTTTTGATCGGGATGTTCTGCAGATTCGGATTCTGGCAACCCATCCTCCCCGTGACCGTGCCTGTCTGTAAAAATTCCGCCCGCAAACGACCGTCCTCACTCACGAGCGCTGGCATCTTGTCTATGTATGTGGAGAGGAGTTTTTGGAGTTCCCGATATGCGAGAATGTCGGCGATGATGGGGTGAAGATCGGAGAGTTTTTCAAGTTCGCTTTCTTTTGTGGTACGTGCACCGCCCGCAGTCTTCTTCTGCTTCACTGGATTTATTTTGAGCTCGTCGTATAAAATAACGCCGAGTTGCTTGGGAGAATTGATATTAAATTCATGTCCTGCGTGCTCATAGATCCTCCCCGCGAGCACGCCAAGCTCTTTACGATACTCTTTTGCCAGAGTCGCAAGATGCGGCGCGTCGATGTATACCCCCACTGCATTCATTCTTTGTACGACGGGGATGAGAGGCTTCTCTATCGTCTCGAACACTTCACGCAAACGACCTGTCGCAGACAATTCTGCGAATATCGCCTCCCGCGCCTTCTCAAAATCATTTGTCCTTCCCTTCTCCAATATGTCCTCGAGCCCTGGGTTGGTGGTATCTGAGTGTAGAAGCCAGAGTGCAACAGCCGTCTCGCGCACGGCATCCTCATCCACCGATGGTCGATCTACCATGGGCTGCGGTACCTCGACTTCTGAAGACACAGCATGCTCCGCACTTCGTATGCGATCCTTGAGAGAACGAAACTCGAGCTCATCACAGAGCGCGGCTGCCCTTTCTGCGTGATCAACGAGCCGCCATGGATGGTCGGGTAGATCGAAGATGATTGGCACATCGCGACGAATCGTTGCAAGTTGCTTTGAGAAAAGCGCGGCATCCTTACCCTCTTCGAGCAGCTTCACAACGCGCGGCTTGATTCCTTTTTTTCCAAACTCCTCTGGATTTTCTTTCAATGTTTTGTATATCTGCTCGATGGAGCCGAACTTTTGGATGAGCTCCGTCGCCGTCTTTTCCCCTATCCCCTTGATACCTTTAATATTGTCTGATTGATCACCACACATGCCCTTGTAATCCGTGACATGCTCCGGTCCAAATCCGTACCGCTCGCGAATCACATCCTCGTCAAAAAACTTCATGTTGGAAATGCCGGTGAGGAGTCGGTAGACGGTTACACGCCCATCTACCACAAGCTGCAGCATATCCATGTCTCCCGTGAGAATGACGGTCTCGAGATCCTTACGGTGCGCGACTTGTGTCGCGACAGTTCCCACCACATCATCAGCCTCAAACCCCGCAGCGTCGAGGACGGGGATGCCGAATGCATCAAACACACTCTTCGCGCGATTGAGCTGAGCGATCAAGGCGTCGTCTGTCTTTGCGCGCGTCCCTTTGTAATCTTCAAAAAGATCGTGGCGATACGTTTTCTCCGCGCGATCGCGCGCCGCGACGATGTAATCCGGCTTGAGGTCCGCTATGGACTTGAGCAGCATCGTCATCAATCCGTAGAGCGCACCCGTGGGAGTGCCGTCAGATGCCGAAAGATCGGGAAGCGCATGATATGCGCGGTGCAATATCGCATGCGTGTCGAGCAACAGGAGACGTTTCGGCTTCAAGCGCACTCCGTCAGAAGCATTAGGCTGTTTCTTCTCTTTTGTCATCGATAGTGATGATACGCCCGTGGTCCACAATGTCGAATCTAATACCGATAACATGCGGAGGAATAGCCCCCTCAACCCGCTCTGGCCACTCGAGGATAATCAGATTGCCTGCATCTTTCAGTAATTCCCTCCAGCCCAACATTTCTAGCTCGTGCGGGCCCTTCAATCGATACGCATCCAAATGGATGAGCCGTGAGAATCTTTGGTTCTTCAGCGCATATACTTTCTCCAACACAAACGTCGGACTGGTCATCGTTTCGACAATACCGAGCGTTCGGGCTATTTCCTGAACAAACATTGTCTTTCCTGCACCGAGCTCACCCGAAAGTACGACGACGGTGGCTCCCGCTTGCCCCGGTGCTAGCGACGTTGCAAATCTCGCAGCCACCTGAGCCAATTCAGCTACGGTATGTATCTTCTTCACGGGAGCATTGTACAATAGGCCAGATGGCTACCCAGTTCAACGAAAAGAAACAGGATGAGCGTCTTCACGAACTTCGTCTTCGGGAAGAAGAGCAACTCGCGGAGATGCTCGCTGGGAAATACAACGTCGAGTACGCCGACCTCACATCGAAGTCGATCGATTCAGACGCGCTACGCCTTGTCGATGAGCCTACCGCACGAGCCACGGAAACTGCTGCGTTCCGGAGAGTCGACCGAGTAATCTATCTTGGAATGCGAGCGCCCGAGCGCCCCGATGCGCTGCAGGTCGTCGCCAATATCGAGAAGCTCGGATACGAGGTGCGTCGCGTCATTGTGTCCCGCGCATCACTTGAACATGCGTGGGATCGATTCCGCGACCTTTCGTTTGCGACAGAAACTGAAGCGGGTGTCCTCACGCTCTCAAACGAAACGATCCAGGAAATGCTTCAGAAGCTCAAATCAATCTCCGATGTGCAGTCAGAAATCCAGTCGCACGCGGGGAGCAAAGATGCGCACCGCGTCTCTCGCATTCTTGAAGTTATGATGGCGGGCGCTCTCTCTCTCGGCGCCTCAGATATTCATCTCGAACCCGAAGTCGACAGCGTCCGGATGCGATACCGCCTCGACGGCGTATTGATAGAGATAACAAAGTTTGATGCATCTACCTATAACCTTGTATCTTCTCGCATCAAACTCCTCTCCGGCCTTAAACTCAACATCAAAAATTCCGCTCAAGATGGTCGTTTTTCTATTGTCGTCAATCAAAAAGAGATCGAGATTCGCAGCTCAATCCTACCAGGCGCATATGCGGAAACGATCGTTATGCGCGTGCTCGATCCCACGACCATCGCGCTTCCCATGGAGGCCCTCGGCTTCGACAAGTATCTCTTGAAGATTTTCGATCGTGAGATAAAGAAACCGAACGGCTTGATTCTGAATACAGGCCCGACAGGTTCCGGAAAGACGACCACGCTCTATGCATTTTTACGCCAAGTGCATAGCCCAGAAATCAAGATCGTCACCATCGAAGATCCGATCGAATACCACTTGCCGGGCATTGTGCAGACACAAGTCTCCAAGGATTATACGTTTGCCTTGGGTCTTCGATCCACGCTGCGCCAGGACCCAGACGTGATTATGGTTGGCGAGATTCGTGATGCAGAGGTCGCTTCAACAGCGATCAACGCGTCGCTCACCGGCCACTTGGTGTTTTCCACGCTTCACACCAATGACGCCGCTGGCACGTTCCCGCGACTCATCGACATGGGCATCAATGCCGACATTTTGGGCGCATCACTCACTGTCGCAATGGCACAACGACTCGTCCGTCGCCTCTGTCCGCATTGCCGCGTCGCGCAGCCTTTGAATGCAGAAGATTTGAAAACCATCGAGCCTCTTTTACGCAACATTCCTCACGCAGATGAACTTCCTGCAAATCGAGACACGTCGTGGATCGCAAAAGGCTGTGAACAATGTGGCGGCTTAGGATATAAGGGCCGCCTCGCCATCGTCGAAGTTATACTCATGGACAAGGAGATTGAGGAGTGCGTACGACACACCTCTTCTGAGCGCGACATCTGGAAAGCTGCTGCTCACCAAAAAATCCGCCGCATGGCGCAAGACGGCGTGGCGAAAGTATTACAGGGAGTCACCTCGCTCGACGAGCTTTCGCGCATCGTCGACCTCCACGACGAAGTGATGCTCGAGACAATTGGTAATTAAGCTATTTTAGACCACATCATCGCATTGCACAGAAGCAATACGATGCTATCGTTGAAGAGGACTGGAGGTGAGCACTATCGGGCGATGCTTTTATGCAAAGTTGCGACTAAGACCTAAGGATGGTGGAAGCAAGCCACCGCAAGCGGTAGAACCGCCACGTCCTCGGAAAAGTCACCATCGCCCGATACTGCGCGCCTCTCTTGGAGATTCGAAAAATATCGAAAAATATACTGGGTGATAATCTATCATAGAAAGCACGTTTGTCAAGCCCCTATCGAGCCCCCGCTCCCAGCCCAAGGCTGGCAGTAGAGCCTCTGTATGACCGAAAAAGACCACAAAACAATTGAGAAAAGCCCGCGCTCCCTCGATCAGGCGCTGCGCCCCGAGTCGTGGCAAGAGTACGTGGGCCAGCCAACAATCAAGGAAAACCTCCGGATCCTTCTTGCGGCCGCAAAGGGACGCAACCACCAGCCAGAACACGTCCTCCTCTACGGCCCACCGGGACTCGGGAAGACCACTCTCGCGCACCTCGTTACAAAAGAAATCGGAGCAAACATGCGCGCCACTTCTGGCCCAGCGATTGAGCGTGTGGGCGACCTCGCTGCAATACTCACAAACTTGTCAGCGGGCGACGTCCTCTTTATAGATGAGATCCACCGACTTAATCGCACAATTGAAGAGGTCATGTACCCAGCGATGGAGGCTGGCGTACTCGATATCGTGATCGGCAAAGGTCCGAGCGCGCGCACCGTGCAGTTGGAGCTCCCCCCCTTTACTCTTATTGCTGCAACGACCCGCATCTCGATGCTCTCCGCCCCGCTGCGCTCGCGATTTTCTGGCGGCACGTTTCGATTGCAGTACTACACCGATGCGGAGATCGCGGAAATCCTCCGACGCTCTGCAAAGATACTCGGTATCGACATGGACGGAGAATCTCTCCATGAAATCGCGACGCGAAGTCGCTCCACACCACGTACTGCAAATTACCTTTTGAAACGCGCGCGCGATTTTGCGGAAGTAAATGAAGAGCCCCTCAATTTGAAGACTGTGCGTAAGGCACTTTCACTTCTTGAAATAGACGAGGGCGGGCTCAACCAAACCGATCGCGACATTCTCACGCTCCTCGTAGAGAAATTCAACGGCGGACCCGTCGGACTAAAGACGATCGCGGCATCGCTCTCCGAAGAAGAAGCAACGATCGAGGAGGTGAACGAACCCTACCTCATGCAACTCGGATTTATCGAACGCACTCCCCGCGGCCGCGTCGTGACCAAGAAAGGGTACGAACACATCGGGGCAGAAATTTCAAAGTCGCAACAAGCGTTGTTGTGATTCTCGTAAATTTGATGTGGATAAGGGGGTTTGCTTCTGAAATGCCGTGTACTATACGAGCTACATACGCACGGTAAACCAAACGACCCGGAACGGGTCGTTTGGTTTTTGAACTCCTCGACTCGGAAATGAAAAGGTCTTTTCGTTTCTCTCGTTCTACGTCGTCCATAACAAAAAAGGCCTCCCATAAGGAGGCTTTTTTGTTTTCGGTCATTCGAGGAGTCGGCGTAATCTGCTCCATGTGACTTGATGTGATCTCACCACACTTTGCACATCAGCTCACCACACTGGCCGAACGATTCCCGCAATGTTTCGACGGTATCACCCATCGATAGACTCTGGGAACTGTCATCTGTTTGTCGAGGATTACTCCTGTCCACTTTGATGACGACCGACGCACGGTTAGGTACATCGATACAGAAGATAGTACCGCGTACAAAAAGTGGTACGCAACGCGACAAGTGCCAAAAATGGTGGATTTCGAGTGGATAGAGGTGGGGATATCTCAACAACTAGGGATATTCTCATTGATATCTCGGAGGATACGTTGGGGCGACATTTAGCTCCCAAAAAGCTCGCTATGAGTGCCGACCCTCACCAGAGTTATTACCCGCGCGAGATCCTCTCGTCGATACTGCACCAGAAGATCTACTCCAACATGAAACTCTCGAAACGACGCGAGGTCACCGTGTAAAGCATGGTCTCTGAGGTTTGCGGGGAGAGAACCTCCCATTCGCAAACACTCGATAGCCGCATCAAATTTCTCAAGAGGAAACGCACCGCTCTTCCTCAGCCTCCGGAGGGCCTTCTTCGCTCGCGAAGAAACAAGAATCCGGTACATGTTACTTCATGATGTCTTTCCACATCTCATCTACAGAATCGTATCGTTTGCCATACTTCACCGCATGTTCAGTCTCGC
This sequence comes from uncultured Candidatus Saccharibacteria bacterium, assembly GCA_964424265.1. Taxonomy (GTDB): domain Bacteria; phylum Patescibacteriota; class Minisyncoccia; order Phycocordibacterales; family UBA2100; genus UBA10103. The sequence continues at coordinate 99,743 of CAYRHX010000002.1, read as the reverse complement.
GAATGATCTCTCGCTCCTGTTCTGGGGTATACCCATTTTCAGTGCGAAGCACAAACGGGATGCTTTCATCTTGCGCGACGCGCGACAAATAGAGCTTGATGCCACTCGACACATCGAGCCCCATTTTCTTGAAGACTCGCTTGGCGCCATCCTTCGTCTTCTTGTCTATCCTGATTTGTATCGTGGTCATACGACAAGCATATCAATCATACTGACCCTGTCAATACATTGTCACTACATCGATCGCCTTGGGATAAAGTCCAGTCATGCGGAAATCCCGTGTACTATACGAGCTACATACGCACGGTAACAAAAAAGGCCTCCCATAAGGAGGCTTTTTTGTTTTCGGTCATTCGAGGAGTCGGCGTAATCTGCTCCATGTGACTTGATGTGATCTCACCACACTTTGCACATCAGCTCACCACACTGGCCGAACGATTCCCGCAATGTTTCGACGGTATCACCCATCGATAGACTCTGGGAACTGTCATCTGTTTGTCGAGGATTACTCCTGTCCACTTTGATGACGACCGACGCACGGTTAGGTACATCGATACAGAAGATAGTACCGCGTACAAAAAGTGGTACGCAACGCGACAAATGCCAAAAATGGTGGATTTCGAGTGGATAGAGGTGTGAATAACTTGTCGGTACTTTGCATTTCTGACTATTCCCTATACCCTAATGGCTAACACCTACTCTATGGCTGGACATAATAAATGGGCTCAAATTAAGCGCCAAAAGGGGGCGGCGGATGCAGCAAAGAGCAATTTGTGGGGCAAGCTCGGCAAGCGTATCGCCGTAGAAAGCAGAAAAGCCAATGGCGACTTGAATGCTCCTGGGCTTCGCGCCATCATCGAGACGGCCAAAAAGACCAACATGCCGAAAGATACGATCGAGCGCGCAATCGCTAAGGGTACCGCGGCAGACGCCGCTGCACTCGAAGCAATCACGTATGAAACATACGGGCCCGGCGGCGCAGCAATAATTATTGAAACGCTCACCGACAGCCGCAACAGAACGGCCCAGGAGATCAAACACCTCCTTTCCGAGTGCGGGCTCGCACTCGCCTCCCCCGGGAGCGCCTTGTGGGCATTTGAGAAGACTGGAGTGGGGTACACGCCAAAGACGACCGTGCCACTTTCAGAATCCGACAACGAAAAATTGATGGAACTTCTGGAAAAAATAGATTCGCACGACGACGTGGAGGAGGTTTTCACCAACGCCGAGTAAAAAACAGAATCAGACAAGCACACTTCCCGCGAGAACACCGACGAGTATCGCGGCTCCCCCGACGAGCATCATGCGAAACGCCTTCTTTCCAGGAGTTCTGGAACCTTTGCCGCTCCAGTAGCCGAGCACGAACAATGCTCCGAGCGCAGCAATGATTGATACGGGAAATGCCTGCTGAACTTCGAGAAACATATACGGAAGGAGCGGGACGAATCCTGCGGCAAAATACGAGGTAAACATAATCATCCCCGCCACGGTGGACTGCGCCGATGTCTTCTCTTGACCCGAAAGGTCGTCGACGGATGCCTCAGAAAGAAAGCTCCCTGCGGCCATCGACACCGCTTCCACAAAAATGAGGACAACGCCCGTGAGAAGGATTGTCGCAGGCGGCACGTCGGCTATCGCAATGCCTGAAAGTAGCCCCACGGTCGAGACAATCCCGTCTTCTACACCAAATACAAGATTCCGAAGATGGAGAGCGTCGTTTTTATCAAAAATACTCACCTGTACATCGTAACACCCGCTTCCGAAACCATACAAAGAAAAAGGCGGGCCACATGGGTCCGCCCTTTCGCCCAATTTGGCTAGATGCGTCAGTTCAGAAAAGCAAACTTCGGCATTTGGAAATTCACCGGGGGCCGATACGCCCGCCGTATGACAGCGGATCGCCTCTCTATAAAGTCACGTGCTTTTTTGCCGTCGTCACCCAATCTGTCAACCCTTTTCAGAGCGAGGAACTTACTCGTCCCCTCGACAATCGATAAGAAATCCAGGGGAGTGAACATACCGAGATGGTTCGAGAGTCGAGTCATTTCATTGAAGCCAGGGATACTCAACCCCGGCATAGAAAACACTCCGATTACTCTCGCCAAAGCAACGAGCGCACCATTGGGATCACGCTCGAGGATTTTCCCGAAAACCGTTCGGTAAAACGCGAGGTGTTTCGCCTCCTCCCCCGCAATTTTTCGCAGGACGTTTCCAAGAACAGGTTCACTGTCCCCGAGAATTCTCGCGAGGCCTTGGTGGGCGATTTGTGTCGCCCACTCTTGCAGGCAGGTATACGCGAGAAGTTGGTAGGGGTCGCGCTGCCAGTCAGGGCGGAAACCTTGGCACTGGTATGCGTATTGCATTTTCTCCACCTCCACCATGCGCACATTGCGCACGCGTAAAAGGTAATCACGCAGCACTGTACCGTGTCTATCCTCCTCCGCGGTCCACAAGTCCGTCCAACGGACGAGCGGGGCAGCCTCTCCCAGATGGGTCGCCAACAACCGATGAAAGCTGGGCAATCCCTCTTCTGTCAATGTGTTGAGCACTAACAGAACGATAATCTCCGGGGGCAGATCGAACCGCTCTGGTGCTCTCTCCAACAACTCGGACGGAAACCAAAGCTGTTGACGAGATACGTGCGCATCCGTACGTTGCGTGATAAAGCATCCGAGGGAGTCTAGCACTTCGTGGTGGTGAGTCAGATTGGTCATCGAATCCTCCAAGTTGAATTTGAACAAGGCCTATACAAGCATCCCACCTACAAAAACATGTGCAACACCTCACACTGCTCCCGCGCTATACTTCCCCCATGAAAGTCTTGGCGATTGATCCGGGATATGGAAGGTGCGGGGTGGCGGTGGTGGAGAAAAATGGTGGAGCTAAAGAGGTGCTTTTGTATTCCGCCTGCATCGAGACTTCGGCGAAAACAGAATTTCCCGAGAGGCTCGCTGTCGTCATTGGCGAGTGCGCGCGGCTTATGGAGAGTCATTCGCCGGATTGCGTCGCGATCGAGAAACTATTCTTCGAAAAGAATCAGAAAACCGCAATGCGCGTCGCGGAAGTCCGCGGCGCACTTATCTCCGCCGCAAGTAGCGCTGGATTAAAAGTATTTGAATACACGCCGGGAGAAGTGAAGAGTGCGGCGGCCGGCTGGGGAGGAGCAGATAAGAAAGCGGTGGCACAGATGCTCCATGCATTGGTGAAAATTGATAAAAAAATAGAACACGACGATGAGTACGACGCGATCGCGATCGCCGTCACACACCTTGCTCGAGTACGATGATACCTGTATCAGCTGAGCAAAATATCCCGAATCTTTTCTGCGGAATTCTCCGCGTGCGGTAGCATAGTTCTCGGACTGAGAGGATCAATGTGTGCAAGCTGTTCCACGAGGTCACCCCCAGATGAGAGGACGGAAACGGCTCCCGAATTCGCGAGAATCTCAATCCCCTGCTTACCATAAATCTGGCGTGCGATGTCCCAACCCAACCCCTCGTACGCGAGGAGCGCCGCGGCACGGCCGCGATACCGCGCGACGAAACCTTCCGTACTCGTCACCGGGCAGCATACGATGTCTGCGGCGTAGACAGCCTCATCATAAGAAATGCCCGAACCGTCAAAAAACTTCAAATTTTGCGGCACATCTTTCACGAAGGACAAGAGGTGTTCGTCGGGGGCTTTTGGATGCGGCCGTATGATACATGCAAAATCTTTCTCCGGTTGTTTTTGGGCTGCCTCAATCACCGCACGCAAGGTCTCTTGAAATGTTTTAATGTTGGCATCCGGATCTCCGCCGAGGGCTCGATAATCCTCAGACTTATCCCCGAGAAAAAGTACGACATTTGCGCTTTCGGGGATTCCTGCTTTCCTTCGTCCCTCGCCTCTTTTATGCTCTCCCCCGTCTTCGGCAAGCGCATCAAGCAACGGAGAGCCCGCTACGACGATCTTTTCCAAAGGGAAATTTAGCGCGGCCGAGGCGAGACGCCCCGCGAGCTCATCCCCAACGATGATCGTGTCGATCTCGTCGGCGTTCTTTCTCTCCACGGAGGCAAAATATATTTTCGTTGTTTCTCCAATAAATCCTGGGAGAAAATAGTACAGCCTCTTTGTTCCGAATACACTTTTTGCTCCGTACAAAAGGATCGACACGGGGCTATTTAACGCGTCCTCCATTGCAAACGCGACGTCAAACGGCCCCATCCGCAGCACATCTTCAAGCATAGATGTGCCATCGCCTCGAATGATTTCTCGCGGCGAATGTGATTCCTTTTGCTCTGAAAAATATTTGCCCGCCAGATTGTCTGTAAGTAGCACGATCTCGCTCACCGACGAGTCCCCGCGCATCTTTTCTATAAGCGCGCTCATTACTTTGAACGCAGCGGTGAACGATGCCTCTACCAGAATCCGCTTCGCGCCGGGAGCGGCGTTCTCATTCTTGAAGGAAAAGATCTTGGTCTCAAACTTTTCCAATAGCTCTTTCACATACGGAGCGCTCTCGCTCGAATGTGGCGCCTCCTCCACACAATCCAACTTTTTCCTTTCCGGGGCTTCGAGCAGGGGGCGCACTTCAGAGTCATGGTCTCGAAGAAACTTCCATCCGCCCGCGGGTTGTTCATGAGACATATTCAATATCGGTATTGTAAGGCAAGATCAGTGGCACGCCGAATCATGTCGCGCGCGATAGAAAGTAGAAGAAAGGCCTGAAGGGCGTTACAATTCCGCCATGTCACGAAAACGACCGCGAAGATGGCTCCCTACCTGGCTTGAGGTAGGCCTTCTCGGCGCTGGAATTGTCGGACTGTGCACGCTCGGCGGAATTTTGGTGTGGGCTGCATTTGCCACCATTCCCTCCATCAACGGTTTTGAGAATAGACGCGTCGCGGAATCAACAAAGATATATGATCGCACTGGGAATATTGTGCTCTACGATGTGCACGGAGCGATGCGTCGTACCTCCGTGCCCCTCGAGGCGATTTCGCCTTACATTCAAAAAGCGGCTGTAGCTATCGAGGATGCTGAGTTCTACAACCATAACGGCTTTCGCCCTCTCTCTTTTCTGCGCGCTGTCCTCGTACAACTGCACCTCCGCCAAGGCTACGCCGGACAAGGAGGCTCGACCATCACACAGCAGGTGGTAAAGAATGCGCTTCTCACACAAGACAAGACCATCCTCAGAAAAATCAAAGAGATTATCCTCGCCCTCAAGCTTGAGCGCGTATACACAAAAGACCAAATTCTCTCAACCTATCTCAACGAAAATCCCTATGGGGGAACGGTATACGGTGTACAAGAGGCAAGTCAGTACTTCTTTGGGGTTGACGCCAAGGACGTGAGCTTGGCACAAGCCGCGTACCTCGCCGCTCTCCCTCAAGCCCCTACGTATTATTCTCCCTACGGGAATCACCGCGATGAGTTGGACGCGCGACACAACCTCGTGCTTGCACGGATGAAAGAGCATGGGTTTATCACGAGCGCGGAATACGACGGAGCGATGCGGGAAGAGGTCGAGTTTCGCAACACTGCGGAAGCAGGCATCAAGGCGCCGCACTTTGTATTCTACATTCGCGAATATCTCGAGGAGAAATACGGACCCGACATGGTCGCCAACGGAGGCCTGCGAGTGGTAACAACACTCGATTATGACCTCCAAAAAAAGGGCGAGGATATCGTAGCGAGGTTTGCACCCACTATGCTCAGAGACTTTAACGCCTCGAATGAGGGGCTCGTGGCAATTGATCCAAAGACCGGCCAGATTCTTACTATGATTGGATCCAAAGGATACTTCGACGATACGATCGACGGCAAGGTCAATGTCACGCTCGCGCACCGCCAGCCAGGATCTTCATTCAAACCATTTGTCTACGCATCAGCATTCCAAAAAGGATTTTTGCCGGACACCGTTGTATTCGATCTCAAGACTCAATTTTCAACCTACTGCTCCCCAATCGATGTCACAAATGACACCCCCCCATGCTATTCGCCAGAAAATTTCGATGGCGTATTTAAGGGCCCCGTGACGCTCCGCAATGCGCTTGCGCAGTCGATAAACATCCCCGCTGTCAAGACCCTTTATCTCACGGGCATTAAGGAGGCGCTCGCCACTGCTCAATCGCTTGGTATATCGACTCTGAAAAATGCCGACCAGTACGGCCTGACGCTCGTTCTTGGAGGTGGCGAGGTGAGCCTCCTTGAAATGACCGGGGCGTATGGCGTTTTCGCCAATGATGGTACTCGAAATCCACCGACAGGAATACTGCGCGTCGAAGATAAAGATGGCACGGCCCTCGAAGAATACCGCCCCGAGAGTACGCAAGTACTTGATCCTCAAACAGCACGACAGATCAACGATATACTTTCCGATAACGTGGCACGAACGCCCGAGTTTGGCGCGGACTCACCGCTCAACTTTCCCGATTATCACGTGGCTGACAAGACGGGTACGACCAACGATTTCCGTGACGTATGGATACTGGGGTACACGCCGGGAATTGCGGTCGGCGCGTGGGCTGGCAACAATGACAACTCTGAGATGGTAAAAAAGATCGCCGCATTTATCATCGCTCCGATGTGGCATGAATTTATGCTCGAAGCGCTCGCTAAGTACTCCTCTCCCTCAGATACCTTCCCACCACCGGCACCCGACTCAGAGATCTCGTCAATCCCCCCTGTCCTCAGCGGCAATTGGAACACCGATCCGTCACAAGGAATCCATGACATACTTTTCTGGATAAACAAAGATTCGCCGCGCGGAGGACTCCCCATAAACCCATCTGCAGATGTTCAGTTCGCGTATTGGGATTATCCCGTTTCGTTATGGGCTGCACAAAACGGAGCATCGTCCACCCCTTCAGGAATTGGAGGAGGAAATAGTGTGTCACCAACCGGCTTCCGAATCACATCCCCTTCTTCCGGTTCCTCGATTCCGCTCGGAAGTCCGATCATCGTTACGGCGAGCTCGCAGCAGACGCAGTCGATAAAAAACGTTTCCTACTATATAAACGACATCTTGATCGGTTCCTCCGGCCAGCCGCCATATACCGTTGTCTTTTCTCCGAGCGGACCCGGTTCGGGAGTTTTGCGAGCGGTCGTTTTCCATCTGAATGGGACGATTGAGGAACAGACCATTACATTTTTCGTACAGTAATGATTGCTGCCGCTTGACTAACGATTAAGGGGCATGACGAGATAGGTGAAGCTTGCGTCAGATACGCCCCGCATCACCAATGATTTCCCGACGCCCGCGAACGAGAGAGTGATTGAATCTGATTCGATTACAGAAAGACAGTCCGTGAGATAACCGATGTGAAAATTAATATCAAGATCCTCTCCTGATGTGGCAGCATCGATCGAATCAGACATCTCACCCACATCAGCACTACGAGCGGTGGCGCTGAAGATTTTTCTCTTGGGGTATACGTGGAGTCCTATATGCTGGTCGCTCCCAGAAAAAACCCGCGCTTTTCTAAGCATCTCCAAGAGATCGTTCTTTATGAGCGTCACTTCCGTCGTAAATGATTTTGGAATAATCTCTTTATAGTTGGGGAAGGTTCCATCGACGACCCTCGACATATACAGCACTGGGCCGACAGTGATAGACATTTGCGACTCATCTGTGGAGAGACGCACAACATCCCCCTCGACACGCTCGAGCACATGCGACAACTCTAACGCATGCTTGAGAGGAATAAGAAGATCAACATCCTCCCTACCCTTAACTCCTGAGATTACTTTTTCTGCGAGCCGAAACGAGTCAGTGGCCACACAAGTAATAGAGTTTGATTTTAAAGACACATACACACTGCCAAGCTCGGGGCGTATCATCGATGGAGATGCCGCGTACGCAACTGATTGAATACCCCTCATAAAATCCACCCTCGACACTGAGACCCCCCCTTTTTCTACAATCCCTCCAAGTGATGGAAATTCCTCATGAGGAACCGCCTTTATAAGAGTTTTTGTCCCTCTCGATTCTATAATCAAGTTTCCATCTTCCACACGAAGTACAACTTTATCGCCTGAAATCGTCCGTAATGTTTGTGAGAGAATATTTGCACGGACCGCAACAACACCCCTATCCATAATCTCACACGGTACCACCACCTCAATTCCAGCCTCTAAATTTGTTGCACGCACAACACAACGATCACCCACATCAATAAGCACACAAGAAAGTACAGGGAGAGATTCTTTTTTACCAACAATCCTTTCCGTGAGGAGAACTGAATTAAGCATCCCCTCTTTTGTTGTGCTGATTTTCATAATTACTTATATAAACCTATTACTATTATTAGAGGTGTGGAAGATGGGGAGAAGGTGGAATTGGTGTGTGAGTGTTGGGTATATTGGTGATTGTGAGTGGGGATAAATTTTGGGCGAGGGTGGAATAACATGGGGATATATACAAGAGTTTGTTTTTCGTGGGGGTAAGTGCTGAGTTGTTAGGTACGTATACATACACTATCCACATAGTTATGCGTGTATGAGCGTGCGGATATGATCGAGCTCTTGCTCTAATAAGATACTCGATTTCATTTCTTCTTTTATTTTTTCGCAGGAGTGGATGACTGTGGTGTGGTCGCGGCCTCCCAACTTTTCTCCTATTGATGGATAAGAAACACTAAATTCTTCGCGGAGCATATACATAATAATCTGTCGCGGTTTCACAACCTCTTTCTTCCGTGTTTTCTCGTAGATGCTCTTTTCGGCGATGTCATAATACTGAGCGATGCGGCGCACCACCTCATCAATTGAGACGCCGCGACTTGGCTTCACGTTGTGTTTGATGAGCGCGCGGACATCGGCGTGAGAAACCGTCTTGCCTTTTAGTTGAGATTTGCAGACGATCATATTAAGCACCCCCTCAAGTTCACGGATGTTTCCGCGGAGGTTTTCTGCGATATATTGGATAATATCCTCTGGAATAGAGAATCCATGCTGCTCGATTTTGGCCCGGATGATCGCGGTGCGTGACTCGATGTCTGGCTCAGGTATTTCTGCGATCATGCCGGCTCCAAACCGGCCCTTCAGGCGTTCCTCTAACCCAGGAAGGAGCGCGGGGTGTTTGTCGGAAGAAAAAACAATCTGTTTGTTGTTGTCGCGCATCGCGTTGAAGAGGTGAAACAACTCTTCTTGGGTTTTTTCCGTGTTTGCGATAAATTGCACGTCGTCCATGATGAGTACGTCGTACTGCCGGTACTGATCTTTAAAATTGTTTGCGTGTCCCGCGCGGACGGCGTTGATGTAGTCGACAGAAAACCGCTCGGACGTGACATAAAGAACCTTTTTGTTGGCGTGCAACTTTTTGAAGTAATTGCCCACCGCCTGGATGAGGTGCGTTTTTCCGTGTCCTGTGGCCCCGTAAATAAAAAGTGGATTGTACGCGAGCCCGGGTCGCTCCAAGATCGCCTTCGCGGCCGCATGGGCGAGTTCGTTGAACGGGCCCACGACGAACGTCTCGAAAGTGTAGCGCGGATTCAAATTATCACGTTTGTCGATGTACAGACTGCCCAAGTCTAATGAGGTGTTCTCTTGAACCGGAGGCCTTTGTGTTTTGCGCTCAGTAGGAGCCGTTGCCGACCTGTGGACAGTGAATTCCACAGTGCGAATCGTGCTGTCGAGACCCCGGAGCGCTTTGATTATGAGTTTGTGGTGCTTTTCTATGAGCCACTCTTTTACGATTTTTGAAGGTACGGCAACGTGTACCGTGCTTCCGTCTCGGCTCGAGACGTCGGTGTTCTTAAACCACGTACGAAATGAAGCCTCGGAAGTCCCGAGTTCGATTTGGACGAGCGCATTTTGCCAAAGTTCGCGATTGTTCATGGTGAAAGCATTCCTGTCTGTTCAAGCTCGGACATTATACGTGCGGCATGCGGCAATGAAAGGAGCATTCCGCATCGCAACACTGTTTATAAGGTGTGGATAAGGTGGGGATGGAAAAGGTTCCTCGGTGTTGCGCCGTCGAACACATTATTTGAAGGCGCTTTCCTTGTATCACCACTACGAGGTACTACTGTCGATCAAATAATCGCTGCGCGAGGTTCTCGGAGCAACACCGAGGAACCTTTCGGGAAAGTTGAATTAGTTGGAAATACGGGTATAGTGTCCGGATGAAGCGAACGTGGCAGCCAAAAAAACGAAAGCGCGTAAAGACGCATGGGTATCGTGCGCGCAGCGCGAGCACCTCGGGCCTCAAAGTGCTTCGCAATCGTCGCCGTAAGGGGCGTGCGAAGCTCTCTGTTTAGATAATGCCAAAAAAGCACAGGCTTTCTCGTGCCGATTTCGTCAGGTTAGAGAAGATGCAATCACGGCGGTTGCACGGGAGGTACTTCTCGCTCGCCGTCGCTCCCCTCTCTGGGGGCGGGCCGAAGATGGCGAGTGTCGTATCAAAAAAGATCGCCGCACGGTCTGTGGATCGAAATCGGATAGATCGACAGTGTCGAGAGGCTTTGCGCCCCCACATGAATAACATACAAGATCCTGTCGCGCTTATTTTTCGCGCAAAACGTGAGGCCGCCTCTGCAACGCCTTCGGATCTTCGAAAAGACATCGAGGTGTTGGTGTCGCGCGCCTCATTGGCGTAGGCCCTACATACGGTATACAATCTCTCGATGATTTCTCAACTCTTTCATACAGTCATTTATGATCCCCTCTACAACGGGCTCGTTTTTTTTGTCGGGATTGTCCCGGGACATGACGTCGGGCTTGCGGTGATCGCGCTCACCGTCATAACGCGCGTCTTAATATACCCCCTTTCAAAGCGAGCAATAGAGACACAAATGGCGATGAAGAAAATCGCGCCGGATGTCGAAATCGTTAAAGAAAAGTACAAAAACGACCGCCAAGAACAAGGGAAGGCGATATTTGCGTTATATAAAGAGCGCGGCGTGCATCCATTTGCTGGCATCGGGCTCATGATCATCCAGCTTCCCGTGCTCATCGGGCTGTATTGGGTTTTTTATGGAGGGGGATTCCCGGATGTAAATCTGGCGCTCCTCTATTCTTTTGTTCATGCGCCAGAAAGCGTCAATATGGACTTTTTGGGGATTCTCGGGATGGATAAGCGTAGCATTGTGCTTGCGGTGCTCGCCGGGGTGACTCAGCTTGCGTACAGCCGACTCTCGATGGGGCCGCGAGGCACTCAGACGGCTGCTGAGGCGACTTTCTCGAATGAGATGGCGAAGAGTCTGGATCTGCAGGCGCGGTATGTTCTGCCGGTCATTATGGGGGTCGTTGGATACACAACCATTGCTGCAGTCCCCCTCTACCTAACCACGAGCAACCTTTTCATGATCGGCCAAGAGTTCATTGCGGGGAGGAGGTGGAATGGAGAATCCCAGAAGGCGTGAGGCGGCCACTCGTTATGACACAGAAACACGCAAGGCCAAGTTGCGATGGTTGTGGCTACTAAGGTATAGTGCTCCGATGAAGCCGGTAGAAACCATCATCACGGAACTCCTCACAAAACTCGGAGTCCCATTCACGAAAGTGGAGCGCAGCATCGTAGCGGGGCAAGAAATTTACTCGATTCGCACAGAAGGTGAAGCGCGTGCGCTTATCGGTGTGCACGGCGATACGGTGCATGCGTTGGATTTTCTGGTGAAGCGGATGTACGAAAGAGGCCTCGGCTCCCAGTCCGAGCAATCAGAAAGTGGTGCGTCTGAGGTTGCTAGCTTGAGCAGATCGCCGATGTTTATGGTAGACGTCAATGACTACCGTTTGCGGCAGCTCAAAGAGCTCGAGACGAAGGCGCTCATGATGGCCGAACGCGCTCGCTCGTTTCAGTATGATGTAGAGCTCTCCCCCATGAGCGCCTACGAACGCCTCATCGTCCACACGGCATTGCAGGGCGCGCCAAATGTAAAGACAGAATCGCACGGCGAGGGGCGCAGCCGCCGCGTCGTGATTAAGTATTCCGCGGAATAACACAAACGCCCAGGGCTCAGACGACCGATGAGGTGTGTATGTCGTGGTCAAAACTTTAGTGCCTGGAGTTGCAGAATGTCTGGGTTGATTTGGTTGAGAATAAGATAGATTGAAAGGAGAAGGAGGAGGCCGATCGCAACGTCCGTCAATATCTCTTTCGCCTTTCCCTTGTTGGTCCATGCCTCTGTGCCCATATACAGATATCCCGCATATGCAATGCGCAGCAGAGCCGCGATGGCGCCGAGCGCGATTGCGAATTTGAAAAGCCCGTTTGCAAAGGATGCGAAAGTCAAACCTCCAGAATCTATAGCGTACAAGGATTCGAGCTTCGATTTCGACACATCTGCGAGCGGCACAAAACCGACCTGGAAAATGGCGCCATGAGTGCGGGATTTTGCATAATCGAATAACTTTCTGATCATACCTATTTTTCTATTCGCCAGATCCAGAGCGATTGATCTGTGCGATTTATAAAGGCCATGTAGGTACCAGTACTATCGATTGTCGGACGCTCGACGTCGATAGGCACGTCACTTTGCGGAATGTATGAGACCGCAGCACTCCCCGCGTTTGCGTCAGCGCGCCACAGCGCGTCCGACGTGTGCGCGAGTCCTCGATACCAATCATCGAGAAAGTTTGCAGGAATTTTTTGCGGGACGCCGCAATATGCCACCAGATTGCGCATGACCCGGGTAATCGCTCGACCGGTGGTCGTACTTTGAGTAATCACATCTGGCACCCACACGCATTTATCTGCGATAGTCTGGATGGGAAGTTCGACGGCCGTTGTGGTGGGACTCACCTGAGCGAACATTTTGTGTCCTCTCTCGGATTCTCCAAAGAGCAGCGCGCCATGCGATCGCGGCAGAGTCGTGAGGCCTGAAACGCCCCGAACGAGCGGCTCCTGTTCACCGCTCGCAAAAAGTTCGTATGCGAACCCGGGTACGTTGCTAGCCGCCCCTTGGGTCAGAATAATGCGTCCATCAGAAAGCCACACCGGATTCCAATGTGCTATGGGCGAGGTAAAGACCTGCTTCGGCTTCGTGCCATTCCATTCTGAGCGGTACCCGACAACGCCGGAAGTCCCCCGTACTAGATAGAAAAGGTCTCCCGACCGTGGGTCAACGGCAAGACGAAGTATGTCTTTCATAAGCGACGTGCTCGACGACATCTGGGTAGAGGTGGCGCTCTTGTTTGAGCTCGTCGCTATCGTTGTGATCGAGGTGGATATGCGACCCGTGCCGTCGAGTGATCGAATGATCACTCGACCATTTGTTGCGATGATCGCTTCGTAAATCTTCGGAGACAGCGTATTGTCGATGCGAATAACAAGACCGGTCGCTGGGTCTACTTCGTATATATATCCGGTCGCGCGCTCAACGTATCGCAATCGTTCCGAGCTACCCGTTTTTACAAAGGACATTCCGGCGACCGGCTTGGCCTGGACTTGCGAGAGTTGGTGCGGACGCTTCACAGAAGTTGTCGCCGTCTCGATCAGAGGGCGAACATCAAGGCCGGCGCTTTGTCCAAAGGGTGGGTTCGTGAGGGTCGGAGATGCGGCCGTACCCTCCCCCGTAAAGCGTTTAATGACGCGCGATATGAGTGAAGGTTTGTCGGCCTCAGAGTCTCGCGTCTCTGATGTATCTGTAGACGTTTCGTATCCGCGAGCCGCGTCTTTTGAGAGGATCTCTTTTGATTGGGTGTTGAGAAAAAAGTACCAGCCAACAAAAGCGCCCAAAATGACAACGACGACGACAGCGAGAGAGTATTCAATCAGTGTTCGTAACCTCATATCAAATGCCAAATTTTTCCACCCCATCTATCATGTCTTGACGAGAAGAAAGTGTGATATTCCACGAGTTCTCTGAGTCGAAAAAGTAGTTTGTTTTGTGAGTAGTGTGGAGTTGGAGAAGTGCGATCCCACTGGAGTTATCTGCGTTGATGGTAATGCCGCTCGGGTTTGAGGCGCTCGACGGTATGGCATCCCCGTTCACTTTCCATTGAAGTGTGAGTGAGGGGTCGTTGGCGCTCGTCGCTTGTGAAAAGTATGGCACGGCGGCGAACGTCACCTCATTTTGGGTGAATGTGCTTACGGGGTCTATCGCCCGGTGATACATAACTCCGTACAGCGGATGGTCTTGGTAGAGCATCACGACTGGCTTCTTAGGGGTGAGTGCTATCGTGGCTGCGTTTGAGAACAGGTGATCCTCGGTGTAAGCCTCTACCGATATTCGGTCGTTGCCATAGAGGTGCTGTATTGGGATGAGTGCCGTCTTTTTACCGCGGCCCGTGAGGTCTGAAATGATTTCACCATTTTTTCGCCACGCGAATATGATGTCGCTGCTGGGAATACGTGCCCCACCTTTCAAGATAAAATGGGGTCTTGCTTCAAGGTGGACGGTTGTGCCGACAGATGGAAGGGCTCGTCCTCGATAAAACGGCGGTGTGTAGGCGTCGGAATCGACCAGAAGATCAAGCTCGGTTGGGATAATAACGATGCGGCCCGATGCGTTGCCATCTTGTGTTGTGGCGAAGACCTCCACGACGGTCTCGGAGCCCAATGGCCCCACGATAATGTCCGCCGTGTCTACGCCTCTCCCTTGTGCGAGTATCTTTCCGTCTGAACGCCACACGATCTCGGCTTTCGGAAGATCGAGGAAAATGTTGACCACTTTTAGCGATACCGTGTCGCCTGGACTCGGATGCAGTGGATTCATGCGTATTGAGAGAGAATGTTCAAAACCAGGTAACCCGATTTGCGCTCGTGATTGTGTGGGGAAAAAGAGTGCGCCTGCGATGATCACAAATCCCACGAGAGAAGATGCTATTGCTGCCATGGCGTGTCGTATGCTCATTGTGGCGTTGGCGCAGTCGAAGCCGAAGGAGGGGCGAGATTTACCGGTGTTGGCTGGATTGATTTCGACTCAATGGCTTTTGACGTCGCGTTTGCTGCAACCTGCCGTTCATCATGAGCCGCTTCGAGCTCCATCTTCGCTTTTTTGATCGCGAGAATCTGCGAAGGGTCGGATGTGATGATCTGGTCTTCCGTATAGGATGCAATAACCTTGATCGCGACATGCTTGAGACCAGCGAAGAATATCCCCTCACCTACATCGGACTCCAGCAAGAGGTACTTCTCTTCGTCGGACAGTTTGAATGTTTGTTGGACGAGATCAACAGATGTGGGCGATTGGCGCAAAAGAAGCTGTATCGAAGAGTTTGTGATCATGGCAGTGCCATAGGGCGAAGTCAGGAAGTCGTTTACGTCTTGCGTGATGGTAGAGAGTCCGAGATAGTATTTTCGTCCGCGCTTTGCAATGCCGAAGAGAAACGATGCTGTATCCTGCGATTTCATCATCCACCACGCCTCGTCGATGATGAGAAGTCGCTTGCGCAGCTCTTTTCTTACCGTGTTCCAAATGTGATGCGTGATGATGTACATCGCGACCGGTTTGAGGTCGTCTTCCATGTCACGCACGGAAAAGACGGTGAGCTTTTTGTTCATGTCGACGTTGGTCGGGCGATTCATAAAGCCAGACCACGTGCCCCTTGTATATTTCGAGAGTCTCGCCACGAGCGACTCCGATCCCTCCATGCCTGACAACACGAGTTCGAAGTCGGAAAGAAGCGGGGGTTCTATTTGCGCGAAGTTGGCCTCGGCCGTGATGTCTTTGAGCGCGTACGTTTCGGTAATTGCGCGATCGACAATGGCATCTTCTTCCGGCGTCAGCCCTCCGAGCATGATGCGGAAGAGCCCGACGAGCGTGATGATGTTATTGCGCAATACGTCTGACGGACTTTCATCACCGCGCGGAATCGGAAGATCGAAGGGATTGATGTGGTGCTCCGATGAAAGGGAGATGTTGAAGTAACGCCCTCCTACGGTAACGGCGAGGTATTCATATTCTCGCTCGGGGTCAATGACGATAACCTCCGTGTCAAACATGAGACTTCTGAGGATTTCGAGTTTGGTCGTATACGATTTGCCGGCGCCAGACTTTGCGAATGTCACAGAATTGTAATTTTCGAGCGAAAATCGATCGAACAAGACCAAGGAAGAATTATGCCTATTGATGCCGTAGAGGATTCCCCTGTCGGACGTGAGGTCGAACGAAATGAAGGGGAAGATAGACGAAAGAGGCGCTGAATTTAGTTTCGTATGCACGTCCAACTCGTCGGTGGCGATGGGTAAGACCGAGCGGAAACCTTGCTCTTGTTGAAACAGCGCGGGTCGGATATACACGAGCCGAGACTCAAGTACGGAACGGACCTCTGTCTCCACCTTATCAACCTCTTCTCTCGAATCACCATATATTGTGAGATAAAGGCCCACGTCGAAGATGCGCTCTTGCGCTTGCTGCAGCGAATCACGGAGTTGTTCGAGGTCGGAATATGCGGTGTCGAGCATCGGGTCACGTACCATGCCCTTCGATTCTCGCGTCGAGATCTGGCTCTGCACCTCGGCTACTTTCTTTTGGAATTTGCGCAGCATCTCGTTGGTGTCCATTGGGTGGATGAAGATAGAGATGTCGAGCACTTTGTCCATGTTGATGATGGGTGCGAACCATCCCGTCGTAAGAAACCGAGGATATGAGATTACGAAGAATGTCCGCGCGATCTTTTCTCCGAGGTCGAGCTCGCGTGGAGAAATATGCAATGCGTGTGGCGCGATTACGTCTTGAAGGTCCAAAATCCCAAGCTTGTATATTTCCTCAGGGAGCACGGGCAATACCTCAGGGCCATCGGGTTTCTTTTTTGTTAGGAAATCTAAGAATGCCATAGGGAATAGTTTTTAGTTTTGGGTATTGAGGTTTGAGACAGAGTTCATACGCGCGTCGCGAGACTTCCAACTATTGGCTGCCCAAAGGCATGGGCTTGCCTTCTTCGCCGGGGTTAAACATCTTGTAGAGGAGTTCGATCGCTTCTTCCGTTCCAAGCTGCACCGTGCGCACGCCCGTCCTGATAAGGCCTTGTTGCACGATGGATATTCTCTGTTCAAGCTGCGTGACTTGCTCCTCAAACGACCTGTTGGAATCTTCGGCGCTCACATGCTTGTTGCCAAAGGGAAGCATCGAGCTTATCCCCTTTCGATCGAGAGTCACTGTCGGAGAATAGGGCACCGTAACGAAGAAGTTTTTGGTCATGATATTTGCGGCCTCGGTGAAGCTCTTGATGAATTGAATGTATTCTCGAATCTGGATGCGCATCAAATCATCGAGCTGCTCTTTGTACGCCACTTCGAGCGTTGCGATGTAGGGTCGAATATCGAGCGTGCGCGATTGCACAAATATTTGTACCGAGAAATCGAGAGAATTGAGGAAATTTTGGAATTGGATGATAAAGGCAGTTTGTTCGTCCTCAGACTTGAGCGCGAAGTTGATGGAGGACGCGAGGAGTACGGCGCGCAACGTGCCGTCTTTCAATACGACGATCCCGTCGCGCACTTCAGAAATCGGAAGAAATTCCTGTGTTGATCGTGCGCTCGCTCGGGGATTTTCTGTTTTTGTGGGCATGGTGATTTATACCGTTCCTTCGATCATCCTACTTCTAACCTGTTGAGGTGTGCGCGTGAGCGATATGTCGTCTGCGGCGGGGTGGCTGCCTTCCCTCTCGATGTCGCTCGCGATGCCTTGCGCGATACGTTCTTTAATGTCCAGACTCCATGACAGTTCGTGCAGCCTACTTTCGGAGAGTCTGGGCACATACACATTAAGCTTTCCGCTCCCTGTCGTTTTCCCGGAGACGGTTGACGCCGCCGCTTTTTTCGGGGCATTACTCCAAAGGTAGAGTTTGGTGCGGATGAGGAAATAAAAACCATTCTCGAGGCTCGCGATGAACGGACGACCGTTATATTGGAAAAATGCGAGACTGGCGCCGAGTCCACACACTATCACGATAAAAGGCCCGGCTAGGTAGATGGGAAGGATGCGCCACAGAATATAACTTGCACCGAGGCCGCCGCCGATGTAGATGAATTGCTTGAATGTGAGCGGACCAAATATCTTGTCCTCGACCTCTATGAATTGAGGGACCTGGAATTGCATCCACTCATTATATCAGCGTGAGAGCGATAGAAATCTCTTCCTAAGGAATTTCTTGATAACTATCATTCGGGGGTTTCGCGATATGGATCGTCCGTCACGGATGTGCGAGCAATCGAGGCCTCCCCTGCGTGGTACGCGGCAGAGACTGGGGCGCGTTCTACCTTTTGCGTTGTGGGCGGAGGTGGAGGCGATGCGGGTGCTACTTTGAGGATGCTTGGAGGTATTTTCGTGCGCGTGTCCTCTGCGTCAAATGTCTGCGACAGATTCACGCCCGCCTGACCAGATTCGCTTTCGAGCCTCGCGCGGATTGGCTCGTACACGAGACGAGAAATGTTGCTGGCGAGCGACGCCGCATTTTCTGCAGAAACGCCAACGTGTTTTTCGATGTTTGCTTGCAGGTCTTCCACTTGTGTAACGCCAAAGAGCGTCATCATCACCTCATTTTCGAGAATGTCCCACTGATCGACGTGTAGTTTGCTTGTTTCTGCAAGTGCACGAAGGTGTTTTTGTATGTCTGCTGAGGCGATTGCTTCCTGGACAGCTTTCGGAAGCTCCGCAAAACGCTGTTTCAATATTTCCTGAAGTTCATTTTGTTCGGCCATATCTTAGTGAGTACCTCCTTCCGGGGCTGGTGTTGAAGGAGGTGTTGGCGAAGGAGCAGGTGTTGGAGCAGGCGCGGGAGCAGGTTCCCCAGATATTTCTGTAACTCCCTCCGCCTTAAACATTGTCGCCCAATCGACAAGTTTCTCTTTCTTCTCACGACCGCGTATTTGATCTTCGATTTTCGCACGTACTCCTGGGTCCCATACCAACGTCTTGGTGAGAGCTACGTGCGTATTTCGATCTGCTTCCTCGGAAGCTTTCTTTCCTGCATTTTCGATGGCTCGTCTTCCGGCTGCGGCGCTGCCAAGGTCTGTCGTCACCCCGTGCGATTTCTGTATTTCAACGAGCTTCTGTTCTTGCTCATGGATGTCGTTCTTGATCTGTTGGAGGCGAGGGCTCTGTCCCGTTTCTTCCTGAACCTTTGATTCCGCTTTGCGTTTCGCTTGCTCATGCTCTTCGTTGATTCGCGCGAGTCGAGTCTGGGCGGCGCGTATTCGCTCTGCTCCTTCGACTTCCGCGGGTGCCTGGATTGGACCTCGTGGTGCGGCCCTATCAATAACGGGAGCTTGTGATTGCCCGGTCGTTGTCCCTGGTACCTCGGGCGTTTGCGGCCTTGTTGGCGCGGGTGTTGCGACGGTAGCGCCAAGATTCATTGTCGTCGCGGGTTGCGTACCGGTAGTCCCCTCAGACGGCCTCGCTGGCGCAGCGGGTCTCTCGGCTTGATCTGGCCGCGGTGGAACAGAGAGCCTCTCTGTCCCGGTTTCTCCGGTCGGGACAGCGGTCCTCGATGTTGCAGCTACCGGTCTCTCTACTCCGATTTCTCCGGTCGGGACAGCGGTCCTCGATGTTGCAGCTACCGGTCTCGCTACTCCGGTTTCCCCGGCTGGGGTTACCGTTCCTTGCATCGCAACTACCGGCCTATCCGCCGCAACCTCTCCGACTTGAGCGGTTGTTTCCAATGTCGGAGCCGTCCCGTTCGCGTCTCCGGACCTTGCGGGGGCGGCCCCTCCTGTCGCCAGAGGCGTGCTGGTAGCATTTTCCTCTCGCTCGGTTCCTCTTTCGATCTCTGCGGTCAGCTTCTCGATAGTTCCTTGAATTTCCTTTCTTTCTGCTAACCCTAATTTGGCGACAAGGAGCTGTTCTCTGAGGAGTTTGATCTTTTCCTTGGTGGCACGTATCTGCTCCGGACTTAGCGGTGGCGGTTGGCCGCCGCCGGGCGTGTGATCCGTTGTTACCGTACGCTCCAGCACCGTATGCGTTTCTACACGTGTTGTTGGCCCGGAAGGCCCAGAAGATGGTGCTCCACCACCGGCACCTGGTGTAGAGGGTGCTGTCGGAGCAGTGGGGGCCGTTGGCGGAGTTGTTGGAGCAGTTTTCTTGAGTACATCAAATGCCTCCGCCGCCTTTTCCGCCGCGTCTTTTCGTGCCTTGTTTTCTTCTTTGCGTGCGGCTGCGGCTTGTTTCGAGAGTTCTTCTGCTGTGTTGGCGGCTTGTATAAATGCGTCGCGGGCAGATGCAGCTTGCGCGGCCTTTTCAGTACTTCCGGGTGAGGCATCTGCTTCGGCCTTCAGCGCGATCGCCTGTTCTCGGGTTTGTGCGACCTTCTCACGCGCATTTTCACTGGCCTTTGCGAGAGCGGTTGCCTTCCCCGTTGCCTCTTCGGCCTTCGTGTGGGCATTTGCTGCGATGTCGGCCATTTCCACTCCGCGATCGATCCTGTTTTCGGCGATGGCCTTTTCTCGACGACCGTCTTTGTCCCCCTTCTTGCCAGCTTGCGCCGCGATCGCTTCTTGCATGCGGTGCCCTTCCGTCTGTTGGATTTCGGAAAGTTCTTTTTCGATAACATCTCGCTCCACTTCTTTCTGTCTGAGATTCTCGTCGCCATGAAGGATGTCTGCGCGCTCTGCCTCCGCAACTTTCGCAGCTTCCGCCTTAAGGTCTGCGATCTTCGCTGCCACTTGCGCCTGCGCATCACTGACTTCCTTCATCTTTGCTTCTGCCGCGCTCTTCTTCTTCTGTTCCATATAGGCCTTGGTTGGTGCGATCTCTTTTTCATAACTTGCCGCCGCTTCAGCTTTCTTCTTTGTGACGGCATCGTAGCCGCCTTTCCCAGAATCACCCCCCGTCAATATTTTCGGTACCCCAAGTGCCGAACTCGCTTTCGCGATCGTCTTATTCTGCAGCGGATTGAAGTTGGTTTTTGCAACTTTGTTGGCGCCCATCACCGTCTTACGCATCGCCCACCCTTTGATCCCTGTGTGCTTCTCCGCGTCTGTCCAACCAGCGTTTTGCATCTTGCCGCGGAGAGCCGCCATGCCTCGACCAGCTACGTTGCGTCCGAGAAAGCCAGTCGCTCCGGCGGCAAGCCCAAGCGCTGCCCCGGGCACCATCGAGGCCATGCTGAATCCTGCGATCTGGCTCGCGAATTTACTCGAGAGCTTGAAAGAGAGGAAGAGCATTCCGAGGATCAAGATATATCCGAAAATCGCGGTGACGTTGTCTGCGGGTGCAGAGGTCGCACCCCCAATGGTCTTGTTGTTCATGATCGGTCCAAGTCTTGTGGCGATAGCGAGCGTGATCCAGAGGAAAAGCATGAGAAGTGGCGCAAATATCGCGGTCTTGGCGAGCGATTCGCTCCACGTCTTCCACCCATACGCGCTTTTTTCCAACGTCGGGATGAGGTAGGTGGCAAATGCGGCCGCGGAAGTAAGCATGAGGAAAATCAGAATCACCGCTCGGGCTACGAGAAGGAAACAGCCATAGAAGAGCACGAGAGCTGCGCCTACGAGGTATATAAAAGATAATATACCAAAACCAAATCCCACGAAACCGTTGTCGTTCTTTTCGGAAATGTCTTTCACTTGCCGATACGTGTCTAGGTAGCCCGTGATGCCGATGGCCTTCATGAACTTACCGGAAATATCGGCATTGTTCGAGGCTTCTGGTAGGCCCCCCTCTTCACCCATAAATGTCCCGACAGTTGTCGCGCGCATGACCGTGGCTTGGTAAAATTGATATGCTACGAAGTTGGATGCGTCGATCACTATCTTAGTGAAGAGCAAGCTGAAATTGATGAGGACGGCGACGATGAGCACGTTGGCGATGAGCTTCTTCTGGCCGTATGTCTTTAGCCCCATGATGATGGAGAGGGCGATGAAGGTGAATATGCCGATGATGCCGATATTGGCGATGTCGCGGAAGACCGTCCACCCTGTTTCTATGGCGCTGCCGATCTCCTTGTATATCACTGTCTTGAATCCAATGACGGTAGCAACGAGCAGATAGTTGAAGAGATTTCCTGCAATGGAGAGGATCATGGCGCCGAGCCACGCAAGAACGCCCGCGACCACTGCTCCAATCAGTCGCCCCCAGCATAGAGGATTGAAGAAAGGTCCCCAATTGCCCCAATTGGCACTACAAGATGTTGCGGAAGATTGTGTTGTCCCGGGTGGGGCGCAAATGTCATCATTTGGGTTGTCTTTGTCTTGCACCTCCACTTGACCAGCGGGGCACGAAGAGACGGGTGCCCGAGAGGGCCTCGTTTCATTTCCTTGATTATCGACACACCTCCAACCGGAGGCAACGAAATAAATCCTCGACCACCGCAGATTTGATCCCGCCGGGCATGTGAGACTTTCGAGCGCGCGCGCTGGTGTCGGTGTCACTAGCGTAAAGAGTGTTAGTAATATCGCGGACAAGACGAGCAACGTTCGAATATATGAGCGCTTAATGTCAAAGGAGTTCGTACTCATAATTATTTCCTCCACCGATCTTTCCACGCCTGGATGATTGAAGGGCTATTGTAGTTGCACCAGCCGATGGTGGGTGGGCTGGTGATGATGGGTGGAGGGTCGGTCGTCCATCCACGCACGGTGTCTTCGATCAAGGTGTTGGTGAGCGTGCGCACATCGGCGAGTTGTCTCACTACCCCGTTGGGTCCATCGACATCCGGCGGTACGTGGAGCGCACGCTGCGCGACGAGCGAATCGAGTTGTTGCAGTGCGATCTTTTGGGCTGCGAGCGAAGCGGTGCCCGAGACACCGGCGATCAGATTGTCTATCGCCTGCATGGCATTTTGTGATGCGGTGATTTTGGCTACTGTCGGGGGGACGAGTGGAGCTATTCGCGCATTGATCACGCCTTGTGCGTAACCGGCCGTAGAGGTCGCGATTTTGTAGGTGACGCCATCGGCATCGTTACATTCATTTTCGGCTGTAAGAGGTGTTGAGCACACCTTCGGAATTATGAGATTCCAGCATTGGTTTTCTGCGGTGCGCAGCGAGTTCATGGTTTGCGTGAGTACTCCACCAATCGAGGTGACGGCCTGTAAGTACGCTGCCTCTACTTGCTTTGCAGAATTGAGGATAGTGATTGCGGTGTTAAGGGCGGCATCGCGCACGCCCCGTGACGCATCGAAGACGAGTTGATCCATATACGAGGGCTGGCCGCCGATGCTTTGCGAAAGCCCCGCCATACCTCTATTGTCTGCGATCATTTGCGTGGTCATGCCCGCATAGAGCGCGGTAATCATCTGGCCGACGTCGTTGGCGCTTTCCATCTGGTGGACAGGGCTATCGTAAATCGTCTGGATATTTTCTTGCACATTGACCGCTGGCGTTACGACTTGTCCATTGCAGGGGTTGTTGGGGTCGTCGAGTACGGGGTAATATCCGCGGCCCCAATCCCACTGATCTTGCATGTATGCCATGCACGCTGCCTCGGCATTGTCTGCAAGGGTGTCGGCCAAGTAGTAGCTTCCGAGAGGATTGCATGCCGGATCTGAAAGTGCGCGGAATCCTTCCCAGCTGAATTGCCCTGTGGGATTCGTAATCGCCGCCTTCAAATCGCCTTCATATGGGCAATTCAAGACGCTATCTTTCGCGCGCGTCTCTTTCTCGTAGCTTAGGGCGACTGCGCGTGCGACCTCTGCTTGGAACGCAGGGTGTACCGTTGCTTGTATCACCCCAATGGATTGTATAAGGGCCGGATCGCTTGCTCCCTCGAGCAATTCTTGCTGCGCGTTTTTCACATATTGCGCTTTTCCATCGCGGCCGGTTTCGACGGCATTGCTCGCGGTTTTCGTGATTCCCACCATCGCTGCTTCTCGCATACGATCTATAGTAGGTCGCAGCACGCACTCTTTGTACACGAGAATACCTGTGTTGAGTTCGGTCGTCGCATCAGCAACGGGCACAAAGACTCCTCCGGTGGCCGCGAGCGCTCCCACGCTCATCGCGTACGCCCCATTTTGGTTGCAGCCGAAGATCCCCTGCTGGGAGCCGATGGCGCCGCTCGTAGTGGAGGCAGTCTGTGCAAATGCGAGCGACGGAAGAAGGCCGAGGAGAGCGAGTGCGATCGGTATGGCGTTGCGGAGCTTCATGAATTTTTCTCTTTATAGTACGTGGTCAGTGCATTGAAGGATGTGAGCATCTTGGCTTCAGCCTGATTGTACGTGCGCAAGAGTGCGAGAGACGCGAGTGGATCTGATACATTCGCCACCTGCGCGTCGAGCGTCGCCGCGAATTCTTCCATCGCGTTTAATATCGCGATGTGTTCCGCCACTGCGTCTTTCGGGACGACGACGCGCACGGTCGCGCGCGCGGCAGCGCGGTAATTTTGTGCAGCGGCCTTGAGTTGCATCAAATATTTCGTATCTTTCGTGTCGATGTAGTACGCAAATATTTCAAATTCCGCTTGCTTGTTCTCAAGGAGCGGCTTAAGAGATTCTTGCAGATCGCGACGATATATGAGCGCGCGCTCCTTTGTGGTTATCGGGTCCGTGGCGATGTCGGATGCGGAGTAGTGCGTAAAAGGTACATCTGGCAGAAGCGTGCTCGCCATTTCTTCAGCCTCCCTTTGCCCCATCTCAGGTGTGTAGATCCCCTTCTTTTGCAGCGTGACGTACCGAGCGACGAGCTCCTCAAGCACCGCGGCGCCTATCGCCGAACTCCCCACGTTTGAAGTGGCCCCTGGAAGGTCAGGGGAGGCAGAAGAGGCGTCGCCCTTTTTCACGTCAATTGCCACGTATGATTTCTCGTTTGCGACAAACGCCTGGTATGTTTGCCACCCCGTTACTCCCAAAAAGATGAGCACCGAAAGCGCCGCGGTGACTCCAATAGCCGAAAAGCCGCTTACGTGTGAGCGTTCTTTTTCCACGTGATAAGTATAGCCTACCGCAGGGTAGCTTTCGTCGCGCCGCGCAACGTTTTAGGGGAAATCTTGACACTAATATCCGACAGCAGTAAAAGTGAAGACGCG
The DNA here is from genome assembly GCA_964424265.1 of uncultured Candidatus Saccharibacteria bacterium. Lineage (GTDB taxonomy): Bacteria > Patescibacteriota > Minisyncoccia > Phycocordibacterales > UBA2100 > UBA10103. Next base: position 74,913 of record CAYRHX010000002.1, on the reverse strand, counting down.
ACCCGCATCGGACGAGCCGAAATGTACTTCATAGGCGCCAAAGAGAGCGGCCATCGCCACGAATTCTTTTGTAAACGCCTCGACTGATTTGTTGTACACCTCGATTGCATATAAAAAGTCGGCGTCGGACCGGGTCTTGGCGACGAGCGCGAGGTTGGTGCCGATCGTGATGTAGCTACGAGCAAGCGCTTCGTGAGAGGCGCCGACGACAGACGGGACCGTTTTCATAGCAAGGAAATCACGACCAACTCCCGCCATTGCTGCAGCGAAATCCTCGAGCGCCGCGACTTTCGATGGATTTGCCCGATCTTTCGCTTGATTGTCTAAGATGGCCACCGTGTCGGGATACTTTTCTTCAAATACTTGTATCAGTGCGCCGATCTCGTTGCCATAGGTATAGATGGCTTCTTGTGTTTCGGTGCGCATGCCTTGGACTGTCTTCACGCCGACGAGACCGCTTGGCACATATGAATATGCCTCCCGAATGAGGTCGATCGCATCTTTTGTGCCATTTGTCGGCGCGGTTGAGGGTGGCGCGCTTGCATTGAATCGCCGCAGGAACTCTTCAAGATTGAAAGTGTCGTTTTGTGTGGGTGTAGAAGATGCAGGAATGAAAGTTGGGATTATGATCGGAGCGTCGCCTGGGGTTGCGTCGGACACATCTGGAAGCTCGCCTACTCTTCCGATGCCTGCGGCACGTATGGGTGACTCGTACTGTGTTGAGTCTGGAGCCACCGGATTCGCATTACCCCATGCGGTAATGGTGCCGGTGGAGACTTCGTTTCTTCCTTGAAGAATGGTCAGCGTGACTATTGCGAGTACGGTCAATAGTGCTCCCACCGCAAACCATAGTGGATGACGGCGCATCCACTCTACGCCGCGCGGCGAAGTGCGCTCCGTGAAGCTGCCGAAACCATCATTCTTCAGATTGCTCATTTGGTCGTGTGGCATAAGGGAGTACGCTTGCAATACTAGCAACAAAAATCGCGCATGGAAGCTGAAGTAATAGTTTCGGCATTTTAATGTCTTGTGAATCGTGCCTCATGTTACGATGGTTGCATGATTCGGCGGATTTCTTACTTCGTGATCGTGATTCTCTTCGTACTTTCTCCCGCATATTCGTACGCCTTCCCCTTTGGCGGGATGGCCGGCTTGGTGCACTTCTGCTTCAACCAGGCAATCTACGTGGTCCTAGGTCCACCGATCGGTGGGGCGTATATATGGACTCCGGCGACGAGGACGTATCAGTTTGGGGTACCGACGCATGCGGGGCAATGGCTCCTCGGGCTTTCAGGTCCTCCGTATTATTGTCTGTATTCGGTCGAACCTGTCGACCTTCGTCCGGGTATTGGAATCATGATGCAGGGATCAAGTGGACCGTCGTCTCCCGTTGTTTCTCCGCCACCAAGCAATACACCTCCTCCGACAGTGCCACCCGTAGGCTCAGGGACAAATCCATACGACTCATACTGTAAGACACGAACCAGTGAAGAGCTTCCACCAGGCTGGCCGACTCCCATAGTAGAGCCGTGTGATCAGATTACTCAATATATGAGTTGTGCCGAGGTAAAAGCGCAGGGGTACAAATTTATTCATCGTTGCGGGACATAGTCCTGTTACGTGAGATGCATAGCCACGCCGTCAGAGTTACATCCTCTGCTCGTGCGTTGAGCGCGAGGCCGCAATCGGCAAATGCATGCGCGACTGCATCTTTCGAGAATTCATTGCCGAGATTGTTGGCAAGAAACTTTCGCTTCGAGGAGAATCCCGTTTTCACGACTTCGAAGAAAGTCTCTTCGCTCACATCGTGGAATGATTCTTTGGAAATATCACTTACAAGCAGTATTGCGGAATCCACTGATGGGGGCGGTGAGAAATTACCTTTTGAAACTTTGGCAATGATTTTTGGTGTCCCATACACTTTGACCGAGAGCGAAAGGATGCTTTCTTTGTGATCTCGGGCCATGATGCGATCTGCCACTTCTTTTTGTATGAGGAGAGCGATTGCGCGCGGCTGTGCGCTCGTCGAAAGGAATTGGCGGATGATTTCGCCCGTAATGTAGTATGGGATGTTTGCGGCGAGGACATATTCACCTGCTTTGAGGTTTAGTCGTTGCGCATCGAAGTTGCGGATGTCGCCATGGAGAACGATGAGTCGGCCGGATGCGATTTCATTCGTGAAGGTTGCTTCAAGGTGCCGCACAAGCATTTCATCTTTCTCAATTGCGATTACTCTCCCGCCGGTCGCGAGCAGCTTTTTCGTGAGCGCGCCTTTGCCGGGGCCTATTTCGAGCACAGTTTCTCCTGGCTGTATCTGTGCAGCGTCGGCGAGTGCAGTCGCCGCCCACTCCCCCGTGAGGAAGTGTTGGCCCAGTCGCGCACCACGTCTTTTCTTAATTGATTTCATAGTAGTCATCGAGGAGTCCGCGTTTCTTTGGCTTTGGTGTTGTGTCGGCGGCATCACCAAAAAGTCGCTCATCAATATCGGAGAGAAATTCGGACGGAAGGGCACTTTCGCGTGTTCCGTACTTGGTCCGCTCGTGTGCATAGCTGAGAAATAGATTCTTCCGTGCGCGCGTGAGTGCGACGTAAAAGAGGCGGCGTTCTTCCTCGGGATCGCGGCTCTCATCCATCGTGCGGATCGAAGGAAAGAGCCCTTGTTCGAGTCCGACCACAAACACCGCATCAAACTCAAGCCCTTTCGCCGCGTGTACCGTCATGAGAGAGATGCCACCTTTGTCTTTGTCGATATCAAGTTGATCTTGTTCGCTTTGGAGGGCTGCTTCTTCCAAGAGCTTTTCGATTCCCATCGGCGGCTCGTCGTTTTCGTATTTGACAGCGAGGTTGGCGAGTTCGCGCACGTTGCCCAGCCGCTCAACATCTTCCTCCGTCTTCCCTTCGTACATCTTTTGGATACCGCTCGCCTCGATGCAGAAGCGCACGGCTTCTGATGTGGGGAGTGTCTGTACGGCATGGCGGATTTTCCTGAGCGTCTCCTCAAAGGCTGCCACCTTTGCACTCGCAGCGCCCAGCGCTTCTCCGGAAAACATCTTATCGAGCGTCACCTTCCCGATGCCTCTCGGTGGGATGCCGACGATGCGCGCGATGTCTCCTTTGCCCTTCGGGTTCAGCGCGGCGCGCAAGTATGAAAGCACATCCTTCACCTCTTTGCGTTCAAAAAATCGGGTACCAAGTACACGATACGGCAATCCCGCATGCAGTAGCGCTTCTTCGAGTACGCGCGATTGTGCGTTTTCTCGATAAAGAATCGCGATCTGGTGCGCGGGCACTCCGCGCTCGATCAGCGCCGCCGCGTGCTCAGCCACAAACCACGCTTCATATCGCTCGTCCAAGGCGCCGTAGAGCACGATAGGATCCCCCGTTTCGTTCTCGCTGAAGAGCGTCTTCGGAACGCGATTCACATTCTTCTCAATGATCGCATTTGCTGCTGCAATTATGGTACGGGTCGAGCGATAATTTTGCTCAAGACGAATCGTCTTTACGCTTGGAAAAAGGCGCTCGAAAGAAAGCAGATTTTCTATTTCTGCTTGACGCCACGTGTAAACACATTGGTCCAAGTCGCCCACAACACATATATTGTGTCGCTCGCCGGCTAAGAGTCGCATGAGCTCATACTGTACGTTGCTCGTGTCTTGATACTCGTCGACAATGATGTACTGCCAGCGGTTTTGTAGCAGTGCGAGGGTTTGCGGCGATGTGTGGAGGAGTTGGAGCGTGCGGACCAATAGGTCGTCGAAATCGAGGCTGTCTTCCGCTTTGAGAGCTTTTTCATATTGATCCCAGATGCGTGCGACCGTTTGTTCGCGTCGCGTCGACGCGCGCTCACGGTATTCTACGAGCGTTTTCCCCGCTCCTTTTTCTCGCGAAATTGCGGAAAGTATCTGGCGCGGCGTCCATTCTTCTGTATCGAGTCGTTTCAGCTCAGCTTTCACTGCCCGGAGGCTGTCGTCGCGATCCCAGATGCTGAATCCTCGCGGCACACCCACTTCTTCATGGAACTCTCTTATGAGCCGTACCCCTAAAGAGTGAAAGGTGGAGATGAATGGCTGCCCGCCCCGCTTGCCCGCAAGCAGAGCTCGCACCCTGTCCCGCATCTCACCAGCCGCCTTGTTGGTAAAGGTCACCGCAAGTATTGACGAGGCCCCTATTCCCTCTTCTATTAGATGTGCGATGCGGTGTGTGATGGTCTTGGTTTTTCCCGCTCCAGCGCCCGCGACGATTAAAAGTGGGCCATCGGTGTGTAAAACAGCCTGCTTTTGCGCCTCATTTAGGCCGTCGAGATATTCCACGTGAGCACTATATCACGAGCCGTTTGCGCAGTTGACAAAACAGCTATCCCCTTACGAAATGTATCAGTGATTGACTCTAAAGCGCGTACGGAGGTAGAGTTGATTAGACGGTGGCACTGCCGTACATGCCCTCAAGGCCAACCTCCAATATGTCGAGGTTTAGAGCCAAATACAGATCCATCTCTCGTGCCATCGCTAAAAGAGGCCTTATTGTCTGGCTGAAATCAGGATTCGCAAAACAGGGGTTCTTTTGCGTATCTTGTACACGGGTAGATTGAGTGCCTCCAAAAAGGCTTATAGAAAGAAAAAAACGTGATTCTCAGCCGGATTTTGTGCGGCCTGGGATGAAATATCGTACCAAAATACCTCGCGGATCAGCCGTTTTGATATCTTCGCTTCTCATTCTTGGATCGTTGATGCCGATACAGTCTCGGGCGGGGGTTCTGAGTGATTTCGTCTCTTCAATAATGAGAGCAGCAGAGAAGGAAGTTGACGCGACATCGGTCGGAAGCAGTCTTCAGACCATGCCACTTCAAAAGCCGGCAATGAATGCCGACCCGATGGCTGGTAGAGGTGGAGGCGACATTAAGATTGTGGACGATACTGCGCTTATGCCCGATGAGGGTCCCTCCGGCACACCTGCGGATTATGAAAAGGCGCGGAGCCAGACCATCAGCGTGTATGTAGTGCGGCCTGGCGACACTCTTTCGGGAATTGCTGAGCTTTTCGACGTCTCGCCAAATACCATTTTGTGGGCAAACGACCTCCCCCGCAGCGCCAAGCTTCAGGTAGGTCAAATGCTCACGATACTTCCGGTGACAGGTGTTACGTATACCGTAAAGAAAGGTGATACGCTCGCTTCTCTCGCGAAACGATTTGGCGGTGACGCGATTGAAATAGCGAGCTACAACGGTATTGATGGCGGCGTTCTCGCTGTTGGCACACAAGTAATCATTCCCGATGGCGAAATAGCTGCTCCAGCTCCTTCGACTCCCAAAAAGACCGGAAGCGCGGCCTCAAGCGGTACGACAGTCCAAATTGGATACTACGGGGCTCCACTCGCTCGATATACCAGGACGCAGAGCGTGCACGGATACAATGGTGTCGACTTGGCAGCTCCCGTTGGCACCCCCCTTCTCGCCTCAGCCGAGGGTGAAGTAATTATCGCAAAGCAATCGGGCTGGAATGGCGGCTACGGTGGCTATGTAGTTATTCAACACAATAACGGTTCTCAAACGCTGTATTCGCATGCTTCAAGGGTCGACGTGTCAGTTGGTCAGCACGTGAATCGCGGCGAGGTAATAGGTGCAGTAGGCGCGACGGGTAAGGCGACAGGCCCTCACGTACATTTTGAAATCCGCAACGGTATTCGGAACCCTTTCTAGAGAACATTTGAAACCTTCGCTTCGAGACGGTATTCCCTCGGAACCCGGATTTTCCTGCTGAAAAATCCTCAATCCTCGCACTCCTCGTGCTGCGGGGATTCCTCGGGAATACCATCTATCACTCCGGTTAAGCGCTTTCAAACATGCCCCGGTTTCTTCAGAGTCCATTGCGGTAAATCGGCGGAAATTTGCCAACGTATCTCATGGCTGATATCATGAGGTAGCTGTGTTAAAAATGGATGTCATAGTGGATCTCCAATACGGAGATTGTGGGAAAGGCAAAGTTGCCCACTATTTGAGTCATAAAAACCCCTATACGCACGTGCTTCGATACAACGGTGGCTGCAATGCGGGCCACACGATTTTCCATAAAGGAAAGAAATTTGTTACGCATTCCGTTCCGGCCGGAGTCTTCTTTGGAGTGAAATCTGTTATCGGCTCTGGCTGCGTAGTCGACCCCGAACAATTCCTCAAGGAGATAAAAATACTTGAAGATGGAGGAGTAAAAACTAAAGGAAAGATCTTTATTGCAAAGAACGCTCACATCATTACCGGTGCACACAAGGATGAGGATAAGCAGCAAGGGGCGAAGATCGGGACGACGGGTCGTGGTAATGGGCCCGCCTATCGCGACAAGTATGGACGCACTGGCGTACGCGCGCAGGATATTCCTGAGCTCAAGCCATACCTCATCGACCTATACGATGAGTGGTATGAGAATAAGAAAGATGTCTACATTCTCGCGGAAGGAGCGCAGGGTTTCGGACTCGATATTGATTGGGGCGACTACCCGTTCGTTACATCGAGTCACTGCACGACGGCCGGCGCACTCCTCAATGGCCTTCCCGCAAGCTCCGTGCACGATGTGTGGGGGGTGGCGAAAATATATGAAACCTACGTCGGTAGCAAAGAATTTCAGCCCAAAGATGAGCTCTTTAATAAGATCGGTGACATTGGCGAAGAGTTTGGCTCCACTACGGGTCGTCGACGCCAGACCAATTGGATGAACATGCAAACTCTTGAACGTGGCATCAATATGAACGGCGTCACGCACATCGTCTTCAGTAAGACGGACGTGCTTCGTGGTGTCGCTGCGTGGGCAGTGATCGACAAGAATAAAGTTGTGAAGTTTAAAGGAGAGAAAGACATGCATGCATTTATTCTCGCGCGCCTCAAGACCTTCGGCATCGCAAAAAATAAAGTGTATTTCTCGGACAGCAAGGAGACGATTTAGGGCACGTTTGAAAACTTCCGCTTCCTCCTGTTACATATTTTCAAACATGCCTCGTTTTTGTTAATCGGTGTGTTTTTGGAAATACTTAATGAACCTATCGGGGCTCCCGACCGTGCTGGCCATGATTTTCGTATCCAACCCCTTTTCGTCTAAGGGTGTTTTTCCCTCTGCCCCGTCGACTTCTCTAAAAACATGCTCGAGCTCGTCTCGGAGATACTTTAGAGCTTCTGTAGCAGCCCACGGTTCGTATGTTTCGATAATTTTCAATATACCGCCTTTTTTCAATACTCGAGCGGATTCTCTCAGTATTGGTTTAGGCCTATGGGTACCACCTCCTAAGACATTTTTGAGTATTAATTCCGATACAGAATTATTGGGGAAAGGGAGATGCTCGCCGTTGGCTCGAATATGATGTACGCGCTCTTTTGATCTCCCAAGAACACGCATATTTTCACGAGCTTCTTTCACCCTGTCCTCCGATAAATCAACGGCAATATAGTGGACCGAGGGTGTGTTATTGAATTGCGTACTGTAGTCAGCGCTGGGGTTAAACATAAGTGGGGCTGCCCCGCTCCCGACTTCAACGATAAACGTAAGTGCGTTCTTCTCTCCCGATTCTCCTTTCAGGTATCTCTCAGGGGCAGGCTTTCGTCCCGGCAATTTTTCGTTGCTCATACCCTACTTACATTTCCCGCGCGCGGTATTGGAGTGCTTCGAGCATGTGGGTGGGTTCGATGGTCTCACTTCTGGCGAGGTCGGCGACGGTGCGCGCAAGCTTGATGGTACGGTGATAACCACGAGGAGAGAGCTTCATTGCTCGTGCCGCGCCCGCGAGTGTTTCTTCCGCTTTTGGTGTAAGGGCGGCGAGAGATTCTATTTCTTTAGGACCCATGTCAGCGTTGGTCGATAAATTTTTTCTGTCCCTAAATCGCTCTTGCTGTCGCGCTCGCGCTCGTGCGACATTTTCCCGCGCTCGCGCCGTCTCTCCAGCGACGCTTTTCTTCTGTGTAGAAAGTGTTTCAAGCGATACCTCGCCGACGGAAACCCACATATCGATCCGATCAGCGACGGGACCAGATATTTTCCGCCGGTATTTCTCGACGAGGTGCGGCATACATCGACATCGCTGGGTCCCCCAAAATCCACAGGGGCATGGGTTGAGCGCCGCGATAAGCATGAAATTTGCTGGGAATATCGCCGAGCCCTTAGATCGCGCGATCGAGATGACGCGATCTTCAAGTGGCTCACGTAACGCATTGATCACGTCGCGATGAAATTCGGGGAACTCATCGACAAAGAGGACGCCGCGGTGGGCGAGGGTTGCTTCTCCTGGGCGGATGCCAGTCGAACCGCCGCCTATGAGAGCAGCGTACGACGACGTGTGATGCGGAGAGCGAAACGGAGGTCGGAATATTCCGTGGCCGTTTAATGTGCCCGAAAGCGAGTGGATGGTCGTGACCTCTATCATCTCCTCTTCCGTAAGATCAGGAAGGATAGAGACGGTCGCGCGCGCGAGCAGGGTCTTGCCGGTGCCGGGAGGTCCGTAGAGCGCGATGTTGTGTGCGCCCGCTGCCGCGATAATGAGGCCACGTTTTGCACTTTCTTGTCCGCGTATCTCGTCGAAAGCCGGAGTGTGATCAGCGCGTTTGTGCTTCGTACCTCGCGCTACATACGCCCCTTGGGGTTTTTCGAGTTGTTTAATAGCATCTTCGAGGGACGATACCGCATGAATGTGTAGCCCAGAGATAAGTGACGCTTCGTCGGCGTTTTCAATGGGTACGTAGAGGTCGGTGAATCCGGCTTCGCGAGCGGCCGCTGCGATCGAAAGACAGCCGAGTATTGGAGAGAGGGTCCCGTCGAGTGCAAGCTCTCCGGCAAACATTTTCCCTGCCGGGTCAAAAACTATTTGCTGGGATGCGAGTAAGAAGGAGAGGGCGAGGGGCAAATCAAAAACGGCGCCTTCTTTCTTGAGAGCAGCTGGCGCCAATGAGAGGACGATCTTCTTGTTGCTGCGTTTCGGCGATTCGAAATCTTCTTCGGCGCCTGAACCTTGCCGAGAGGTGTTTTTTATCGCCGCAGCGATGCGATCCTTGGCTTCTTCGACAGATTTATCCGGCAGCCCCACGATGGTAAATGCATGAAGGCCTTTCACGATGTCGCACTCAACGGAGACGATGGCCGCTCTGGGCAGCATCGGTTGAGCGCCAAAGACTCGCGCAAAGCCAGAGGCGATTTTTTGCTTCGTGCTCACGGCACAATTGTAACAGCTAAGACTGGGCGTGCTTGATGCAGGTGCGTGCAGCGGGATTGGCCTCGAGTCGTTTAAAAGGGATGGATTCTTTGGAGACTTCGCATATCCCATATGTCTTCCCCTCCATTCGCTCAAGCGCCGACATAATTTCACGATGGCGGCGTTCCATCTCCTCGACGAGTGGCACATTGGTCACTAATTCTTCAATCTGATCAGCGGCGTCGGTAGGGTCTGCCTCTATCCCCTCGAGCCCTCCCGAGCTGCCCTGCCAATCACCGTCTCCGCCCTTGATGCGTCCATGATTCGCGAGCTCTTCTTCCAGAGAATCACGTTCAGCCTCGAGTAATGCTCGCAATTCTTCCAACTGCCCCTCGGTGAGTGTATCCATGCGCGATAGTATACCAACAATCCGTGTACTTAGGCTAGAGTTTCCGTTCTGCCTGGAGTCGACTCAGGATTTCCGTAAATGAGTAGGGGCTTTCTGCGATCACAAGCGTATTTTGATTTGGGAAAGAATAATAGAGTTGGATTTCTCCACGGTCGTCTTTGAGCGCTCGTACATCGTGGTTTCGGATCACCAAATCCTGGTAGAGGCGCGTTTGGGGGAGTTCGTCCTGGTTTGTGATTGAAGGTATTTCCGTAAATAACGGGACGAGATCCGTGTTGAGAGATGGCTCCCACGCGAGCATCCCAGCGAAGGCGCGGTCGTAGGATTTTACCGGGATGATCATGAGTGGGGCGTTTTTATCGATCGTGTGAAGTCCTAGGAAAAATTCGTCTCCAAGAGCCCGCAGAAGATCATCGGGTATATGCCCACCGAGGCTCTTCATGAATTGAGAGAAGGTCGCCGGGATGTCTTGTGTATTTCCGTCCGCATCTTTGATCGTGACATACGGAAGAATGCGAGTGATCGATCCGAGCGTTTGATCATTCGAGGTCCGCTGTGCTCGGAGTGTACTTCGCACATCTATGGGTGAGTTATTCGTAAGCGGAAGCGTAACGCTTGCCTCTGCAAAGAGAAGTGATGATGAGCTCATGGCCGGAGCGATATCTCCGGGTTTCTTCATAAGGCTCAGTGTTGTGAAAAGCAATCCTCCGCCAATCACAAGCAAGAGAACAACCGCCAAGAGAATCGTAAAGGTCTTTTTTGTTTGTTTCTGAACAGCGGGTGTTTCTGACGCGCCTTTTGTATGTGCGCGACGATCTTCTTCGAGCGATACAGCGTGCACGAGAGACATCTTCTGTTCGCGCGAGACATCTACGAGGTCATCTTTGAGGGTATGCACCGGACTTATTAGAGTTGACGCGTTTTGTGTGGGCGGCGTCCGCGCAACAGCGGGAGCGGGCTCAGCTTCAGTAGATGGCGCGGTCGAAGGGGGCGGTATCTTAGCGTCGGCAGAGCCTTTTTGCGAATAGCGTTCTGGAAGTTTGACCGCTTGTAAAATATTCGCCACCGTGGCGGCTGCTTCGGTCGGATCCTGCGCGCGTATTGTAGGCGCAAGGGGGTGAGGCTCCACGGGGATTGGGGTTTCTGGCGCGGATATTGTTGCTTTTGGGGGTGGTATCGGTCCGGGTATGGGTGGAGTTGGCGATGTTGGAATCGCTGCTGTAGAGGATAGCGGGACAGAAGGATTTGGGGCAGGCGTCGGATTTTGTGGGGGGTTGTGCGGCGTGATGTGCTCTTCAAGAATCACCGCTTCATCGATTTGTGATGCTGCGGGTGGTGCGATCGGCACGGGTGTGGCACGCGCGGTAGCGCCGTTGTTAGTAAGTGCGTCGTGGTCTTTCGCTTCGTCCGGCATGTGAATCTCCGCTTTGATCCGGCTTGAGACCCTTTCGAGTGGCCCATTCAGGATCTGCTGCTTTGATGGAAAGATTATACCGCCCTTTCTCGTCAATCTCTTTGAGTACGACTGGTACGATGTCGCCAATGCGCACCGCGTCAGTGATTTTTGCGATGCGGAACGGCGCAACTTCGGAGACGTGCACGAGTCCGTCATTGTTGGGTCCGATTTTTACGAATGCGCCGAAATCCATGAGACGCACTACTTCGCCCTCAAATCGATCACCCACCATATATTCTCGCGTGAGGTCGCTGATCTCTTTGAACGCGGCCTCAGCAGAGCCATTTTTGCCGGTGATGAACACGGTGCCGTCTTCCTCGATCGTGATGTCGTCGACGCCGGTGCGCTCACGGATACCATTGATCATTTTGCCGCCAGGGCCGATGACGAGTCCGATCTGATCCTTTTTCACGACAAGTGTGAGGATCTTTGGAGCCCGATCTGAGATATTTGTTCGTGGCGCTGAGATTTCTTTTGTGATGACGTCGAGGATCTGCATGCGCGCTCGTTTTGCCTGGATGAATGCCTCGGTAAGCGTCTTAAGCGGCACTCCTTCCACCTTCACATCCATTTGTACGGCGGTGACGCCCTCTGACGTTCCTGCGACCTTGAAATCCATATCGCCGTGGTGGTCTTCTGGCCCCTGAATGTCGGTGAGCACCTTGTACTTTCCTGCTTTTGAGTCAGACATCATGCCCATTGCAATTCCTGCGACGGGGCGAGCGATAGGGACCCCTGCGTCCATGAGAGCGAGCGTACCAGCGCAAACGGTCGCCATCGAAGTCGATCCATTAGAGGCGAGGCATTCAGAAACGATGCGAACGGTATACGGAAATACATCTTTCGATGGCATCATTACACGCAATGCTTTCTCTGCGAGTGCGCCGTGGCCAGTCATGCGACGGTTGAATCCACCGACGCGCCCTGTCTCACCCACTGAGAAAGGCGGGAAGTTGTAGTGGAGCATGAAGGTCTTCTTCGTATCCTGAAACTCGATCGTGTCGATGAGTTGTGCATCACCAGGGCCTCCAAGCGTGAGTGCCGCGAGTACATGCGTCTCACCACGATAGAAGATGCCCGTGCCGTGGATGACGGGTGAAACGCCGCCAGCCTGTGCAAAGAGTGGTCGGATTTGGTCGAGTGCGCGGCCATCGACACGCTTCCCTTCGTTGATTGCAAGGTCGTGGACGAAGGCGTCGAGGCGCTCTTCATAGTATGCGTCGAGTTGCCCTTTTGGTGTCTCGGGAAGTTTCTCCGTTGCCGCTTTCATCCACTCAGCCTTCATCGGACCCAATTCTGATTTTGGAAGTTTGCCGCCTGAAGCCTTGAGTTTTGGTTCGACGAGCTCTGCGAATTCTGCGACCATTTCTGGCGTTGCTTCCGGTGATTTGAAATCCCATTTCGTCTTGCCGCGCTCGGCGATGATCGACTTCTGCCATGCTTGGATCTTTTCAATCTCTTCGCTCGAACGTGCCAGCGCTTTTTCAAGTGTCGATTCTCCGATCTCGCGTGCGCCAACTTCTATCATGTTGATGAGTCCGTCTTTTCCGCAAGCAGTTAGGTCCAGGAGCGCTTTGGGTGGAAGCTCTTCCTCGCGCTGTTTGTACGTCGGATTTACGATCAGCGTGTCATCGCCTTCCTCCACCCCGATGCGTACCGAAGAAACAGGCCCGTTCCACGGTATGTTGGATGTGGCGAGCGCGAGAGACGCGGCGTTTACCGCCAAGATGTCGGTGTCGTATTCCTCAATAGAGAGCACTGTGATAATGACCTGGACTTCGCGCTTCATTCCTTTTGGGAAGAGTGGACGAATGGTGCGGTCGACGATGCGGCCGGAAAGAATCGCTTCATCTGAAGGCCTGCCTTCGCGGCGCATAAATCGTGAGCCAAGGATTGCCCCTGCTGCATAAAACTTCTCCTCGTATTCGACGGAGAGTGGGAAATAATCTTTGTCGGATTCTTTTCCCATCACTGCCGTCGCAAGAACCGCGCTATTGCCGTAGCGCACCAAGACCGAACCATTCGCCTGATCTGCCCAGTCGTTGAACTCGGCAGACATCGTCTTCCCCCCGATTTCGAGAGAATATACTTTCTTTTCCATTTTTTTGAGTGACGATCGGATTTCAGTAGTGAGCCATATGGTCAACACTGCCTATCCGCCCGCCACAGCTATTTACTAATGTCTGCACTATACCACAATTTTCTCCTCGCGCTATTTTTTCACCGGCACGTAATCGGGGCCTGCGCAGGGCGGTTCCTCATCCAATTTTTCTCGCAATGTTTCTGTGTCAGTATTCCTTTCGAGGGGTTCGCTTTGAGCGGGATTTCAGCCAGGCGGCGATTTGCTCGAGTGAATATTTCCGCTGTGCCGCTGCAACCATGAATTCCTCCGTCGCTGCGATTGGAAAGGTCGCTTCGTATCCATTGAGGCGTAGAAACACTGCCGCTGCAGAAAGCGCGGTGCGTTTGTTGCCATCGAGAAAGACATGGTAGGTCGCAATGGATTCAAGGTACACGGCCGCTTTCGTGAAAATATCCGGAAATTGCTCTACGTCTCCGAAGGAGGTCTTGGGGCGTTGTGCGATGGATTGCAATAGATTTTCTTCGCGCACGCCCAACATGCCGCCTGTTTCTTCGATGAGGCGGTCGTGAATAGCAAGAATATCCGCAGCCGAAAGGTAGTTCATGCTACTTATCTGCGAGCCGAACCAAGAGTTTCCTATTTTTGTCGATAAACGCATTGGTCCACATGACTACGTCGGGATTAACGTCTGAATAGGTGTCCTTCTGTGCGCGCATTGTAAACGCGCGCGTCGATGGGTGCTCGGAGAATTCAAGGGTGTCGCCTGCACTAAGGCCGAGTCTCTTGGCTGATTCCTTTGGGATGGTGACTGCGAGCGAATTACCAACAACGATGACTTTTTGGGACATACATGTAAGGCGGTTATGTTATAACCAAATTATAACAAAGGTCTGTGGCGCGTCAAGAGGGCCGTGTCGGTGTGGTAGGATACCCGCATTGTTATGAGAGTGTTTATTTTCCCTGCTGTCGTCTCCACCGCGGCCTTTATAGGTGTCTATATCTGGGGTGGGTTGAACGCGCTCTTCTTCGCAATGCTTCTTGCGGTACTCGAGACAACTCTTTCATTCGACAACGCAGTGGTAAACGCGAAGGTGCTTAAGCGTATGAATGCCGTGTGGCAAAGACGTTTTCTCGTCTGGGGGATTCCTGTTGCCGTGTTCGGTACTCGATTCGTGCTCCCGATACTCATCGTTGCAGCAGCAGCGGGCCTCTCTCCGATTTTTGTCACGAAGCTCGCATTTTTCGATGCGGTCAAATATGGAGAATATCTCGCCGGTGCCCACGTCGCGATCGCGTCGTTTGGGAGTTCGTTTCTCCTCCTTGTCTCACTGAAATACTTTTTTAACCACAAAAAGACCGTCCATTGGATACATGTCATCGAGAGACATCTCTCGCGATGGGGTGGTATTGAGGCGATCGAGATTGCTCTCGTGCTCGTGGTGCTTCTCGGGTGTGCGTTTGTGGTGCCGCACGATGCGGCGACGCTCCTTATCGCAGGACTTATCGGAGTCGTACTTTTTATCGTAGTCGAAGGTATTGCGCAGTCGTTCGAAATGGAAACGGGTACTGCCGTAGCTACAGGAGGCGCGGCACTCTTCGTGTACCTCAACGTACTTGATTCCGCCTTCTCCCTCGACGGGGTAGTCGGCGCGTTTGCAATCACCTCGGTACTCCCCGTGATCATTACAGGATTGGGTATTGGGGCCCTGTTTGTGCGTTCATTTACCGTCTACCTGGTGCGCGCAAAGACACTGGACGCACTTCCCTATCTCGAACACGGTGCACACTGGGCAATCTTCGGGCTCGCGCTCTCGATGTTGCTCGGGATCTTCATGCACGTGCCGGAGGTCATCACGGGCTTGATCGGACTGGTCTTCATAACCTTCGCCTACATTTCTTCTCGTCGTGAGATGCGCGGACGCTAGGTGCGCTACTAAACCCCCGTAATTCTCCCTACGCTGATGCGTCGAAGTCGTTTGGTGCGATCGAATCGTCGGGCGCCGATACTCGGATGTCGGAATTGCTTTTTATCCCGCGTCCTGTGCGTGGACGACCGGAAGGGCCGCGGTAGTTGATGAGGTAACGCTTTGGATCTTCGTCGAGGTCTAGGAAGTGGTCGGTAGCTTCTCGCAGTTTGCCCGATGTTGAGCGGCCGAATGAAACCACTTCCACCTGACAACCCGCATGGATCTTCAAGTATTCTACAAGAGGAATGAAATCACCATCGCCTGTGAAGAGGATGACGGTGTCGAGTTTGGTGGATGCAGTGATCGCATCGACGGCCATACCGACGTCCCAATCGGCCTTTTTTGCACCTCCATAAAAGATCTGAAGATCTTTTGTCTTCGGCTCGATGCCCATTTTTGTAAGCGCTTCGAGGAACGCTTTTTCTTCTCCCGTTTCCGTGGTTACCATGTAGGCACGCGCGCGTATGAGGCGCCGCTCACCGACCGCATCTTTGAGTACGTTGCCGAAGTTGACTCGTGCGTGGTAGAGATTCTTCGCGCTATGGTAAAGGTTTTGGGTATCGACGAATACGCCGACACGCTGCTCTGGATGTTTGATGATTGCCATAAATAAAGTTAGTTAGCCACTAGGGTGCAGTCACTAGTGGAATGTATATAAAAATATCCTCTACACAGAATATATCACTCACCAAGAAAAAATACTACCAAAACCTCGAGCAGCCGTGCTCGGAGCTTACTTCTTGAGCCCAAGTTTCTTGATTAAGGTGCCGTATGAGCGCTTGTTGTTGGCCTCAAGGTACTTCAAATGCTTGCGACGGTCTGCGACGAGGCCCAAAAGACCGCGGCGACCGTGTTTATCCTTACGATTCTTGTCTAGGTGCGCAGAAAGCTCCTCGATTCGTCGCGTCAAAATGGTTACCTGTACCTCAGGTGACCCCGTGTCTGTCTCATGACGGCGGGATTTGACGATTTCGTTGGCCTTCTTTCGCTTCGTAAGCATTTTTGAACGATATCACATTCCATGGCTTTACGCAAGGAAAACCCCCTCGCGACCGGCGGCCGCGAGGGGGTTTTGAGTGATGCTTTGTAGCGGAGGGGTTATTGCTTAGGTGCGGTCGTTGTGGCAGCCGGAGTTGGCGTATCGGATACTTTCACGAGCTCCACCTCGAAGATGAGGGTGGAATTCGCTGGAATAATGACCTTGCCGGTTGGATCCTTTACATCCTGTGCTCCGTACCCAAGAGCTGGGGGGATGGAGAGCAGTCGCTGACCACCTTCTTTCATCGTGTTGATACCCACCTGGAATCCTGGGATGAGGCCATCTGACCCCAAGACAAACGTGAGCGGCGTACCGCCGTGTGCCGCCGAGCTATCAAATACTGTTCCGTCAGTGAACTTGCCTGCGTAAAGGACGGACACTGTGTCTCCAGGCTTCGCTTCCCTGCCAGTGCCTATCTTCACGTCCTGACCTTGTACCTGATCTGCGCCTCCTGTGGGAGGTGTACCCGTTGCCTGGGCGGCCGTGGCGCCTGTTGTCGGAGCCGGTGCAGTCATTTTTGAACTATAAATTCCGTATCCGCCTACTGCAATAACGATAATAACGACGATGCCGATGATGATGGTTTGTATATTCATATACCGATAAGATAACGCATATGTTTGGATGTGCAAGATCTCGAGTGTGTGTATAAGGAGAATCAGCGTAAAATGAACCCATGGAACCACTTGCGTCAAGGGTGCGGCCGAAGGTCTTGGCAGATTTCGTGGGGCAGGAGCATTTGGTAGGTGCGGGCAAACCCCTACGTGTTGCGACAGAAAAGAAGGAGCTATTTTCCTTTATTCTGTGGGGGCCGCCGGGTAGCGGCAAGACCACGCTCGCGCGCATCTACGCAAACGCGGTGGGAGCGGAGTTTTATGAATTGTCGGCCGTGGACTCTGGGAAAGAAGATATTAAAAAGGTCATCGGGGGTCGAGGTACGCTCCTTACGCAGCGGCCCAAGATACTTTTCGTCGACGAGATCCATCGTTTCAATAAAGCGCAACAAGATTTTCTCTTGCCCTTTGTAGAGCGCGGTGACATCACGCTCATTGGTGCGACGACAGAAAATCCGAGCTTCGAGATTATTGCTCCCCTTCTCTCACGTTGTCGCGTGTTTGTGTTGAACGAGCACAGCGAAGTGGAGATGGAAAGAATACTTGCCCGCACGAAAATCAAATTGCCGAAGGCCGCGCGCGAGTGGCTCTTTCAAATGGCGGGCGGTGATGCGCGACAGGCGATCACGACGCTCGAAACTGCGCAGAATCTATACGGCAAGATCACGATCGACACGCTCAAGGAAGCGGTGCAGTCGAAGCATCTTCGTTACGACAAAAGGGGCGAGGAGCATTACAACACCATCTCTGCACTCATAAAATCAATGCGTGCATCGCAGCCAGATGCGGCGCTCTATTACCTCGCGCGCATGGTAGAAGCTGGTGAGGATCCCAAATTTATCGCGCGACGCATGGTGATTTTTGCGAGTGAAGACATCGGCCTCGCTCAGCCGACCGCACTCGTCGTCGCCAACGCGGTGTTTGAAGCGGTCAATAAAATCGGATATCCAGAAGCGACGATCAACCTCGCGCACGGCGTCGCCTACTTGGCACAGTGCAAAAAAGATCGTCGTGCGTACGACGCGATTTTCGAGGCACTCGATGATGTAAAAAAATTCGGCAATCTCCTCATCCCTCTCAAGGTACGCAACGCACCGACGAAGCTCATGAAGGGATTGGATTATGGAAAGGGATATGAAATGTATCCCTCGAGTAAACTCGGGACAGGTGATACCGAATCTTTTTTGCCTGAAAAATTGAAGAAGAAAAAATACCTACGATAGGTGACCATAGGGGCGCACGCAGAGAGGCGGTTTTCTTGACTTAGCCAAACGATCGGTGCCTTACGTTGATTCTTGCATATATTCGGATACGATAGTGATGACCTTCTGGACTGTTTCGTTGCAATTCTTGAAAGTGATGTGATCCAGTGTATCGCTGCCATAGAGTCGAAATACATCGCTGATCAGAGCGTGTATAAAAGATTGCGTCGCTCCAGAGACGGATTCGAAATCAAGAACTACTTCTTCCCCTCGTTCTAGGGCGGGAATAATCTTCTGTAAACGAATGTCGCGTGCGATGTCTTTGTTTTCGGCAAAATCACCGACTGCCGCATGAAGATCAATAAGTGTCATATAAAGGTAGGTTTCTTGTAACGAGATTGTCGTCGTTCACGCACGGCTCGAGAGTAGGTGTTTCGTATATGGTCTAGAAGTGTTGAAAATGTCTCGTTTTCGTCCAGCTTCATGTCAATGCCGACTGCAGTCCCGGGCCATGCAGGAAAATTGTTGCCCGATGAATGCCGATCTTTTTCTGGATTAGCGTGAAGGACGTGCCGCTTCTTTGAGTGTTGTTTGAGGAGTTTGTATAATCCAGTTCCACTATACATTGCAAAGAAATCGCCGTTTACCGATGCAATAGATTTGATGAAGAACAATCCGGCCCCTGCATTTTGTTCGGTACCTCCCTCGCGTCGGGTTGTTCCTGTGATACCGGGCATCAGCGCAAGTTGTATTGCTGAAAGATCGTCTGACACTGGGTACGATGTACTGATTGTTTTTCTAATACCCACTCCAACATCGCTGATACCGATGCGGATCGAGTTGCTCTTTTCATAGTATTGCGCAGCGACGAACGCGCCGTGCGGAGATCTTGCATGTTCAATTACATTGCGCACCAGCTCACTA
This sequence comes from uncultured Candidatus Saccharibacteria bacterium, assembly GCA_964424265.1. GTDB lineage: Bacteria > Patescibacteriota > Minisyncoccia > Phycocordibacterales > UBA2100 > UBA10103. The sequence continues at coordinate 56,060 of CAYRHX010000002.1, read as the reverse complement.
ACGATATAGCGAATTGGTTCTGCGTGGGAGGGCGTAAGGTGGAGGAGGGGGATCATGTCAGTTATAAACTGCGTGAGCTCCGATGCTGTCTTGATCTGCGTGAGAGGGACGAAGCGGCCGGCAGGCTCATGACTTATTACCCTGATGCCAGAGTCGATCTTGAGGAATGCAAACAACCCCATTCGCTCAAAGTAATGTTTCGAAGTCGCTTCGAGTGCCTCGCAAGAGATATGCTTGGGTGAGACAGTTTGCCCGAGTGAGGCGATCATTGTGAGTATCACAGGGTGTACGGAGATCCATTTTTTATTTGCTGTAATGAGGAGTTCATTTGGATTGGTAGGATCGAATTGTCGTAGGAATGGATCAATATTCCCCAACCACGCACTATTTGGGAGATGAATCTTCATACCCGGTAATATTACCGGGAATCCCGGTAATGTGTCAAGAAGCGGGGAATCCCGGTAATTTGTGGCGACCCCGAATTTTAGTAGAGAAAAACCACCACTTTGGATTGAGACTAATCTCTCACGAGGAAGTATTTGAAATAAAAATTGGTGGGAAGAGGCGGCTCAGTGCTCGCCCCTTCCCCCCGCGCCCTACTCGGAGGGCGAGTCTTCTACCCCGGGGACGCGGTCGCCCCCGAAGTCGATTGATCGGTTGGCCCGCGCTTCGGCGCGGGTGATACCGATCCCTCCGTTGGGGTGATCCTCGGAGCCCCCAGGGCCCCAGAGGATAGCGTTGATCTGCTCGGCCGTCAGGCCGAGCGATTCCTGTCTTTCTGCCATTGTCCCTCCTTACCGCAAAGCGCTATAGTTTTGCGGCGGAAGTATTGAACCACAAGATCTAGGGATAGGCAAATGTCGCGTCGCACAATATTGTTGATAAAATAGGTGTGTGGCCACTGACCTCAAATCTCTCAAAACGCAATTCCTCGAATACATCGAGATCGAAAAAGGACGGAGCGTGAAGACGGTCGAAAATTACGATCGCTACATCATGCGTTTTCTCAATTTCGCAAAGGTCTCTTCCCCGCGTGATATCACAGAGCAGAAGGTCCGTGAATTTCGGATTACGCTTAATCGCTCGAGTGGCGTCGCGGGCACGATGAAGAAGAACACGCAAAATTACCACCTCATTGCGCTACGCGCGTTCCTCAAGTTTCTTCGCAAGCGCGATGTCGAATCGCTCAATCCCGAGCGCATCGAGCTTGCGAAAGTGGGTGGCCGCGATCTCGATCTCATCACTGCCGATGAGTTGAATCGCATCATGAAAGCGCCGACAGGCGACGAGCTTCCCGCGCTCCGTGATCGCGCGATACTTGAGCTACTTTTTTCTACAGGCTTGCGTGTGTCGGAGTTGTGTAATTTGAATCAGGATCTTGATCTCACGCGCGACGAGTTTTCGGTACGTGGCAAGGGTGAGAAAGTACGCGTGGTCTTCCTCTCTCCTTCTGCGAAGGAAGCGGTCGCGGCGTATATCAAAAAGCGGGGTGATATGAGTGATGCCCTGTTTGTGTCGTATGGGAAAGGTGGTGGAAAAGGCTTTTCGACTACGCTTAGGGTAAACAAAGATCTTTCGCGCATCACTCCCCGATCAGTCGAGCGGCTTGTGAAGCAGTATGCGATTAAGGCGGGCATCACACGCAAAGTGACACCGCACGTGATCCGCCACAGCTTTGCCACCGATCTACTCGAAAATGGGGCGGACCTTCGCTCGGTGCAGGCGCTTCTTGGACACGCCAACATTGCAACGACGCAGGTCTATACGCACGTGACCGACAAGCATCTCCGAGAGGTGCACAAATCTTTCCACGGAAAGCGGAGGAAGTAGGCGTGATAGGATTTCTTCATGAAACTGATTTCGTGGAATGTAAATGGAATTCGGAGCATTCATCGCAAGGGCGCCCTCGTCCCTTTTCTCGAGAAAGTGAAACCAGATATGGCGTGCTTCCAGGAGACGAAGGCCGAGGAGCATCAGTCGGAAGTGGACTTGCCCGAATACGATGAGTATTGGAATTCCTCGAAAGGTCGCAAGGGGTATGCCGGCACAGCCATCTTCTCGAAAAGCAAGCCCCTGAGCCTTATTTTCGGTTTCCCAGATGATATTCTCAAGAAATACAAGCTCAAAGACGGATATGGCGATCCAAATGAAGAGGGGCGGGTCGTTACGGCAGAGTTTGAGAGCTTTTATGTGGTCAACGTCTATACCCCCAATTCAAAACCAGATCTCAGTCGCCTTACGCTGCGGCACAAGCACTGGGATCCAGCATTTTTGGCGTTTATGACGCAGCTCGAGAAGAAGAAGCCGGTCATCTTCTGTGGTGATCTCAATGTGGCGCATACGCCGGATGATTTGGCCAACCCAAAGGCCAATGAGGGTGAGCACGGGTTTACCAAAGAAGAGCGCGAAGGGGTCGACCGGATCATTGCTGCGGGATTTGTCGATACGTTTAGAATGTTCACGCAGGGTGACGGGCACTACAGCTGGTGGAGTAACTTTGGAAATGCGCGAGAGCGCAATATCGGGTGGCGCATTGATTACTTCTTCGTGAGCAAGCGGTTAGCTCCCAATATATCTACTGCCAAGATTCTTCCCAGCTTCACTGGATCAGATCACTGCCCGATCTTATTGGACATAGATTTGTAGCCGCTTTTTGGCGTGTCCGATAAAGGACAGGGTTATCCCCAGCATGTCCTTTACAGTGTCCGATAGAAGGTTATTATTGCTTGTAGGAACTCAATAGAGTTCCTGAATGTTCTTTCTGTCTCTCGTTGCACAAAAAGCAAACGAGTAAAAACGATACTAAGTACTCTCGCATAAAATATATACGATCACCTCTGTGATCGATTGAATGCAAACGTACCGAAAATCATTATCTCAAGTCGCTTTTAGAGGCACGGAGACACACTAAATGCCGCTTCACGGCGGCGACCTAAAAATAGAAACGGGTCGCCAGGTGAGGCGGCATTTTCTTTTGCCGCGAAGCGGCATCCTGCGTAGCTTTGGCGAAGCAGGGTTAGCTCACACGATGCTTTTTGCGCAATTCCTGTACTGCCGCATCATCTTCTCCCTCCTTCCGATCCTTCCCAGCTTCTCCGAGCGATTTTAATGCCTCGAACTCCATATTCCTGAGCTCTCCTGAGCGTTGCTCCAAGTAGTTTTCGGTGTTTTTGGTCGGATCATCGAGCACTTCCTCAAGAAGTGCATGTAGAATCCAGCCGATCCGGGGTCCAGGGGTCTCCCCAAGCTCAATGAGGCGTGTGCCATTGATTTTGAGCATCGCGACCGATACCGGATCTCGCATCGCTTCGTCCACCATAGACATATATTTGCGCAGGCGAAAGGGATGCGCCTTGGGCCTCCCTGTACCGATACGATCACATACGCGTAGGTTGAGGAGATCGGTAATGTGTTCCGTACCAACCTTTGATATGACGCGACGAACTGCGGAGAGGGTGATTTGGTCGGGATCGGAGAAAAACATATGCAATCGGACGAGTTTAGATACCTTCTCGATTGTTTCTTTGGGAAAGCGTAAATCAGCAAGAATTCGTTTTGTCATCTTTGCGCTCACCACGTCGTGTCCGTGGAATGTCCAGTCTTTTTTCTCATCCGACCACAATCGGGTCGCTGGCTTGCCCACATCGTGGAGGAGCGCGGCAAGGCGCACATCGAGTGACCATTTCTGATCTGCCGCATATTGGAGCGCGCGCATAAGGTGCTCGAACACATCAAAGGAATGCGCTTGGTTTTGCGCGCACCCGATCCCCTCCTCGAGTTCGGGAATGACATGCCGTAAAAGACCGAGCTTTTGGGCCACATACAGCGCCTGCATAGGGCGATCGCTTTCGAGAATCCGAATGAGTTCATCACGTACGCGTTCGCGAGAGATCTTTTTTAGCTGCTCAGCTTGTGCGGAAATCCCAGCCATGGTTTCTGCGTCTATAACGAAATCGAGTTCGGCAGATAACCGGACAGCCCGCAGCATCCGCAGCGCATCCTCCTCGAATCGTGCGTGCGGATTGCCGACAGTCTTAATGCGTCGCCTAGCGACGTCATCTCTACCGCCGTGCTCGTCGACGAGCGTATGTGTGGTTGGGTCGTAGGCGATAGCGTTGATGGTAAGATCTCGTCGTTTTAGATCTTCTGATAAATTTGTGCTGAAGCTGACGGTGTCTGGATGGCGCGCGTTTGAATACTTCCCCTCCATGCGATATGGGGTCACCTCCACCACTTTCAATCGCGGATTTTCTGATTGCGTGACGATGCCGACCGTGCCGTAGTCGTTTTCATAAAAGGTCTCTTCAAAAAGATCTTGTATCTTTTCGGGGGTCGCATTCGTCGTAATATCCCAATCCTTGGGTTCTTTGTTGAGCAGCAGATCTCGGACGCATCCGCCCACCAAATAGGCGTCGAAGTGGGCCTCTTTCAGTGTCTTGCAGAGGGAAAGCACCTCTTGCGGAATCGGCAGTTCGTTCGATTTCATCACAATATTGTAACTCGAAAAGATACGCCATTGCTCCCGCCAGGATTCGAACCTGGAACGACAGTTCCGAAGACTGTTGTGATATCCGTTTCACCACGGGAGCCTAATAAACCAACCAATGCATCATACGCGGACGAGAGTCTAAATACAAACAAGCGGTTCGTCTGTGCGGGTACGGAGAATCGAACTCCGCTCTCGTCCTTGGCAAGGACGCGTTCTACCACTAAACCATACCCGCGCTCTGCAAAAGCAGTGCAGCGGATTATACAGCACTTGAGTAAGCCAGCAATGTGGCTCGGCCTACTTTTTTGCTTGAGGAAGTTTGATGGTCTTCGCGTCTTGTACGAGCAAAAGCTGTGTGACACGTGGGTGATTCCAAAACGCGGCGAGCAGACCGAGGACCGTGATAAGAAATGCCAAGATCGGCATCCACAACGCTGCGCGGCATGAGACCGATAAGTACCAGAAAGCAAGGAGCGCGAGCAGTAGTGCGAGAATAATGGTTGCAACCCGCTCCGGTGTGCGTGCCCATGGCAAAGACATTGGGAATTCAGCCCAGAGAGATCCGCCCACAAGGAGCGTAAAGAGTACGAGGAGTATCAGCCATGTGCGAAAAGCCACAGCGTCAGATGAGCAAATGTTGCGCAACGGGTTTTTCAACGTGCCCACGACGGGTGCGGCAGTGACACCAGAAGGACTCTCTCCCCCTGCTGTTACTGTGGGAGTCGTTTCCGCTTCCTCAGGATTGGTTGGAGCTGCGGTCACGCTTTCAGGAGCTGGCACGGTGTCCGAAGAAACGCTTGGGACGTATGCCGTAGGCGCCGTACCTACATTGGTGGAGATAATGCTTAGGCAGACAGGCTGACCAGAGCGTGCAGAGAGCAAGGTTACAGAAAGTGGCAGTGATCCGCTGACGGAAGTCGTTTCCACATCCATGTGGATTCTGAGCGTACCATCCGCACGTATCCCGCGGGTGAAGCGCTGGAAAGGTATCGAGGTATTTCCTACCGAGCCAACGAGCGCAACGTAGGACGAATCTGGCACGGTAAACTCAAAAGAGTGCAAAGCGCCGTCGTAGATATAGGGAGTAAAGTCTCGTGCGGCGATGGGTGCGCAACCATTTCCCCCAAGAGGCAAAATCTGTGCAGTCTGGGCCGAGATCTCGAGCGCTGACGCATGTGTTGGGAGTGCAAATGTTACCAAAAGAAGACTCCCGACAATTATAAGAAGGGACAATTGATAATATGAAACATGTCCTCGTGCTCTATTCATACGGCAAACCTATTCTATATATGGTATTGGAGTCAAGGGAATTTTGTGTTGTAGATAGTGAATTTGTCCTTTGTTGAAGCCGTATTTTCTATAGGACAGGTGAGTTGGTGTGTCCGAAACAACGGAGATTCCTTCCGATAGTATTAAGCTCGCGTTTCATAGCTTTTTTGCGAAACTGGGGACAACTCAGTGGATATGTGGATAACGGACAACAGTCGTTATTTGGACATGAAACACTCGCTCCCGCAGGAATATGACGCATCTCGGGCGTATTTTGGGGATCGAAGGTGCAAAAACCGTAAAGGACAAGGCCGGGGGACGTTTCTTAAGTAACGCCTGGAGATCGTTACACGTGAACCCTGTCTATAATTTGGACTATAATGCGAGGTATATGATCGATGGCTACGCACGTAAGGAGGTCGGAAGCGCGGGCGAGGATGTCGCCTGCAAATTTTTGGAGAGAAAGGGGTACACAATAACTGTACGGAATTATAGAAAAAAATGGGGCGAGATCGACATTATCGGTGAAAAAGATGGGGTAGTCAGATTTGTGGAGGTAAAGACGGTTTCACGTGAAAGCCCTGATTACCGTCCGGAAGAGCTGGTGGATGCTAGAAAATTGAGGAAAATCGCGCGTACAGCATCTCTCTATATGGAGACGATAAAGGACAAGCGTGAGTATCAAATTGATGTGGTCGGAGTAATTCTTAATAACAGCACAAAAACGGCCACATGTAGGCTATTTGAGCAAGCATTGGAGGGGAATCTATAAAGGACAAGATCTTGTCCTTTAGAGACGAATAGATCGAGTTCGTACCTCGCACTCCTCGTGCTGCGGGGATTCCTCGGGAATACCGTCTCTCGCTCTCGGTTAAGCGTTTTCAAACATGCCCTAATCACCAGAATATTGGGGTACTATCCCACGCAAGGGGTATAAATACCGTATAGAGTGGATAGACACCTACAGTCATTTAGGGTGGTTCAATGATGAGGACATTGAGGGGCTTACGTTACCCTTCCTACAGGAAACTGTGGCTTATTTTATAGCTGAAAAGGGAGATTGGTATATCTTTTCTACACACAGAAACCCCCACGATGGATTTAAACCGTGGGGGTCGCCGTGTTGGATACCTAAGAGAGCCGTGAGGCGCATTAAGCGTCTCTAGCGACGTTTCTTATCGGGTGTCTGAGTCAAAAGACTTCCGTATACTCGGAGATTTTCTTTTTTTGTCAGATGCTCCCCACGAAGACCTTTTGCCGCCAATTTCGCTGGGGTCGGGTGGGTTCTTTCATTCTTCGCCATGTTTTAGGGCTTAGATTAAGGCTAATAAAGGAATATCCCCAACACTAGGTTTTTCGACAAAAACCCCAAAATATCGGGTATACTTAGGAGGTAAGACCGCCTATTGGGGCAAAGCACGGGGAAAAAGCAAATTGCTTTTACGACCTCCCACGCACTGTCCAAAGAGGCGGTCTTGTCATGTATTATGGCACACTATTTTGACACTTTTTCGTTAGTGTTGTGGGGATAAACTACCCACTTGACGGGATAAGTCCCGAATATTGGATGTTACACGTGAACCGCGAGTGGAGGTGCAGAGGCAACGCTAATGGTTTGTTGCCAAGGTGCAAATCAGCCGGATATTCTCGCACCGTTTTTCGTATCGCGTACTTTTTGTGGTAGCATGCGCGCAACCCTCCTTCGTAAAATCATGAAGGGCGCGGCGGGGTGTCGTATACCGGTAGTACGCTTGGTTTGGGACCAAGTAGACCCAGTTCGATTCTGGGCACCCCGATTACTACAAGGAGATGTGGGGAAGATATAGCGCTATGAGAATGGGTGAGATGCGTGCGTTGAAGTCGATCGCATATGCGGCCACATCACCAGTTAAAATCTGTGCCAAATCCAGTCCTGTTTGTACTGCAATGTCTCGATTTACGTAACTCATAGAGAGCGCGCGGAGATCTCGATCTGCGGTCGTTTCTCCATCACTTGTGGCAGTGACCAAACCAACCAAGTGCCCCCACATATTGACTGCTGCGCCGCCGGACGAGCCGCTCTGAGCTTCTATGATACTGCCAAGTGAAAATATGTCAGCGGTTTCTGCGAAGAATGCATATAATTGCCCGATGGTTGTAATCGAGCTCACCGGATGGAGGTTGAATTGCGCGTTCACGCCACCAAGGAATTCTGCGGGATAACTTGCCACCAAGATTTGGTCACCAGGAAATGCAACAGCCTCGCGCACGTCGACTGGCAAAAAGGGGAAGGGGCTCGTGGTGGTATTGTCGACCGATCCAGTAATGAGAAGCAGAGAATAATCATGTTCGCCCGCACTCGCAGTTTTACTGTAGAGTATCTCAGAGGCGTGTGATTGCACCCATATTGGAGGAATATAGAGCACCTGGGCGCGCCATCGGGCAATAGCGGGCGCCCCGGAGCGCACTGTGCACGATATTCCAAGCTCAGGTCGAGCAGATAAGAGTACATATTGGGCAACATGAGCGTTGGTGAGTATGACCCCTCTCGGGTCGATTACGACGCCGGAGCCCGAGACTGATTTGAAGGTGCGATTACTTGAAATGCAGAAGATGTTGACGAGCGCTGCTCGAGCAGCTCGCGTCACGGATTCTGTTGAGGGTGGGGGAAATGGATACGGATTTGTGATGCGTATGGCTTCGCTTATGGGCGCCGCTTTCGCAGGCACCGGGATCTTTGAAGTAGTAGTAGTCTTGGTGGGTGTTGTAGATGGTGACGATCCTTTCGAAGAAACAGGTGTTGCCTCCATGTTTATGTCCGGTTGGTCCGTTGTTTGTTGTACAGGGGCGAGGCTCGTCTTTGGTAAGAGGAGAAATATTGAAGCCGCGACGGCGATGACGCCGACGAATGCGAGGAAAGATCGAACGAAAGGATGCATTGAGGCAATGTACGTTGTATTTGCCGCAGACTCAAGGATTTGCCCAGGTGTTGTGCAAATTATCGAACCTTCGATGATGAGCACTGCTACTATACGATGTAAGTATGACAAAGGCCCACGCGCGAATGACCGCGATCGCTCTACGTAAGGATGGGCACTCGTATAATTACATTGCGAAGGTGGCGGGTGTATCAAAGAGCACATTGGCTATCTGGCTCGCTGATGTGCCGTATATTCCTAATACTGAGACGATACAGCGTATTGGTAATGCTCGGGCTGCTTCTGGCGAAGCTAAGAGTAAGCTGAAGAGGGAGTCGCTCGAACGCGCACGAGTAGAAGCAAAGGATGATGTCGGCCACCTTTCTCGCCGCGATCTTTTCATGCTCGGACTCGGACTGTATATTGGGGAAGGAGCGAAGTCGACGCAGCAGATTAGGTTTGTGAACTCGAATCCAGCGATAATAAATTTCATGATCAAGTGGTTTACAAAGGCCGTAGGGCTCAAGAAGAATAATTTGAAGATACGGTTACATATATATCCAGATTGTAACGAGAGACAAAGTTTGCAGTTTTGGTCGGAAAAGACTACCATTCCGATGAGCCAATTCCAAAAGACAGTAGTTGATTGGCGTAAAAACAAAAAGGCGTTTAAGTCGGGCAAACTTCCACACGGAACGGTGCACCTCTCGGTCAATGGCTTGGGCGAGAAGAGATTCGGTGTGTTCTTGGCAAGGAAAATACTTGCCTGGTCGGATCTGGTGTTAGGTGTTCATTAATGCGGGATTGGTGTAATGGTAACACGCGAGTTTTCCAAACTCGAAATGGGAGTCCGATTCTCCCATCCCGCACACGAAAAACAAAAACCGCCCTCGGGCGGTTTTTGTTTTCTCGAGAAAATCCTCGCGTTACTTCACTGCATCCTTCAACGTCTTTGAGGCGCGGAACTTTGGCACTTTCATCGCCTTGATCTGAATCGTTGCCCCTGTACGTGGGTTGCGGCCCGTGCGACCAGCACGAGTCTTCGCCTGGAAAATCCCCAAGCCAGCGATCGACACTTCATCACCACGCTTCAAGCATTCAGTGATGGTAGCGATAACCGCCTCCACTGCGCGCTCGCCATCTGCTTTTGTGCAGCCGATCGTGGAAGCGACCTTCTCAACCAAATCCATTTTATTTGCCATACTATTTTATTCTTAAATATTAAATGCGCACTCGACCTCTATATGACCATTTTGAGCCGTATTTTCCGCCTGTCAATTGACAAAGTGCGGATATCCACAGGTTATGGTAGGTTGATATGCTTGGCGGACTGGCGCAACCCGGATGGCTTTGTAGAGCCACTATCTAGCGTACTCGATAGCCCGTGTCTCTCGTATCACGCTTACTTTAATTTCTCCTGGGTATTGCGCATCCTTTTCTATTTTATCTACGAAACTCGCCTACAAATCCTCTGCGGACAATCCGGCTTGCTTGAGAATCTCCCGAAGTGTTCCTTTGGGAATATCTTTATTGTGAACAGTAATAGTTACTCGACGACTCGTGTCTATGTTGACAAAGATATGGTGACTGCCGGTAACGTGGTCGAGTACGAAGCCATTCTGCAGCAGAATGCGGACGATTTGTTTGCCTGTGCGCGACGGCAGCCGGGGCATACTGGTCAAACTGCCACTGTTGCTGTGGCGATGATGTTCCCCTTGTCTTCCAAAGGGATTTTCTCTCCGTGTTTGCGCATGCTGGCAAGGTAGCCGCGGATAGCATCTTCGGCCATTTCGTTGGCTTCTTCAACGGTCTTTCCGTAGGTCACGCATCCGGGCAGAGATGGGACAATAACTGTATAGCCACCCTCTTGCTCTGGTCGCAGAAAGATTTGATACGAGTAACGGGACTTCATGTGGCCACTGTATCAAAATCTCCTTGTTTGCGCTATCTCGCGTACTCGATCACGCGGGTTTCGCGAATGACGGAGATCTTGATCTCTCCGGGGTATTGCATGTCTTTTTCTATTTTGTCCGCGATGTCGCGGGCGAGTTTGCGTGCATCGAGGTCGGTGATTTCAGCGGGCTTCACAATGACGCGGACTTCGCGTCCTGCGGCGATTGCATAGCTCTTTTCGACGCCCGGATTGCCATTGGCGATTGCTTCGAGCTCAGTGAGTCGCTTGATGTAGTTTTCTACTGAGTCGCGGCGTGCGCCAGGGCGTGCGCCAGAAATCGCGTCGGCTACTTGCACGATCATGGATTCGGGCGTTTCGTATGGGTATTCTTCGTGGTGCGCTTGCATCGCCTTTACCACGTCTTCTCCAACGCCAAATTTCTGCAAGATGCGGCGACCGATCTCTACGTGCGTACCAGGCACTTCGTGGTCGACCGCTTTGCCGATGTCATGGAAGAGCGCGCCTGCGCGAGCTGTTGCCTCGTTTGCGCCAAGCTCAGCGGCGAGCATGCCGGCCAAGTGCGCGACTTCCACCGAGTGATCGAGGACGTTTTGCCCATAGCTCGAGCGGAAGTAGAGACGACCGAGGATCATAAGGAGCTTGGGGTCAAGGTTGGTGACGCGTGCTTCGAAGGCGGCTTCGGTGCCTTTTTTCTTGATGATGTTGTTGATTTCTTGCTCAGCTTTCTGCACGGACTCCTCGATCTTTGCGGGTTGGATGCGTCCGTCGATGATCAGATTCTCGAGCGCAATGCGCGCGATCTGTCGGCGGATCGGATCGTACGAAGAGAGGGTGATGGTGCCCGGTGTGTCGTCGACGATGACATCGACACCTGTCGCACGCTCAAACGCGCGAATGTTGCGACCTTCCTTGCCGATGATTTTGCCTTTGATTTCCTCGTTGGGCAGCGAAATGGTCGTTGCAAGGACGTCGGAGACTACTGAATTGCCGAGGCGATGAATTGCGGTTGTGAGGATTTCCTTCGCACGATGTTCGAGCTGGTCGTTGCCGGAGATCTCTAGCTTACGCATGCGGCTCTCGATGTCTGTTTCGGATTGTTTCTCGACTGATTTTATGAGATCAGCCTTGGCTTCCTCTGCAGAAAGTCCAGCGATTTTCTCGAGTTTTTCTTGCTGTGCGCGGGCAAGCTCCTCAACGCGCGCCTTCGAGGCGATCACATCCTCGTTTTTCTTCGCGAGCGATTCTTGCTCCGAATCGAGGTTAGTCTGACGCTTGTCGAGCAGCTCTTCTTTGCGAATGAGACGCTCTTCCACTTGCTTGAGCTCCTTCTCGCGCTCCTTCAATCCATCGGTCGCGTGCTCCTCCTTGTGTTTTGCACGCTGGTCGGCCTCTTCAGAAATCTTCTTGGCACGCTCCTCCGCGTCGAGCATCATTTTCCTGATCTCGAGCTCCATTGAGCCGCGTTTACCTAACGAAATAATAACTCGGAGGTAATATCCGATCCCGATACCGACAAGGCCCGCACTGGCGAGCAGGAATAAAATGATTTTTAGTGACATACGCGGATGCTCCCGCGTGAGGTTATGCGCGCATCAGGCCGACTTCGATTGAGAAATCACGAATAAGTGCTAGAGGCATCACACGCAGCTCACTGGAAACGAAATTGAATTTCATACACATGCTAAATTGGTACACAACAAATATACCACGAGAGGAAAAAATGACCACCGGCCGACTCAGGAGTCCCTTTTCGGGCTATTTCAGCTCAATATCTTGTCCACCACGCCGTATTTTACCGATTCTTCCGCACTCATGAAGAAGTCGCGCTCTACATCGGCCGAGATTTTCTCCAGCTTTTGACCCGTATTTTTGGCAAGTATTTTGTTGAGACGCTCGCGCAGTTTGAGTATCTGCTTTGCGGTAATCTCAATATCGGTAGCCTGACCCTCGGCTCCTCCGCTTGGTTGGTGGATCATCACCTCCGCATTTGGCAATACGAAGCGCTTACCCTTTTCTCCCGCAGAGAGCAGGACCGCCGCCATCGATGCGGCCATTCCCACACATACAGTCGAGACGTTGGGTTGGATGTGGTTCATTGTGTCCAAAATCGCGAGGCCGGCGGATACGTGGCCGCCAGGGGAGTTGATATAGAAAGAAATATCTTTTTTCGGGTCTTCGGATGCAAGGAAGAGAAACTGAGCAACGACGAGGTTGGCGACATCGCTATCGATGGGGCCGCCCAAGAAAACGATGCGTTCCTTGAGGAGTCGCGAGTAGATATCAAACGCGCGCTCGCCTGAAGAGGTCTTCTCTATTACCATCGGGACCAACATTTGCGCCCGAGCGCCGAGCGAGGTAGTACTGAGGCCAGTAGGCCGAATGCGCGCTTTTGTATTCATGTGAAAAAGTATACTCCAATATAAGATTTTTCAAAATCCCGACGCATCCTCTCGCTCCGCGCTCTCGTCCGTGTCTTTTGAAAGAAGTATGCCCGCCTCAGTCGCTTCTTCGAGCGCATGTTTAAATTCGGATGCGGCGTCTTCTTCGTCACCGCGGGAAGCCTTGTCGTCGCCTGATGAGAGTGTGTCGGCCGCGATCTTAATTTGTTCTGCGACCTCTGCGCGCGCTTTCTCGTTGAGGTTTTTGCGAGTTTCGAGAAACTTTTTTGCTGCGTCGATCCGTACTCTCGCTGCAGTGCGATTACCGCGCGACCTGACTTCAGGTTTTTCAATTATTTCCATGCGCTGAACCACCACCGATTTCTCTTGAGGCGCTTCGAAGACCGTACTCATGGTCATTACTTCGGGGACGGCAATCTCTGCCTCCACATTGGCCGCGAGGGATTTAGGGTGCTGGCCAAATACATTTTCGCGAGCGATGCGGACGGCAGCGATCGTATCTTCTATTTCTGTGATGGAGGCGCGCTCGCTTTCTCCAAGCTTCTGGCCGTTTTCGCTCGCGAAGAGTACGTGTTCATCCAAATTTGTATCTATCTCTGCGCGCGTCACTTCGTCGAGATTTCCCGCGAGCTCAAGGGTTGCCGCCTCTTCAAGACGGCGTTCGGCGCGCGCAAGAGCCCAATCAGCTTTTGCTTTTGGAGACACGGCAAGAGAGGCGCGCACCTCTTCCGTGACATGTACTTTGATCGAATAGAGGATGTCACCTGGCAGCGCGTTTTCCGATGCGGCGACGGTGCTACCGCTCAGTACTACGATGAGTAACGCTGCGACTACGGGCATCGGGCGGATATGCGAAAGGAATGCCAACAATTGGTTGTGATTCGCCACGCGCGATGTAGCCGAACGTACCGGGCGTACCTTCGTGTACTCAAAAAGGTGTGCCCGCATGCGTTCACGCGACGCATCATCCATGGTGATCTGTGCGGCGTGTTTCATACGCTCCGCGATATCGCGGTCGTTCTCTTTTGTAAAGATGCCTGGAAATTTCATATGCTTTTTTGGGGGCTGAGGAGTTGTCGCAATTTCTCGACGCCGCGGTGGATTCTTACAGAAACGACATTTTCGGAAAGCCCCATCATGCTCGCGATCTCTTTCGGAGGAAGATCTTCGACATATCGCAGTGCAATGATGTCGCGGTACGAGGGATCGAGCTTATCAATCGCTGCCCGGACTTCTCTCATCTCGGCCTTCTCCATCGAATTCTTTTGGCCCACTCCATCATCGGAGATCGCGAATCCATCATCATCAATGAGCGCATCGAGCGAGACCGACTTTTTCTTCCGATACGTGTCGACGACGAGGTTGTACGCAGTGCGGTAGAGGAATGGCTTCCACTCACGTATCTCTCCGCCCTCTACACAAAAATCCCATGCGCGGGTAAACGTTTCCTGCGTGAGGTCTCGCGCCGTTTCTCGATCCGCGATTTTCATAGTGAGGAAGCGAAAGATCGCATCTCCATACGCATCGTATGCCGCAAGAAACGCCTTTTGTCCCTCCTCCTGAGACGGATTCTTCATAGCTTTCTTACTTTAGCATGTGGGGCGCACCTCCAGAGATTGGATAGAGAATACGTGGTCACGACAGGTCTAATGACTGTGCGCGTGCTCGTGATGATGGTGCTCCTGCGGGGTCGTGTCGCCCTCGAGGAATCTAAGGGTTGCATCGTTGCGCATAGCGTGGGCGATATGGGCGCGCAGGGCGATCGGATCTGCTTGTGGGTAACGCTTGCGAGCATGCTCGAGTTCGTGCTCGAGAGCCTTTTCATCTGGCTCGACTCTTTCTTTGCGTGCAATATCCGTAAGGATGAGTCGGACCTTTGCGCGTTTGTCGGCGGCTTCCTGCCAATCGGTGCGGAGCTGTTCTCGTGTCTTTTTGGTTTGTGCGAGATAGCCCTCGAAGGTTTGATTTGCACGAGCGAGATCGTCCTTGACTCGCGCCTCCATATCGTCGAGCTCGTATTCACGAAGCGCGGCGGGGTATGAAATTTTCGAATTTCTCACGAGGGTGTCGAGGATGGCAGCGCGGCGTTTTTCGCGCGCCTGCATCTCTTTCTCGGTCTTGATGTTTGCACGAAGCGCTTCGGAAAACTTCTCCGAGCTTTCGTATCCCAACGATTGGACGAACGCGTCGTCCAGCACGGGCAGTTCTTCCTCCTTCATCGAACGAGATTCGTCAGCGGCCTTTTGTGTTTCCGTGCCCGCCTCTATTTTGTCGATGCGAGCGCGTTCACGCCTGAGATGGGTCATTGCTTGCGAGTGCTCCTCATCAGAGACAGAAACGTCACTTTCGCTGATAGCCGGATGCTGCGCCGCTAGCTCTTTGTAATCAGCCAACTCGATAGAAGGCGCCAAGGCGGCGCGGGCTGTGAATTTGAGTGGCTTTCCAGCTTCTGGTGCGTCGGTCGTCACGCGCGGTGACTCTATGATCAGTAGTTTCTCTGACGCGAGAAATTCTGGCAGTTCATTCTGTATTGCTTGCTGTGCGGCCTCGCGCATTATGGCTGGTTCTCCGTAGACCTGGAGGATACGATCGATCGGCGCTTTGCCAGGACGGAAGCCATCGAGCTTCGCCTCTCTCTGGATGTCCTTGAGGGCATGTTCGCGATACTTCGCAAGTACCTCAACGGAGATTTCGCCAACAATCTCAACCTCCCACGCTTTGTCATCTCGCGTGACCCTCGTGTTTGTTATGGTACTCATCATCGCGCGAGTGTAACAGAAAACGATCTAAGGCCCAAGAAGTGATTCGTGGCTGCTATCGGTTCGCAGGGGCAGCTTTTACTACCTGCCGCTTCAGGTATTTCTCGAAGACCTCTCGAATACGCGCCATTGTATCGAAACGATCGTTTTCGTTTTCAGTATCAAAATATTGTGAGACCATATTGTCTATGTGTGTCCGCGCACTCGGATCTGAGAGCGCGCCGAGACATGCGAGGACTCGCAACGCTCCTTTGCCGAAGGCGGGTTCTAGGTCTTTTAGTGCCAGGATCGTTTTTTGGAATTGCCCTCGCTCCAGCGTATCTAACACGCGCTGAATAGGAATTTCTTTGTTCGCTGCGATGCCACGCGAAATCGTGTGCAAGAGGGGGGCGTATATGGCGTATGGATACGGTATCCGTTGCAACGCATCATTCGAAACACCGAACTCTCGTTGCAGCGTGTTGCTTTCATTGGCGACGATCTTTTTTTCTGTGTACTCCACAATCGTTTCGTTGAAGCCGGCTAATTCGTCATACCCAAGCGTCTCCTTCCAGGGAGAGTTGATTTTATAGCCACTTCGGGCAGTGGTAATCCTGCCATTTTTAGGTTCGTAGAATCTCATGGTGGAGGCGCGATGTATCATTTCATGCAAAGTGACTGCAAATTGTATCAACGGTGAGGCAGCAAATTCCTTGTTTACTACGATCATATCGGTGGACGAAGTAACGTGACCCCACGCAGATGCTAAATGAGGGAAATGTTTGGTGTAAACATCGCCCGTCAACATGTGGACTCTCGCTGGCTCTATAGATCGGTAATTGGGGATTCCGAGCGAATCAAGTTCCATGCGGAGCAGATCGTTCGCAACCTCGATTATATGCAGTTCTTCCGGAGTCTTTTCGAACTCACCCTCAAGTGGCCGTAGTGAGTCTTTGGACCGCTCCATTAACACTTCTCGCAGGTCAGCTCGTTCTTCGTCGGAGTACTTTCTCCCGATAAATTGAGGGCTCTCGCTCATGTCACAATCTTACACCACGGCCAAGAGGCGCGTGTTCGGGGAAAAAGTATGAAAAGAGAGCTTATTGAGTCGCTTCACTCGCGATATCTCCGGGGATGAGGGGTAGATTGTCGTTTCGATTCGGGTGGTCTGCGCTAGTGCGCCAGAGGTAGATAGCCCCGGTAATCAGAATGAGAATGATGATTATGATCCCAATGGTCGGCCCGATGGGTGATCGCGCGTGAGCCGGCGGTAGAAGATGATCTACGGGATCAAAAGGGGGAGTGGGAGGAGGAAGCTGTTGGTTCGTAGGCATAAGGGTTTCATTATAGTATAGCCACGAGTTATCCTCGTGTAGCGACGGAGGGAGTGGACAACTCAAGACTTACTTCTTAGGGAATTTCTTGTTGTACGTCTCAACCGACTTTTTGATAGCGGCGAGCGCGTCGTCGCGCCCCTTGAATCCGTGGACGGTGATAGGGACCGGCTTCTTCTTGAGTGCCTTGTTGTGCTCGAAGAAATGCTTCATCTCTTTGAGTGTGTGTGGATTCACATCCTCAATGTTTTTTACATTATCAAAGCGGATGTCTTCGGTGGGAACGCAAATAATCTTGTCGTCGGACTCACCGTCGTCTGTCATTTCCATGATGCCGACAGGGCGCACGGTGACCAAGATGCCTGGGGGAATCGGATTGGTGGTGAGGATGACGGCATCGAGCGCATCGCCATCGTCCCAGAGCGTTTGTGGCGCAAAACCATAATCAAAAGGGTATGGGGAAGCAGAGAAATTGACGCGATCGAGTTTGATAAGGCCAGTCTCTTTGTCGATCTCGTATTTATTGTGCGAGCCGCGAGGGATCTCTACAATCACATTAAATTCTTCGGGCGCACTTTCGCCGAGAGGTATATCGTGCCAGAGGTTCATAGATGAGAGTGTAACAGAAATGACGTGTTTGAAAAGTCTTCAGGGGATACGAAAGCGGCGCGCCTTGGGCGCGCCGCGCGTTGAATTTCGAATTGAATATTACTCTTTCGAAGTTTCTTCTGGCTGTTCGGCCGGTGTTTCAGTAGCGGCAGCTTCCGCGACGGTCTCTTCAGGGGTCTCTACGGCCGTTTCATCCGCACTTGCGACCTGTTCGCCTCCGGCAGATCGGATGTCGATCTTCCAGCCGGTAAGTCGTGCTGCCAAGCGCACATTCTGGCCCCCGCGGCCAATCGCGAGCGACTGCTGATCTTCAGCGACCTGTACGATTGCGCGAGCCTCGGACTCAATGAGTTCGACTGAGTGTACCTGTGCAGGCTTGAGAGATTCTTTTACGTATGCCACAGGATCTGCAGACCATTCGATGACATCGATTTTCTCTCCGCCGAGCTCGGATGTGACGACCGCGACTCGTACGCCGCGCTGACCCACGAGAGCGCCCACAGGATCTACATGGTCGTCGTTGGAGAACACCGCGATCTTGGCGCGGCTGCCGGGCTCTCGCACAATACCCTTAACTTCCACAATGCCGCTCGCCATTTCAGGTACTTCTGCCTCGAAAAGTTTGGTAAGAAAGCGGGGGTGAGAACGAGAGAGGCGAATGAATGTGCCACGTACGCCTTCGTCGACGCGCAAGAGGAGTGCGCGCACGCGCTCACCTTGTCGATACCGCTCGCCAGGGATCTGTTCATCATAGGGGAGAATGGCTGTCGCGCGACCAAGGTCGACGAAAAGGTTGCCTCGCTCGAAGCGTTGCACGTGACCCGTCACGATGTCGCCTTCGCGCTGTCCGTACTCGGTGATGATGCTCGCGCGCTCCGCTTCACGGACCTTCTGCATGATGACCTGCTTTGCAGCTTGCGCGGCAATGCGTCCAAAATCTTCCTGGGGTTCAAGAGGGAACGATATCTCTTCGTCGAGTTGCGCATCGCGCTTGATACGTCGCGCGTCCTCTATCATGATGTGCTGCTCCGGGTTGAATCGTGAGCGGTGATCATCGTCACCCGCGTCTTCTCCTTCTGCGCGCACGAGCGTGTTGTCGACGACGATCTTTGCCTGGCGGAATTCCATGTCGCCCGTCGTTGGGTTAAATGTCGCACGGATGATTTGCCCGCGCTTTCCGTACTCGCGGCGGTATGCGGCGGCTAGGGCAGTCGAGAGTGCCTCGGTTACGCTTTCGCGCGAGATACCGCGCTCCTGCTGGAGCTCGTCGAGAGCCGAATTGAGTGATTTGAGGTCGAATAGAGCCATAAGATAGCTTGTAGTCCTTAGTTAGTAGTTTATAGGCACGCCTTTTAAAGAAAACGTCCGCCTAGGGCGGAACGAATGTAGACAGTATATATCAGAGGGGCTCGGTGTCAAGAAAAAACTTCGCCCCGCCTGTATGCAAGGTCGAAGGCAATACCCCCGACTTCGCATAGTGGAATTGATTCGAGTACGGCAGTCTAGACTAAAGGACAGATCGACCCCCCGTGCTACCATAATCAATATTACTGATAAATACATACGTTATGGGTTTAGAGGGAATGTTTCGAAGGAAAGCTGCACCTCCTGAAATGGAACACCGTGTTAGCACGTCCACGCCAGAGAATTTTGGCATTAAAGTAGGGGACAAAGCGATGGTGAAACGATCCGACGGCACCATTGAGGGTGATTGGCAGGTTCTTGGGGTCATACAAGACCACACGTCAGGTGAGCCAACTGTATTGGTCCATAAATATGGAGCAAACAGCGCTGAAGATATGAGGAAGTTTATTCCCGTAACAGAATTTAAAAAGTTGAATGGTTCGTCATGAACGGAACATTGACGTTCTTTGCACAAAGCCACAAGTTTCACGATTCGCTTGCGGGGATCTTTGAGGCGCACTGGGTCGCGCTTGCACTTTGAAGTACGCGACAGGGTTTTACCTTGTCGCGCGATCAGGAAAGTTAATTCGCCGCATGTGTGTACCTAAACCAGTGATATCATGCCAGTAGCGCTTATTATTTGTCCCAAGATGTATGCCCACCTTACAGTCAAAGTATCCATTAAGCCCCAGGAAGTTTTGGAAGAAGATGATAGAACGGATTCCTTTTCTCGTCGTCGCGTTTGTGCTTCTTGAAATCATTCCGGTATCGCTGTGGTTGATCAGTCTTCCAGTCGGTGGTGAGGGAGGTCAAATGTCGCCATCCGTGGCGGCATTCTTTAGTTTTTGGGTAGCTCTACTAGGGATCTTGTTTATCGTTCTGTACGCATGGTTCGTGCGAGTGTACATTCGTCGATACTTTTACGATATCAATAATCAATTCATCACGATCAAGAAGGGCGTATTTGCTCCCGCCGAGATTCATGTGCAATTTCAGAAGATACAAGATGTGTACGTAGACCAAGACATTCTGGATCGGATCATGGGCCTCTACGATGTTCACATCGCAAGCGCGACGGCCGTGTCGGCGATGGAAGCACATATCGATGGCGTTGATTACGCGGCTGCGGAAGGTCTAAAAGAGTTGCTGCTGAGGCGTGTCGCACATGGATCGGGTGAACCCTCAGGCGCTCTCGGTTCGATGCCGTCTACCGAGCCCCATTCTGCTCCGGTAGCAAAGGTCGTCGTTCCGCAGGGAATATCTAGTAGCGTGTTTCCCGTTTCCCGTCGATGGGTCCTTTTGTATACGCTTGTCGGGCTCGGTACCGCGATTATCATTATATTCGCGCTCAATACGTTGATATTTGCTCGGGGTCAGAATAGAGATCTGTCTATTGCCGCGATGATGGGGCTGGAAGGGTATTTACTTATGGCGAATATGATCTTAGTGCCCGTGCTGATTGTTGGAAATCTTGCTCATCCCATTTTATGGAAGATCTTTTTCTCTTTTGAGTTTCTTCCAGAATATATAGTTATGCGCTCAGGGATTCTTGCGAGGGAAGAAAGACATCTTCCGTACCGTTCGATTCAAGATGTAAGCGTTTCACAAAATGTCCTTGCTCGCATGTTCGGAATCGCGAATGTCGTTATTCGGAATGCGGCAACGGGCAGCGTGATCGTCAACGGTCGCACTGTAGTTGTTGGGGGTGGGATTACGGTCCCTGGGCTCATGTTGGCCGATGCGGAGAGGCTCGCGAGCATCACAAGAAATATTTTGCAAAGTACAGATGCGGGTAAGACTGGTTTGTAAATGTGAATCGAGAGAGTGGTATAATTTGTGTGTTACGAGATGCGCCATCTTTCTCGGCGGGGTAAACATTGCTCGCGTGACTCGTAAGATTTTTTCGCATGTACATCTCCGATACACATCTCAAATCATTTCTCGCTGATGCGGGTTTGGTATCGCAAAAGGATTTTGATATTGCAGAAGCTGAGGCAAAAGAAACGGGAAAGCCTGTGGGGGATGTTTTGAAAGCAAAGAATGCCATCGGTGAGGATGAGTTGCGTCGCACCTATGCATATATTTTGGGAATTCCGTTTGTTTCGCTTGCCGGGACCAACGTCAAATTCGAAACGCTCTCGATGATCCCTGAGCCTGTCGCTCGCCGCAACAACATCATCGCCTACAATCATCGCGGTGAGGAGCTCGAAGTGGCGATGCTCGACACCGATGATCTGGCAGCGATTGATTTCATAAAGAAGAAGACTCATTTGAAAATCCTGCCCCGACTTACCGATGTCGCATCAATAAAGCTTGCGCTCAAGCTCTACCAGCAAGAGCTCAAGGATAATTTGGGCGACGTCATCCATCGAGAGACCGCTGCGCTCGAGAAGGGTTCCGCGGGTGAAGTGAAGGAGGAAGACCTGAAGCAGATGGCCGAGGGTGTGCCTGCGGTCCGCCTTGTCGACACGCTCATCAGGCACGCAAATGCGCAAGGCGCTTCCGATATTCACATCGAGCCGCTCGAGGGTACGCTTCTTATCCGCTATCGAATCGACGGCATTTTGCACGATGCCATGGAGATCCCCAAGCATGCTGCCGCTGCCATCACCGCACGCATCAAGGTTTTGGCCAATATGAAACTCGACGAGCATCGATTGCCGCAAGATGGAAGGTTTGGCGCAGAAAGTTCTGGTGAGAAGATTTCTTTTCGTGTTTCGATTTTGCCAATATATTACGGGGAGAAGATCGTCATGCGCCTTCTGCGCGATTCGATTTCTGGATTTACGCTCGAATCCATAGGGTTTCATGGCGTAGCGCTCGAGCGCATGCATGAGGCTATGCGCAAGACGACCGGAATGATGCTCGCAACAGGCCCGACGGGCGCGGGAAAATCGACAACGCTCTATACACTGCTCGACATCGTGAATACGCCGGACGTGAATATTTCGACCATCGAAGATCCTATCGAGTATCAGATGCCGCGTGTGAATCAAACACAAGTGCGACCGGATATCGGATTTACCTTTGCCAACGGCCTTCGTAGTCTCGTTCGTCAGGATCCGGACATCATCATGGTCGGTGAAATTCGCGACAAAGAAACAGCCTCTCTTGCGATCAACGCGGCGCTCACGGGCCATTTAGTGCTCTCCACCTTGCACACGAATTCTGCTGCCGGAGCTGTTGCGCGTTTGCTCGACATGGGTGTAGAGCCATTTCTTCTCGTCTCGACACTTCGCGTAGTAGTGGGGCAGCGGCTCGTCCGACGCCTAAGCGCCGACAAAGAACAGTACACGCTCTCACGCGAAGAGAGAGAAATGCTCGAGCACGTCATTGATCCTGCCACCGTGCTTAAGGCGCTGAAAGAAGAAAAGGTCGTCGCTCAAAATGCTTTATGGAAGGACATCCCTTTTTTCCGTGCGAAAGAAAATGGTGTGACTGCAAGCGGGTTTTCGGGTCGCGTCGGTATTTACGAGGTCTTACCAATGGTGTCGACGATCAAAGAGTTGGTCATGAAGGGCGCGACGGGCGATGCAATCGACAAACAGGCGCGAAGCGAGGGTATGCTCAGCATGAGTGAAGACGGAATCTTCAAAGCTGTTCAGGGGGTAACCACCATCGAAGAAGTGCTGCGCGTGATTACCGAGTAGTGTGTAGAGTGGAAAAAGAAATTCGGGCGCGTTTCGCGCGCTATACTAAACATAAATGGCGCATTACACGTACACGGCGGAAAAGGCCGACGGTGAGATTTACAAAGGAGTCGCAGATGCTGCAGATCGTTTTGAAGTCTACAACATTATCAGACGCGAAGGCGCCCATCTCCTCTTCATTCATGAGGTGGGGGCCAGAAGCATGCTGAGTCTTACATATTGGAACGCGCTGCTTTCGCGCGTAACTGAGTATGAGAAAATCCTTTTTGCGCGAAATCTGGGCGCGATGCTTTCCGCGGGTCTCTCGCTCTCGCGAGCGCTTGCGCTCATGGAGCGGCAGACGAAGAACGCGAAAATGTCGCTCACGTTATCGCAAGTGGCGAGTGATGTGCGAAGGGGAGACACGCTCTTCAGCGCGCTTTCAAAGAATCCGGGTGTCTTCTCGCGGCTTTTTGTTGCCATGGTGCGCGCTGGCGAAGAAAGCGGCGGGTTATCGCAGTCACTTCAGGTAATTGCCGATCAAACCGAGCGCATGTATACCTTGAAAAGAAAGATTCGTGGCGCTCTCGTATATCCATGCGTCATTCTCGTAGCAATTGTTGGTGTTGGGTATCTCATGATGACGCAAGTAGTGCCCACTCTCGCGGCGACGTTTAAAGAAATGGGTGGGGAATTACCTGCCACGACACAGTTTGTGATCGGGGTGAGCAATTTTCTCACTCAGCACACCTTTCTCGCTTTCGGGAGTGTGTTTGGCCTTGTTGCTACGATCTATTTCGTATCGCGCACAGCATGGGGACGTCGCAGTATCGATTTCGGCTTCTTGCACATCCCACTCATTGGCAACATGGTTCGCGAGGTCAACGCGGCGCGCACCGCGCGCACGATCGCATCGCTTCTTTCCTCGGGCGTTGATGTGATAAGTGCGCTCGCTATCGTGAAAGATGTTGTGCAAAATTCGTATTTTCGAGCAGTCATTGAAGATGCGTCGCGCTCGGTTTCATCGGGCCAGCCGCTTTCGGCCGCATTTATGCGTCGCCCCGATTTGTACCCTCCGTTTGTGGGCGAGATGATGGCTGTTGGGGAAGAGACGGGGGATGTGGGCGAGATGATGAAGCGAATAGCGATCTTTTATGAAGACGAAGTAGATCGCAATACGAAAGACATGTCGACCATAATCGAACCATTCCTCATGCTCTTCATCGGCGGCGCGGTAGGCTTCTTCGCGGTCGCCATGATCGCGCCGATCTATGGGCTCTCACAAAATATTTAACGCGGAACGGTGATTGGGACACAGCTAGGGCATGCTTCCAAACCTTCGCTTCGAGGCGGTATTCCCTCGGAACCCGGATTTTCCTGCTGAAAAATCCTCAATCCTCGCAATCTTCGTGCTGCGGGGATTCCTCGGAAATACCGCCTCTCACTCCGGTTAAACGTTTTCAAACATGCTCTAGCGCTCTTTCCATCTCTTAATTTTCCACGATCCTCCTGCCCCCGAAGTAAACAACGGCTGTGCAAGGCCAATCGAGTAGTTAACGATCGCGTTGTTTAGAAGGGTGATTTTGTATGCGGTTACTTCACGCAAGTTGACGTTATTTTGGAGTCGGACCTGCCCGTGCGCGGCGTACGTAAGAAGGTTTCCCGTAGCGCCATTCACGATGTCTATCGCGAGGTTGTTGCCCCCTGTTTCCGCGCTATTGTTTTGCGAAATCAACATCACGTATGAGCTCGAGTTGCCGGTGGAGCCGTAGAAGTTGGAGCTTCCGCTGATTGAGATAAGCGCGCTCGTGGCATTGTTACCTGGTTTGTCCGCTATGACGGGGACGCTTTTGTTCCCTACAGAATCGTCAACCCTCATAACTGAGGAGTTGGCGATCGTGATGTTCCCCGTGACCCAGAGTGCGCCCCGTAGCGTCACGGTGGTTCCGCTGCCGCTGATCGATAGGTTGCACGGTATTTTCTTTGGACCGATCGTCACGTTCGATGTGATCGAGTAGGTGCCATTTGTGCATGTGGCGGTACCTCCTGCTACGGCGTCTGTCTCCCATGAGGCGATCAGCTCATCGGATATTGGCATCGGGATGGTTGGTTGGTCGGCGCTGTTTGGATACTTCACCCCTGATACGGTCACGCTCGATGTGGCGCCTGCGAAGGTTATGTAGTACGCGTCTTTATCAATCGTGGAATTGGTAATAGTGTGCGCATAGACACTGCTTGTGGAGTGTATCTGATGCACAAGCCCGGTTGGTCCGGCAGAAACGATAGCCCCATGGACGTAATTATATTGGTTTGAATTTGAATTGGTGCTCGTCACCGGTCCGCTTGAATAAACGTTGCCGTTTACACTCGCGTTGTTACTCATGGATATACCGCCCACGCCTGTTTGAAGCGCAAAGTTGAAGTCGAATCCGTCAGTGACCGTGATTTCTTTTACGATGGTTCGTATGTGATTATTCATGTTGCCGACGGAGACGATCTCCTGATTCGATAGGTCGATGGTGGAGAGAGTAATGGTGGTCGTTGCGCCGCCTACCGCGAGGGTCGAGGGGAACGATGTGGCAAGGTTGCTGCGTATGCGATGGTATGCGTCCTCGCTCCCTGCCTCCGCGGTGTAATAGCTTTGTTTGGAGAGTTGCAAATCTTTACCAATGCGGATTTCGCGGAGAATTGGTGCGGAAACCCCCGTGACTGCAGTTACCGCGATAGCGGCAAACAATACGAGCGTTAATATCAAGATCTGCCCCCGGCTTTCCTTATGTCTCGAACGTTGTATGTGAAATGTGCTTTTCATACTTATTGAATGGGGTATGAGCCGCGCAGCACGGCCGTTGCATAGAATGACTCCGTCTTGTAACTCTTGCCGCTGCCGCTCTCGATGTGCATTTCGATCTTGACTCCCTGAGATCGAGCCGCAGTGATTGACCGGAAAATCAAGCTTGTCACCCGTACACCTGTGCCCGAGAGCGGACCCATGTCTACCCCCGCTTCTTTAATGTGCGGTGTGTTTCCGATCATAAGAAACTCCACGGTCGTTGTTGCCCCATCTTGATCGAGTGTATTGAGAGTGACCTTGCCGGGGGAGGCGTTGAGAATGCTGTTTGCCGTATCTATACTCGTTGCTCCGCGGATTTCTCGCGTCATTCGTTCAAGCGCGACGTTTGCCGCCGCTTTGATCCCTGCCGTCGCCTTGATCGATCGATAGAGATTGCCGAGCGTTAAGAGCGTATAGATCACAGCGGACACGAGAAGGACAAGGATAAATATATAGACGAGCATCTCGATCATGGTGGCTCCACTCGCGCCAGCCTTCCTGTGTTTCTTTGTGTTCATACTCATTCGTTAAATACGTTTGCAAGATAGGTGACAAGCGACCGTGTGGTCGTCGCGCCGTGATCGCGCCACGATATTGAGACGGTCACCTTTTTGATATTGGCGTCGAGTGTGCCCGTGGGGGCAATGTTTTGATTGGCATCTCGGTACACATTTGTAAACACGACCTTACGTTCAAACGTGCCGTCGATAAATGTATTGTTGGTGCTTGTGGCCCATGTTGTCCCATTGAATTGAAGATACACACTCGCGCCTGATGTTTGCGAGGAGATATTGCTCCAGGCATTGTCGCGCATGATGCGCGCGGCCTCGAGGCCCTCTTCTTCGAGAAAGGCTGCCTGCACCGTCAATATATTGTTGACTGAAGCGCGGTAGAGATAGGAAAACGCCGACATCGTGCCCACGAGGGTAATTAGCGCGATGCCGATCCCGACCACAGACTCAATCAACATGGTTCCACGTTGCGCTTGGCTAAATCCACGTATTGATCGAGGTGTTTGCATACTCATTGTGTTTCAACGAGACCAGTTGCATATATGGTGACAGTCTTTGTACGTGACGCGTCAGATCTCAAAGAAAGTGTGACTGTGCCATTTTGTGTCGTCTTTCCCGTGAGTCGCTCGAAAACGACGTTGGACCCTCCTCCCGCGAAGCTCGTAGAGGCTACTTGTATGAGTGTGCGAAGGAATACAGTGTCGTTTGTTGAGCTTCCGACTTCATACGTCGCGCTCTGAAATAACGTAATGCTCGTGGTCGCAAAATGAATACCATATTGCTGGGAATTTTTCGACGAGAGTGTCAATGATCTGGCCCTGTTGAGTTCGGCGACGATATGCTGTGCCTCCGTATCGAGTGCCTTGCTTGCGTTCGTTGTGCTGAAGGAGCGTGTGGTCAGTACGAAAAGCACCAAAAAAATGGCGATTACCATCAAAATCTCTATTAGCGATACGCCAGCGCGTGCACCGCGCTTCGTGTAGCTCATGTTCTCAGTAGTATACCAGTGATATTGGCGTCTGATTCTTGAGAATTGTCACACGTGGTACAATCGCAAAATGAAATTCTTGCTCGTCGGAAATTGGAAGATGAATCCTTCGACGTGGCGCGATGCGAAGAAGCTTTTCGAAGCGACGAAGCGCGTCGTGGATCGTACAAAGAACGCATCGGTCGTTATTGCGCCTCCCGCACTCTACGCGCGAGAGTTGCGGAGCGCATACAAAGGAAAGCGGATTGCATTTGCGCTCCAAAACGTACATTTTGAATCGAAGGGCGCATACACGGGAGAGATTTCGTGCGCTCAGGCGAAGGATGCCGGAATCGCGTATGTCCTCATTGGCCATGCGGAGCGACGCGGGATGGGAGAGACCAACGACGATACGAGGAAAAAGGTGGCAGCTGCTCTCGCGGCCGACATAACACCCATTCTCTGCGTAGGTGAAACAGCACGCAATTCTGACGGCGTATATTTTACGACCGTGAAGGACCAGCTGCGCGCCGGATTGGCCGACGTAACCCCCACAAAGCTCAGTCGCGTTATCATTACCTACGAACCGCTTTGGACGATTGGCGCCTCACGCGCCATGAGTCCGCGCGACATGCATGAAATGGCGATTTTCATCCGAAAGACGATTGTAGGATTGCTTGGTGAAGGCGGAATGAACACGAAAATACTCTACGGCGGATCAGTGGACGAGACGAGTGCGGCAGCAATGCTGCGCGAAGGTGATGTGCACGGCCTGCTTGTGGGGCGCGCGAGCGAAGATGCGGAGAGATTTGAGGCGCTTATGAGCTCACTATCAAACGCATGAAATGCATTGATGAAATCCCGTTGAGTGAATTAAGGGGGAAACGGGTCTTGTTGCGTGCTGGCCTCGATCTTCCGGTAAACAAAAGCGGGGAAGTGACCGACCTGTTTCGTTTGAAACAGTCGTGTGCCACTATAGATTTTCTAGTAAAAAGCGGCTCCCGCGTTATCGTCGTGGCGAAAATTGGGCGTGATCCGAAAGATAGCATGGCCCCGGTAGCGAAAGCGATGGAGGCGTACTTTCCTGTATTTTTTGTGCCAGGGCTCAGGGGAGCGATCGTGCGAGATGCGATCGGGGCGATGAAAGACGGCGACGTTGTGCTTCTTGAGAATTTACAGCAGGATCCTCGTGAAGTCTCTGGCGACGACGGATTCGGAAAAGAATTGGCCGCACTGGCTGAGATATACGTAAACGATGCGTTTCCAAGTGTTCACCGTACGAGCACGACGATGGTCAACATCACCAAGTTTCTCCCTTCGTATGCGGGGCTCCTTATGCGCAACGAAGTGCGCGAGATCGATGCCGCACGTTCGCCGCTCTCACCCTCTTTTGCGATACTGGGCGGTGCAAAGTTTGAGACCAAGGCTCCACTCATCAAGTTGCTGCTTGAAAGGTACGATCGTGTATTCATTACTGGCGCACTTGCCAACGATGTCTTCAAGGCGCGTGGGCTCCCCGTAGGCCGCTCTCTCATATCCAAAGAATTGCCCGATGTGTCAATTCTGGAGCATCCGCACTTCCTCGCTCCTATCGACGTCACGACGGAAACTTCCGACGGACAAGCGCGTGTAAAGAAGCCGGAAGATGTGCAACCAGACGATAAGATTGTCGATATCGGCCCCGATACGGTTGCGATGCTGGCTCCGCATATTGCGGGAGCGAAGTTTATATTGTGGGCGGGCCCGACGGGCATGTACGAGAGTGGCTACATACACTACACGCAGGGGATCGCGCAGCTCATTTCAGAAAGTACGGCGAAGAAAGTGATCGGAGGCGGAGACACGATTGCAGCTATAGAAAAGACCGGCGTACCTCAGGAATCGCTCGGCTTTCTGTCTACTGGCGGCGGCGCCATGCTCGAGTACCTATTGAAGGGTGCGTTGCCGGGCACTGACGCGCTCAAATAACACCGCTGAAGGGGCCGAGGCGTTGAGGTAATCTCTCATTCTGCACAACCTTGTAATACACAAGGCAGATAGGCGTCTGCATGAATAATGATATCATGTCAGTAATTATTCGACATCACTTTTTATCATGAGCAAAAAAATCGCGTTCCCACTTATTGGTCTCCTCGTTGCGGCAGCATCTATTTTTGTATACGTATCTATTGTACATGCGGAGGAGGCGGATGGTGTCGATGCGGGCGTATCTCCTTCTGAGACCTCCGTCTCTCCCGACGGTCCTGATAGTGTATCGCCAGCAGATGCATGCTGCACTAATCCAAATCCAGATGGAGCACCGAATAGCGCGGTGGGATCACAGTCGTCCCAATCAGCATCACAAGGCACGTCCCAAAGTGGTCCAAGTGATGGATCTCCCACAGGGACTCCGGGAGGGACGGACAGTCAACCTGCCGTGAACGCCCAGCAAGCGGATCCCGCCCCGAGCGACACGTCACGCATCGGTAGAATTTCGGTGAAACACGTAGGCATTGGATCGCTCGAGATCCCACCCTCTGGAGTCAAAGCGAAGCTCGATTCTGGCTCGAACAAATCGGGCAACATTGCAGATTTTGGATCTGTCGCTGAGGGGTCGCACGTGGTACAGATCCGTGATATCTCCGGATACGCCGAACGCGTCGCTTCGTGCTCATTTAGAAACGGCGACACGCGCTGCTCTGTTTCGGTATACCCCTTCTCTCCATTGTGTGACGGGAAGACTTGCCTCATTCCGATACAGGTTTTCGGAGGAGCCTCTACGCGCATTGTAGTTTTGTACACGCCGATGGTGCCTGGCACTGAGCAACCAGAGATTTTGTCTGTTACCCATGTGGGCGAAGATATGACCACAGAGTCGGCCCCAAGAAGAGTGGAAGCGCAGCTCGACGGACAAGGAAAATACATGAGATCAAATCCATCGGCATTTTCGTCGGTGGATCCAGGTGTTCACACGGTTCGCGTCATCGATATTCCTAGGTTTACGGAAAGCGTAGGAACGTGTTCGTTTCCCTCCGGCGGTACGCCCTGCTCGGTGAGCCAGTTTACTACTCCTGTGCGATGCACCGGTCTCATCTGCTCTTTTAATGTAACCACGGCCTCCGACAGCACCGTTCGTATTGCCGTTAAGTACGTGATGTCCAATGGACCAGAGGTTCCTGCCAATCCCGTTGTGACACCGTCGGTGTCCCCACCGTTCACGGCATCTCCGACATCGGGCATAGCTCCACTTGCCGTGACCTTCACCATCCCTCGCGAGGCTTCGATGCAGCACATGCTTGAGTTTGGCGACGGCACAACGCTCGCCTTGAATGTGGGAATGGGTTGTTCGGAGCAGGCTTTTCTCGCCAACAAATGCGCGGTATTTAAGGCACATACGTATGCGAGTCCCGGCACCTACGCGGCGCGTCTCTTGGAAAAGTGCAGCGGGAATATTCTCACCATGATTGCATGTTCTCTCGGCCTTGTACAAGATACGGTCATTAGCACGGCGACGATCACGGTCGGGAGTGTTGCCGAACCCACCCCCGTCCTCTCATGGAAAGGCCCACTACAGTTTAATGGCACTGACTCGTATGTTTCGATGACCCCGGTACCTGATTCAAACGAATTTACGATCGGAGCGTGGGTGTATTTCATGGGTACGAGTTGCGGCACGATCTTCTCCGACGCGGATGGCAACAACGGAAATGACCTCGTGCTATCGGTAGATGCAGATTCGGTGTTTATCCGTGCGGACAAAAATGGATCTTCGCTTTTGGGTAGCGGTTGTGCATCGGCGCGGCAGTACGAAGTGCCATTGTCGAGGAATATATCAGGTACCTGGAATCACATGACGTGGGTAAATACGGGCAGCGCTTCGACCGTGTATCTAAATGGTCGGCCTGTGAAGACCATCGACGTAGCGTCAAACAACAGGGGGTACCACAATTCGATGCCCTCAATCGGTCGCATGTACGATATGCCTGGCTACTACCCCAACGGCATCAATCATTTCAAGGGGTCGTTGGCAAACTTCGTGTACTACAAGACGGCTCTATCCGAAACTCAGGTGGCAGATCTATACAATAAAATGCCCGTTCCAGTCCCTATAATAATTGATCTCGCTCCGCATGTTTGTGCGGAAGGTGTGGGAGGGGTTGGGTGCTTGCCTCCGATATCGGCATTTTCAGCGTCTCCCACCTCAGGGGAGGCGCCGCTTACCGTCTCGGCTATCTTTCCTGAAGAATGGAGGTCGCTCGTTTCTTCAGAGTGTACGAACAATCAGCCCCGCTTTGGCGGCCGTACATTCTCAATTGATTGGGGCGACGGCACGTATCCCACGCAAAACGGACGCAACGCACCGTGTGGCATTCACACATACGCAGAGGCAGGCACCTACACAATACGAGCGAAGATATACGACTTTTCTGATGTGAACCAATTCAACGGCAGCTTCACACAAGACGTGTGGGCAGGCGCCACGATGATCACGGTCACCTCGCAAGATTCGATCACCGATCTCTGTCCAAACATTCTAGGAGCACAGGCCGTTGTACCCAATGGTTATTCCAAGACCAACGGAAATTGCCACATCGGCCCGATTCATCCGTGTCCCGCAGTGTGGCCATCGACATGCACGGGAATGACAATAGATGCGTGTGCCAACATCCAGGATATACAAATCGGCGTACCTGTAGGCTACACGCGCGACACTGCCGGGAACTGCGCGAATAATACCGGAGTCACGATCGCATGCACAGAGGAATACATACCCGTCTGCGGCAAGAAGCCGATCGTTTGTATCACGACACCGTGTGATCCGGTGCCGACGACATACGGCAACAAGTGCAAGATGAAGGCCGATGGCGCGACGCTTGCATACGAAGGGGCGTGTCGACCGGCTCCACAACCGCCAACCCCCAATCCCGTCCCTCCCAAGCATCCGATCTGCAAAGCGCTCTACCGCGATCTCTCAGTAGGCCTTTGGGGAGACGACGTGCGGAGACTGCAAGAATTCTTGCGAGAACAGGGATACTTCACTACCGACCCCACGGGCCACTTCGGATCTGTCACCGCACAGTCAGTTTCCAGATGGCAGTCGTCGCAAGGCCTCCCTGCTCTCGGCATGTTCGGCCCACTCTCTCGTAATCAGATGATGCGATGGTGCGAAGGTGGGGGTGGAGGACCGCAAGCATGTACGATGGAGTACAATCCGGTTTGTGGCTCGAAGCAGGTGCAATGCATCACGACACCGTGCAATCCTGTCCAGCAGACCTACAGTAATGCATGTGCGATGCGGGCAGATGGTGCGACGTTTGCGTACGAAGGTGCGTGTCGCCCTACCGCCTCGAATCCCGAAGCGGATCCACGTTGCAAATCCTGGTTTGATGGATGTAATACGTGCAGCCGATCGTCTCCCGGAGCTCCTGCGATGTGCACAATGATGGCATGCATCCGGGCAGAAGGATCTCCTACGCAAGATCCGTATTGTAGGGCGTACTTTACATCCTCAGACGACAATCAGTCTCCCGTCATCTCTTCGTTCTCTGGACCAACCACACTCGCGGTAGGCGCCACAGGCACATGGAGAGTCCAAGCATCGGACCCTGAAAACGGCACGCTCACCTATTCAATAGAGTGGGGAGATGAATGGTATGCGAGGATCGCCCCCGCTAGCTTCTTCTATCCTGGAGCTGCCGTGGCGCAATCAACGACGTTCACACACAGCTATGCCCGTGCGGGTACTTACACAGTGAAAATGCTTGTCCGTGATTCGGGAGGAAAAACAGCGAAGGCGACAGCAACAGTTGAGGTCGGCTCAGCCCCCATTAGATGCCCTGACTTGTATAAGCCGGTGTGCGGCGCACCCCCTCGAGGGATTTGTCCGCAAGGAGTGGCCTGTGCAGCCGTGCCGCCTGTCACATACTCAAGCGTGTGCAACCTCAATGCTGCTGGCGCGACCATGATTAGTAACGGACCCTGTCCTGGTCCGGTCGCTTTTTAGAGTCCCTTACGGATTTTATCAAGGATCTTTTCTGCCTCGCCGTCTTTGTAGGATGACTGCGACCACTGTCGATGTGCGTCGCCGGTGAAGCGGGGGACGATGTGCACGTGTACATGATCGACGACCTGGCCCGCGTGCTCGCGGTTGTTCATCATGAGGTTGATTCCTTTCGCATCGAGCGCGTTTTCGATCGTGATTGAGAGTTTGCGCGCGGTCTCCATTACCTGCGACCATGATTCTGATGATATTTCAAAGATATTCTCAGCGTGTATCTTGGGTACGACGAGCGTGTGGCCGGGATTTGTGGGATGGATGTCGAGAAAGGCCAGCACATTCGCATCCTCGTATACCTTAAACGAGGGTATTTCGCCGCGCACGATTTTGCAGAAAATACAGTCCTCCATAAAAGAGAGTATAAAGTATATGATATAGAGAGCAAATTCAATCCCATGTCCATATGGAGCATCCCCCACGGATCCTCGATTGCCTGTGCTTTGAGATTGTTTCTCCTTAAGCATTGACATATATATTAGCTATATATAAACTATACACATGACAACACAGGTTGTATTCAATATAGATCCGAAGATCAAAGCTCGGGCAATGAAGCGCGCAAAGCGCGACGGTATCCCATTTGCATCGGTGCTCAAGTTTGCAGCACGAGCGTTTGCTGACGGCACGCTCAGCGTGGGGATTGTCGATAGGGTCACACAACAGAAAATGAGATTACTTGAACGAGAATCGCTCGCGCTTGATCGGGGAAAGGGTCGACGCTTTACTTCGGCTAAAGATGCGCAAGCGTTTATCGAAAGAATGTAGTCTATGAGTGAGGGCGACAGATATACGCTCACATTCTCTCTCAATTTTGAACGTGTAATTCGACATCTAAAAAAGAAAAAGCCGGATCTGGTGCGGGAGCTTACCGCGCATTTTGCTAAGCTTGTTCGCGAACCGGAAATTGGAAAGCCCCTACGACACACGCTCCGTAATTATCGACGCGTTCACGTCAAGGGATCGTTTGTGCTTCTGTATGAAATCAGGGCTCGCGAGGTGCGCCTGATTGACTTTGACCATCACGATCGTGTCTACAAAAAGCACAACTCTTCGTGAGTCGGTCTAAGGAATCTTGTTTTGCAGACAACGGGTTGGGCGTTGAGGTACAATCACGCGCATGTCTGCTGCATATTCAGAATTGGTACGTACTCTTCTTACGCGACGCGAAGTAGAGGGTGAAGAAAATATTGCGGCTTTTCTCGCGCCCGATTACGTGAGAGATACTCACGACCCTTTTTTATTGAACGGGATGGACAGGGCGGTGGCGCGCGTGAATGCGGCGGTGAATAACAATGAGCGGATCGCGATCTACGCGGACTTTGATTGTGATGGGATACCGGGCGCTGCGCTTCTCGGGGATCTCTTTCGTAAGATCGGGTATGAAAATTTCGAAGTGTATCTTCCGCACCGTGATCGCGAAGGATATGGGTTTCACACGGAAGCGATCTCTGCGCTTTCCGCGCGCGGCGTGTCGCTCATCATCACGATCGACGTCGGCACGAAGGCGGTTGAGGCAGTGAAATTTGCAAAAGAAAAAAGGGTTGATGTCATCGTCACGGATCACCACGAGATTTCTGGAGATCTCCCGGATGCGTATGCGCTTCTCAATCCAAAAATTGAAGGGTATCCCTTTCCTCATTTATGTGGAGCGGCGGTTGCATTTAAGCTTGTGCAGGCGATGCTGATCGACGGTCGTCGGCGCGAAGAAAAACGTTACGTGGATATACCGCTCGGGTGGGAAAAGTGGCTGCTCGATATGGTCGCGATCGCAGCGGTTGCGGACATGGTGCCGCTCGTCGGTGAGAATCGCGCACTCGCATATTGGGGGTTACAGGTTCTGCGTAAATCTCCGCGACCAGGAATCATCGCGCTCTGTGAGAAGACGCGTATGCGGAAAAATGAAATCACTGAAGATGATATCGGCTTTTCAATTGCGCCCCGCATCAATGCGGCATCTCGGATGGACGAGCCCATGCTCGCGCTAGAACTTTTGACGACGGCCGACGTGGGGCGAGCGGAATTGCTTGCCGCGCAATTAGAAAAATTAAATACCAAACGCAAGAGTGTCGTTGCTGGTGTGGTGAAGCAGGCGCGGCATCATGTGGACGCGCGATACAAACTAGAAGATCGCATCGTCGTCCTCGGCAATCCAGAATGGAAGCCCGCACTCTTGGGACTTGCGGCGAATTCAATCATGGGAGATCGCGGCGGTGTCGTCTGTATGTGGGGAAGGGATGCGCTCGGTAATTTAAAAGGATCGTGCCGATCCGACGGCGAGGTTTCTGTTGTTGAATTGTTTGCCGAGGCCGGCGATGCGTTTATAGAGTACGGTGGACACAACGCATCAGGTGGCTTCAGCGTTTCACATGACAACGTGCATCGTCTACCAGAAGCCTTGTCGGCAGCATTGAATCGCGTACCGAAGACGAAGTCAGTCGAGGTAGAGCGCTCGCACGAATTTATCCTTACCCTTTCCGAAGTCTCGGGGGCGCTTCTCAAAGATGTTTCTAGGCTCGCGCCATTTGGTATCGGTAATCCAAAGCCTGTGTTTCTGATGAGTGGAGCGCGTGTGATCGGTGTGAAGCGTTTCGGTAAAGAGGGCAATCACGTCGAAGTATTACTCGAGTGTCGTACTACGGGTCGCGGCATGCGGGCATTCGATTTCTTCAAATCACCTGAAGACTTTTCTCTGTGCCCAGCGCCAGGAGTTGCGGCGGGAATACTCGCCACGATCGAGCGCGACACTTTCCGCGGCGGCCTCGCACTTCGGATTGTAGACGTGATCTCGGCATGACGAGTTGTGAAGTGAGGGACTATGATTTTCTGTGAGTCGTGGTAGCCTATTTCTATGAATACATTTTCAATAGGGGAGATGATTACGTTTGGGTGGGAGACCTTTAAAAGGCGACCGTGGTTTTTTGTGGGAGCGGTGTGCTTATTGCTCGTCGTGCAATTTGCACTGCAAATGCTTAGCGCGATTCCTGTTCTGGGATTTATCTTTTCAGTCGTCGCTGGCATATTTGTTGGGATGGGCATGATCCGCTTGTTTCTTGGGGCGCATGATTCTGTCGAGACTGCTTCGTTTGCAGTGTTCAAGAATACTGTCGGTTTCTGGCGATATATTGGAGCCGGGATTCTAAAAGGGGCGATTACCGCGGGCCCCATCTTTGTTGCAGGTATCGTCGCTGCTATGTCTATCGGCGCGCTCGCCCAGGCTTCGGGGAAACCCACAATGGGTTCGAGCTCCGTTCTTCTTGTGGTGATTATTGCGCTACTTGCTGTGGCATGGATGCTCTACGCGAGTGCTCGACTTACGTTTGTGCAGTATCTTGTGCTTGATGCCGGAAAAGGGCCGGGTGACGCAATCAAGGAAAGTTTTCGAGCGACACAACACGTCGCGGGTAAAATAATCCTCTTCACGATCGTGCTCGGGCTCCTCAACATTCTTGGAGCGATTGCTCTCTTGGTCGGGCTTCTCGTCTCGATTCCAGTCTCACTGCTCGCAATGGCGCACCTCTATCGCACGCTCTGCCCGAACGCTGTTGTCTCTGATGCTCCCGCTCCTGCGAATCCCGTAACAACTCCTCCTGCGCCTGGACATACTCCCGTCGCGTAGAATTCTTGTGTCGAAAGTAATCATATACACCGACGGCGGCGCTCGAAATAATCCTGGGCCCGCGGGCGCGGGCGCGGTGATTTTAGAGGGGGAGCGCGTGCTCGCGGAAGTGAAAAAGTATTTGGGAGAGCAGACTAACAATTGGGCAGAGTATGAGGCGGTGGTGCTCGCACTCAGGGAAGCAAAAAAAATGGGTTTAGAAGATCGTGAGATCGAAGTTCGTGCCGACAGCAAACTTATCGTTGAGCAAATCTCAGGTCATTGGAAGATAAAAGAACCTGCATTGAAATTGCAGCATGCAAAAGTGCGAGCGATGATCTCCGCGGATTTTTTGCGCATCAAATTTGTATACGTACCGCGTGAGGAGAATACGGTTGCCGATCGACTCGCGAATGAGGCGATGGACGAGGCGCAAGAATCATAGTAGAAATAAGCATGCAAGATCATATCGTTGGGTCATTCCAGGGCTTCATCAATTTCATACGGGAACAGGGCGTGATGGGGCTCGCCATAGGATTCATTCTGGGCACGGCCGTTTCGAAGGTCGTTTCATCTTTTGTGCAAGATCTACTCAATCCGATTATCGGTGCGCTGATCGGATCGGCTGATTCGCTTGCAGGCTGGTCACTCGGATCGGTGAAGATCGGAGCCTTTCTCTCCAATGCAATAGACTTCATCATTATTGCTGCCATTGTGTACGCCTTGTTCAAGGCGCTGCGATTGGAGAAGCTCGAT
Source organism: uncultured Candidatus Saccharibacteria bacterium (assembly GCA_964424265.1). GTDB lineage: Bacteria > Patescibacteriota > Minisyncoccia > Phycocordibacterales > UBA2100 > UBA10103. The sequence continues at coordinate 18,677 of CAYRHX010000002.1, read as the reverse complement.
ATCAAGAAATTGTAGAACATATTTGAAAACCTCTGCTCCGAGGCGGTATTCCCTCGGAACCCGGATTTTCCTGCTGGAAAATCCTCAATCCTCGCACTCTTCGTACTGCGGGGATTCCTCGGGAATGCCGCCCCTCACTCCGGTTAAGCGTTTTCAAACGTGCTCTAGATTCGCGCGGGATTTGTTTGATACGCTGTGTCGATGGTCACGCACATCGTGTGGGCTGTTATCGTCGGATTTCTTTCCGGCGTTTTCGTGAGCTCCTTTTTCTTCATCGGCTTTGCCACGCTCGTCTTCCTTTTATTGCTCGCACTCGTCACGCTGCTCATCTCATGGCTTGAGAAATCAGGAGTACGTCGTTCTATCTTCATTGTGATCGCATTGTGCGCATTTGCTCTCGGTGCGCTGCGTGTGGCGAGCGTGGCCTCGATGGGGGATTCTGTGCTCGATGAGCGTTTGAATACAAAAGTCGTTGTCGAAGGGGTGGTTGTGGGTGACCTTGATGTGCGAGAATCCAACATCCGTGTACATGTCGACGTCACGGCGCTTCTCGTCGGAAGTACGTCGGTGTCCGTGCGCACAGGCATCCTCGCCGTGGTCCCGGCGCACACGAAGATCGCATATGGCGATACCGTGCGAGTGGAAGGGGTCCTCGAACTACCCGAATCGTTTGGTACGAGCGAGGGTCGACAATTTAATTATCCGATGTTTCTCGCAAAAGATGGGATCGGATACATGCTCATCTCCGCCGAGGCGGAATCACTCGGTGAAAATCACGGCAATATATTGCAAGCATCCGCGATCGCGGTGAAGCATACATTTCTCGCAGGGCTCCAAGCGGTCCTGCCGGAGCCCGAATCAGGACTTGCGGGGGGAATCACCGTCGGTGACAAACGTTCGATCGGGAAAGAGCTTTCCGAAGTGTTCAAAACCGCTTCTCTCATTCACGTCGTGGTGCTTTCGGGATACAACATCACTATTGTCATCAACATGGTGCGCCGGGGACTCGTCTTTCTTCCCAGAGTTGTCCAGTATGGGGGGATTGCCTCGGCGGTGCTTTTTGTCGTCTTGATGACGGGCGGAGCTCCGAGCGCGGTGCGCGCCGGCGCTATGTCCATGATTGCGGTCTACGCGCGTGCGACGGCGCGCACCTTCTTAGCTCTCCGTATTTTGGGTGTGGTCGCGCTTGGGATGGTAGCGTGGAATCCGCTGTACCTCGCTTTTGACCCAGGATTCCAGTTGTCGATACTCGCAACACTCGGTCTCATTCTTTTTACGGAGCCCTTGTCAGCGCGACTCGTATGGATGCCAGAAAAATTTGGCTTGCGGGAAATTTTCTCGTCTACCGTCGCCACACAGATCACAGTTTTACCCCTCCTCCTTTTTCAAAATGGACTCTTTTCCTTGGTTGCACTGCCCGCCAATCTGCTCGCACTCGTGGCGGTGCCCTACGCGATGGGCGCGTCGTTCGTTGCGGCACTGGGTGGAATGATGTTTGGCTCGTATGCGCTTCCTCTCGCGGCGCCAGCGTACGCACTGCTTTGGTACATCATCGCCGTTGCGCAGTCCTTCGCAGCGCTCCCTTTTGCGGCTGTCTCGATTCCTGCCTTCAGTGCATGGTGGATGCTTGGGGCGTACATACTCTTGGGCGTCGCGTGGTTGTGGTTGCGTAAATGAAAACAGCCGCGACAAGCGCGGCTGTTTTCTGGCAATGTACGAAGCTGATTACATCATCGGCTGCTGAGCGCTTTTTGGTTGGAGGAGGAATCCAACGAGTGCGCCTGGGATTATCCAGTAGCCGACGAGGAAGAGGGTCGACCAGTTGGCGATGAAAGGCCAGAAATTAGGCAAGACACCTGCAACAGCAGAAAACGAGCCTGTTTGAGCCAAGACTCCGGCGACACCCGTCACAAAGGCTGTGACTACGGCGACAACAAAACCCATAACGCCGAAGAGCGCGCCACTCTTAATGGTGCGAGGTGCGTCACCCATATACCACTTGGCGAGTCCTGCGACCACGACTGCGGAGAGGCCGACAAAGAGTATGTACTGAATGGTAAGCACGCCACCCGTAGTCGATCGGGGAGCAAGCGCGACGATCGCTGCGACGATAGTGTTGATCAGGTAGTTGCCGAGGAAACCGATAAGAAATGATCGTTCGAGGTTCATAAGGTAATAATTATAAATAAGGTGTAACAGGTACAGAATACCATACCTTTCTGGGGTGAAAGGGCGGCGCGGGGTTGGTTGTGGAAACCGGGCTTTGGTGTTTGTTACTTTTGTGCCGTAGCAAATCTCCTTTCGATGACGCCCCAATTCAGATTCTTGAAAAATGCGTCGAGGTATTTTGCCTTGCCGAGCGCGCCATAATCGAGCAGATACGCGTGCTCCCACACGTCGAGTGCGAGGATGATGGGGAGGGTAGCGAAGTGACCTTGGTGTTGTTCTCCAGAAAATCCAGTAAGGAGCTCTTTTGCTTCAGGGTCGAAATAGAGTATTGCCCAGCCGGGCCCGCGCATGCTGCCGATCATCTTCATCACTTTCTCGCATGTAAACGGCGCGTAGGAGCTCATGAGCACTTTCTCAAGCGCGCTTCCTTGGGTGAGTGGCGTCGGCCCTCCTTCTAGCTGCGCAAAGTAGAGCTCATGCAATCGCATGCCGTCGAATTCAAACGAGCGCCGACGTACAAGCTCAGAAATTGCGTGCGTGTACTTCTCCGCATCACTCGTAGCAAGCTCCGCGATTTGTTTGGAGATAGCATTAAAGTTCTTCACGTAGCCTTGGTAGAGTCCCAAGTGTTCCTCAATTGATTTCGAAGAGATGCCGTCGAGTGCGGAGATGGTAAATGTTTTTGGAGTGTATGTGTGCATGCGGAGAGTATATCATTGTCTCCATGCGGCGCAGTTCAAAGGTAAGAGGTATTGCGATCCTTGTCTTCATTATTATTTCCGCTTGTGTTTGGTATGTCGTTTTGAGGGGAGAACGGGGTGGAATGCTCACGGTCTCATTTCTTGATGTCGGGCAAGGTGACGCAATATTTATCGATGCCCCGTCGGGGCGGCAAGTACTTATCGACGGTGGGAAGGGGAGTTCTGTGCTGCGTGCGCTATCGGATGTAATGCCGTGGTATGACCGTAGTATTGATGTAATGATCGCTACGCATCCCGATGCCGATCATATCGGTGGGCTTATTGATGTACTTGATAGGTACGAGGTGGGGATGGCGATTACGTCGAGTGTGGAAGGTGATACACAGATGTGGCGTACGCTTGGAGAGAGAATTGCGAAAGAGAAAGCGCGGCAGGTGACGGCGTTACGCGGGCAGATTATCGTCCTCGGCAGCGGTGCGTATCTCGAAATATTGTTTCCTGACCGCTTGGTACCGCACCTCGAGACGAATACAGGATGTGTTGTAGCGCGGCTTGTCTATGGCGATACTGCTTTCATGCTCTCATGTGACGCGCCGCAGTCGATCGAAAAGTATCTTGTCGCTCTGGACGGCGGGAAGCTAAGGTCCGATGTGTTAAAAGCCGGACACCATGGATCGAAGACCTCATCGGCACTTGCCTTCGTCGGATTCGTTGGTCCCGAGTACGGTGTGCTCTCGCGAGGGTGTGACAACACCTACGGTCATCCGCACCAGCAAACACTCGACACGTTTGCGCGACTGCAGATATCGCTTTCAGACACGTGCACTGACGGTACGGTCTCGTTTGTATCCGACGGCAAAACCGTACAGAAGATTTAGATCATCCCCGCCTTCTTGAGCGTGAGAAATGCGCCGCGTTTCTTCATTGTCTTTAAGCCTTTTGCTGATACCACTACGGTGACCTTCTTGCCGAGTTCGGGGATGAAAAGGGTCTTTTTCTGGAGGTTTACGAAGCGGCGGCGCTTGCCCGTGGGATTGAATTTGGTCGCGCGGACGCGGTTGGAATACCCGCCCCCCACTTGGCTTTTCTTGCCTGTTATTTCACACACTCTTGCCATATAGCGGCGCATGGTACCATTCGGCAACTGCTTATGCAAATTGTTGACACGATTTTCCTCATAGTGGTCATCATCTTTTCTGCGATCATCCACGAGGTGATGCATGGCGTTGCTGCCGAGAAGCTTGGGGATCCGACCGCGCGCTATGCTGGCCGACTTACACTCAATCCCATTCCGCACATCGATCTATTTGGTTCGATCCTCCTTCCTGTCATGTTGGCTTTATCGCAGGCACCCTTCTTTTTCGCATGGGCGAAGCCAGTACCGTACAATCCTTACAATCTACGCCCCGGCCGTTTTTCCGAAGCAATCGTTGCTTTTGCAGGACCCTTGTCGAATTTCGTAATCGCGGTCATCGGATCGATCATCATTCGTACAGGGATGCTTGCCTCTATGAGCGATATTCTTTTTGTCATCGTTGTTGTAAATATAATGCTCGGCATTTTCAACCTCATCCCCATTCCGCCGCTTGATGGGTCAAAGGTGTTGCAGTCGCTCCTTCCTCAATCTCTGGCGCGGGGATATGAAGAGTGGCGGGCAAAGATGGAACAAAATGTATTTCTCGGCATGGGTGCCATCGTTATTTTCATACTCCTTCTCGGCGATGCCTTCGGAAGTTTCATCTACCTCATCGCCCACACGATTGCGGGGGTGTAGTCGTGACAAAGTTCAGTACTTACTATATTGAAGGAAGACGCAAAATTGCTTGATTTGGAAAGGAGGCGTAATTAGCAAGCATTAAATCACGCAGGTGTAAAAGCGCGAAAATCTGGCTCAGATCAAAGCTTTCACGACTTATCCACGGACTTTAACGAGACACGCATAGGCCGTGATATATTGCCCATTATGAACGAAGATCTAACGAGGAAGGGTCCCGTGGACAAAGGTCCTGAAAATGTTGGGCGGAGACAACTTCTTGGAAAAATAGGGGCGGCGGTGGCAGGAGTGGCCGGGGGAGCAATCGTTGCTAATGAGCTGCAGCACCAAGGATACAAGAAAGGTTTCGATGAAGGTGTTGGTTATTTGGATAAATATGCGAGAGATCTTGATGATAACAGCACTGCGGGAGAACAGGTCAATGACAAGGTTTTTTATGGGAGAGATGCCGGGGAAATATTACGTGGCTCGGATCGATTTATTAGATTTGACCCGAATACACAAGTCCTGCAAATGATGGGGGATGATGGGAAGTTTTCCACCGTAATGAAGCCTCGAGAAGGGTCAGTGTTGCAGGGTGTTCGGGTCACATCCCCAAATGTGTCCGCCATCAGATTCAAGTATATGTATCCGTCAGGGATGGACGAGCTTTTTGTTATAGCGACAATCGGCGGGGGGTATATGACGATAGGTGCTACTGAGTAGAACCACGATTGCGGGGGTGTAGTCGTGCTAGAATCATTGTATGAAGGAATGGGAAAAGGGTACGGCACTTGGTCAGATGATAAGAAACCAAGAGAAGGCTGAAAAAGGGCTTCCATTTGCCGAGAAGGCAGGACGGTACCGGGAGAACTCTGAGAGAGTGGTAAATGCCGAAAGGCTGGTTACTCTCATAAGAGGTTTTCTTACGGAGATTGGTGGTCTTGAAAATGTTTCAGAAGAGAGCTGCAAGAAGTTTGTGCATGAACACTTCAGTATCGTCGACAGCGTCATGAGCGATGTCCCAAAAGATGATTTTCCTGCAGCCATATACGCGCTTGCAGAAGTCGTCGTGAAGGGTGGGTCATAAAGAACTGGACTTTATAAATCTCATAAGGTACACTCCTCGCACTCCCTTAGGGCCTGCCTGCCGGTAGGCAGGAGTTTTTCATTCAAAATGTCTACAATCAATCAGCTTACGCGCAAGGGTCGGGTCAAGAAGACCTGGCGCACCAAGACCATCGCACTTTCGCGAGGTTTTAATACTTTGGAAAACCGCCCCTCTTTCTACTCTGCACCTTTCAAGCGTGGTGTGTGCACTCGCGTGACGACCAAGACTCCCCGCAAACCAAACTCTGCAATCCGCAAAATCGCTCGTGTGCGCCTTACTAATGGTATGGAGGTCACCGCGTATATCCCAGGCGAGGGTCACAACCTTCAGGAGCACTCCGTGGTCCTCATCCGCGGTGGTCGCGTGAAGGACATCGGTGTGCGTTACACTATCGTCCGCGGTAAGCTCGACACCGGAGGTATAGACAAGCGACGCCGAGGCCGGTCACTGTACGGTGCGAAGAAGCCGAAGGCGAGTAAATAGCCACCGGGAATCGTCACTAGTAAAAAAATCAAAATTCACTAATCACTAATCACTAATCACCATTGGCTAATCACTACCCCTATGCGACGACCCGTAAAAAATAGAATGCAGCCTCAGCCGGACGAAGTGTACGGATCTTTTAAGGTTGCGAAGCTCATCAACTACGTCATGGAGCGCGGCAAGAAAGATACTGCCCGCAAGATTGTCTACAAAGTGATGGATGAGCTGAAGAAAGATGGCGATCCTGTCACCTTCCTCGAAGAGGCGCTTGAGAAGGCATCTCCTTCCGTGGAAGTACGCTCACGCCGCGTCGGTGGCGCCAACTACCAGGTGCCTCGCGAAGTGAATCCCAATCGCAAGCTCTCACTCGGTATGCGCTGGATCGTAGAAGCGGCTGAGGGCACCAAGGGCAAGCCCATGCACGAGAGTCTCCTCGCCGAATTGAGGGCCGCACACAAGGGTGAAGGCGCTGCTGCCACGAAGAAAGAGACGACGCACCGCATGGCCGAAGCCAACAAGGCCTTCGCCCACTTCGCGTGGTAATTTTGTTTACCCTGAGTTTATCGAAGGGCGCAAAATTACCCTGAGCGAAGTCAGAGGGTTATTATAGTAGCTATGAATAAATATCTCAGTGTGCTCGCAGCTTCCATTCTTCTTGGCGGCGGTGCTTATTGGTATTTCACACCGATGCCGGAGCCAGTTACAGGAAGCGCTGCTCCTGCGGCTTTCGTATTGACTGAGATCGGGATTTCACTTGGCACTGTAAACGGATGGGATTGCACCAAACGTCAATCGCATATCGCCCATCCGAACTGGATTCAGCTCACCTGCTATGCTGGAGGTGCAAGCGGCGATCCGTACATGGCACTCAACAATGTTCCCGTTGACGGCAGCGAGACGTTCTCTGTCGAGAAAAAGGAGAATGTTCTCGTAGATGGAAAAACTGTCGTTGAGACTATCTACCGAACGCGGAACAGCTCCAGCGATTATGGTGTTGTCGAATATCTCTATATTGGAGCGACCCAGGACAGTTCTTTCGAGGCGATCTTCCCATTTGGGATCGGCAAACCGCATGCTTCAGCATCGGTGGCCTCTGCGGTTGGTCGCATGATAATGCAGTCGATCACGTTTTACGACATCGCTCGAAATGATCAAGCACAGACAACAAAAGCGGGAGGTAGAAACGACCCCCGAGCGGGTCTATCAGGATTCAATAATGGAAACGGCGATTTTGGTGTAAAAGCCGAACTCCATTATTACGACGATACGAGCGTCGACTATGCACACATGACGCTCATGGACATTCAAACAGCAGAGCGTATCCCTTTACGAGACGCTGCTCCGGAGGATAGATATTTCAACACCTTCTTTTTTAAAGACAAGCGACACGTGTTCTTCAAAGACCAGGTCATCAATGATGTGGATATAGCCTCATTCGTAGCAGTAAACATCCACTGTGCGTACGACAAACTGCATACGTATTGGTTCGTATACACTGGTGAGCGATATGAGAAAATGGTGACCACCGCTGATCGTTGCACGGAAAGGCCTCCTGAGAAAAGCTACTAGGCCTGCCTAGCCGAAGCCAACAAAGCCTTCGCCCACTTTGCGTGGTAACGATTTGAGAATAATCTAAGAAACGGCCGCCCATAGGGCGGCCGTTTCGTTGTGCTTGCTAAAAAGGAGGGAGGACGTATGATATTGTCATATCCGATAATATAAAATCATATGGTTACCATTTCAGTGCCCATAACGTCCAAGCAGGAGAGGTTTCTCAAGGGTCTTGTCAAAAGTGGCCGAGCGGCAAACAAAGCGCATGCAGTGCGATTGAGTATAGATGCCCTTGAGGAAGACTCGACATTCGCATCTCTGCAGCGCTCTTTGCAGGAGGCGAAAGAAGGGAAGGTTCTTTATGGTGACCCGCGTGAGTTGATAAAGAGATTCTAACGGTATGGTCACCGTTGGGTTTACGCCGGCGTTCTTCCGAAGTTTGAAGAAGCTTCCTCCGCAACTACAGGAGGACGCATTCCAGAAAATCGAGTTGTTCAGGGATAGAAGTAATCACCAGAGGCTCAAAGTACATAAATTGCACGGTAAATATAAGGGGTTCTTAGGCTTCTGGATCGATCGTAAAAACCGCATCAAGTTCGAGTGGGTTGCTGGTGGCGAAGCCCTACTCCACATCGTCGGCGATCACACTATTTACGATTAGCGGCCTGGGTATCCAATCACCGCTTAATGATTGCTTTTTTCTAAATTTCCGCTACATTACTTGGACGCGCACAGCGCGTTTTTGTTTAAAGAAAATATGGCACGAGACTATCAATTAGAGAAAGTACGAAATTTCGGCATCGTTGCGCACGTCGATGCGGGGAAGACAACCACGTCTGAGCGCATCCTCTACTACACCGGCGAGTCGCACAAGATCGGCGAAGTGCACGAGGGCAATACGGTCACGGACTGGATGGAGCAGGAGCGCGAGCGCGGCATCACGATCACGGCCGCTGCGATCACATGTTTCTGGAACCCGACCTACATGGGCGCTGATCTCTCGAAAAAGGTCCGCTTCAACATCATCGACACCCCCGGACACATCGACTTCACTTCAGAAGTGAAGCGTTCGATGCGTGTCTTGGATGGCGCGGTTGTAGTGTTCGACGGCGTCGCTGGCGTCGAGCCGCAGTCTGAGACCAACTGGCGTTATGCGGAGGAGGCCAACGTGCCGCGCATTTGTTATATCAACAAACTCGACCGCACCGGCGCGTCATTTGAAAAGTCATACGCATCCATTCTCGACCGTCTTTCCTCTAAAGCCGTGCGACTGCAGATTCCTATCGGTCTCGAAGACAAATTTGAGGGAATCATCGACCTGCTGCACATGAAGGCGTACAAATTTGAAGGCGAGATGGGTAAGAATGTTGTTCCATACGATATTCCCGAACACATGAAGGCCGAAGCAAAGAAGTATCACGATGAGCTCGTTGAGCGCATTGTCGAGAATGACGATGCGGTGATGGCAGATTTTTTGGATGGTAAAGAAATCTCTACCAAAGTTCTTCAGGAAACGCTCCGCAAGGGCGTCATTGAGAACAAGATCTTCCCTGTGCTCACCGGATCTTCACTCAAAAACAAGGGAGTGCAGCTCGTGCTTGATGCGGTCGTCGATTACCTTCCGTCACCCTTGGATATGCCACCAGCCAAAGGGATAAATACTGACACGGGCGAAGAGGACACACGCCCCGCATCGGATGAAGCCCCGTTTTCGGCGCTTGTATTCAAAATCCAGACCGATCCTTTCGTTGGGCAGCTTTCATTCTTCCGCGTGTATTCCGGAAGTTTTGAAGCGGGGCAGACGATCTACGACTCTGCCAACAACAAAAAAGAGCGCGTAGGCCGCATCGTGCGGCTCCAGGCCGACAAGCGTGAAGACGTGAAAATCGTCTACGCCGGTGAAATTGCGGCTGCCGTCGGTATGAAAGAGGTGAAGATCGGCCACACGCTTTGCGACGCAGCGCATCCGATTGCACTCGAATCGATCGTCTTTCCGGAGCCGGTGGTCTCGATGCGTATCGAGCCCAACACAAAAGCCGACCAAGAAAAGATGGGTATGGCACTCTCCAAACTATCCGACGAAGATCCTACCTTCCGCATCAAATCCGACCCTGAAACCATGGAAACCATCGTCTCGGGCATGGGCGAGCTGCACCTCGAGATCATCGTGGATCGTATGAAGCGAGAGTTTGGCGTCCAGGCGACGACAGGGAAGCCGCAGGTTGCATATCGCGAGACGATTCAAGGCACCGCAGATGTGGAATACAAACACATCAAGCAGACGGGTGGCCGTGGTCAGTACGGTCACGTGAAAATCCGCGTGAAGCCGCTCGAGCCGCTGGAAGAAGGGAAGAAAATCAAAAACAATGTCGAGCGAGAGGATCACTTTGAATTCATCAACAACATCAAAGGAGGAGTTATTCCACAGGAATTCATCCAGCCCGTGAAAAAGGGCCTTATCGAAGCGATGGAGCGCGGCATTCAGGCTGGATTCCCCGTCGTCGATATTTCCGTCGAGCTCTATGACGGCTCTGCGCACGATGTGGACTCTTCAGAAATCGCCTTCAAACTCGCCGCCATCAACGCTATGCAAGAGGCGATGGCGAAAGCGCGACCCGTCATTCTCGAACCGATCATGAAGTTGGAAGTGGTAGTGCCGGAGAAATTTATGGGTGATGTGACCGGTATGATCAACGCAAAGCGTGGCTCGATCGAAGCAATGGGGGAGCGCGGCCAAGCTCGTGTCATCACAGCAAAGGTGCCTCTTTCAGAGCTTTTCGGATTCACAACTCAGCTTCGTTCCGCGACCGAGGGCCGCGGCGTCCCGAACCTTGAATTTTCTCATTACGCGATTGTTCCCAAGACTGCGGCAGATGCGGTGATTGCTGCGAGGAAGTAGTTCACAAATACGGATGTTAACACCGTCTTCGAGTGAAGGGACGTAAAGAGTGTTACCATGCTCCGGTGAAAGGGAAGATTACCTCGGCCCGACATCTCGTATTTGCGGCTGTCTTGTGTGGCCTCATTGTACTCACTGGTGGACCAATCGCGCTGTCAGCGATTGAGACTGATCGCATTCCCGAACGAATATCCACGAAAGGACTTCGTGAGCTTCGTTCTCTTACCGATACACTTCGACCGGCGATAACGGGTATCGGAGCTCGGAGCGCCACGTCGACATCGCCCGCGCAACAACTGAAAATCGCCCAAAAAAGAGGACGGATAATGGAGGAGCTCGCACAGAGCGATCCTCAGGCCTTTCTCCGGAACGTGATCTCGCCCGAAGCTCGTGCCAAACTTCCGAGCGCAATCCAAGCAGAAGTGGAAATACAAACAACAGTCACCGGCACTCTTGACGTGCTCCATACCGACGATTTCTCCAATGAGCGCAATTCGCGTTTTGCCTATCAGGTAAATACGGGGACCGAACGCTTCTCCCTCTATCTTGCGGGAGGCGCACCCGCGCTTACCTCCGGTGCCGTCGTGGAGATCAAGGGGTATCAGAAAGGGAAGAAGATCATTGCGGAGGCGCGCGCAGGAGAATTCAGAGTTCTCAAAAAGCCGAAGCTGGAGACGGTAGGTATGCAAAATACGCTCATCATTCTCATTACGCAACCAGGGCTGCCGAATACACCGACCAAAGACAAAATGAAGAAAATGATTTTCACCGGCAATTTCGAGAAATATTACGATGAACAATCATATAAGAACATCCGATTCGTTGGTGATGTCACTGATTGGATATCAATACCTACCTCTTCATATCTCGGATGTGTCTCTCCTACGCTTGATCAGTCAGAAGTAAAGAATCACATCACTCAAAATCGAATAGACCTATCGCGTTATGGACGTCTAGTATTTGTCATCAATGGGTGGCAGGGCGGTTGCGCGTTTGTCGGAAAATCAGACGTGACATTTAATGGCGGCGCGTATCGACTGTCGCAAGGCTGGGTTGGATGGCCCGATGACGGATGGCAGAAGTCAAACATGTCTGGCTTTGAGTATGTGCTTGCGCACGAAATGGGGCACGAACTCGGCGTGATGCACGCGAATTCATGGAGTTGTACAGGCCTTTCTCTGGATACCGGCTGCTACCACTCCGAATATGGAAACTCTTTTGACGTGATGGGGAACGGGGATTCGGCGGCGCATTTTAACGCGTTCTATAAAGATATATTGGGGTGGCTCGCGACATCGTCAAAAGTATTCATACGGCAAACTGGCAGCTACACTCTTTTACCGCTAGAAGCGCAAAGCGGGGTACGTGCTGCCGTCATAACGAATCCATCAGTACCTTCAATTGCGCCTCTGTATCTTGAGTTTAGGCAACCGACAGGATTTGATTCCGTACTCTCACCGCTGTCGGCAGGGATACATATCAATCAGGTCGTCCCGGATTATCTCCCATTCCCGCGACTCATCAATGCGAATTACGCGATTGATCCGAATTCACAGCAAGCGCTTATGCAGGGAAGCTCGTTTGCGTGGGATAGTCATGGAATTTCCATCGGATCGTTCTCTATCAAAAAACGTTCCACCGCATCCTTTGCGGTTGCTGTAAAGCCAGTCGTGTGTGAGCTCATCGGGTTTGAGGCGGCCGACATGGCGGGTAGAACACAACTTGGATCCGGTTCGTATGGGTACGTTTCATTTACGCTCAACAACAAAGACCGTGCCAGTTGTCCGCCGTCCGACGTTTCAGTCTCAGCGACAATCTCAGGAGGGGAGGATTGGTTTATCGATGCATATCCTAGTTCGATCGCGTCGGCTCCGGGAGCTGGAGCATACATGCAAATTTCTTTTAAAGTGCCGGAATCTACGGTAGGCTCACGGACACTGACGATCGTGGTCACCGATACGACCAACAATCGCACTTTAATTCTTGAGCGATTCCTCACTATTACTACCCCGCCCACCATAAGCGCCATTAGTCCGATGCGAGGAGCCGCAGGAAGTGTCGTTGAGATCACCGGATCCGGATTCGATACCTCTAAAAGCGCCAACTCCTTGTCTGTGTACGACACTTCTTCAACGGTAGGCGCTTTTGTCACAGGTGTGTCTGGAGCGTCGAGCGGCAGTCTTAGCTTTACATTTCCAACGACAATGGATGACAGTGTTGGTAAGGGGACTTCTGCAACGCAAATCCCAACACCGCCCGGCACTTACTACATAACGCTTATTCGTGACAGCGATGGCGCGCAGTCAAACGTAGTTTCATTCGATGTCCTTATTACGCCGAAGTTATCCAGAGCGCAATTTTCTCTACTTCCGTTTGAAGACTACTATTCTCAGATTGCCAATGCTCTAGCATCTCTTGATCTCGTCTTGAAAAAAATATCGACCTCGATGTTTCAGTGAGCCTCTCTCACGCAGAATATTTGTATCGACACCATAGACCACGCGCTATAGACTCTACAGATTCCGCTGATGATTACGTAATTTTTTCGAAGCACATGAATACTCGAACATTAGGCCTTGGCCTCGCACTCACGGGAAGCGTGGTCTTGTTTGTCTGGTACTTTTCATCACCCAATCCAATTTCACCGTCGGATATCGGTCTTCAGATTCCCGCACAGGCAACCACATCATCGCCTGCGCCGAAGTCCGCACCTATAGCAAAGCCTGCGCCGAAACCGTCGACAGCCCCCATCACATCCAACACGCAGTTTTGCCCACGATTTAGGACGGGCTTCAAAATAGGAGATCGCGACGCGGCTCAATCATCATCCGCTCGTGGAGATATCGCAAACCTGCAAACGTTTCTCGCTCATAAATATGGCTTGGCAGAGGCAGGCTTCGTGGACGGCATCTTTGGATCGAATACCGAGGAATATCTCAAGCGGTACCAAAGGGATGAGGGCCTCTCGCAGACGGGAGTTCCCGATTCAGCCACCCAGGAAAGAATGTTGAGCTACTGCATAAAGGGCTTGACCGCCAATGGTGCCGAGTACTCGGTGGTAAATTTCACATTTGCTGTCGGCAGTGTTACCCAGACACTCTTCGTGCACCAGGCGCTCCAAGAAGCGCAGGGTTCGCTCTTGAACGGAGCGTTCAGAATTGAACTTATCTCGACTGCTGGCACAATGGCAAAACTCAGAGCCACGGGGCCTGTTCAGGGCGGCCTCCAGTCGGAGACGATCTCTCTTCCTCAAGGAGGGAAGGTGCTCACAAAAAACTGGCCAGCCGCGCTCTTGATAGAGCTCAAATCCGTCACATCGTCTGGTGCGACACTATATGTGTCTCGTCAATAATGCGCGAGCTCAAGATTTTCTCAGAATAGTCATAAACAACGCAAGGCTGTTGGCGATCGTGTCGTCAGATGGATCTATTCCTACCGAGTTCACACATGATGCGAGTTGCCCCATGTTCATTTCCTGAAAGTAGACTAGATGTTTTTGTGCGGCTTCGTCTAGCGATTCGGCCCTCGTGCGGTCGCCCTTCATATCCTCAATGGTAACGGAGAGTACTTGTGCCATGTGGATGAAACTGAGGAGTTCAGGCGTGTGCATCAAAGTAGCAAGCCTTCTTTCATATATGGCGCGTTCTCTCTTCTCATTCGTGAAAAGCGAAAGCATCTCGACGCCGCTCCTTGATTGTTCTATCCGGTTAAGCGGTACGACGTGGGCAATGGAATTAGTTTCTGGCGCATGTTCTCCACCGACCTTCTTTCTTGATGGGAATCGTAAGATGTTACCACTAGGCGTGTTCTCCAGGTCTTCACCCATATACCACTAGATTATATCGCTTTGGAGAAGAGGTACAGAGGCGAGTTGTTCCATCCCCCTTGCATCATCTCGAGTGCATGTAACAATTTGTGCACTTACCATTCATCATCACTTCGTCACGTATGCACAAAATACTCGCTTTTGCAGTAGCAGGACTCCTGCTCTTTTTCCCAGCTAATTCTGTGTCAGCTGCCAATAGCCAAGGTAGTGTGTTTGGGGAATCTACAACAGACGTGTGTCCCAATCTTGATGGCGTTCAGACCGTCCTCCCCATAGGATATGTACTCGATCCCAAGGGCGTCTGCCTTGACCCAAGGCCAGCAGACATCCAGCCCCTCGTCCAGGGCCATAACATTGTAAGTGCCGACAGGATAAATCTTGTGGTGGCGGGGATGAATTTTGCTTCGCTCGAGGAGCTCAAGGCATCTGCAATTGAGATGTTGAGCTGGAACGGCAGCCCCGTTCGAAATGGAGTCGCATTCGGGCCGTTCGCAATAGAGCCACTGCGCTCAAATAAGAATAAATTCAACGTCTGGTACGATTCCGTGCTGATCGATGGCGATACCCCGGCTCTTTTAGAATATAAATCCCAGGACAGAAAGGGAGCAATACAGAGAAGCGGCCTCACGTATGTAGTGCCTATATTTATTAACAAAGAGCTTCCCAACAACAACACATTCATAACCCCACATGCCGACTCCTTTGGCATCAGATTGGAAAACAACTCGTTTGCATCCCTTGCAAAAAGTAATCTCAATCCGGCAGCAGTCTATGTAAATACGAGTTTACTAACCGCACCTAGTCAGCTTGCGCATGAATTGGGTCACGGCATTTTCGGACTTGCTGACGAGAAGACGGATGCGCCGTACCAATCGGATCCCAACGCGATCCCACGAATCCAGCCACCCGATTGTGTGGCAACATTGGCTGACGCTCAGGCGTTGTGGGGAAGCATGATCGGGCAGATGGATCCATTTTATTACGAATGGAGAAATACCCTAGAACGAAACGGCCAGTGGAGCACGCTTTTTCCTGCAGACGTGCAGTGGTGGAAGAATATTGATCAGGGTCTGAGGGTAGGGTATTACTACGGTCAGTGTTATGGATATACGCAAGGGACCAACGTGATCCGCCCCACCGATTATTCAATAATGAATCAATCACAAATCGCAGTGTTTGGTTCGGTAAACAGAAGGCAAATTGAAACAATCTTGGGATTCTTCTCAGGTTCAACGACTCCTGCACGGCTCGTCGCCGTCGGAGCCTACACCGGGTCCAACCATGCTAATGGTCGAAGTAAAGTAACGGTCAATGTGTCGGCGGGCTCACAACCGATCGTGCTCGCGCTCTCCGCCTACGATCCCGTAGACTGGACCATCGTCAATCCAACCGGGAGAACGATACAAAAGGTCATCGCCTCAGGCTACCACCGCCAGGGAGTTTCAGGACAAGGTCTAGTGCCGACTGAAACATACTCATACGACGAACGTACCGCATACGCATATGCATATCGCAACCCCTCCACAAACTACAACAAGCTCGCGACTTTCCTAAAAGGGAAGACGGGACTTGATATCAGTGAATTCCAGGGGATGTATTGGGGTTCAGTATTTACGACACCCATACCGACGCCGCGACTCGTCGCCATCGGCGCCTACACAGGCTCCAACCACACAAACGGCCGCAGCAGCATCACCGTCAACATCGCAGCAGGCACCTCCCCCCTCATCCTCTCCCTCTCAGCCTACGATCCCGTAGACTGGACCATCGTCAATCCAACCGGGAGAACGATACAAAAGGTCATCGCCTCAGGCTACCACAGTCAGACCGTAACAGGACAGGGCACCACTCCCACAGAGACCTTCTCCTACGACCAGGGCAACGGCTACGCCTACGCCTACTCCAACCCCTCCACCAGCTACACCAACCTCGCCAACTTCCTCAAGGTAAAGACCGGCCTCGACGTGAGCGAATTCCAGGGCACTTACTGGGGAGCAAGCTTCACCGCGCCTTCCACTCCTCTCTCCTCCACCACCTCAATCTCAAACCTTGCAGCCGCTCTCGCTGCACTCCAGGAACTTCTCAAATCGTGGGGGGCGCAGTTGGGGAGGTAGGCCTGGAGTCTCGACGCCAGTTATTCGACCACCCCCCTTGCGTCATCCCTCGCCCATGCGACAATTTCTCTACTTATCATTCACCATTATTCTCTTCACCTATGTCACGTATGCACAAGACTGTCGCCTCCGCTGTTGCCGGCCTCCTCCTCATCTCTCCCATCCTCGCTTCGGCTCAGCAAGCGACCACCATTGAGCTCCTGGAAGCCCAAGTACAAGCCCTGATGGCCCAGATCCAAGCGCTCCTCCAACAAGGAACCCCTCCCACCACCACACTCTCAGACGACTCTCCTTCCGACGACTACCCACAGCAAACAACCCAAGCTCTATCCTGCCCCCGCCTCTCCATCACCATGCAGAAAGGATCACGTGATTCGACGACCGGTGGACAAGTAAGCGAGCTCCAAATCTTCCTCACCGACTACTACAACCTCGACGAGAACATCCTCGTCGGTGGCTACTTCGGCAACCTCACACACCAATACGTCGTCCAGTTCCAGACAGAACAAGGTCTCCCTTCCTACGGCATCGTCGGCTCCATGACCAGAGCCAAGATCGCCGAGGTGTGTGGGGGAGTGCCACCTATGCCTCCGCCACCTCCACAGCCTCCATGTGCCCCATGTGCCCCATGCTCAACAGGATCAAATCAAGCGCCTTCCACCGGATGTCTACCTCCAATGCCACCCGCTTCCTTCTCCGCTTCACCGATGTCTGGAATAGCGCCTCTCGCGGTGACATTCCATTTCTCCGGGGAAACATCGGTTGCACAACACTCGTTTGAGTATGGCGATGGAAGTGCGCGGATGAATATTCCTATGGGTGATGGTTGCATATCTGAAATTCCACTCGAAGCCATCAGTTGTGGCCAGGTAACGCATGTCTATGCCACACCCGGCACGTATACGGCCAGACTCATCGTACCAGCGCATGATGAATGTGTCGGAAACCCCTGCGTCATGACCATGTATGCAGAAACTGTCGTTGACACTGAGACGATCACGGTCGGAGCTACCGCGAGCGTGCCGAGCATTGCCCTCACTTCGCCCGCAAGCGGCCAGACGTTCACTCAAGGTAATCAAATTCCCGTTACGTGGTCCGTTTCAAATATGCCGAGCACTGCTCGGATGTACATTCAGCTCATGGGATCAGATGGGAGTGTTGCGAATTCGCGAACCGTGACTGCCGCAAGCGGCACGAGTGCGATAGCTACGAGCGGTACGTGCAACGGGAATTTCTCAGACGCACTCATGGGGTGCGACCAGATGATGAGCGGGACATCCTACAAAGTCCGCGCTCGTATATACACGCCGCACAATGCCTGTCTCGGCTATCCTTTCCAGGGTTGCCAGAGCCCAACGATTCTCGCTTCTGCAGAGAGTGGGTTGTTCAACGTAGTTGTGCCAACCGATCTCTGCGAGAACATCCCCAATGTGCAGACCACCATCCCCGCAGACCACATCCGAGATGCACAAGGCAATTGCAACATTATGGTGCTGGATTACTGCGTCAACCTCCCGGAAATCCAGTACGTTGCGCCAGCAGGCTATGTTCGCAACGACACAACAGGTATATGCACTCCTGTCATTGTCGACCAGTGTCCCAACATCGATGGCACCCAACTCGCACCACCGATCGATTACGTCAAAGACGCAAGCGGCAACTGCGTCCCTACGCGCGGCTCCCTCATGATCAAACGCGTAGGAAGCGATGGTACGGTAAACACCGCGCCTGCCATTACTGTCACTCGCCTTGAAGCGACCGGCCAACAATCTTCCACTAACCCAGCAACGTTCACTTCAATACCCGCAGGATCTGCTGTTTCTTACATCCCCAATCTCGCGACCTATGAAGAAGCAACAGAAGTGGTGTGTACGTATCCTATCGGAGGGACAGAATGCACCACCACTACCACAGACGTACCCGTCGGCATCTCTTGCCCTGTTGGAGGTGATTGCCGTCTCGTCACCAATGTCATCGCGGGCAAAGTGACCAAGATTACCGTCAAGTACACCGAAGACCTCTGCCTCAACATGACCGGCACACAAGCTACAGTGCCATCAGGCTACACCC
>CAYRHX010000001.1:0-193812 GCA_964424265.1 uncultured Candidatus Saccharibacteria bacterium | reverse complement strand
AAACGGGGGTGCGGGTGGACTCTACGGCGGCGGCGGCGGCGGCGCTACGGGTGGCGGGGGTTCAACGGGTGGATCTGGGGCGAAAGGCATTATCGTCATTACCTATACTCAGCGCGTCCCACTGAGTGCCACGTGCCCCGCCACGCTCACGGTCAATCCTCCATCAGGCACGCTGAGTCTCAATCCCACGTCCGTCACCCAAGGTAACAGTTCGACACTTGCATTGGCAACTCTTGAGGGAACAAGCTGGACTATCTACAAAAATACAGCGACGACAAGTCCCACAATGTTTGCGAGCGGTTCACGTGCGTCGGGATCATGGACAGTTACTCCTTCATATACAACAACATACACGGGGACCGTGAGTGGTCCTTCGGGGTCCGCCTCGTTTACTCCTGCGACACTCAATGTCACGTGCACACCTTCAACGACCTATTCATGCCCAAATGGAAATGGAACCACGATCATAAGAAGTACAACCGTTACTGGTCAGTGTGCCGTAACGACAAGTGATACGACGTGTACGGCTCCAGGATTTTGTTCGCCAACTATTCCTACGTGTCAGTATCCAGACCCGAGACCGATATCGACCCAGACCCCCACCAACAATCTCACGGGTCATCTCCAAATCCTCCCGCAGATAGTGCGTCCTGGAGGGACGACAAAAGTGTATTGGAACTGGGCGAATGTTGGGTCCTGCTCTGTTACGACATCACCAAATGTGGGTAATTGGACCGGAAACCCCACCCAGACAGAGGGTCAACTCACTGGCGTCATCAACCAGCAGACAGTGTTTACTCTTTCGTGCACGGGCCTCAACGGTTCGACGGTTACCGAGAGCGTCATTCTTCCCATTGCCCCCACGTATCAAGAAGCTCGGTGATAAAACTTGACGCGAGTGGCGACTTTGCTACTATGGTGCAACGCACGTCCAGTGCGTATTATTTTGCCTCAGTTTTGTATCCGTGCGGCGTAGCAACCCGCATTCGCGCAAGCGAAAGCGGACGGAGTGAGCAGAAAATCACAGCTGGACAACGGAGCTCTCGCTCCACCTCGCGTTGGCGTTAACAATATTTACCAGGGCTATTAGATAGTCACTAATGGCTAAAAACTAATAACTAGTGTATATGGCAGAAGAATTTAATCGAAGCAAGCCGCACGTCAACGTCGGCACCATCGGTCACGTCGACCACGGCAAGACCACGCTTACGGCAGCCATCCTCAACGTCCTCTCAAAGGCAGGCGGAGGCTACACGGCGACAGTGAAGGGAGTTGATGATATCGACAAGGCGCCCGAAGAGAAGGCGCGCGGTATTACGATTTCGCTCTCGCACTCTGAGTATGAGACGCCAGCTCGTCACTACGCGCACGTCGACGCTCCCGGACACGCCGACTACATTAAAAACATGATCACGGGTGCCGCCCAGATGGACGGCGCTATCCTCGTGGTCGCAGCGTCCGACGGCGTGATGCCTCAGACGCGTGAACACATCCTCCTTGCAAAGCAGGTGGGAGTGCCCAAGGTCATCGTATTCTTGAACAAAGTAGATCAGGTGGACGACAAAGACCTCATCGATCTCGTCGAAGAGGAGATCCGCGAGCTCCTCGAGAAGCAAGGCTTTGACGGCAAAAATACTCCGGTCATCCGAGGTTCTGGCTTGAAAGCGCTTGAGTCGCCTGAGCCAGGCAATGAATGGAGCGCAAAGATCATGGAGCTTGTGAAAGCGCTCGACGAATACATCCCACAGCCAGTGCGTGAACTCGACAAGCCGTTCCTTATGCCCATCGAAGACGTGTTTTCGATCGAAGGCCGAGGCACCGTTGTTACGGGCCGTATTGAGCGCGGCGTCGTGAAGGTTGGTGAAGAAATCGAAATCGTCGGTATCAAGGATACGGCGAAGACGACAGTCACCGGTGTCGAAATGTTCAACAAATCACTCCAGCAAGGTCAGGCAGGCGACAACGCGGGCGTGCTTCTCCGCGGCACAAAGAAAGAAGATGTGCACCGCGGACAAGTGCTCTGCAAGCCAGCCTCAGTGAAGCCGCACACCGAATTCGAATCCGAAGTCTACATTTTGACCAAGGAAGAGGGCGGTCGTCACACACCGTTCTTCACTGGCTACAAACCACAATTCTACGTTCGCACCACAGACGTTACCGGAGAGGTAACGCTCAAGGAGGGAGTGGAGATGGTTATGCCAGGCGACACCGTCACCTTCAAAGTGAAATTGGTTGCTCCAATCGCACTCGAAGATCAGATGCGCTTCGCCATTCGCGAAGGAGGAAAAACGGTAGGCGCAGGTGTAGTAACAAAAGTTGTTGCTTAATTTCGAACAAAGGTTCGAGCCAAGAAGACCCGCCGCAAGGCGGGTTTTCTTTTTGGATATTTGACGATAAAAATACCCGTGATAGTCTCAAAAATACAGGTATGAATGCGTATACGATATACATTTCCAACGAAAATGTGGTGCCAGTCCCGCAGTTGTATTCGATGTACCAGCCGCGTTTCTAATTTGTCTCCTATTCCATCAGACAAAGTCCGCGGCAAGCGGGCTTTTTTAGTTTCTAACCCACACATAACCTATGAAAATCGTCACTGCATCAGATATCTCTCGTCAAAAACTCGATATGCTCTTCAAAAAGGGTGTCGCGTATCTCGAAGCCGACCTACATCGGTGGGAATCGTTCAAGAAAAGTGCTCGGCATGCGACTCATTACAAGCACGGAGTTTTTGAGCTCATGCCATGTGCCGATCATCAGTACTACACGTACAAATACGTGAATGCGCATCCTGGTAACCCTGCACTAGGCAAACTCTCGATCGTTGCGCTCGGCATGCTCGCCGATATCGCGACTGGCTACCCGCAGCTCATAGCCGACATGACAATTCTCACGGCAATACGCACTGCGGCCATGTCTGCCATCGCCGCAAAACACCTCGCACATGCGGACTCGCGCGTGCTCGGACTTATCGGCACCGGTGCGCAATCAGAATTCCAAGTACATGCGATGCGCGGCGTGTTTCCCATTTCTACTATTCGCTACTACGATCGCGATCCGAAAGCGATGAAAAAATTCGCACGCAATCTGCAAGGGAGTGGCGTGACGCTCGTTGCGTGCAAGAATGGCGATGAGGTTGTACGAGGCGTTGATATTCTCACGACGTGTATCTGCGAGAAGAAGAAAGTGAGACTCTTCAAGTACGCCTCCGTAGCTGAGAATGACCACTTGTTTATCAACGCAATTGGTGGAGATTGCCCAGGCAAAACCGAACTTGATCCAGAGGTCATGCGCAATGGTCGCATCGTGGTGGAATTCTACGAACAAACGAAGCGCGAAGGGGAGATCCAGAACCTCAAGGGAACTGTTGCGTACGACGAGGTCTGGGAGATCGTACAGGGTACAAAGCCAGGGCGTACCAAGAAAGATCGCATCATTGTGTTCGATTCCGTAGGCTTCGCGCTCGCTGACTTCTCAATGCTCCGCATGCTTCACGAGAACGGTGTCGGCACCGAATTGGGTATCGTCCCCGTCCTAAAAGATCCGAAAGACCTCATCTCGTTGGTCTAGCTAGAGAAACCCACTGTGAGGTGGGTCTTCTGGTGCTGTTCAGTTCTCCTCCGTGCGGGTGTATAATCAACAAACTTATTCCTTAATAAAAATCATATGAAAAAGTTTTTCGTACTGTATAGGGCGAGTCCGGAGCAATTTAAAAAGTGGATGAGCATGTCGAAAGAAGAACAAAGGAAGGGGATGGAAGCGTGGAACTCGTGGATGGAGGCGCATAAGGCCGACATCGTGGATCCCGGCGCTCCCTTAAGCAAAGTGAAACAAGTGACCAAGCGGGGTGTCACCGATACTCACAACGATATCGGCGGCTACATGATTGTGAAAGCGGAATCCCACGATGCGGCGGCGAAGCTTATGCAAGATAGTCCTCATTTCGACGAACTCGAGGCGGAAGCTAAAATCGAAGTCATGGAAATGTCGGAGTGGCAGAATATAAGTAAGTAACGCACAACATCGCTGGTTTTGCCGGCAGGGGTGCAAATGGTTGCTTTTTTGGGGGCCCTAGTGCATACTCTCTGGGTTCTATGACAGCGGAATCAAAGGTCACCAAGGCTCCTGTGAAGGCTCGTGCTCCACGTGCTGTCAAAAAAGCTGCGGGCCCAAGCCGCTTGCGTATTCGCGTGCGTGCCTATGAGCACGGTGTCCTTGATGGTGCGGTGAAGCAAATCATCGATGTCGCTGCACGGCACAACGCAGAAGTCATCGGCCCCGTCCCGCTCCCCATTGATATCAAGAAATACACGGTCAACCGCGCTGCTTTCATCGACAAAGATTCTCGCGAGCAATTTGAAATGCGTATCCATAAGCGCATGATCGATATTTTGAATCCAGAGCCAAAGGTGATCGAAGCTCTCACCAATATCGACCTTCCATCTGGCGTCTCAATCGACGTGAAGATGATGTAAACCCCGAAGCCTTCCGGCTCTCGGGAATGTGCTCAGGGTGCGCTTGACTATTGCGTGGAGGGGGGCTACAGTGGCGAAAGAGCACCTTGACAGGTTGGACATATTATCCCACGGTACACTTCTCCGCCTGATCCTATGGGCGAGGCATGCGCACATAATACGATTTGTGTTCGGATGCCTCGTTTACGATAGGCCGCACATCCGCGGTCGAAGGACGAGGAGAAGGAGAAACCCATGAAAAAGAGAATTATGGCGGGGCTCTTCGCCCTCGTCATGATGACGGGTCTGGCCTATGGCCAGACCCCCCCCGCCACCGGGGGTCAGGTGGCGCCTTCGGCGAGGCCCCATTGGGACTCGCCGGAGGCGAGGACTATACGACCCCCCGGGAAGGGTATTGTAGTTCCGGCCGCGCGGCCGGAACTACAGGGCCATGCCAACTGGTCCTATTCTGGTTGCCTGCGGGCAAACCAGGATAAAAAGAATCCACGCGAGTGGTGCGACGAGGGGGAAAGGAGGGTTAGGATGGGGATCCCATTCTGACCCTCGATAGTGCGCATCTGGCGACGGATGCGCACTACTCACTATACATGGGCGACTCTTTCGGGCGTGGACCGCCCCATGATCATAGTACAGTCCTCACAAATCGCTCATGGAACAATGGAAAGACAGTGGAGTTCGTTGGCAAACGTAGGGATGTACGTGTAGCCAGTTTCTTCATCGAACAGCACCTTGTTCACGATTCTTTCGGGGAATTGTATGTGCCCGATTTCTTTGCCTGTCTCTGGATCTAATTTATATAAAGCCCCGTCATTTGAGCCTACAAATAGCGATCCTTTAATTAATACGGGATTACTAAAGATCCTGCCTTTGGTCAGAAAGGTCCAGTTCAGTTTCTTATGTACCGCGTCGTACGAATAGACTCTTTTGTCGAGTGAATTGACGATGATAGTTTCGCCGATCCACAGAGGAGTGGAATATATTGCTTCGAGCGTCTCGAGTTTATCCACGATCTCAAGCGTGGTCGTGTCGACAACATGGCAGTGCTTATCGAATGCCCCGAAGACGATCTTGGTGCCGGCATCATTTTCAGAAAACGAGAGTCGTATGGGCGCACCGATTACGTGATTCTTGAGATGCTCGCCCGTTTGTGCGTTGTATATTCGCAGGATCCCGTCGTTTGATCCGCAGTAGAGCTGGTTATTTTTTAGAGAGACATATGGTGAGCAGTGCGTGAGGCCGATGTGGGTGTCGCGCCACTTTTCTTTGCCTGTATTCGCGTCTAGTGCCACTATGCCCCCCCTCTTTTTCCATAAGCCAAATTCCAGGCCGACGTATACGAGATTATCTTTTGCAGAGACACAAGGAGAAGACCCTATCCAGTCTGCCTCCATGTACACCCACTTTCTTTTTCCCGTGCGCGCATCAAGTGAGTAGAAATTGCCGTCGTATGCGCCGAAGTATACGGTGTCCTTGTGGACGACGGGGGAGGAATGGATCATTTTCCCACGATCACCAAACAGGATTTTGTACGTCCATATTGTGTCTCCCGTGCGTTTATCCAAACAATAGAATATGCCGGAGTCCGTGCCGAAAAGTATCGTATCTCGATATATCACGGGCGCGGATTTCGGGGCGACGTTCTTATAGTTGACGAGATCGGCGGGAATAGTGAATCCCCATTTGTAGGTGAAGGAGAGCGACTGAAGTTCTTTCTTTCTCTGAAGGTTTTCGATGTTGAGGGATGATTTGAAGTCGTTGAGTTCGAAGAGTGATGTGAGTGGTATCTCACCTTTGGTCAAAAAACCATAAAACGACTCGTCTCGAAATCGCACGAGGCAGAATATGCCGCTGACCGTGAGTCCGGCGTTCTTTAAAACTTCAATTTGTTTTTCAATAGATTTCCCCGTGTTCAGTATGTCGTCGACGAGGATTACGGGCTGTTTGTTTGGCGTACCCTCAATAATCTTATGGAGATCGTGCTTCTTTCTTCCTTTCCGTATGAAAAGCCCGTTTGCTTTTACATCAAACGCTTCCGACGCATAAACGAGTGTCGTGACGAGAGGGATAGACGCAGATTCAAGTCCGCATATCTGGACGTCCTTTTCTCCTTTGAAGTGTTCGAAGAAAGCATGCGAATACAGATCCATGAACTCACGGGTCATGCTCACGGTGCGGAAATCGAAAATCCATTTTTCTTCGCCAAGGTCTTTGTAGCGGGAGAACACTCGCTGTTCAATGAGTGTCTTGAGCTCGTCTCGGATCGTGCTCATTGTCTTTTAACGTGCGCGTACGCAAGTGCCCCAAAGGCAAACGAGAGCGACGTGATCCACAATGCCCAATAAGCTGTTGTAATGTCTTCAAGTAAGGGTTCATTCTTTATGGGCACGGCAGATACCTGTATTCGCGAGTCGAGAGGATTCGCAAACCCCGTTTTGTATACGGGTATATCCAAGATTTTCGGCTGGTCTATCTGTATCCATTCGTTATGGCCGATTGCCCGATAGGTGAGCGTGCACGCGTCTTCCACGTCTACGATACGTTCGTACGCGCCACCGTTGATAGAATGGTCAAAGGTCCACGCTATTCGCTCAACACTCGCGTCGCGCGCGCACAGGGTTGTAAGCGGGAACCAATATCGATATGGGTCGCAGCGATTGTTGGCGACATGATTTTCGCGCTTCGTCACGACAGGCTCCGCGTCTTTGCGATAGATGGCCGTTTCTGAAATGCATTGATGATTTGCCTCAAACATATACAGCCCATAGTAATTGCCCTCCAAGGTCTTTTTCTGATCTCCTGGGGTAAGGATTGCAATAAGCTGGCTGCAAAGAAGGAAGAGCAAAAAAAGGTATCCAAAGAGCGTGGTCCTGTTTATTCGTTTTACGTGAAATTCGCTCGGATTTGAGAAAAGGACGAAGAGCGTTGGTACGGAAACAGTGATATAGCGGTAGTTGACGATTATTCCCGAATAGATATGGAAGAGGAGGAAGTATACGAGTGCGCTTCGCTGCACGATCTTGTTTTTCGACAACAGGAGCCAGCAGCCGACCATTTGCATCACGATGAGCAGGTTGGTAAAAGCGGGTAAGTAGGCGGGCCCGAAGATGGGTGATGAGGTGAAGAGTCCGTTGAAGTAGTTTGCGAAGATCCATCCGTCTCCGATTTTTATACTTGATGCGAGTACATAGAAGAATACAAACGTGACTTTCGCGAAGTATTCTTTTTCTCGCGCGAAGAGCAAGAGGAAGGCAAACGCCATGTCATAATAGTCGAAATTTCCCGTTACGCCGTACGTCAGAACAAAGGCCCAGATTATCTTCCAGACGAGACACAGTAACAATGCCGCATGGGCCGACACCCAATCCCTTCGGTATGCGGAATACACGCCGTAGCCGAGAACGAGAAAAAGGAATACGTAAAAAGCGCTCTGGCTATAGCCGTACGGAAGCGCTTCCAAGAAGTAAAGATTTCCGCACGAAGGGAAGTATGGCGGACAAATATGAGTCCCGATTTCGAATGTTGTGATGCTAATCAAGCCTCTCTCAACCCACCCATAAAACGTGACAAAAAATGAGAGGCTGATGACATAAAAGAGGAGCTGTAAAATCGCACTCCCTTCGATCTCATGAATTGCAAACAGTCGATAATATCTCTCCCTAAGGGTGGACACCATACAGTGTTATTATATACGTATCCTCTTGCGCAGGAAGTCGTATGCTTAGTAGAAGAGAAATTGCCTTTGTGGCTTTTGTAATAATCGGTACTTTCGCGGCACTCCAGTACTCTCAGCACATAAAGAAAGCAGAAATAGCTCGCTACTATTCGATTATTGAAAATCAGGAGAAGATCATAGATGACGTAAAGGTCACAGCGGAAGATCTAGAGAAAATCAATCGGTGTCAGAAAGTCAAATCGGGAGGAAGTAGGGTGGAGGAGTGTATGCGTAGTTTTTACGATACGTATGCTATGGAGCAGGGGGGTGAAAGGGCCTTCGCGCATCTTGCGCGATTACAAAAAGAGCGCCCCGAGTTGCTCTCGAGCTGCCACTATATTTCTCATGGTATTGGACATGCCGTCTTTCGTCTAAGCGGCGACGATCCATATAAGGCGTATACGTTCATGTCGTCTGGGGGTTATTTCAAAAATGTGGTCACATGCGGAAATGGTTTCTTTCACGGCGTGATTGAAGAAATGGCAAAAGATGTCGCAGACAGAGATGATCTCGTAACGGTTCTTCGTCCCATTTGTAATAACAAAGAGATTTCTAACGCCGGAGGCTGTTTTCATGGAGTAGGGCATGCGGCAATGATCCAGACCGATTACAGTGTTGAAGACATGGTGTACGTTTGTGATCGGATTTCACAGAGACCCGACCGTGTATTCGGATGTCACACGGGCGGTTTTATGGAGTATGGTCAAGAATTTAAGGATGCAGTCCGCGTGGAAAATCAAAAAATGAGTTTCGTCCTGTGTGATTCATTGGAGAAAAAATACCAACCGGCATGTTATTTGGAGCAATCCTCATTCTTTCAGTCGTATTCGAAAGAAGGGAAAAATTACACGAGGAATATTGGTTTCTGCAAGCAAATTGGAGACGGTCTCAATCGTATGGCTTGTGTCAAGCTCTTTGCGATCAGGGCAGTAAGGTTGGTCCACTACAAGGAAATATATGAGATGTGCCTTAATATCACTTCTGCTCAAGAGCGTGTCATGTGTACTGCAGTGATGGCAGATAGAATCGGAGGTTCAATGGACAGTGCTCGGAAAAGTGAGGATTATCAATCCGTTGTGAAGTATGTGTGCGATACGCTCAATCCTCTCTATGCGCGAGAATGCAAGCATCTCGTCTTTGTCGATAGGAGTCGCCTTTTCTTTACATCTGAAAAAGATTTGCGGTTCTCTACAGTTGATGAGTTGTCAAAGTGGTATCACTTGGTAGCATGGCTGTAATGGTATGAATGTTCGCAAACTCTCCAAGCTGGTCCGATTCGGAATCCTAACGGGGGCAGCGCTCATCGTGGGTTTTTTCATCTCGATAAAGACGGATGACGCTTCAAGGAAGCACTCTATTTTACTCGACTTTGATACACAGACAGCCTCAGCAGATGCTGGCGGCACTGCTGGCGGCACTGCTGGCGACGTTTCTGGTGGCACCGGTGGCGACTCCGACTCTGACTCTGGTAGTAGTGACTGTGGGGCCGGTGCTAGCTCTGACAGTTCTGAGTAGTCACGAGCGATGCTCATATTTGTGGTCGCATGAATAATTCTCCAAGAATATCAATATACATTGCGATCATCGCCATCCTTGTGGGTGTGGCGGGATTCGCGTATCACATCGTGTCGCAGTCTAGTATTACGCGGGAAGTCTCCCTGGATGATTTACAGAGTATCGTTACAAGTGATTTCATCAATAGTCGTATTCCTACTAGCGATACTTTCAGAAATCTTCAAGGGACGGAGACGGGTACGAAGTATAAGTACCTCGAGGAGGAGTTGGCGAAGATGGAGGTGGACCTGAAGAATTCTGCAGGAGTTGATACCGAGACTGAATTGTTGTTTAAAAGAGCCATGTACTACAAAAAACTCGCTTCCGTTGCGTTTACCAATACGAGTGATCCGATAAAAAGAAAGGCGATGATGGTCGAGGCGTACGATGGACTTTACGATGGCATCTTTAGTATCGCCGAAGCGGCTCAGAAAGACAAAAGAAACCCAAGATATTTGCGAAGATTCTACGTTTATGTAATCAATTTCATCTACAACATTGACCCGAATTCATTCTTAGACTCTCGTTTCGCGAATGAACCGCAATTGAAAACCCTTATCCAGAAGTACTCCACAGATAAGCGCATTGCATCGACGCTCTATATAAATGACCATCTTTTTAGTCGTGATGACTTGCCGCGCGATAATTACATGGTCAGCATAAAGATTCTTAGCCTCGCCCAGTTACTCTATCGCCAGGGGGTAGTCGAAGACCTTGGCCTAAAGTCGAAAATTGTCGATGAGAGCTTGGAGCTCATGCGAATATTTCCCACCGCTTCGACAACTAAACTTACGAACTCAAAATCCGAAAATGACGTAAGACCGCTCGTCGACTATGCATTAGGGGTCGGGATACTTGCTCGATTTGATATCGTTACGGAAGATCAAGCAAAACAATCTTTCGATCAGGCTTACGCATCTATTGCAGCCAACATCCTTTCCGACGAGGACATCCTCTTATTTTCTAAGGTAATCTTGGATGTGAATTACGCAGCGTTTCTCTTTAATGCCAACGATAAAGTTGTAAATCATGACGTCTCACGTGTTCTGAGGGACATAGAAGGCTTTAAGACGAAATTTCAATATAATCAAGAAATGAGGAGATTATTTACAGACTATATTCAAATACTAAAAACGTCCGGAGGGTCACGGGATCTCGCTCGTCAGGATATGTTGGAAATTGCAAAACAAGATGCGCAATTTCGGGATTTTCTCTCAGCAGAGGGTCTCAAGATCTAGCGCATATTGCATTAGGCTGACTCACGTCCTCTGATTCGAGAGTGGTAGTATACGATCATGTTCAAGCAGGTCAGCAAGTGGGTAGTCGTGCTCGGCCTCCTAGTGGTGGGTATTTTATCGGGCTACTGTTATCGGACTTTCGTCCCCAAGGAGAGTCTCGCTTACTACTATTCCAGGATTACTGCTCAAGAATCGGTTGTAGGCAGTATCGCCATCACTGACGCTGAATGGGAGCATATCAACAAATGCAAACAGACACGAGGCGCCCTTGCGAATAAGAGAACACAAGACTGTCTAAGGGATTTTTATATCGAATACACGCTTACGCACGGTGTTAGGAGATCATTCTCGCATCTCGCGCTTTTGCAAAAGGAGAGTAAAAGCTTCGTTGAAGATTGCCACTATGTATCACACGGCATTGGGCATGCGCAGTTGCAAGTTAACAAAGGAGACATCGGGAAAGCCTTTGCGACGATGTCTGAAGATGCCTACTTCAAGAATGTATCCACGTGTGGCAACGGGTATTTTCACGGCGTGATAGAAGAGTACTCTAAACAGACGAACGATAAAGAAATGTTGGTGAAGATACTTTCGAATGTGTGCAAGGAACCGGGGCTGAAAAATGCGATCGATTGCTTCCATGGCATGGGGCATGCAGCGTTTGTCCAATTAGAATATGCGACCGACGACGCTCTCTATGTATGCGACAATGTCACCAGCGATCCTGTAAAGAACTACTCATGTTATATGGGAGTGTTTATGGAGATGGCACAAGATTTCGCGACACGAGACATGGTCGAGGTAAAAGACGGGCGAATGACGTTTAAAGTATGTGATTCTGTAGATGAAAAATACAAAGTTGCATGTTATGGACAACACTCTGCGTTTTTTGAGAATTTTAATCTGACTCCAGATGATTTCACTAAGAATATGCGTTACTGCAAACAGATTGAAAACGACCGCTATCGAATGGCGTGCGTCAAGTTTATTGCAGGTCGTGCCACGAGGGCCGTACAGTATGAAGATGTGAGTGGAATGTGTGCTGAAACGAGCAGTCCTGCAGAACGAGTAATGTGTACGGCGGTAGTTGCGACTAGGATTGCCTATTCCATTGACCGATCAAGGGGTAATGAGTTGTACATACAAGCCCTTCACGATATATGCAAGACGCTTCCTTTTTACAGGACGTATGAATGTATCGACCTTGTCTCGCATAAATCGGATAAGATATATTACGACCCCAATGTAATGAATGGAGCAATGTAAAGTCCAGATATCTACGACTCCAGCGAGCAGTATGTCGCTGGAAAGAGACGCATTTGCTAGATGTTTGGTACGTTCGTCTCTCTACGCAAGTTAAGTATGAAGAGAAATTATCAATCTATATTCCACGAAATTCCGAAGGAGTGGCATTTTATAGTCGCGTTATTCACAACATGTGTCGTTGCAGTCTTTTTTTTCGTCTATGACATTCCAAGACGCGCGATCAATGATGTGATGTTTGCGATTCGGCCTTCTGCGCAGCGAGCGTACGAATATGGCGACATACACTTTCGAGCGTTCAACTCTCGTCAATATGATATCGGTCGGGCTGAGCATTGGTATAAGAAGTCACTCGCGCTTGATCCGAGGCTTCCATACGTGCACCACCAACTCGCACGAGTCGCGTTTTTGAGAGGGGATTTCCACAGTGCGATGTGGCACATCAATAAAGAGCTTGATCTCAACGCTTCGCCATCCCCATCCTCGTACTATATTCGCGGGCTTATCGAAGGATATATGGGAGAGTACACTCAGTCTGCAAAGGATTATGAAATCTACCTCAAATCTGATCCCAACAATTGGGCCGCGATCAACGACTTGGCGTGGGTACTTTTGAAATCGGAAAAATTCCAAAAAGCTGCCGATGCGATCGAAAGGGGACTCAAATACTTTCCGGAGAATCCGTGGTTGCTCAATTCGTATGCGACCGCGCTTTTCGAGCTTGGCCGCTATGAGGAAGCGCTGAAAGCGGTGAAAAAAGCGCAGGCAGCGGTAGTTGATGTGACCGAGTATGAGTGGCTCGTGGCGTATCCGGGTAATGATCCGAAGATAGCTGGGCAGGGCCTCGACGCATTTAGGGGTGCTGTCGCGAACAATATGCACACTATCGAAATGAAAGTCGAATCAGGCACGGTACAATGAACCCTATATTATGATCAAGCGTGTGAGGCATGGTTACATCTCAGCGGTCGTCGATCACATTTCAGAGAATTTCTTTTTGGTAGGTGTTGCGCTTGTTTTTATAGCGGCGATATTAGCGCCTTCCTCCGCGTTTGCCGCAAGTATTTTCTCAACACCAGGCACGCGCACCTTCGTTGTTCCTGTTGGGGTCACAGAAATTACCGTGAAAGCGTGGGGCGCTGGTGGAGGATCAGGAGGGGGTAATGGCGCCGCAAGTGGATATGGCGGCGGCGGTGGATTTGCGCAGCGCACTTTTAGCGTGACATCGGGCGAGACGCTCACCATTGCCGTCGGCGATTCCGGTAAAGGCGGTAGCACTCTTTCAAACATTGCGGGAGCAGGAGGCGCTCCAGGAGGCGCTCCAGGAGCTTCTTACGCAGGTTGTCAAAATGCGATCTTGTGTTCGACCGGAGGAGGAGGGGGAGGATATTCAGGGGTCTTTCGTGGCACCGTATCACAAGCCGGCGCACTATTGATTGCTGGCGGCGGCGGCGGCTCAGGGGGTACCGGAAATTATGCTTATGCAAGCAATGGCGGAGCAGGAGGAGGTTCATCTGGTGTAAACAGCTCGTTTGTAGAGCAACATGGCTTTGGCGGGACACAATTGGCTGGAGGTTCGTACTCCGGGAGCGTTCTATCGGGGGGAGCTGGCACAAGAGGAACAAATTATGGCGGTGGCGGTGGTGGTGGTGGATACTTTGGCGGTGGAGGCGGGAATGGAGTAGATTTTAGTTATCAGGTAGGAAGCGGCGGCGGCGGTTCTGGATATGGGGTCGGAGCAACTCTCGTTGCGGGGAGTGGCCGCAATGCCGCGAACATGACGGACTCTTCGTATGTTCCTGGTGTTGGTATGGGAGCTCAGGCAAGCGGAACTGCTGGAGGCACTGGCCTCGTTGACATTAGATACACATGCGCTGCTGGATATACCAATGAAGGCGGTGTGTGTGTCGTCACTCCTCCCCCCGGACCTTCCTGTTCTCAGTCAGTATCGACGACCTCTTCCGACACTAGGACTTTTTCTACGATAGGTGTGCACTCATTTGTCGTTCCCACAGGCGTGACAAATGTTACCGTGAAAGCATGGGGAGCAGGAGGAGGTGGAGGGGGCGCGAGTGGTGTAACGGGCGGCATTGGGGGTGGAGGTGGATTTGCACAGCGCACTCTCAGCGTGACAGCAGGTGAGACCCTTACAATTGCCGTGGGTGATTCTGGAAAAGGTGGTAAAACCTCACAACTCGGAGATTTTGCGCCGGGGGCGGGCGGTTCACCGGGAGGCGGAGTAGGCGGAGCTGTGGCATGTAATTTCCGGGTCCCGTGTACAAGCGGTGG
This sequence comes from uncultured Candidatus Saccharibacteria bacterium, assembly GCA_964424265.1. Classification (GTDB taxonomy): domain Bacteria; phylum Patescibacteriota; class Minisyncoccia; order Phycocordibacterales; family UBA2100; genus UBA10103. The sequence goes on along the minus strand of CAYRHX010000001.1, from coordinate 179,281 downwards.
TGGGGGTGGAGGCTACTCGGGAGTATTTCGAGGTGCTGTTTCTCAGGCAAGTGCGCTCATCATTGCAGGAGGGGGAGGCGGATCGGGAGGAGTAGGAGATCAAGGATCTGCAAGTAATGCAGGTCCCGGTGGTGGAGCGAGTGGTGGCGCAGCATCTTTGAGCGGTACTGGTGGCACGCAATCTGCAGGTGGAGGAGGCTGGTCATCTGGGAGCGCGCTTCAGGGAGGTTCTGGCTCGGGCGGTGGTGCGAGGAGTTATGGTGGTGGTGGCGGCGGAGGAGGATATTTTGGGGGTGGTGGCGGAAATGGAGTCGACAGTGGCGCACAGGTGGGAAGTGGCGGCGGTGGTTCTGGATATGGGGTCGGAGCAACTCTCATCGCGGGGAGTGGCCGCAATGCCGCGAACATGACGGACTCCTCGTATGTTCCCGGTGTTGGTATGGGAGCTCAGGCGACAGCTGGCTATAGCAACGGCACTTCCGGCGGTTCTGGTCTTGTCGTGATTACATATATAGCAGCGGGGGCTACCTCCACAGTTGGGAGTTGCGCTTGCACCGGAGCAACTCCCTCGAATTCAAATATTTGCACAGGCGACGACGTTGAGCTCGCTACGAGTACCCCTCGCACTCTTGTATCCAGTTGCAGTCCGTCAACAAAATGTGAATACACATGTTCTTCCGGATACGTACTTCAAGATGGCGCGTGTGTCGCTATCACCTACTCCTGCACCGGCTCCGCCCCCTCCAACGCGAATCTCTGCGGAGGAGACGCCGATGGTCTCGCCTCAGACACGCCCAGAAAGCTTGTCTACGACTGTAGTGTGCCTAGCGAAGCATCCAAATGTGAGTACACGTGCTCTTCTGGATTTACCAAGGATGGTGAAGGATGTGTCTCCATATATCCAGATCTCGTAGCCTTTAATACGAGTCCAACATCTGCAACGGTCGGTGTTTCTGTCACACTCTCAGCCACCATTACAAATCAAGGAGGCGCCCTGGCAGGCAACAGCTTCAAGAATTTATTTCAGGTAGCTTTAGGTGCAAATGGCGGAGGCGACATTGCCATTACCAACCTCGCGTCTGCCACTTCTCTTCCGCTTGCGCCAGGAACAAGTCGCGACATTTATCTTCCGCACACATTCACATCTGCCGGTATATACTCCACGCGAGTGTGTGCGGACAAAAGTTATGCGAATGATCCTGGATCAAACAACGAAGGACCCTACGAAGGCAATAATTGTTCCGCGTGGGTGAATGTGGAGGTTGCGACCATCGACGACCTCTACCCCGACCTCACCGCCCTCAACACAAGCCCCGCAACGACAACCCGCAACGCATCAACCACACTCTCTGCCGTCATCACAAATCGTGGAGCCCATTCGACAGGAAGTGGATTCCAAAACTTCTTCCAAGTAGCTACCGCGGCAGACGGCGGAGGCTCTATCACAGGCCTTTCTCCCGTATTCATATCCGCTCTCGCGTCGGGAGCCAGTGGCAGCATCTCCAGTTCATACATCTTCACGTCAACAGGCACATCCTCAGTGAGAGCATGTGCAGACAAGAGCTCCGCTACCAACACAGGTTCCGTTTACGAAGGACCCGACGAAGATCTAGGAGAAAACAACAACTGCTCCCTGTGGGTGAATGTGGTGGTGACAGACGTTGCGTGTCCCGCTGGTCAAACACGTCAAAATGGCACATGCGTTTTGATTTGCCCAGCTGGCCAGACACTTCAAAATGGCGAGTGCGTCATTGTGTGCCTCGCAGGCCAAGTGCTTCAGAATGGATCGTGTGTTGACGACGGCTGCCCCGCAGGCCAAGTACTTCAGAATGGATCGTGTGTCCCAGACACGTGTACTCTCGTAGGGTTCTGCGAAAACGGTCAATATCAAGAGGTCGTAGGGAACACAAGTGCATGTACACTCCGGCCTTCCGGAAGGTTGTGCAACGACCTCTACCCCGACCTCACCGCCATCAACACAAGCCCTACAGCCACGATCCGCAACGCATCAACCACACTCTCAGCCACCATCGTAAACCAGGGAGGCGCCCCGACAGGCAGTCAGAACTTCTACAACTTCTTCCAAGTAGCTACCGCGCCAGACGGCGGAGGCGCCATCACAGGCCTCGTCGCAAACTCTCTCCCTCCGCTTGTGGAAGGATCGAGCGACGACATCTCCCGCTCGTACATCTTCACGTCAACAGGCACATACTCTGTGAGAGCATGCGCAGACAAGAGTTCTGCTACCAACACAGGTTCCGTTTACGAAGGACCCGACGAAGATCTAGGAGAAAACAACAACTGCTCCCTGTGGGTGAATGTGGTGGTGACAGACGTTGCGTGTCCCGCTGGTCAAACACGCCAAAATGGCGAGTGCGTCATTGTGTGCCCCGCAGGCCAAGTACTTCAGAATGGAGCGTGTGTTTGCAACAGGCAACCCTACTGCGACGCAGCAACAGACACTCAGAATGACGTCGACGTGGAATCGTGCACGTACGTGTACGGGGGGCAGTGTAATCCGATACCATGTAGCAAAACTGCCTACTGTGATGCAAACACCGATACCTTCTACGAAGTCGATGCAACCGTTTGCGCATATGTGTATGGGGGACAATGCAACCCTCACTACCCCGACCTCACCGCCCTCAACACAAGCCCCGCAACGACAACCCGCAACGCCTCGACCACACTCTCTGCCGATATTACAAACAGAGGGGGCGCTCCAACGGGGAGCGGTTTCTACAACTTCTTCCAAGTAGCTACCGCGGCAGATGGCGGAGGCGCCATCACAGGCCTTTCTCCTGTATTCATATCCGCTCTCACGTCGGGAGCCAGTGGCAGCATCTCCAGTCCATACACTTTCACATCAGCCGGCACATACTCTGTGAGAGCATGCGCAGACAAGAGTTCTGCTACCAACACAGGTTCCGTTTACGAAGGACCCGACGAAGATCTAGGAGAAAACAACAACTGCTCCCTGTGGGTGAATGTGGTGGTGACAGACGTTGCGTGTCCCGCTGGTCAAACACGTCAAAATGGCACATGCGTTTTGATTTGCCCAGCTGGCCAGACACTTCAAAATGGCGAGTGCGTCATTGTGTGCCCCGCAGGCCAAGTACTTCAGAATGGAGCGTGTGTTTGCAACAGGCAACCCTACTGCGACGCAGAAACCTACATCCAACAAGAAATCAATGACGCATGTCAACCATATCCCTCGGGTCTCAGGTGCGATCCCATCTACCCCGACCTCACCGCCATCAACACAAGCCCTACAGCCACGATCCGCAACGCATCAACCACACTCTCAGCCACCATCGTAAACCAGGGAGGCGCCCCGACAGGCAGTCAGAACTTCTACAACTTCTTCCAAGTAGCTACCGCGCCAGACGGCGGAGGCGCCATCACAGGCCTCGTCGCAAACTCTCTCCCTCCGCTTGTGGAAGGATCGAGCGACGACATCTCCCGCTCGTACATCTTCACGTCAACAGGCACATCCTCAGTGAGAGCATGTGCAGACAAGAGCTCCGCTACCGATACTGGTTCTGTCCGTGAAGGACTCACCGCAACATCAACAAACGAAAACAACAACTGCTCCGATTGGGTGAATGTGGTGGTGAGGGATACTCAATCCTGCACCAAACAACCCTACTGCGACGCGAATGCGGATGGGGTCAATGGTGTCCAAAACGACGTCGATCCAGTCGCATGTGCTTACGTGTACGGCGGGCAGTGTAATCCGATACCAGAATGTCTCCTCAAGAGAGGGTATTGTGAAGTCTCCACTAACACATATTTTGCCGTAGACTCGGATACGCCGGATTGTAAATATGTAAAGGCAGGGTACTGTACCCCCCCAGAGTGCAGAGGTTATATCCCTGAACATGCTGCCTCATGCCCGGGCGATGAAAATGTCACATCAGACTCCGGCCGTGTTCTCGTTTCAAGCTGCACTCCATCAAAGAAATGTGAGTACTACTGTTCTCCAGGGTACGTTAAGCAAGGGGGTGAATGTGTCTCTCAGTATTCTTGCACAGGCGCTACTCCCTCAAACACAAATATCTGCACAGGAGACGCTGCTGGTCTTACCGCAAACACACCCCGCACGGTTGCCCTCAGTTGCGGAACCCCCAAATGCCAATACACGTGCTCCGCTGGGTATGAGTTATACGCCGACGGGGTGTGTCGATTTGGTCAATGTCCCGTTGGTTACCGGCAAGAAGGTACCGGAGGATCTTTATCATGTCGTTTCGACCGCTGTCCAGAAGGGTGGACGGAGTCCTTTGATCAGATATTGAATCAGACGCGGTGTACGCCGCCCCAAGGGTGCTTCAATCGTTGTGGAGATGTAAATCAAGGAGAGGACCACGACGACATCATAAACCAATGCCAAAGTGGAAGCCGTCGGGTGTATCAGTGCACGAATGGATGTACTTTAGGCGGATGTAACGGCACCCCACCTCCTTCCATTACGGAATGGCTCGTCACGCCATTGTTGATAAGAGCAGGGAATCAAGTGCAGGTTCGTTGGCAAACCGCTAATACTCAATTGTGTACCGTCGTCAGTGCGAATGGTGATTCGTGGAGTGGGACTGAGGGCAGCGGGGGAACGGTTTTGAGTTCTCAGACCGTCTTTACTATCACATGTGAGGGGCTTCCTGGTTCCTCGCCGTCAAGTGTGAGCCGATCATCCACTGTCAACATACTTCCCGCGTTTCAAGAGCGGTAAGGCTAAAGAGCGTGATACAATTTTTTGTATGAATACATCTGCTATTTTTGGGTGGGCGCCATGCGCCGTGGCCGTGATCGTGCTGATGAGTGCAATGCCGCTCATCGCACACGCAGAAGATGGTTCCGACATTCGAGCGGCCATCCGAAGCTCGCTTTTGACTGATCCTCGTACGTCAGGATTATCGCAAGCAAGTCTTGATTCAATAGTCGACATGCTCGCACAAGAGTCACAGAAAAGAGGTCTTACGGTAGAGGACATTTTGTGGAAGCCTGCGGACGCTGGCTCTCCTGTGCAAAACGGTGCAGGAGCGCATGGGAGGGGATGCGAACCGGGATCCTTCTTTTGTCAATTTAACGCAGCATTTGGATTTGACGACAGTGGAAGCATCATTCCGTTTATCCTGGGATCGACTTCTATGGGTATGGTCTGGATCCTTGCAGAAGTTTTGCATAAGCGTTCCCGACGATCACTCGGTGGTTCGGAGACATAGCTATTGCGTTTCTGAAGGTTCTGCGTATACTGCTTTCCACGCTACGTCCCCATATCGGGACCAATGGTGCGGGTCCGTCATCCGCGCTGTTGCGCGGATTCGCTATTTTATGACAACCAAATTTATGCTCGGCACCAAGGGTCGTATGACGCAGGTCTTTGATGAAAAAGGCGTTGTGTCTGCTGCGACTATCATCACCGCGGGTCCGCTCACCGTTACACAAGTGAAAGGTAAGGAAAAAGAGGGGTACGAAGCGGCGCAAGTCGGTTTTGGCTTTCGCAAAGAAAAAAATACGAATTCCGCGCAAAAAGGGCATTTGAAGGATCTCACCACGTTTCGATATTTAAGAGAATTCCCCTTGGCAGGCGAAATGAAAAGGGGAGACGTGATCGATGTGTCAGTTTTCTCGCCGGGAGATGTGGTTGCGGTATCTGCTATTTCTAAAGGCAAAGGTTTTCAGGGTGTTGTGAAGCGTCACGGTTTCCATGGAGGTCCGCGTTCACACGGCCAGAAGAATAAAGAGCGAAGTCCTGGCTCTATCGGAGGTGGTGGTCGCGCCGGAGGACGAGTGGTGCCTGGGATGCGCATGGCTGGCCGTATGGGAGGGGATCGCGTCACGGTCAAGAATCTCAAAGTGCTGCAAATCGATGTGGCGACCAACACACTTCTTATTTCAGGGGCAGTACCTGGCCGACCCGGGACTCTTATCGAAATCCGCGGATAATATTTTGTATGGAATCACCTATATACAGCGCACAGGGGAAAAAGAACGGCTCCATCACATTGCCGGAGAGTATTTTCGGTGTTGCATGGAACGATGGCCTGATGCATCAGGTGGTTACAGGCATGCAGGCGAACGCGCGCAAAAGCATTGCGCACGTAAAAACTCGCGGGGAAGTGCGCGGTGGTGGTAAAAAGCCGTGGGCCCAGAAGGGTACGGGCCGTGCGCGCCATGGCTCGAGTCGTTCCCCGATCTGGAAAGGTGGAGGCGTTACGCACGGTCCGACATCGGAAAAGAATTACAGCCAAACGATTCCAAAGAAGATGCGCGCGAAAGCGCTATTCATGGCTCTTTCTCGCAAGTTAAAGGATGGCGAAATCATGTTTGTTGATTCATTTGGACTCGACGCGCCGAAGACGGCGGCTGCTCGAAAGGTGCTCGTCATGCTCTCGAAGGTATCTGGGTTTGAGAAGCTTTCGACAAAAAAGAAGAACGCGGCTCTCATTGCGTTTGCAGAACCCACCGTTGCTGCGCAGAAGAGCTTCCGCAACATTGGCAATGTAGACTACGTTGCGGCTCGCAATCTTAATCCAGCGGCTGTCCTCAAAAGCTCGTACCTCATTATCGAAAATCCGGAGGCTGCTGTCGCTATAGTCGAGAGTCGCACAACCAAGAAATCTGCCCCCGCCGCTCCTTCTAAATCATAAGCACGTACTCATATGGCAATCTTCAGCAAAAAAGACAAAATCGCACCTCAGGAGACGAAGGCCGTGGTGGCATCGCCGAGCAGTGTGAGCAGGGACCTTTCCCATGTATTGAAGCATGCACGTATTACTGAGAAGGCCACGATGCATTCTTCGGAAGGAGTCTACACCTTTGATATCGCAGATGGCGCGACGAAACGCGACATTGCACAGGCGGTTCAGGCCCTCTACAAAGTCCTTCCACGCATGATTCGTGTCGTAAGAGTGCCCACAAAGATGCGCCGCAATCCTCGCACGGGTAAGATCGGAATCACACGGGGAGGCAAGAAGGCGTACGTGTATCTTAAGAAGGGAGAAACGATAACTATTGGATAATATACTCGCGTATGTCAATGAAAGAATACAAACCAACATCTCCCTCACAGCGCGGTCGCATCTCAATCAACTATCGCGCCGTGCTTTCCGGACACAAGCCTGAGAAGTCGCTCATGAAGGGGGCGAAGAGTAATGCGGGTCGCAACTCATTCGGTCGGATCACGGTACGACATCAGGGTGGCGGACACAAAAAGACCCATCGACTGGTGGATTTCCGATATGATAAGAAAAATATCCCCGCCAAAATCACGTCGGTCGAGTACGATCCGTTTCGAAGCGGCTTTATCGGAGTTGCGATCTACGCCGATGGCGAAAAGCGTTATGTCGTGCTCCCGCAGCGCGTGAAGGTCGGCGACACATTTCTCGTTTCGGAAAGTGCGCCCGTGACGCTCGGTAATCGTCTGCCGCTTGGCAATATGCCTGTAGGTACGTTCGTTTACAATATCGAATTGCGGCCAAACGGTGGCGCAGTACTCGCGCGCTCCGCCGGTAACTTTTGTGAAGTCGTTGCGCAGGATGCGGGCTACACCCACGTCAAAATGCCGTCCACCGAGATCCGTCGAATCATTTCGACTGCTTGGGCTTCCGTAGGGGAGGTGTCCAACGAAGAGCATCGCCTCGTGCGTATTGGCAAAGCGGGCAGAACCCGCTGGATGGGCGTGCGCCCGACGGTCCGCGGATCAGCCATGAACCCGGTGGACCACCCGCACGGTGGAGGCGAAGGCAAGCAGGGTCGCGGATCTCGTCGCCAGAAGACGCTCTGGGGCAAGCCAGCAGGAAAGGGTCAAAAAACCCGCCGGCCAAAGAAGTATTCCAACGTCTTTATCGTCTCTCGCCGCAAGGTAGGAAAGAGGAAGTAAACAAAAAGTCCGCGTATGCGGACTTTTTGTTGACATTCGTCATTGTTTCCTATACATTGTGCGGACTCCCGCAGAAGCGGGTTTTCAATTGCAGACAAAACGAAGTATGACACGCTCACTAAAAAAGGGTCCCTACGTGGACGTCAAATTGATGAAGAAGGTCTCTACCCGCAAGAGTGGGCAGGGCTCGATTAAGACGTGGGCACGCGCAAGCCAGATCGCACCGGAATTTGTTGGCTACACTTTTTCTGTCCACACCGGTAAGAATTTTGACGAGGTGTTTGTGACGGAAGATATGGTGGGACATCGGTTGGGAGAATTCGCTCCCACGACCAAATTCATCAAGCACGGCGGTAAAATGCAAAAGGAGAACGAAATGGCTGCCAAGGCCGCGGAGGTCGCCGCAGCGACCGCAGCGAAGGCAACCGCTACATCTTCAGCCAAATAATTCGTTTCTCAACACTCATTCAGAAATCCCGCATTCTATCAATATATGAAAGCACTTCTTACCAATTACCACCAAGCGCCCCGGAAGGTGCGTCTCGTCGCGGATCTCATTCGTGGGAAGAGCGTCCCTGCGGCGCGTGCCGCGTTGTCGTATCTGCCGAAGAAGTCTTCTCCTGCGATTGGGAAATTGCTAGATTCTGCTATTGCAAACGCGGGAGCTATCGGCGCATCCCCTGAGAACCTCTTCATTAAGACAATCACGGTCAACAAGGGTTTGGTAATGCGTCGCGCACGACCATTCGCGCGCGGAAGATCGGGCTCAATCCGAAAAGAGATGAGCATCATCTTTCTCGAGCTCGGCGCATCTACGAAGCCTCCAAAAGCATCTCGCGCAAAAAAAGTCGTGAAGGCTAAAAAAGAGGAAAAACACGTATGACACACACCGTACATCCATTCGCTCACCGTCTCGGCATCATTCGTGATTGGAAATCGCGATGGTTTTCGAAGTCACCCGCAAAATATCGTGAAAACGTATGTGTTGATGCGGCGATCCGACGCTTTCTTAAGAAGCGTCTGCGTGGAAGCTACGTCACTTCCGTAGAGATCGAGCGCAACGAGAAAGCGATTCGAGTAATCATAAAGACCTCCCGCCCTGGTCTTGTAATCGGTCGTGGGGGAGAGGGCTCTGTCAAGCTCACAAAAGAAATCGAACGAATCATCGGCACCGTTCCGCACGCGGAGCGCAAAGCTGTCCGTCTTGATATCGAAGAGGTGCGTTCGCCAGAATCGCAATCACCCGTCGTCGCTTACATGGTGGCAGAGGGCTTGGAGAAGCGCCAGACCTTCCGCCGAGTGCTCAAGCAGACGGTAGAGAAGGTTATGGCAAATCGAGATGTGCAGGGCGTTCGCATAGCGATCGCCGGTCGCCTCGGAGGTGCCGAAATGTCTCGTACTGAGGAGATCAAGCGTGGCCGCGTACCACTCCAGACACTTCGTGCGGATATCGATTTTGCGCGAGAGCAGGCATACCTTCCTTACGGAGTGATCGGCATCAAAGTGTGGATCTATCGAGGCGAAATATTCGACAAAGACGCAAAAAAGTAATTTTTATGTTGGCACCAAAAAAAGCAAAATATCGCAAATGGCAGACCGGACGCAGGCATCAGCGTCGTCTTGAAGCTCCGGAAACACGCGGCATCACCGTCGCCTTCGGGTCGTTCGGATTGAAGTCGCTTACGCAAGCGCGCGTAACCTCGAATCAGCTCGAAGCGGCCCGCCGCGCACTCACGCGCGCAGGTGGTAAGAGTGCCAAGATCTGGACACGCATTTTTCCAGACCGTCCGTTTACCCAGAAGGCAGCCGAAGTAGGAATGGGTAGCGGTAAGGGTGATGTTGCGGGATACGTGTTCGACGTACGTCCAGGACGGGTTATTTTCGAGATAGATGGCGCCACGGAGGCGATAGCGCGCGAGGCACTTCGCAAAGCCGGGACCAAACTGCCACTCACAGTGCGTGTCGTAGCTCGTCAATAGTTCGATCATACTCACTACAAGTAAAATTATGTCAGAATTTTCGAAACAGGATATCGCAGAGCTGAACAAGATTCTCGCGGAGAAGCGCGAAGCATTGCGGGCATTTCGTTTTGGCGGAGCAGGTTCGCGTACCCGAAATGTTCGTGAGGGTCGCAATCTTCGACGTGAAGTTGCTCAGATCTTAACAGAGCTTCGAGCGCGAGATTTGTCTCTTAATACAGGAATTGCTTCAAAGGCAAAGACAGCGTAGTATCCTTCGCACAAATGCATATGGAAGAACAAAACACAGGAAAGTTACTTGAAGGCGTCGTTGTGAAGGCCGCCATGACCGACACGGTAACCGTGCAAGTTGAGCGATACGTCAAGCACCCGAAATACAAAAAGTATCAGAAACACAGCAAGAAGTTCCTCGTGCATAACCCCGGCAATACCGCGCAGGTGGGGGAGAGGGTCACCATCCGCGAAACACGTCCGATTTCTAAGAGGAAGCGTTTCATCATTGTAAAAGAGGTCGGTGCGACCAAGTAGAAAGTATATGATTCAAGACAGAACACTCGTGAAGATTGCAGATAATTCCGGCGGCATCATTGGCCGTGTTTTCAAGGTACTCGGTGGTTCCAAACGTCGTTACGCGGGAATCGGCGACGAGATCGTGATATCTATTCAGACGGCGCAACCACGAAAGTCCGTGAAGAAGAAGGAGGTTCATCGTGCGGTTGTGGTGCGTCAGAAGAACGCGTACCGCCGCGAAGATGGATCGTACGTGCGTTTTGATGAGAACGCTGTTGTTTTGATCACCGGATCCGGGAAAGAACCCAAAGAACCAAAAGCAAATCGCGTGTTTGGTCCTATCCCGCGCGAAGTCGTCGCTCGTGGTTACCAGAAAATCGGCTCGCTTGCGCCCGAGATTGTATAAATACTATGAAACTCAAAAAAGGCGACAAGGTTGTTGTTATTGCAGGAAAGAGCAAAGGTCAAACTGGCGCAATTGTGCGTATTTTGACGGCGAAAAATATGGTCCTGCTCGATGGAATAAATCTCGTGAAGAAGCACCGCAAGCCGTCCGCGCAAAATCGCAAAGGGCAGGTTGTCGATAAATCAATGCCCATTCATGCATCCAACGTCATGTTAGTCGACCCTAAATCGGGCAAGCCGACCCGTATTAGGATCACTCGCGATAAAGATGGAAATCGTGGACGTATAGCGGTAAAAAGCGGGCAAGAGCTCAAATAACGAGTATGACTACCACTTTACACACAAAGACATTTGATGCGCTCAAGGGCGCGTTCGGTTATACCAACGTCATGCAGGCGCCTCGCATGATGAAGATCGTCGTCTCTACGGGCGTCGGGTCTCTCAAAGACAAAAAGAAACTCGAACTCATCGTTGATCGCATGACGGCGATCACCGGCCAAGCTCCAGCAGTGAGAGGTGCCAAGAAATCTATCGCCAACTTCAAGATTCGCGTGGGCGACGTCGCCGGATACCAAGTAACGCTCCGAGGAGCGCGTATGCAGGCTTTTTTCGACAAGTTGGTTCACATCGTTTTCCCTCGGGTCAAAGATTTCCGAGGCATTAAACCCTCGTCGATCGACGAGATGGGTAACATTTCTATCGGCCTCAAAGAACACACGGTGTTTCCAGAAACTTCCGACGAAGATGCAAAAGATATTTTTGGTATTGCGATAACTATCGTGACGACTGCAAAAAACAAAAAAGAGGCTGAGGCGTTTCTCCGCTATCTCGGCGTTCCATTGCAAGAGGGAAAGGTGGGCAGATAAACACCCGACACGACACCTAGGGCATGTTTGGAGACTTTCGCTTCGAGGCGATATCCCCTCGGAAACCGGATTTTCCTGCTGAAAAATCCTCAATCCTCGCACTCCTCGTGCTGCGGGGATTCCTCGGGAATACCCTCTCTCACTCCGGTTAAATTTGACTTTGCCTCTTGCTTCGCGTAGTATTGCCGAGCCTCGTAGGGGGCTTTGTTTTTAGGTCTGATCCTCTTTACCCTGAACTTGTCGAAGGGAGGATATCGCAAGAACAAAGTCACGCACGAAGTTTCCGTAACCCAACATCCGAAAGGTGGGGTGCAAGGACTTCACGCTCTCCTTTCTTGGCATTCACTCATGGCAAAGAAATCAATGATCATAAAGGCAAATCGTACGCCGAAATTTTCGAGTCGTACGGTCCGCCGCTGTTTCAAGTGTGGTCGTCCGCGTGGTTTTATGCGCGATTTCAACCTTTGCCGTATCTGTTTCCGTGAGGAAGCGTTGGAGGGAAATATTCCGGGTATTAAGAAATCTTCTTGGTAGTTCGACACTGCTCACTATAAATAAACACTATGATTAGCGACGTAATTGGAGATCTTATCGTTCGTCTCACAAACGCTGGGGCCATTCGCAGGGCGTCTGTATCCGTGCCGTACTCCTCGTTCAAACTTGCAGTTGCGGAGAAATTGAAAGACGCGGGCTTCGTTGCAGCAGTAGAAAAGAAGGGAAAGAAGGTACGCAAAACACTCGACATCACCCTCAAATACGATGCGACCGGTCAGCATGCAATCTCTGGGGTGAGGCGGATCTCAAAGCCCGGCCGTCGTCTGTACAAGAGTTTTCGAGAAATTATCCCCGTGCGCTATGGATATGGAGCGCTTGTACTCTCAACTCCAAAGGGTGTTCTGACCGATAAAGAAGCGCGAAAAGAAAAAGTCGGCGGCGAAGCCCTCTTCGAGATTTGGTAGTATCACGAAAAATTTATATGTCACGTATAGGCAAACGAGCAATTCCAGTACCGACAGGCACCGATGTGTCCGTCGTTTCGCATGAAATCATTGTGAAAGGTAAAGCTGCTACTCTCAAGCGCCCGATCCATCCTGCGGTAACGATCACGGTTGCAAATGGTGAGGTCTCCGTCGTGCCTAAAGAGATGTCTCGTCTCGGACGAGCGTTGTGGGGCACATACGCCGCGCACGTACGAAACATGATCGCAGGAGTAAATACTCCGTTTGTAAAGAAGCTGCAGGTAGAAGGGATCGGATACAAAGCGGAGCTCGCGGGAAAGCAGGTCAAGCTCTCTGTTGGCTTCTCGCACCCTGTCCTGCTCACCGTTCCGCAAGGCATCACCACAACCGTCGATAAAAATATCATTACCGTTTCTGGACCCGATAAAGAGCAAGTAGGTGAATTCGCGGCATCGATTCGTGCCACTAAGAAGCCAGAACCATACAAAGGGAAGGGTATTCGGTATGAAGGAGAAGTGGTTCGCCAGAAGCAGGGCAAGAAAGCTGCTACTGCGGCTGCATAAGATAAAAATAGTATATGGAACTTTCAAAATCACAGAAAAGGGACCGAAGACACAACAGGGTGCGTGCCAAAGTAATTGGCAGCTCTTTGCGTCCGCGGCTTTCCATCCACAAATCGAACACGCGTCTCCGGGCTCAGATTATCGACGACGCAAAGGGGATTACGATCGCTTCGGTTTCTTCGCTTTCAGAGAAAGGAAAGACACCGCGCGAACGGGCGGAGGCTGCTGCCGGAGCGCTCGCTAAGAAGGCGGGAGAGAAGGGGGTGAAAGCTGTTGTCTTCGATCGTGGAGGATTCCAATACGTGGGGACAATAAAAGCCTTCGCCGACGCCGCGCGCGCTGCCGGATTAGAATTTTAATGAAACCGTATGTCTAATGATCAAACAGGAGGATTGGTGGCAGAGGCAGTTGCGGAGGTCGTAGAGGTTGCGTCAGTACCTGTTGATGATCGTGCGAAGTCACCCTTCGCAGGTACGCGTGGCAATCGCGATCGCCGAGGTGGTGGTCAGCGTGGTCGCGGCGGCCCTCGACGTGGCGGCGACGAGCGTCGCAGCGAATTCGCACAGAAGCTGATTGGTATTCGGCGTGTCGCGCGAGTTATGGCCGGCGGACGACGTTTTAACTTTAGCGCAGCACTTGTGCTCGGGGACAAGAAGGGTCGTGTGGGTGTTGGCCTCGGCAAGGCAGCTGATACAGCGCAGGCGATTGAGAAGGCGACTCGTGCAGCGAAGCGTGCGATGATCACTCTCAACCTCACGAAGAATCGAAGCCTCTCTCGAAACGTTGAAGCAAAGTACTGCGCGTCTCGCGTTGAGATCCGTCCGAGCCCAGGCCGCGGATTGGTAGCGGGTTCTTCAGTGAGAACCGTACTCGAGCTCGCGGGAGTATCAGATGTTACTGCGAAGTTGCTTTCTCGCAGCAAGAATCCTGTCAACAACGCGCGCGCAGCTATCGAAGCTCTAAAGAGTCTCTCTCGTATAAAATAATATGGCAACACTTAATTTACTTAGGCGAGTAACGGCACGCTCAAAACCTCGTGTTGGTCGGGGAGGGAAGCGTGGCAAAACGGCAGGCCGTGGTACCAAGGGTCAGGATGCGCGTGCTGGTCGCAAGAAGCGCCCCGAAATGCGCGACATCATCAAGAAGTTGCCGAAGCGGCGTGGGTATGGGAAGAATCGCGGTCGTACCGTGGATGGCACTAAGCTCGATGCGCTCGTGCTCACTATCGCGCGAGTCGAGGCGTTGTTTGATTCGGGAAGCGAGGTCACGCTCCGTGCGCTCGCAGACAAGGGGGTCGTGAGAGCGCGCAAGGTAGTGCCCGTCAAGGTCGTGGGAGGCGGCGTTATGAGCAAAAAGATCTCGTTTAAGGGGATTGCAGTGTCTGCTTCCGCACGAAGTGCTATTGAAAAAGCGGGCGGTATAATCGCATAGGGCTATGGGAGAACAATTTCTTCGCAAAGTAAAACTCATCTTTCAAGATGAGGTGTTGAGGACGCGGATCCTCTTTGTACTCGGCGCGCTCGTCGTGTTTCGTTTCCTTGCTGCAATTCCAATTCCAGGCATCGATGTCGCCCAGCTTGAATCATTCTTAATCAACAACCAATTTTTAGGACTTCTCAACGTCTTCTCAGGAGGAGGATTTTCCAACCTCTCAATCATGATGATCGGCGTCTCTCCGTTCATTACCGCGTCTATTGTCATGCAGCTTATGACGATCTTGGTTCCAAAATTGAAGGAGATGTACCAGGAGGAGGGAGATGCAGGCCGCATGCGATTTATGCAGTATTCGCGATACCTTTCCGTTCCGCTCGCTTTCATCCAAGCATTCGGCTTCCTCCTTCTCCTTCAGCAAAATGGCATCGTCTCGCAACTTTCTATTCTCGGCTTTGCTACGAACGTCATTGTAATTGCTGCGGGCGCCATACTCATCATGTGGATTGGAGAACTCATCTCCGAATTCGGCATCGGCAACGGTATCTCACTCATTATCTTCGCGGGCATCGTATCGACACTGCCGTCGACTGCGGCCCAGCTCATACTCTCATTTGACGTCGCGCAGATACCTGTATACATAGGCTTTGCCGCAGCAGCGACGGCGGTTATCGCGGGAGTTGTGTATATCACCGAGGCTGAGCGACCAATACCTGTAACATACGCGCGTCGCGTGCGAGGGACAAAAGTCTTGGGCGGTATTTCCACCTACTTGCCACTTCGTGTCAACCAAGCTGGTGTCATTCCTATTATCTTTGCCCTGTCCATTTTGCTTTTCCCGCAGATGATAGCGACGTTTCTCTCCAAAAGTTCAGTTGCCGTGATCGCATCGGCGGGAAACGCCGTGGTTGGCATGCTCGCGAATCAGTGGGTCTACGGAGGACTCTACTTCTTCCTCGTCGTCGTCTTTACCTACTTCTATACAGCCATTACCTTTGAGCCAAATCAGATCGCCAAGAATCTGCAAAAGAATGGGGCGTTTATTCCTGGCGTGCGTCCTGGCGTCACGACATCCGAATACCTTGGCAATATCATCACGCGCATCACCCTCGTCGGAGCTCTCTTCCTCGGCGTGCTTGCGGTTTTGCCGATCATACTCCAAGGTATTACGGGTATTACCGCAATTACGATCGGGGGAACAGCGCTTCTCATCGTCGTTTCAGTCGTGCTTGATGTCGTGAAAAAGATTGACGCGCAGACCTCAATTCGCGAATATTAACCAAATGAAACGGGAGCTCATAACGATAGCGGGCTCGCTCGGTTCAGGAAAGTCTTCAACTGCGAAAGAAGTCGCAAAGATTTTAGGGTACCGACACTTTTCTTCCGGCGATCTCTTTCGCAAGATGGCAGCCGAACGCGGCGAATCGGTCGAGGCGACCAACCTCTCGGCAGAGGCGCAAAGGGATATTGATTACGAAGTGGATAGATTGCTGCAAGAAATGGGAAAAAGTGAATCGAAGCTTGTGATCGATTCTCGAATGGCATGGCATTGGATGCCGGATTCTTTCAAGGTGTTTCTTTCGCTCGGTATCGACCACGCTGCACAACGTATTTTCAACGATGTACGTGAGAAGCGCCGCGTGAGCGAGGATGCCGACTCTCTAGAGGAGGTACGTGCAAGTATCGAGCGCAGATTTGCGAGCGAACAAAAGAGGTACATGGCGCTTTACGGCGTCGATCCGACCGATCCAAAGAACTTCGATCTGATTATCGATACGAAAGAGAATGATCTCGAGAATGTCATTCGTATCTTGCTCGATCGCTATTCGCGCTGGCGCGAACAATAATCTATAATCTCGGATATGGAACCGCTCACCGTTCTTTTTTTCGGTCCGCAAGGCGCTGGGAAGGGCACTCAAGTCAAACTATTGATCGACGTCCTCAAAAAGCAATCCGATCGAGACATCATCCATATCGATATGGGTCAGCTCTTGCGCAACATGATAGCCAAGGGCAGTTATACAGGTAAACTCACCGATAAAATAGTAGGCATTGGTGCGCGCATGCCGGATTTTATGCCGATCTACCTGACGACTGACGCATTGGTACGAGAGTTTACAGGCGAGGAGCACATAATCGCAGACGGACTCGCGCGCGGTCCGGATCAGACACGGGGGTGGGACGACGCGATGGTATTTTACAAGAGAGCAGACTATCACATCGTTTCCCTTGAGTTGTCTGAGGAAGAGAGCGTCAAGCGACTTCTCATCCGTGGGAGGAGTGACGATGTGGAGGATGCGATCAAAAAGCGACTCTCGTGGCACAAGGCCGAAGTGGAGCCGCAGTTGGCATTTCTTGCGGAGCGCGGGCGCATGGTCCATCGGGTAGACGGATCTCCGGACATGGATGCGGTCCACAAAAGTATCTTGACCGAACTCGGGATATAACAATGATTGCAAAAACGAAAGAGGAGATCGAAATATTGCGAGAAGGCGGGCGTCGGCTCGCTCGGCATCTTCGCTTACTTAGCGCAATGGTTGTTCCGGGAGTTACGGGTCATGTGCTCGAACAAAAGGCTCGCGAAATGGTGAAGGCGGACGGCGATGTACTGGCGTTTTATGGACACACCGAAAGAAAGAACGATCGCCCCTATCCATCAGGATTGTGTCTCTCGGTCAATGATGTGATCGTCCATTCTCCCGCTAGTGAGAATGGCGTCGTCATAGAAGATGGAGACATCGTATGTCTTGATTTCGGCATCAAACACAAGGGTTTATACACCGATCATGCGGTCACCGTTATCGCCGGTGGAAAACGCGATCCCAATGACGAAGAGCTTGTGAAAGGAACTTACGAAGCGCTTGAAGCGGGTATCAAGGCGGCTCGGGTAGGGAATACTACGGGTGATATCGGATACGCCGTTCAGAGGGTAGCGGAAAAATATCATTTTGGATACCCAAAGAATCTTTCGGGTCATGGAGTTGGCATCAAGGTGCACGAAGAACCACATGTGCCGAACTTCGGTGAGCCTGGGAAGGGTGTCAAACTTCAGGAGGGGCTCGTGATCGCGATTGAACCAATGATGACCCTCGGAAGCGGCGATCTCTTCGTCGACGATGATGGCCATTCATATCGCACCAAGGATGGTTCACGCACTGCACATGCTGAGCACACCGTTTTAATCGCCAAGGGCGGTCCTGAGATTTTGACCAAAGAATAGAGTAGAATGCTCAGATGAATATCTGCGTATTTTGTTCGGCAAGCGATGTCGCCCCCACGTATTCAGGACCTGCCGTAGAACTCGCAACGCTCATTGCACGAGGTCGCCACGGATTTGTGTGGGGCGGATCGGATGAAGGCCTCATGAAAATCATGGCCGACGCTGTCCAGGGAGAAGGAGGCACAATAATTGGTGTTTCGATGGAGTTTCTCAAGCATAAGGCGAGAAAAAATGCTGACGAAATGATCATCGCGAAGGATTTAGGAGCCCGAAAAGCGGCTTTGCTCGCACGCGCGGATGCGCTTGTTGTGCTCGTGGGTGGCATCGGTACGCTCGACGAAATGGCACAGGTCTTGGAGTTAAAAAAGCATGGTCAACATAAGAAGCCAATCGCTGTTCTCAATACAGAGAATTTCTATCAAGGGTTACAGACGCAGCTCAAGCGGATGGAAGAGGAGGGATTCTTGCCGGAGACGCTCGATGAGTTGGTGTATTTTGCTCGTACGCCGCAGGAAGTAATGCGGTATATTGCTGAACATGGCAACTGACATTTTGGTAATTGGCGGCGGGGCGCGAGAACATGCGCTTGTGTGGAAGCTGAAGCAATCTTCACGTGCTGGAAAGATCTACGTGGCGCCCGGCAATGGTGGCACATGGGGCATAGCTGAAAATGTACCAATCGGTGTTATGGAATTTGAGAAACTCGCGAGTTTTGCCAAAGAAAAAAATGTAAGTCTCACCATCCCGGGCCCCGATGACGCGTTTGTTGCTGGAATCGTCGATGTTTTCTCGGCACATGGCCTGCGTATATGGGGTCCAACTAAAGATGCTGCGCAGATTGAAGGGTCGAAGGCACATTCAAAAGTTCTGATGAATGATGGAAATATCCCCACTGCGAAATTCAAAGTCTTTACAAGTGCAGACTCTGCCCTTGCGCACATACGAATCCATGGGGCTCCCGTGGTGATTAAGGCGAGCGGTCTTGCGCTTGGAAAGGGGGTCTATGTGTGCAAGACGATACATGAAGCCGAAAGCGCAATTACCGAAATCATGGTTGAGCGTGTGCACAAAGATGCCGGAAACGAGGTCGTTATCGAAGAGTTCTTGGAAGGGCCCGAGGCTTCGATTCACGTGCTTTCTGACGGCATTTCTCACTACACATTTCCTTCGTCGCAGGATCATAAGCCCGCGCTTGATGGAGACTTGGGGAAAAATACGGGAGGCATGGGTACGATCGCGCCCGTTCCGTGGATGACGACGGAGATGATGTCGACTGTCGAAGATCATGTTGTGAAGCGGACGTTTGACACGCTGTTACAACAAGGAAGTCAGTTTAAGGGACTTCTCTTCCCAGGCATCATGATGACGCTCGAGGGCCCGAAAGTCCTGGAGTTTAATGCGCGTTTTGGTGACCCGGAGACTCAGATCTATATGCGGCTTTTGCGAAGCGATATCCTCGATCTTTTTGAAGCGTGCATCGACGGCACTTTGGATTCTGTGGCGAGGACGATTCTGTGGCACTCGGGTTTTGCGGCGAACGTAGTAATTGCTTCAGGGGGATATCCGGATGCATATCAAACAGGATTTCCCATCACGGGAATTGAGGAGGCGGAAATGGTACCCGACGTCGTCGTCTTCCACGCAGGCACAAAAATGGAAAACGGGCAGTTCATCACCACGGGTGGGCGTGTGCTTAGTGTTTCGGCGCGTGGAGGTACTCTCAAGCAAGCGCTTGATCGGACGTACGAGGCCGTCGGAAAGATCCACTTTGAGGGAATGCAATTCCGACACGACATCGGGGCAAAAGCGCTTGCTGCGTGATGATATACTTTTCGCATGCCTCCCTTGATGGAGAAGCCGCGGCCCGCTGGTGGAGCGGTTTTAGAGAAGTTTAAATCTCCTGAAGAGGAGTTGGCCTATTTGCGCGCGCGAGTGCGCGAGAAGGAGGCCGAAATGGAAGCGCCCAAAAACAGATTCGAGAGCGATCGCATCGCGCGGCGGGAGGTTGCCTCATATGCCGACACGCCAGCGGCAACTATTTTGCATGAGACGGTCGTGATGGCGGAGCACGATATTTTGAGGAATGTTCTCAAGCTTGAACCCGAGACACACGACCAGCAAGTGGATGGAATCCTCAATATTGTAATGCAGCGAGGTATACGCAATGCGCTCTCAGTGGCTGCGCGTCTGAAAAATCCGCATCTCGAGGACGACATACATCGAGCGCTCGTGAGTTACATTTCCGAGGGTCTACCGGACAAGGGGATGGGGGTCCCTGAAAAAGTGAAACGGGCCCTTCACATGGTCCTTTTTGAGATTCAGCCTCAGGCACACGGAGAAGGCGACAAGCAAGACAGCCAACAACACAAACTGGAGCAACTGCTCTCCTCGTCTGAACAACTCTATGCCGGCCTCGTGACGCTCATCGAGAAAGGAGAAGGATTCTCACTCGAAATAGCGGTGCAAGAAGGTAGTGAAGCTGCGTATTTATATTTGGCGGTACCGCGTGCGAAAAAGATCCTTGCCGAACGACTCATGTCATCGGTATTTCCAAATGCGCGTATATCGGAGTCGCGGGGGGATTACAATATCTTTAATTACGACGGAGTGCACGCTGCATCCTATGCGACGCTCTCAAATCATCCCTCGCTCCCTCTCAAGACTCCCGAGATGTTTGAGCGCGATCCGATGAACGTACTACTTGCTGCGTTTGCGAAGCTCGCAAAGCATGGGGAAGGCGCGGCGCTCCAGATTACCGTTTCCACCGAGGGTGACCGCTACAATCATCACTACAAGAAGATTCTTCGCGAACTCGAAAAGGGGAAAATTTTTGAGAAAGCACTTAAGGTGCCAGAGTCGGAGATTGGAGAGGCGGTGAAGATTCTCGCTCAGCAGATATTTACGCCCAGCAAACACAAAGAAGAAATAGATAAGCAATTTCGTCGCACGTCCGATCAGGTCACGACCGAAGGCATTACTCGCAAGGTAAAATCGCGTATAGCGCCTGTTTCCATCCGGCTTGTTGCTTCCGCCCCCACGAAGGAGCGCGCCGAGGAGCTGGTCAGCAACCTCGAGGCACCATTTAGTCAATACGATGATCCGAAAGGAAATCATTTTGTCTTTAAAAAAGTCGGAAGCTGGGGGCTCGATGATTTCCTTCGCGACTTCACGTATCGATCATTTGATAGTGCAATCGCCATGCCACTTTCACTCAATGAAGTTACTTCGATTTTCCACTTTACCGCAGAGCGCCTCACTTCATCGCGGGAGCTCAAGCGCAGTTTTGCGAAGCAAGCTCCCGCACCCGTTGAAACTCCCGCGGAGGGCATAATAATCGGAATAAATAAATACGGCGCAGATGAGACACCGGTGCGTTTTGGCACCTCCGATCGTTTGCGTCACGCGTACGTTATAGGACAGACAGGTACCGGAAAGACTGGACTCATCAAAAATATGATTATTCAAGACATCAAAAATGGCGAGGGTGTCGCGTTTATCGATCCGCACGGCAACGACATCGACGATGTGCTTGCGTGCGTGCCGCCAGAGCGCATGAAGGATGTCATCTATTTTGATCCCGCATACACTGCGCGCCCCATGGGCCTCAACATGCTTGAGTATGATCGCACAAAGCCCGAGATGAAGACGTTTGTCGTCGACGAAGTATACGGTATTTTCCGCAAACTGTACGCCGATGTGCCCGAAGCGTTTGGACCGATGTTTGAGCAATACTACCGCAATGCCGTTCAGCTCGTCGTTGAAGACCCCGACACGGGAAGCACGTTTGTCGAGATTCCACGCGTCTTTGCCGACACGGCATTTCGTAATCTGAAGCTTAGCCACTGCAACAACCCAATCATCGTTCAATTCTGGCGCAAAATTGCCGAGCAGGCGCAGGGAGATCCGTCACTTGAAAACGTCGCCCCGTACATCACCAGTAAATTCGACGTCTTTTTGACAAACGACATCATGCGCCCGATTGTAAGCCAGGAAAAATCCGCGTTCGATTTCCGGCAGATTATGGACTCAAAAAAGATTTTCCTCGCGAATCTTTCCAAGGGTCGTCTAGGCGATCGCAACACTTCGCTTCTCGGCCTCATTCTCGTGTCCAAATTTTTACAAGCCGCATTTTCTCGCGTGGATACACGAGGCGATCTATTGCCCGTCTTCTATCTCTATATCGACGAATTTCAAAATTTCGCCACGCCTTCTATCGCAACGATTCTTTCCGAAGCTCGAAAATACAAACTCTCACTCACCATCGCGCACCAATTTATCGCGCAGCTCGAAGAAGACATTCGGGACGCGGTCGTGGGCAACGTCGGTACCAAAGCAGCGTTCCGCATCGGCACCACTGATGCCGAATTTTTGGAGAAACAATTTACCCCGACGTTCACCGCGCAAGATCTCGAGAATTTGCCCAACCGTAATGCGGTACTCTCGCTCTTGGTAAATGGCGTACCCGCGCGCCCTTTCACTATTCAGACCCAAGAACTACCGAAAATGAATTATGACCATCTCGGCGCGATGAAGGAGCTTTCGTATCGCACGTACGGTAAAGACAGGGAAGAGGTGGAAGCGGAAACGCGTCGTAAGTTTGACGCGGCGTATGGCAAGAAGCCTGACGCACCAGCGGGGCTCGATCTCCCCGATGTTTCGTCGTTGTATCAGTGAAGACCCTCATGAGGAAAATAGCGATCATAGGAGTTGGGATTATGGGCGCCGGGATGGCGGCTAACTACCTGAAGCGCGGGTATTCTGTCTATCTCTGGAATCGCACGAAAGAGAAAATCGCTCCTTTGATCGCGCAAGGCGCAGTCGCCATGCCTTCCCCAAGAGATGCCGCGAAGCACGCAGACATAGTATTTGACGTAACGTCGGATGACGCGGCATCGCGCTCTGTCTGGCTGGGAGACGATGGTATTCTCGCGGGATCCAGGATCGGGAGCATACTTATCGCGAGCGGGACATTTTCTATTCCCTGGATCGATGAGCTCGCGCGGCTATGTGCACAGCGAACTCATATTCACTTTGATATTCCTCTCACGGGCAGTCGCGCGGGTGCGGAAGGGGGGACGATGACACTTCTGGTTGGCGGCGATAAGGAGCAGTTGGAGACATTGAGGTCGGACCTCACTCCCATTAGCGAGAAAGTGTATTACTTTGGGTCGAACGGCTCGGGCGCGCGTTTCAAGCTCATACTCAATGCGCTGCAAGCACTCCATGTGGCGGGCCTCGGTGAGGCATTACGCATCGCGAAGAATCACCATATGGATCTCGATGCGGTAGGCGCGGCGCTCGCTGATCGCCCCGGGGGTGTAGCGACCAATATGGCCTGGCGCGCGTATCAGAATCCTCCGCAACAAACTAATTTCGCGGTGAAGTGGATTACAAAAGATCTTCACTACGCCAAGGACTTTTCAGGTACGCTCCCAACGCCACTTCTCGACGCGTTACTCTCGTGTTTCGATGATGCTAGCCATAAAGGGCTTGGCGACGCTGATTGGACCGCTGTAAACAAGCTCTAGATATCGAGGCTAGACATCAGGGGGGGGGTTGCTATCATTCGTTATTATCCCTCAGTCGCCCATATATGTTTAAAAAAATCACCTCTAGCGGTCTTGGCTTTGTATTGCTCGTTTCTCCTGTCTTCGCCTCGGCGGACGCGCTTTCCGATTTGCAAGCGCAAATCCGATCTCTCCTCGCGCAAATCGCGAGCCTCCAATCTCAAATTGGCGCTCCTCCGACTTCTAGCGCAAGCACAGGGGTTGCTTGTGTTTCGCTTTCAAACAGTCTGTCACTTGATGATACTGATGCAGATACCAACGGCGATGTCACCAAACTGCAGAGATTTCTAGCAAGTCAGGGAGGGTCCGTTTATCCCGAGCGGCGAATTACGGGCTACTTCGGACCTGCAACACTCCGCGCTGTGCAGCGATGGCAAGCGGCGCACGGACTCGTCTCTTCCGGCGATCCCGATTCTACGGGCTATGGGTACGTTGGACCCAAGACCCGTACTGCGATGGCGCAAAGATGTAGCAACATC
This sequence comes from uncultured Candidatus Saccharibacteria bacterium, assembly GCA_964424265.1. Lineage (GTDB taxonomy): Bacteria > Patescibacteriota > Minisyncoccia > Phycocordibacterales > UBA2100 > UBA10103. Next base: position 155,423 of record CAYRHX010000001.1, on the reverse strand, counting down.
TCATCCACACCGGCAAGTACACCGATCCCAATTATCACTATCGGCAACATCCCATCACCGTACGTTGCACCGGCTGTTGAACTACTCTCGCCAGCTCAAGGATTTACCGTGAGCAGAAAAGGTAAGATGACGATTTCTTGGAGAGCCTCGACGGATAAGAGACGAATCGTTACAGGGGCCATTACACTCATTAGCACTCCCAATACCAACAACCCCCATCCGGTAGGATCGGTTAGCGGAAGTGGTTTTATGAAGACGATAGAACCCGGGACGCACTACGGGACATTCGAGCAAGATTGGGGATTGAACGATTCAGTGCCAGGAACGTACGCAGTATCTTTGGCCCTACGGGACTGTTCTCCAAAAGGATGTGATCAAAATCCGGATTTCCCAGAGCCCGGGTATGGGCCAGTACAAACCCACGCCACTTCGCACAGCGTTACGTTTACAGTCATTGATGATGATGTGAGGGCCCCGCTCTCAATAAGTTGGAGAGATAAAATTTTCCTACTCGGAACCGGTCTGAAGCAGGATACGGCACAAAAGCTTTGTGATGCAGCTGCAGTAACGATCGATTCGTATACCAATATCGTGTGTCGGTGGGGCCAACAAGTACTCACATCAAACGGTGTAAAAGACGGCGGAACATACATCAGCATTACAAAACCATATCCAAACGATTACTTACAAAAAAACACGCCGGCCTACTCCATAGAATTTCTTGACCCCACGGGTCAAGCTGGCGATGTATACGTAGTATATTTCCGAACCTTCTCCGGCAGCGGCGTGTCGAATATTTACGAGAGAACACCAACAAACGTCGAAAAAAAGACGAATGGCGTGACATCCGCTTCGATATACATTGGTGATCTTCCGATAGGAGATTACTACCTCGATATTCTCAATGTAAATACGGGTGCACACGGGGGTGTCGGCGCGTACGTATTTGTAAGATAATGATCTTATAGCGCGGGTTTTCGGCGGATGATATGATGATCCGCATGGTGAAAAAGAAGCTGCCACGTGAAGTCACCAACGAGAAGATTATGGAGGTCTTGCTCGATATGGGCAAAAAAGTCGAAGCTGTCGAGTCTTTGATGGAGGTGCAAGTGCGGCGATCGAGTCGTTTGGACAATGAGATGTCGAGAGTGAGCAGCAAAATTACAAGATTCGAGACGTTGGTCGAGAAGACGGTCGCAGAATTTTCTGAAAGACTCGACCATGTGGAGGGTGGTATAAAGAACCTTGCCACCTGGGCAGTGACAAAATCCGATCTCGCTGACTCGGTGAAGGATTGCGCGACCAAGAATGACCTGGATCGTCTGAGAGAAGAGACATTTGAGCCAATTGCGAAAGCGGTCGACGTGGACGCAAAGACTCTCTACGATCACGGCAAGCGCATCACTGTTCTCGAGCGGAAAGCGGGGTTACTTACTAAATAGAAATAACATATATGCCACATCCAAAAAAAGAGCGTACGTTTGTCATCATTAAGCCTGACGGCGTGCAGCGAGGTTTGATCGGAGAGGTTATGAAGCGGTATGAGCGCACGGGCCTCAAGCTCGTCGGCATGAAATTCGGCGTCGCCGATGAAAAGAAGTTTTGGGAGCACTACAACAAAGACGATGCGTGGTTTCTCAAAAAGGGGACGAAAATCGTTGAGGACAAAAAAGCCAATAATCTTCCGGTCACAAAGGAGCCGATTGAATACGGCAAAGACATCATTCGTCAGCTCGTGAAGTTTATGACCTGCGGGCCGGTCCTTATGATGGTATGGGAAGGGAATCAGGCAGCGGTTGTCGTGAAGAAAATCACAGGCGACACAGAGCCGTCAACTTCAGATGTCGGGACGATTCGTGGCGATCTTACCCTCGATTCCTACAATATTTCAGCGGTCGACGATCGTGCGGTGCGCAACTTGATCCATTGCTCGGAGTCTGTAGATGAGGCCAAGCGTGAGATCGCGATCTGGTTTGCTGAAAGCGAAATGACCGACTATCGCCTCGTGAACGAGCAAATCCTCTACGACGTAAACCTCGACGGCATATTGGAGTAGTTCGTTTTTGGGCGAGGGGAGAATAAAGTACTCTTTCTATGGAATTCTTGCACCAGTCTACATATGGTCATGCGGGTGGCGTGCATACTGCGCGACCGGTCATGGCTATGGATCGGTCTCGAGGGCACATCTACGATATCAAAGGCGGGCGTCCCGATATCACAAAACCTATCTACAATATACGAGGCGATCAGGCTTTTGCGACCGCGCATCATCCGACTGGTCCGAGCCCTCATGCGACGTTTGAGATCCGGGGAGATGAGATCCATACCACGAAATTCCATCCCAACCACAACCCCACTAGTCACATATTTGAAGTTAAGTCACATGTACTCACGGTCAAGTAGTGCTATACTTTTTGAAGCGGTTGATACGAAAACCTGCTGGTGCGAAAAAGGGAGCTCGAATTGCTCTGCGCCTTGGTGTAGATGCTGAGAGCACCCACCTGGCTCCAATACCAGGCTCACCGTATCGCCGCCTCCGAGAAACCCTGCGAGAGCAGGGTTTTTGGGTGCTAGAATCCATCGATGACCGCGCGTATAACATTTTGCGGAGGTGCAGGGACGGTGACCGGAGCGAATTTTCTACTCGACACAAATTCATCGAAGATCTTAGTTGATTGTGGAATACTCCAGCGTGAATATCTGCACGGTGATCGTTGTGATACCGCAAATTTCGCGCCGTTTCCATACGACCCGAGCTCAATATCGGCGCTCATCGTCACGCACGCACACGCTGATCACATCGGGCGTATTCCGCGGCTGGTGCACAGCGGATTCAAAGGTGCAATCTATTCCACTCCTGCGACGAAAGATCTTGCCGCGCTTATGTTTGATGACGCGCTAAAAGTAATGGGACAGGATGCGGAGCGTAAGGGATGTGAAATGCTGTACGAAAAAGAGGATGCAGAAAAATCTCTCTCATTGTGGCAAACGCACGAATATCACAAGCCATTTTCTTTAGGAGACGCACAAGTGGAATTCTTTGACGCGGGACATATATTGGGTTCGGCCTTGGTGCATATTAGACGGAGCGAGAAGACCATTATTTTCACCGGCGACATCGGTAATTCTCCAGAGCCGATTTTGAACGACGTCGAAAGTCCCGAAGGCGCGCAGTATGTCGTGATGGAAAGTGTCTATGGCGATCGGCTGCATGAGGCACGAGACGAGCGTCGGGAGCGTTTGCGTCTGTGCATCGAGGACACACGCACACGAAAGGGCACGCTTCTCATTCCATCGTTTTCAATCGAGAGGACGCAGATACTCCTGTATGAAATGAATACTATGATCGAGGAGGGGATCATGAAGCCCATAACCGTGTACCTCGATGCGCCGCTTGCGATCGAAGTGACGGGGGTCTTTCGAAAATATAAAGAGATCCTCAATCCTGCCTCACGAGAGCATTTTGAGAGTGGCCACGATCCGTTTTCTTTCAAAAGCCTTACGCTCACGGCTCACACGGGTGAGTCGCAGGCGATCCATAAATCTCCAAGCCCGAAGATTGTGATCGCGGGTGCGGGGATGTCGAGTGGGGGGCGCATCCGCTCGCACGAAAAGTATTATTTGGGTGATAAACATGCGACAGTTCTTTTCGTAGGTTATCAGGCACCCGGTTCTCTCGGCCGCAGGATTCAAGATGGCGAAAAGCGCGTCGAGATTGATGGTGAACATATCCGTGTCTACGCTCGCATCGCCACGCTTACAGGGTATTCGGGCCACGCGGATCGCGATCAATTGCTCGATTTTGTCGATAAAGCAGGCACATCCCTCAAGCGAGTCTTTGTAACCATGGGAGAGCCACAAGCCTCGCTCTTTTTTGCTCAACGCGTCCGTGATTTTCTCGGTGTCGATGCCGTCGTTCCACACGCTAGCGAAACCATAGAGATCGACTGGTAGGGAAATGTTATACTGTACCCTCAAATGGCAAAAAGAATTCTTCACCCCAATCACACAGCGGTGCCGTCAAATTTCTGCCGTCTACCCGACGGCTACGGTGTTGTGAAAATCGGCGTCTCGGGTGCCGCGGAGACGGGTGCGTGTGGCCTTGATGCCTACGAAAAAGCAAAAGAGGTAGGACGCGAGATTGCGCGACACGGCGCAATCATTACCACGGGTGCTACCACAGGATTTCCCATGTATGCGGCGATGGGCGCAAAAGATGAGTGCGGATTTTCTATCGGCCTTTCTCCTGCTGCGAACGAGCGTGAGCACGTAGAAACGTATAAGCTCCCGCTCGACTTCATGGATGTTGTGATCTACACAGGGTTTGGCTACGCAGGTCGCGATCTGCTCTTTGTCCGCTCGTCGGACGCGATGATTATCGGTTGTGGCCGCATCGGGACCTTGAATGAATTTTCCGTGGCATTCGAAGATCGTCGCCCGCTTGGTATCCTCGAGGGCACATGGGAGACCGACGAGATTTTGCACCATGTCATCGACGCTGCGCATCGACCCAACGACAAAATCGTTTTTGATTCTGATCCGAAGGCGATGGTGGAACGTCTCATAGAAATGGTGACAAAAGACAAAGAGAAGGCGATGCTCGTCTATAACAACCACGACGGCTGGAGTGCGACAGGGAAGAGGCAAGAGGTGATTCTCTAAAAATCGTACACGTGCAGGAGGTGCTCTCCGAACCTCCCTTTTTTTTCCGAAAGAGTGACGACAGAAGTCGCTTGTTTTTCTCGGAAGACGAAAGCGCGTGAGGCGAGACGGCCGCGAAACTCACGTTGAAAGGTGGGCAGCAGCTTGTCCATTACGGGCCCCAATAAATAAGCATAAATCTTTGTCGCGTTTGTGAGATCCACTTCGTGGATATTCTTGCGAAGGAATTGCACGTTTTTTGGGTTGCCGGAAAAGTATGTTCGTACGCGTGCCCAGAAGACTAAAGCGACGTTGCGCTCTATCCCAACGTACTGCGCGGATGGTTCTTGGCGCGCGCAATAGATAAGGAATCGTCCATCGCCGCTCCCGAGCTCATACACGACATCGCGCGCCTCGATCTCAAGAGATTTCGCGATAGTTGCAAGCGCATCGTATGGTGTTGGTAAAAATGGCGCATCGCCATATATTTTCACGAGTATCGATTGGCGCAGGAAGCCTATGATCCATACGAGGAGGCACATTTGGGCGAACACGATGACCAACTGGAAGAGTAGGTCCGCCATGCGCACACTCTAGCACGTGGATTTACTTGACCTTTTGGACGAGTCGAGCGAAGGTTTCAGGATGATCTTTTGCAAGCGACGAAAGCGATTTTCTATCAAGCGCGATGTTGCCTTTCTTGAGGACATCGATAAATCGTGAGTAGGAAAGTCCGAGTGGGCGGACGGCGGCGTTGATACGGAGCGTCCAGAGGTTGCGGAATTCACGCTTCTTTGCGCGACGATGTCTAAATGCGTGAGCGCCTGCGTGGCGAATAGCCTCTTTTGCGACGCGCTCTTTGGTCGATCTACCGAAGCGATATCCCTTGGTTTGTGCCAAGACGTTTCGGCGGCGCTTCAGCTTCGTTGTTCCTCGTTTTACTCTCGACATAATTTAATGGGGAAGGAACCGGCTTTTGTCTGTAGCTGTCATGATCCCGTGAAAGGCGACCGACCGTCCACGACGCATTTGGCTTCTACCGCCCTCCTTCGCATTGAAGTGGTTCTGGCCAGGGACGCGAGCGATGATTTTGCCGTTCTTCGTCACTCGGAGGCGCTTTGAGTATGATTTGTTGTTTTTCATGATGTAATCCCTTCTTGCCAGTCGATAGGGCGATTTGAGGGTCGGACCATTATGCCGGAAATATGAGAAAACGCAAACTTCGGCTAGGCCTCCTCTGGAGGAGGGGGCGCGGGGACAGCTTTGGAGGTCTTGGATACCTGAGGCTTCTTTGAGGGATCTCGTTCGATGGAGACAGAGAGTCCCTTCGGCCCTTTCTGGACCGCTTCTGCGATTTTGTACCCTTCGGGAATGACGGAGAGGAAACGGTCTAGGCGCTCCTTGAGGAAGTCGAATTCCATGTACTTGTAGCGGCCCCAAAGGAAAAGGTCGACACGTACGCGGTGCCCTTCTTTGAGCCATGCCGCTGCTTTGGCTGCCTTGATCTGCATGTCTCGCTCGGAAGTCCCGATTTTCACTTGTGTGACCTTGGTCTCGGTCACGTGCGCCTTCGATTTAATCTCTTTGTCCTTTTTCTTTTGTTCGTATTTAAATTTTCCGTAGTCGGTTATTTTGGCGACAGGTGGCTGCGCATTCGGTGAGATTTCGATGAGATCGTATCCAAGCTCCTGCGCCTTCGCGAGCGCTTCGCGCAACGGGAGGATACCGAAATTCTCTCCTTCCGGCCCAATGACGCGTACTTCGGGCGCACGAATGCCTTCGTTCATGCGCGCGCGCTCCTTTTCCGCCTGCGAAGTGTATTTAGTGAACCCCATCTGTTAGGTGGACTATAGCATAAGCCCCTCGTTTCTTCCAGGAGCCTCGTGGCAAGCAGGTACGTTTTTATAGAGTAGTATACTGAGGTCATGGGCCGTTTCTTCTCATACCTTTTGGTGGCGACGTTGGCGCTGGGGGCCGGATACTATCTCTCGATACTCACAATACCCGCATCGAGGCCATCATTCGTTGCGACCACGACGCCACAGGTTGCCGTTGTGCCGTTTACGACAATGGAGATGAAAGAGGTGACAGCGACGCATTCGATAGATGTGAAGTACCCAAAGTTTGGGATTGTCACGATTGATCCAAAGATTGAAAAGGTGGTGAACGAAATTGTTAAAGAATTTAAGACCCTGACAGCTAATCCTCCCGACATGGCATCGCCTCTACTCGAACTCACTCTCGACTTCGACACCCCCTACATCGGCCCTGATATTGTCTCGGTCGAGATCGTTCATACAGAGTACACAGGTGGCGCGCATCCAAATTCGCTCTCGCACGGTTTAAACTTCGACAAGGCTACCGGGCGACAGCTTGTGCTCGATGATGCGCTTCGCATGATTGGTCTCACGCTCAAGCAAGTCTCGGTTGCCGCGACGGCGCAGCTTGAGGAGCGGCTTGGCGATGTGTTCTTTCCCGATGGAGCAGATTCTAATTCAGGAAATTTTAGCTCGTTTCTGATATCCGCGGACACGGTGACATTCATTTTCCAGCCGTACCAAGTCGCGCCATACGTTGCGGGGCCACAGACGATTTCATTTGAACGCAAGAAATAGTCTTTACAGAGTTATTGGCGAGCGTATCATGAGTGCAATTATCAGCCGTCACAATAATTGTATGAATGAAAGTGAATGTGATTGCGGCGAACACAGCACGTGTACGCCAGGCGGTGGAGGGTCGTGCAAGGGGTGTGGAAGGAAGTGCCCGACGAATCGTTCGAAGATCGAAGAGGGGGAGTAGGGAAGAAATCGTGAATCCCCAAAAGACCGCTCACGAGCGGTCTTTTGTTTTCAAGGCGTCTTGTGGGGGTCTTATCCACAGGGCGCGGATTGACAGGTGAACCATAGTTCACTACACTGAAAGTAATGTATGAGGAATATAAAAACAAACTGTCGGCGTTTTATGAGAAGCATCGGCGTATGCCCGGATACAAAGAGATCATGGCACTCACGGGTTTTAGATCCAAGAACGCTGTGTTCAAATTTATCGGTAAACTTGTCGAGGATGGAGTGGTCAGAAAAGATGCGCGAGGAAGGTTATCGCCCGGTTCTTTTGCCAGATTATTTGATAGGGGGTCTCGGCTCCTTGGTTTGGTCGAAGCGGGATTTCCCTCGCCTGCGGAAGAGGAGCTTCTTGACGTCATAGATTTCGACGAATACCTCACCCCCAACAAAGAGTCGAGCTACATCCTCAAGGTCAAGGGTGATTCGATGGTTGATGCGGGCATTCAGCCAGGGGATATGGTAATCGTAGAGCGCAAAGCCTCATACAAACCGGGGCAAATCGTTATCGCAAGTGTTGATAATGAATACACGATGAAATACCTCCGTAAAAAAGGTAATGATTTTTACCTAGAGCCTGCCAACAAAAAATACAAACCGATCTATCCAAAAGAATCGTTTCGCGTCGAAGCTGTTGTCACGGCGGTTGTGCGGAAGTATTGAATATGGAGAAGGATTTTGATGGGTGGAATGAACAGAAGAAGAGAATCAATGTTCGTAGTGATGTGCTCTTGTATCATGAGCGCGATATTCGCTGGTGTCAGCTTGGTGTAAATGTTGGTTTCGAACAAGATGGGTCGGGCTTGCACCGAGCCAGGCCAGTATTGGTTCTCAAAGCTTTTAGTCGTTCGGTTTGTCTTGTTGTGCCGCTTACAACTTCTGCCAAACGGAATCAGTACTATGTCCCTATTGGGACGGTAGGAAGTCGAAAAGCATCCGCTATCATTTCTCAGATACGACTCATTGATACGAAACGTCTGGACCGTAAGATTGAAAACATGAAAGAAGATATTTTCGATCGTGTGAGAAAAGCCGTCAGAGACATGCTCTAACGGCTTCCTCTTTCTCCCTTCTCTTTCGAGAAGGGCAAGCCCGAAGGCATTTGTACAGGAATAATACTAGACAACTCGTAAAAGTCAAAACACTGTACGTATGTCCTGGGGAAACTTACATTCGCTACCAAGAGCGATTTTGCACATCGATGGAGATTCTTTTTTTGCGTCGTGCGAAGTTGCGAAAAATCCGAGTCTACGAGGAAAGCCCGTGATCACGGGGAAAGAGCGGGGGATTGTATCGGCGTGCACGTACGAAGCAAAGGCGAGGGGGGTGAAGCGTGGAGTCTCGCTTCGCGAGGCGCTGAAGGCGTGTCCCGATGCGATCATATTGCCGTCGGATTATGAGACGTACAGTCTCTTTTCGCATCGGATGTATGAGATCGTGCGCCGTTACACGCCCGCGGTCGAAGAATATTCGATCGACGAATGTTTTGCTGACCTCACGGGCCTCCGGCGCGTGCATCACATGCCATATCCGAAAATCGCCGAAGCGATGCAGCGCGATCTCGAACGCGAGCTCGGCATGACCTTCTCCATCGGTGTCTCTGCCACGAAGGTGTTGGCAAAGATTGGCTCTAAGTGGAAGAAGCCCGCGGGGCTCACGATTATTCCGCTACGCGACGCAGAGCAGTATCTCGCGAAAACTCCGTGTATCAACTTGTGGGGTATTGGATCAAATACGGCCGCGTATCTCGAGAAATTTGGCATACGCACCGCGCTTCAGCTTGCGCGCAAAGACGAAGAGTGGGTGCGCGCAAACCTCTCGAAACCCTACGTGGAAATATGGCGGGAGATCAATGGGGAAGTGGTATATGAGCTCGACACAACAGGGCGCAAGAGCTACCAATCCATCCAAAAAACCAAAACGTTTACGCCGCCATCGCGCGATCTGCAGTTCGTCTTCTCTCAGCTTTCTAAAAATGTCGAGAATGCTTGCATCAAGGCGCGTCGGTGGAACCTCGCGACGCGCGAAATATTCTTTTTTCTCAAAACACAAGATTTTCGGTATCACGGATACGAAATCAAACTCTCGCACGCGACCTCAGTGCCGCAAGATATTTTGAAAGTGGTATCCGAGTATTTTCCAAAAGTCTTTCGACAACGCACGGAGTACCGTGCGACCGGCATCACCCTCATGAAATTGCACGACGCGGGTAGTGCGCAACTCGATCTCTTCGGGTCGGTACTAAAATCAGAAGGGCTAAAAAAGGTGTATGAGAGTGTCGATAATATCTCGCGTCGGTATGGTAAGCATGCTGTCTTTCTTGGTTCAAGCTTTGATGCCATGCGCTTCGGTGCGTACCTTGGCGATCGCGGAGACACACCTGAGCGCACACGCACCCTTTTTAAAGGCGAAACCTCCCGCCGCCGCTTGGGTATTCCAAGCTTGGGGGAGGTGGGGTGAAGAGGATGGTGCCCGTCAACCTAGACTTATTGCCAACAAATAGTTACGGGCTCGCCGATTTGTTCTTCAAGATATGCTATCGCGTCATCGGTGCCGCCGATTTTATCGATCAGGCCCTTCTCAAGTGCTGCGTTGCCGAGGAGTGTGGAACCATCGGCAAGCTGATCGATTGCTTCATACGTCTTGCCGCGAAAATCAGCGACTCGCTGTACGAAGCTGTCTCGCAAGATCTTCAAGTCGGCCATTATCAGATCGCGCTCCGCTTTTGTGAGGGTTTTGTTTGGATTGAATGTATCTTTGAGCGGACCAGAGCTCAGCTGATTGAATGTCAGCCCGTCCTTTTCGTTTTGTCGCACGTTGTCGACGTATGAACTGGTCACGCCGATAGAGCCGACGAGTGATCCCTTTGCGGCGAATACGATATTTCCTGACGCTGCCGCAAGGTAGCCGGCAGACGCGCCGATCTCGTGGATGACAGCAGCCGAGGGTCTACCAAAATTCTTAAACGCACTCGCGAGCTCATTACCTGGCACCACTCCGCCGCCGCTCGATTGCACGTCGATAAGTAGTCCTCGTATAGTTGGATCCTCTCTGTAGTATCGGAGGCGATCCTCTACCTCGTTGGTAACCGTGTAATTAGGATGTGTGATTGTAGACACCCCCATCTCGTCGTATGTTTGCAAAAAGTCCATGATCGGGATATCGGCCACGCTTCCCACGATTGTGCCGTGCACTTGTACACCGATCACGTTGCATGCATAGGGGACTCCGAAAGTTGGGCCCCGCAACATCGAGTCTTGTACGAAATCCATCACGACAACGCCCGCCAATGCGCCAGCTGCAGCAGCACCGGCGACAATAAGCACGTATGCGGTCTGGGGTATTGGTGGGGTAGATGCGTGCGTTGATTCCATAACGAAATATTAACACTCCCCGATGAAGGTGTCAGTGTCGACGGAGCAGGGAAGAGTTATCCTGCGCGGTGTCTTGCAACGAGCGCGGCCATTTTATGGCCGAATCAAGTGGAACCTAATGAACGACTGCCGGCAAAACGGAATATGGTTTATCATGAGAGAACGCAGTGGGTCGAATGGAAGAATGTGAGAATTTATTTTTTTGTTTCTAAACCTTTTTGGTACCTTTCAATCAGTATTTCTTTTTTGTCTCGGCGCCACTTCTTGATTTGGACTTCCCGCTTACGCGCCGCAGCCAGGGTCGGGTAGTGTTCGAGGAATACAACCTCGAATGTCGGGACCCTTTTTGTAAATTGAGCCCCACGTTGCTGATTGTGATACTTGAGGCGCTGTTCGGGGCTGTCAGTAATCCCGACATAGAGATCGCCGTGGACGTTTTGGATCATGTAGACAAAGTACATGAATAAATAATACCAGTCCCTCGACGTTGCTCGGGACACTCGATTCGGCAACGCGAAAACCGCCCTTGATGGGCGGTCGACGAGTCGTGGTGGCTTGCCACGAGCGAGGCCATTTCATGGCCGAATCGAGTGGAGATAGTCGGGGAGTTTGGAAAACGCTACTGCCGCAGATTATTTACGGCAGCTCCGTTGATGAATTTATGTCTGCCCTTGGTGTTGTTGTGAAAGTGAAAGGTTGAAAAGACGAAGGGCACCAAGCGGGTGCCCCTCGTGCGAAACTACCACAGCGTCGCACCTCCTTTGTTGGAACGGCTCTCCCTAAGGCGCATCGGTGGGCTGCTAACCCATGTCTAAGTGTCGCCGTCTTCCTTTCGATCTGGTCTACTCGGAACGACACACCCGATTTTCAGTGCCTTTCGCCACATCTCAGTAGCATGGTCTTCAAGCCGCACAGGAATACTTATCTAAAAAGAAGAATAAATCAAGCTATTACACAAAATAGCCCACTTGGGCTAAAGCGGGCTATTTTGGACTAATGTGGAGGTGTCGGGGAACGATCCCGAGTCCAGAAAATGATGTGAAAGCGATTCTACGATGCGTAGGACGTTCTTTTGGTTTAGGCCATGCGTCTCGAGAACGTACAAGATAACGCGTAGCCGAACTCTCTTTCTTTAGATCATCGCTCGGAGTGAAGCGAAGATCGGACCCGAATTTTATGACGCTCGCATCAATATATCGGATGTCAACTGAGCGAACGGTCGTCTAGGCGATTAAGCGAAAACGAGGCCGAGATCCTTCGCCTGAATAGGAGAGAGGATCCCCCGTGCAGTTTTGTTTGCACTTAGATTTGAGTGTTTTAAGGAAGTCACTCACTTCCGCATCGCCCACAGGCACACTGAATTTCCTGTCGAAGCCAGTCACCCCCCACTCACGACTCTAACGCGCCACGCAAGAAGCTTTCGCTTCTGCAGGCAAGACCCGCGAGAGTCGTGAGTGGGGACCGGCTGGAAACGGCGGCTATGCATTTTTCAACGTACGTTCAATGCTTCTTTTTTCGTCGCGGGCGCGGAGCGTGCTGCGTTTATCCTCTTTCTTTTTACCACGCGCAATCGCGATCAGAAGCTTCAGTTTTCGCCCTTTATTATATACCTTTAAAGGCACAATTGTCAACCCTTTTTGGCCCTCCGCAGAGGCTACGTGAGCTATTTCCTTGGTCGAAAGGAGTAAGCGGCGCGTTCGCTCGGGATCATAGGACTTTGGGGCATTGAGGACTTGCCAAGGGGGGATCGTAGCGCCCACCAAATAGGCCTCGCCGCCGCGAGCGACCACACGCGCACCCTTGAGCGAGCCGTGGCCAGCGCGAAGTGATTTCACTTCAAACCCCAGCAGCTCCAAACCCGCCTCCATCTCCTCGAGGATTGTGTAATCAAAGCCGACCTTTTTGTTTTCTACGACGGTCATTCAGACACTATACACTGTGAGCGCGTTCTTTCCCTCACGCTTTCGTTATGTATAATGCGCCTTCATGACACCACCAAGAAAACAAGATTTCCGCAAGAAGGCGAAAGATGTGAAAGAGCCCACTCCCGGGGCCGGCCCGTCGATATGGGTGCAGCTGGCGGCGGCATTTGCAGTGTTCCTGGTTCTTTCTTTTGGATACTCGTATGCGAGAAAATATTTCGAAAATCCTCCAGAGGAAGTCCCTCTTTCACAGATCGCCGCAGATATTGAGGCGGGCAATATTGTTTCTATAGAGCTCGCGGGAGACGCGATTACAGCGATATATAAGGATGAGATAAAAAAGAATTCTCGCAAAGAACAAGAGAGCTCTCTCGTGCAGACGCTCTCAGACTACAGCCTTACCCCTGCGAAATTGTCGGCCGTGAAGATTGAGATAAAAGACGAGGGCGGTGTGCGCTTTTGGGCGCTTACGCTTTTGCCGATTCTCGTGCCCATCATATTTCTCTTTGGCGTGATTTGGTATCTCTCGCGACAGATGAAGGGGGCCGGAATGCAAGCGCTCACGTTTGGGCGATCAATGGCGCGATTGGTGAATCCAGAAGACGAAGTGCAGAAAGTAACGTTTGCCGATGTTGCCGGAGCGAAGGAGGCAAAAGCCGAGCTCTCTGAGATCGTTGATTTCTTGAAAAATCCCAAGAAGTTCATTCAGATTGGTGCGCGAATCCCGAAGGGAGTGCTCCTCATGGGAGCGCCAGGCACTGGGAAGACCTTGCTCGCTCGGGCGGTAGCAGGGGAGGCGGGCGTGCCGTTTTTCTCAATCTCGGGCTCAGAGTTTGTCGAGATGTTTGTGGGAGTGGGTGCATCGCGCGTCCGCGATCTTTTCCAGACCGCCAAGAAAGCCGCGCCGTCTATCATTTTCGTCGATGAGATCGATGCGGTGGGCCGCGTGCGCGGTACCGGGGTAGGGGGTGGCAACGACGAGCGTGAGCAGACACTCAATCAGATATTGGTAGAGATGGACGGGTTCGAGCCGAATGAAAAAGTGATCGTGATGGCTGCGTCCAACAGACCCGATGTGCTCGATCCGGCCCTTTTGCGTCCGGGCCGTTTCGACAGGCGTGTGACGATCGATCTTCCGGATCGCAAAGACCGCGAAGAGATACTACGCGTGCACGCGCGCTCAAAGCCGCTCGGCGCTGATGTTAAGCTTCCCGTGATAGCGGAGCGAACACCCGGATTTTCCGGAGCCGATCTCGCCAGCCTCATGAACGAAGCGGCAATTCTCGCGGCGCGCGAGGATCGCACCGAGATCACACAATACGACCTCATTCGCTCAATTGAAAAAGTGATGCTCGGGCCGGAACGCAAGAGCCACGTGCTCAATAAGAAGGAAAAAGAGATTACTGCATATCACGAGGCTGGGCACGCGCTCATTGCGTCTGTATTGCCATACGCTGATCCGGTGCACAAGATATCGATCATTTCGCGTGGGCGCGCCGCAGGCTACACATTGAAGCTGCCACTCGAAGACAGAAAGATGCAGTCGCGCAAAGAATTTCTCGATGACATTTCTGTCGCGCTCGGTGGCTACATCGCTGAGAAGACTGTGTTTGGCGACATCACTACCGGCGCCTCAAATGATTTGCAAGTATTGACCGCGCTCGCGCGCGATATGGTGACCCGCTACGGCATGTCCGACAAAGTGGGGCCGATGGCATTTGAAGCGAGCCAGGGTAGAACCATGTTTGGTAGTGGTATTGAGGGCAACGAGCAGTCGCAAGAGGCAGCGGCGACCGTGGATTCTGAGGTAAAGAAAATAATTTCTGGCTCGTACAAGAAAGCGGAGTCGGTGATAGCAAAACATCGGGCCGCGCTCAATGCGATTGCGCAGCAGCTCGTAGAAGTGGAGACGCTTGAGCGAGAAGAATTTGAGAAGATTCTCATCGCGCACGGCATTACACCAAAAAAGAAGCAGGATATTGAGCATCAGGGGTAGGGGAGTGCTCAGGGGCGGGAGAAAGTGCCTCTCCAGAGCACGGATATTTTTCTGCTGAAAAATTCCTCGTGCTCGCGCCGCCGCGCTCGCAAGTCTCTGTCAAAGCACTTTCTCCCGCCCCATTCGCTGGGTGGTGTTGTGAGGCTTTCGCCCCTTGCGTTACTTTTGAATCTGCCAGCTAACCGTCTCGTTGCCGAGGCCGTGCTCCACGTGGCCCATGGGCCAGATTTTGACTCCTTGGTCGGTGACGACCGGCTGAGTGATCTGCCAATCTTTTTTGACGAGTGTAATTGTTTCCTCTGACGGCGCAACGCCATAGAAGCTTGGTCCGTTGATCGAGAGGAATGCTTCGAGTGTGTCGAGGCACCCTAGCTCATCGAAAATCTGTGTGTATACCTCGACTGCCGATGGGGAGTTGAATACACCAAATGCGCAGCACGATGAAAATTTCTTTGATTCTGGGTGCGGCGCGCTGTCGGTGCCCGCCGAGACGAAGGGCAATCCTTTTCTTACCATCTCGCGCAAACGTTCACGATCATAGGCTGTTTTCACAAGTGGCTTACAGTGCAAAAGTGCGCGATAGCCGCCCGAGAATGCGTGGCGACGATCGTACAGAAGATGGTGCGGCGTGACCGTCGCTACCAATTTTCCTGCCTCGCCATTCTTTTCCATGAAGTCGATCGCCTCGGCACTCGACATGTGTTCGAGCGATACTTTGAGTCTCGAATACGTATCCAAAAGGCGAGGCAAGGTATCAGCAATAAAAAGTTTCTCGGCATCGTAAGGATCTTCTTCCTCGTTATGATCGTTCAAATGCACCTCGCCGTGTAGAAGAAGAGGCATGCCGACTTTTTCCATCGCGCGCAGCACCTCATCAGCTTCGAGAATGTCGCGATAGCCCCACTGAGAGTTGGTCGTTGCGCCGTATGGGTACGACTTCACGCCATAGATTTTGCAACCGTCACCACTTGCACCTTTTTCTATTTCAGCAGGAGTGAGTTTCTTCGTAAGGTACAGCGTCATGAGCGGCTCAAATACGGCAGTCTGACTGCCGTATTCACATGCCGAAAGGATCTCTCTTTTGTATGCCGCGGCTTGTTCTACCGTTTCAATGGGTGGTTCGGTATTGGGCATGATGATCGCGGAGGCAAATTTCGCGACCGAAATCGGCGTGACCGTGCGGAGCATCGAGCCCTGGCGGAGGTGGAGGTGCGAGTCGAAAGGCTTTTTGATGGTTGTTTGATTCACCATTCGTTTAGTATACACTGGCGGAATGGCGAACCGCTCGACTAAATTCAGGTCAAGAAAGGATGTCTCGAAACAGGCTCTCGCGCTCCATAAAAAGCTTGGGGGGAAGATTCGCATCATGCCGGCGGCGCCCGTACGCAATCGAGCCGACCTTTCGCTCGTCTATACGCCCGGTGTCGCGGCTGTTTCGATGCATGTAGCGAGAAATCCCAAGGAAGCGCGTGATTACACGATTAAGGGTCGCATGGTGGCGGTGATTTCTGATGGTTCAGCTGTACTTGGTCTTGGAAATATCGGTGCGCTTGGCGCACTGCCAGTAATGGAAGGGAAGGCGGCGCTCTTTAAGACGTTTGCTGGTGTCGACGCGTTCCCGATTGTTCTCGATACACAAGATACCGAAAAAATCATTGAGACAGTGATCGCGATCGCCCCCGCATTTGGTGGGATCAACCTTGAGGATATAAATGCGCCGAAGTGTTTTGAGATTGAGCGACGCGTCTCCGAGGCGCTCGACATTCCCGTCATGCACGACGATCAACACGGCACTGCTGTTGTTGTGTTGGCTGCGCTCATCAATGCGTTTAAGGTGGTTGGCAAAAGCATCGCATCGGCGCGGATTGTGATTTTGGGTGCGGGAGCGGCGGGAGCCGCGACCGCGGGGCTTTTGCATGCTGCAGGTGCCACTAAGATTGTAGTGCTCGATAGTAAAGGAATACTAGAATCTTCGAGGCCCGAGGCTCATAAACAAGAACTCGCCACATTCAATACCGAGGGCATCACTGGAAATCTACAAGACGCGCTCAAGGGTGCAGACGTGCTCCTCGGTGTGTCGGGCCCAAATCTCGTAAAAGCCGAAGATATAAAGCTTATGGCGAAGAAAGCGATCGTGCTCGCGATGGCGAATCCAACTCCCGAAATAATGCCGGAAGAAGCGAAGAGGGGTGGGGCGATGGTTGTGGGCACAGGACGATCCGATTTCCCAAATCAGATCAACAACTCGCTTGCGTTTCCCGGAATCTTCCGCGGGGCGCTTGATCACAAGGTCACGAAGATCACTACCGAGATCAAACTCAAGGCAGCGCGCGCGATCGCATCACTCATCAAAAAGCCAACGGCAGACAAGATCGTCCCCGACATGTTTGACAAGCGCGTCGCCCCAGCGGTCGCAAAAGTCATTCGCTAGCACTATAATTGACCTTCGCCCGTCTGTAGCTCAATGGTTAGAGCACAGAGCTTATACCTCTGGGGTTCCTGGTTCGAGTCCAGGCAGACGGACAGACACTTGCAGTTCCTCCGAGCGATGACACCATATCGGAGATATTCTCGAGGATCCTTGGTTCGAGTCCAAGAGGGCGGACAAACACGAATTACTCTGTGTATTGTGGAGTTGCGTTGAAAGTCAGCCGTGCCACAATACTTCAATGCGACACTCTCTCCGTTTTTCCTATTCGTCTATTCTGGTTCTTTTAACAATCGCTCTTTTTTGGTTTCCCCGTATGAGTTTTGCCGCGCAAGTAGATATCGCTATCAATGATAGCGGGTATGTGCCCATGAGCGCGACAGTTGCCCCGGGGGATACCGTTCGATGGATAAATAACGGCGCGACATCGCACACGGTAACTTCGGATGATGGAAGCTTCGAAAGCGTTACTCTTGCGCCTGGGCAATCGTTTGCGGCGATTTTCAACATTGCAGGTAAATATCCGTACCACTGCAAAATTCACGGAACGAACTTTTCAGGTGTGATAACGGCAATCGCTCCCGTGGTCGCGGCGAAGGCGAGTACGACAGCTTCTGTTGCACAATTACAGGCGCAATTACAAACGCTTTCGAACCAACTGAACGCTCTCAAAGGACAGAATACTTCCGGTAGCAACGCGGGGTTGGCGGTATCGGATTCGAACGCATGTCCGCTCGTGGGACGGGTCTTGAAGCGTGGAGTCTCTGGTAGCGATGTGACACGACTACAGCAATTTCTTGCTCGAGATATTGGAATCTATCCCGAGGGAACGGTAACGGGATATTATGGCCCTCTCACGGAAAAGGCCGTGCAACGCTGGCAGACCAAATATAATGTGGTCTCTTCGGGTTCACCCGATTCGACGGGATTTGGTGTCGTGGGCCCACGCACCGCTGCGGCGATAGCGCTTTTGTGCACAACGGGGAGTTATGCAGGGGTGCCTGGTCCCATCATCAACACAAACGTTGTGCCACAAGTTGGCGGACTCATATCTGTTTCACCAATTACAGGCGAAGCGCCTCTTGTCGTGAAAGTGACAGCGACAGTCAACACAACGAATTCGTGTCAGACAGCGACCTACCTCTTAGATTTCGGCGATGGGAGTGCGCCTCTCCAAATCCCAGTTGCTGCTGGTCTCTGCAATCAATCAAGCCAAGTATATCCGCATACCTATAAATATGGCGGCGTATATACTGTCAAACTTTCCGCGGGCGGTCATGAGACATCTGCAACAGTGACGGTACGCGGATCACCTCCACCCGTCTTTACCCCAGGCCTCCCGCGCGAGACATTCAACGTTGCTCCGCTCTCCGGCAACGCGCCCCTCACCGTTACGTTTTCAGGAGTGGTAAACAGCAACGACGCTGGATTTTGTGAAGATGGTTGCGCGTCTGTCTTGGATTTCGGAGATGGAAATCAAGCTACCGTAAATCTCCCGGGGAGCATCGGGAGCTGGCTCAACTACACCGTCACGCACACCTATACCAAGAGCGGCGGATTTAGAGCGACTCTCTATCAAGGCGGTGCGGGGGCTTCGCAACCGATCGTGGGTTCGGCGACCATCATCGTAGGTTTCGGAGTACCGGTGACTCCCGCCACAACTCCTGTAGTTACTCTCGCGACTACAACGGTCACGGGCACAGCAGGGTCGTACTCATACGCGGTTCCGGTGGTCACTCCTTCGGGGACTGACCCTCTCCAGTTCGCAATCAGTTTTGATCTCGCATCGGCTTGCACTGGTTATACTTTGGATTGGGGAGATTATTTCTCCTCCACTACCAGTCAGCCTGATGGTGGGCTGTCATGTTCGCAAACTCCCGTACAGAAGACATTTGTGCATCAATACGCTGCGGCTGGCACATATAACATCATCTTAAAGCGAGGGGCCTCGCTCTCGCGCGTTGATCAGAGTTCGCTCACGATCGTATACCCACAGTAATCCATGAAAAGAAACATTGCGTGCGCCGCAGTGCTTGGGCTTATGGTGCTCACACCGATCATTTCTTCTGCCGCTACAGCTGAAGAGTTGATGGCCCAGATGCAAAGCATGCTACTGCAACTCGCTGCGCTTAAGAATCAAGCGCGTCCCGTCACCGTTGTCCCGGGGAACGGCGCGCAAGCGAACGTTTCGAGCAACAATTCTTGCCCTACGCTTCAGCGCAATTTGTCGCGCGGCATGAACGGCCCGGATGTGCAATCTCTACAGAAATATCTCATATCTCTCGGTATTTTGACGGCCGGCTCTGATTCCGGGATTTTCGGCCCTCGTACAGAGAGCGCGGTGCAAAAGTGGCAAGCAACCTATAAAGTTGTGGCCACAGGGACGCCCGCATCGACGGGATGGGGAATGGTCGGTGCACGTACTCGATCCATGATCACTACCCAATGCAATGCGGTTAAGGTCGTGACGTGTCCCGCGGCGCCTCCTCCTTCGTCTGCCTGCTCCACAGGTTGGCGAGCCAATGTCGATGTGCGTGGATGTACTGTTTCGTATCGCTGCTCCATCGCCATGCCGGGCCGTGATCTTGTATCCGATGCATTTTCTGCATCTCCAACTTCAGGTCTATCGCCACTTCTCGTCACGTTCACGACAAAGATCCCCAGCTCCGTGTCGTCTCTCGGCGTCTCATACAAAATAGAGTATGGTGACAATTCTATAGAGAAAATATCAGGATGTTCGTCCTCAGGAGTATGCAGTTTGGATTCGGGAGTGCATGTACATTCGTACACCTCTCCCGGTCGGTACTCAGCAAGACTCATCTCTTCAAAGATCGGGGCATGCGCAGCGGGAGCCGCTGTGTGTGCAGAGAATCAAGAACTCATGGCTTCAGCTACTATCGTCGTCGAAGCACGCTAACCCTGTAGCCTCCCTGTTAGACGGGGCTGTTGGTGAAGGCTCTATTCTCCATGGAGCTCTCGCCCCGAGTTTGCGACACGTTCGGCGAGGATCGTATTGTTCGCAAGTTGCGGATCGTGGGAGACGATGCCTCGCGCTTCCTCACGAGCTGCCTTAATAAGCCGGGGATTCTTAAGCGCTTCCATGCCAATGTCTGAGACGCCCCACTGCTGTCGTCCGAAGAGATCGCCCGCGCCTCGATTTTCGAGGTCTGCTTCGGCGAGCTTAAACCCGTCGTCTGTTGCCTCGAGCGTTCTTAAACGCTTGAGTGATATGTCGCTCTTCGATTCTGTAAGGAGAAAACACACGGGTGGGTGAGATGACCGCATGACGCGTCCTCGCAGCTGATGCAGTTGTGCGAGGCCGAATCGCTCTGCGCCTTCTATCATGATTGCCGTCGCGTTTGGCACATTTACTCCCACTTCCACTACTGATGTCGCGACGAGGATATGCAATTCTCCATTCGTAAAGCGTCGCATCACCTCATCTTTGTCGCGCGGCTTCATGGCGCCATGCAGGAGTCCGATCTCGTACTCTGGAAACACTTCTGCTTGCAGGCGTTTGGCTTCGGCCTTGGCGGATGTTGCTTGAAGGGCGTTGATCTTGGCTGGGTCTGGCTCCTCTATGCGTGGGCATATCACATACGCTTGCCTTCCTTTTTGTAATTCGGCGCGTATCGCTTCATACGCATCTTTTCTTCGATCGGGCTTAACGATCTTCGTTGCGATCTTTGCGCGCCCTGGCGGTAATTCGTCGAGAAGTGAGAGATCGAGATCGCCATAGAGGGTGAGTGAAAGCGTGCGCGGTATTGGGGTCGCCGTCATCGAAAGGAAGTGGGGCGTCGCGTCGCCCTTATGTGCGAGCGCGCGTCGTTGGCGCGTGCCGAATCGGTGCTGCTCATCGACGATCGCGTATGCGAGGTGTTGGAATTTCACCGATTTTTGGATGAGCGCGTGGGTCCCCACGAGCATGGCGATCTCACCACTTGCAACCCACTTCAAAAGTTGTGCTCGCGAAATGTCGGTCGCCGCACCTTTCGCGACCTTTGAGGGGAATTTCTTGCAACCACTCCCTGTCATGAGGGCGATATTAATGGGAAGTTCTTTGAAATATTCGACGAACGATTGGAAATGTTGATTGGCAAGTATCTCGGTCGGTGCCATGTATGCGACCTGCAATGTACCCGAAGTGCGATTCG
This sequence comes from uncultured Candidatus Saccharibacteria bacterium, assembly GCA_964424265.1. Classification (GTDB taxonomy): domain Bacteria; phylum Patescibacteriota; class Minisyncoccia; order Phycocordibacterales; family UBA2100; genus UBA10103. The sequence goes on along the minus strand of CAYRHX010000001.1, from coordinate 134,068 downwards.
GTGGGCGGCTATTGACGACCGCATATGCTGTTGCCGCAGCCACGAGCGTCTTCCCGCTCCCCACATCTCCCTCGAGGAGTCGTGCCATAGGATGCGTCTTCCCGAAGTCAGCCACAATGTCGGCGATGGCACGTCCCTGAGCTTTTGTCGGTGGGAACGGTATTGTTGTAAGGAAACGCTCCGCGAGTCCCGCACCCTCTCGAATGGGGAATGAAGCTTGAGCGTCATTGAGAGCTCGCTCCATCGCGCGCGTGATCTGAATGGCAAGAATCTCTTCGAAGGCAAAGCGCTTGCGCGCGGCCTCCGCGTGTTTGAGTTCACCTGGCTTGTGAATGTACAAAAGAGCGCTCTTAAGATCGGGGAGATGGTATCGATCGATTATGTCTTTGGGAATCGGGTCGACCATAGTATCGAATGCACCGCTCGAATAGAGTTTTTCAATAGCATGTCTGAACCATAGAGACGTGACACCTCGTGATTCGGGGTAGACGGCAAAGTAGTCTGTCGTTTCAGGAAATACGGTAGTCTGACTGCCGTATTTTCGAGGGGTAAAAAGGCCAACTTCGGCCGGATCCGCTACTTCCACGTGCGGATTGGCGAGGTACGGCTTACCAGCGTTTCCGGAAACAGTACCAACCGCCTTTACAAACATCCCCTCGGAGAATTTTTTGACTACATATGGTTGGTGGAACCACATGACCTTGATCGATCCTGACGCATCGGTGATCGTTGCTTCGCCCACGGGAATTTTGCGTTTCCAGGATCGTCGTGTCTCCAGCTTGCCGATGGTGCCATATACAGTGACAGATGTTCCTGCGGTCAAAGTTGCAACGGACGATTCGCCCCCGCCCACATCATAGCGAGCGGGGAAGTGGTACAGAAGATCCCGAATTGTCCCGATACCGAGCTTTTTGAATCCACCCAATTGAATTGGTGTGAGACGGAAGTGCTGAGTCATCAGGTCTTTGGGGGACATGTGGACAGTATACATTTGAGTTATTCACAGTTTGTATCGTTTCAATATTGCACACGGGCGGTGTGCCAGTAAGATATTCGTGTTAATAAGAAATTTATATTGAAGTTATCGTTATGGTTCATCATGAAGACGAAGAAGAGGACAAAGACAAAGTCGTCCCGGACAGCGTGCTCGACGAAGTAGACGAAGACGATGATGCGCACTTGCTCGCCGATCCGCTTGTTGCTGAAGTGGATGCCGATGAGGAGAGGGGCGGATGGTAGAGGGCGCTCGGCGGGGTGCTGCCTTTCTGAACACGGATTTTTCCTGCTGAAAAAATCCTCAATCCTCGAGCCAAGCTCTGCGGGGGTTCCTCAAGACATCACCCTGCCTCGCTGTTGGTTGGTTGAAGAGTTGGTTGAATATTTGCGGGAATCGACTAAAAGCTATACCATCTCACCAACTCCAATTCATCATGCACGCGATACTTCGATATCTCGGTACAGTTGCAGCTGTCGTACTTACGGTGAAGCTTGTACCTGGGATCACTGTGGAGGGTGGTTGGGAGACAACGCTCTTGGTTGCTTTGGTGTGGTCCGTCATTGCGATAGTCATTAAGCCCGTTCTCTCGATCTTGACCCTTCACATCACCATCGTCACCTTCGGCCTTTTTTCTCTATTCCTCAACGCGTTTCTTTTTTGGGCTGTTACGCTCATTGTACCGGGGTTTGTGGTGAGTGGCTTTTTCGCAGCGCTTCTCGGTGCGGTAGTGCTCTCGATCTCGGGCTGGTTTATCCAGAAGATTCTCTGAGAATTTTAAATGATACTTCTCGAATGTATCGACTGTGTTTCGGAAGAAGAGGCTCGTAAACTGGAAAAAGAGTACAAAAAAGGGTATAAACGAGAAGAGCTGAGAATGAAGTACGGCTTGCACGGATAGGCGACAAATGGAGAGGTGGCAGAGCGGTCGAATGCAGCACACTGCTAATGTGTTGAGCCTCTAAAGGGCTCCGAGGGTTCGAATCCCTCCCTCTCCGCCATTGTGTAGCAGTAAACGGAGGTATACCATTGCTTCATGGCTCGGAAAAAAAGTCGGAGCACAGCGACAGCGAAGGGGTACCTTACATATGTCATCTGGAAAAAAAGCTTTTCTTTTCGATATGGACGGCGTGCTCATTGATACTGAGCGAACATGGGTGAGGCATGGTGCGCGTTTCTTGACGGATCTTTTTGGCGAGGAGGTTATGAAAAGGGTCGGTAGCACAATTGGAATGAGTGGCGCTACAATATTCAAGAAAGCTCGTGAATTGGGTGCAGATTTTGATGAAGCAACATACATCGCATTACACGATGCCGAGGCGAATCGCATTTATGACTTGGCTTCGATGACTCAGGGCATTGATGAGCTCGGCAAGGTATTACATGAGCGTGGTTATCTGATGGGGATTGTTTCTGCCTCTCGATCGGAATGGATCAATTTTATGCTCCCAAGGCTTACCTTTGCTGGTGATCTTTCACTCGTATTGTCGCTTTCGGAACGATCGGACTTACGACATAAGCCGCACCCAGATGGCTACCAAGAAGCAATGCGATTACTAGAGGTGACGCCTGAGGACACGATCATTCTTGAAGATTCAAATTCTGGCATTGCCGCGGGCAAGGCGGCGGGCGCATTTGTTATTGGGCTCAGTACCAACCTGCCAGAAGGATACAAGCAAGAGGGGGCCGATTTGTATGCCGATACCATCGAAGATGTAATAGGATATCTCGACCTCATTGATTTGTAGTTGCTGTATAAGACTGGCTCAGCAGTCTTTGCAAAGGTGCATTCGAAGGTCACCTTGTAATATATCGGAATCTGGGTACCTTTATCCGAATGGAGTCAGAAAACCTTACTCGAGTCGAATATGAGGCGCATATTGCAAACGGCACGTTTCGGCTTGCCTTCGTCGGGATGTCGAATGTAGGGAAGAGTTATCGCTCAAAAGTGCTTCGCGACCAGTCCGGTTTTATGTGGTATCAGGTCGATGAAGAAATACTCAAGTCGTTTGGATTTACCTCGATGGAGGAAATATCGCGGTGGCTTGGATATCCAAGTGGTAAGGGGTATCCAGAGCGTGAGAAGAAATATCTAGCAGCTGAAGGCAAATATACAAAAGTGGATTTTGTGCACACGGGTGGAAAAAATCTTGTATTCGACACGACGGGCAGCGTGATTTATCTTCAGGCATCTACCCTCGCATGGCTCAAAGAGAACTGCTTGATCGTGAATGTGGTTGTTGAAGAGGCGGCGATCGACAAGATGATGAAGAAATTTGTTGAGAACCCAAAACCTGTCACGTGGAATGGCGCATTTATTCCGAAAAAAGGCGAAACAGAAAAACAGACACTCGAGCGCTGTTATCCTATTCTCTTGTCCGATCGGCTCAAAAGGTACCGCGCGCTCTCGCACATCAATATCTCGGCCGAAACCTTACACGACAAGAGTGGCCGAGAGACACTCGATATCATAAAGTCATATTTAAGGGCGTGAATGAGTTGCGGAGACTAACCATATGAAAATGATTAGTACGAGAGACGAGTCGAAAACGGCAAAATCGTACACCGATGTCCTGCTCGCCGGTCTCGCGCCTGATGGGGGATTATATGTGCCGGCAGAGTATCCACAGATCTCGCGAGAAGAATTGCAGCAGCTCAAAGGATTGCCGTACGCTGAAATAGCGTTTGTGGTAAAGAAGAAGTTGGTGGACGGAGACATTCCCGATAAGGATTTGCGCGAACTCATACGGAAGGCGTATTCGGAAGAGGCGTTCGGCGCTCTCGATGGCAATATTGTCCCTTTGATGGAAGTGGAGAATGGTTTCTACGTGCAACAGCTCTCGCTCGGGCCGACGGCAGCTTTCAAGGACATGGCGATGCAATTACTCGGACAAGAGATGAATTATGAACTGCAAAAACGCTATGAACACCTGACAATACTCGGGGCGACTTCGGGGGACACGGGATCGGCCGCAGAAGCTGCGTTTAAGGGGCTTGCCAACGTTACGCTCTTTATGTTGAGTCCTCAAGAAGGCATGAGTCATTTTCAAAAAGCACAAATGGGCGCCCTCACCGGCGGCAACATTTTCAATGTCAGTGTGCGGGGACGATTTGATGATTGCCAGGACTTGGTAAAGAAGCTAAAAGGTGAAGAAGAATTTGCAAAGCTCGGCGCGGTGAATTCCATAAATTGGGGAAGGATCTCCTCGCAGGTCCCGTATTTTGTTTCTGGATATTTACAGGCGGTAGAGCGCGTCGGAGACGAGGTGGATTTCGTCGTGCCCACCGGCAACTTTGGCGATGTGCTGTCCGGATACATCGCCAAACGAATGGGAGTGCCGATCCGCCGCCTTGTCGTCGCGACCAACGAGAATGCGGTAATGGACACGCTCTTTAAGACGGGCGTATACGCGCTCACCGAAGCGAAGGTCACCTCAAGCCCCTCCATGGACATATCTAAGGCATCAAATTACGAAAGATTGGTTTTCGACGTGTTCGATGGCAGCGCCGGTAATGTCAAAAAATACATGAATGAGTTTGAAAAGAAGAAGACCGTGGACGTATGCGATTATGGGGTAAACGTAAAGCGGTTTGAAGAAATAGGATTTAGGAGCGGAAGGTCCACGCACGCAAAGAGGTTGCGAGCCATACAAGACGTATACAAGACGGCGGGTTTCGTCATTGATCCTCATACTGCGGATGCCGTGGCCGTCGGCTTTGAGTATAAGAAAGAGAGTGGAGACGTGCCGATCATATGCATGGGGACGGCGCTGCCAGTGAAATTCGAAGAGACGATACGAGAGGCGCTGGGGGAAGTGCCTGAGAGACCCGCACGATTCGTCAATCTCGAGAAATCTCTCAAAGACAATGCGTTCCACACGATTGATGTCGATGCGGATCGGCTGCGGCGATACATTCGGACCAACACCTCCCGCGTAGAATAAGTGATCCGAGCGACTACGCTCGCGCGAGCGCAAGGAGGGTGACTTCCGCGCCAGCGCGCCGCAGAGGCGTCGCGGCGTTTGCGAGTGTGGCGCCCGTGGTGGTCACGTCGTCGATAAGAAATATATGGGTTTTGTTTACGAGCGCCGCATTGGGCGCGACGAACGCTCCCGCGACGTTGGATAATCGCTCAGAGCGGCAAAGATGAGCTTGTGATTTCGTTTCTCTCGTGCGCGTGAGTGCGCGGGGTGCGATCATCGCCTCGGTATCGTCGAGGAATTCTCGTGGCAGCGCTTTCAAGACGAGCTCTACCTGATTAAATCCGCGCTCACGAGCACGAGATGCGTGAAGCGGTACCGGGACAATAAGTATTTTCTTTTTGCTGAAAGCACGATGTGACGAGATCTCTTCGCGAAGATAATCCGCTAGAAGCGTCGCCGCAAGTCGAGCCGCGTGTCCCGAACCATCGTACTTGAGGCTGCGTATGAGATCTTGCACAGCCGACTCGCGGTAGTCCATGAGTGTAGTGATGTTTACCTTTAGAAGGTCATGCACCTCAAGGACGAGGGGGATGTCTCCCGGTTCGCGGCTTTTCGTTCGCGCCGTCCGTTCGCGCGGTGGCATGATCGCATCGAGAAGGGCTTCACACGTATATCGAACCATCGCCACTGCTCTGTACATCCGGGGGATTGTACGCAGGGCACGGCGAATAGTCGAGGATTCTGTGCGTGATAGAGTGGGGAGATGGATTTGTCGCAAAAACGGTGTGTTGCGTGTGAAGGGGACGCGAAGCCGCTCACTGAGATGGAAGCGAGGGCGATGTTAGGGCACGTACATGGCTGGTCGCTATCGGAAGATGTCAAAAAAATATCCAAACAATTCACATTCAAGAATTTTGTAGAAGCAATGGGATTTGCCAACGTGATCACGCCCATCGCGGAGCGCGAGGGCCATCATCCTGATCTCTCGATTGGATGGGGGAAGGTCACCGTCGACCTCACCACTCATGCAATTCACGGCCTTTCGGAGAATGACTTCATTCTTGCTGCGAAGATCGACAAAATCGCGTGATACAATTGTAGAATGGTGTTTTCTCTCGGAGATGTTTTCAAAAGTCTGGCGTCCTTCGGAAAACCTTCTGAAAGAAGTGTTTTGGGTATCGATATTGGCTCATCAAGTGCGAAGATCGTCCAGCTACGTACTTCGCGTGGGGTAGCGATCCTCGAGACGTATGGTGAGATCGCACTTGGTCCTTTTGGACAGCAACCAATTGGGAAAGCGGTGAAAATCCCGCCAGAGAAGATTACCGAGGCCCTTGTCGATGTCATGCGCGAGGCCAATGTGACTGCTCGAGCAGGTGGATTATCCATCCCATTCTCTTCAAGTTTGATTACGGTTCTGAACGTTCCAAATGTCGATCACGAACAGCTCAAACGCATTATTCCCATTGAGGCACGCAAATACATTCCGCTTCCCGTGGATGAGGTGAAGCTCGATTGGTTCGTGATTCCAAAAGACGAGGGAGAGCAAAGCGCATTCGATCGAGTGGAGAAGGAAACGGCGCTCCAGGTAAAAGGACAAGAAGTCCTCTTAGTGGCGATACACAACAACATTTTGCAAAGCTATCAAGAGATCGCAGCAAGTACTGGCCTCAAGATCGACTTCTTTGAGATCGAAATCTTCAGTACCGCGCGCTCTTCAGTGGGGCACGGCGTGGCTCCTGTCCTCATTGTCGATTTGGGCGCCGCGACGACAAAGATGTACATCGTCGAGAGAGGTATCGTGCGTTCTTCTCATCTCATGAGCACGGGGGGGCAGCACATGACGGAGAATCTGGCGCGCTCACTCGAGTGGGACTTTGAGAAGGCGGAGCGCATAAAACGTGAATGTGGCTTGGTAAGTTCGAATGCATATAGTCCCGAGGAGAATGATCGAATCAAGACCGCTTTGTTATCAACACTAACGCGTGTGTTTTCAGAAGTGAATCGAGTACTATTGAGTTACGGGCAGCGGTACAACAAAAACGTGCCGCGTGTGGTTCTTACGGGAGGCGGCGCTTCGCTTCCTGGCTTAAGAGAAGTAGCACACAGCTCGCTTTCTGTCGAAGTGGAGATAGCAAATCCATTCGCGCATACCGAGGCACCCGCGTTTCTCGCGAAAGTGTTGCGAGACATTGGCCCTGGTTTTGCGGTCGCGGTCGGCATTGCTCTCAGAGAGTTGAAGAACGCTTAAAAAATATGGCAGAAACAAATGCACCAGTCTCTTTCATACCGCAAGATACGGGTGCCCCCTACGCGGGCCAAAGGAGAGAGGGCGGGGGACTCAACGAGCTCCTTTTGCTCTGCGCTATCGTACTTTTGGTGGCTTCTGTCGCTCTCGCGGCGGGGGTCTTTGTGTATCAACAGTACTTAGCTACAGAGAGTTCATCCAAGCTTGAACAGCTTAACCGTGCTAAAGAGTCGTTTAATCCCTCACTCATTCACACGCTGACGAGACTCGACGATCGCATGAAAGCGGCAGAACGCATTTTGTCGGCCCACACGGCTCCGACGGCGTTTTTCCTGGCTCTTCAGCAAGCGACCCTCAAGACAGTCTCGTTTCGCACGCTTAATCTCGAAATGGTCGATTCCCAACATATCTCCGTCCAGATGGCGGGGGTTGCTCAGAGCGTAAATTCAATCGCGTTGCAAGCGGACATCTTTAGCAAAAATGGAATCATCACAAGTCCAATTTTTTCCGGTATCGCGAGAGACAAAGATGGAGTTCATTTCAATCTAGCGGCCATGGTGAATCCGGCTGAAATAAACTACGCAAGTCTTGTGAGCGGTGTGCCGGGATCTGTCCCACAAAATCCTCGAGCGCCGCAAGGGGCACTCCCGACCGGGACAGAATCTCCCTTGGGGGCGCCGACAGACACCCCGACTACTAATTAGCTATGCAAATAATCATTGCAGTTATAGGATTTGTTCTTTCTGGAGTGGTATTTTTTTTCTATACCAAACCGACTTACGATAGCGTAAAGAGCGTCCAGACTGAGATTGCGCAGTATGACGCAGTGCTCGAAAAGGCTGCGGAATTGCAAAGACTCAACGCCAGTCTTTTGTCTCGATTCAACGCGTTCAAGCTCACAGACATCGAGAGGCTCGAGAAGTTACTTCCGGATCACGTCAACAACGTGCGATTGATTCTCGACCTCGATAACCTCGCGGGGCAGCACGGAATAGCGCTCCAGAATGTCGACGTCTCGAGTTCTTTGAACAGGGCGTCCAAGAACCAAATTGCGGCCGTGGAGATAGGCACGTCCGATCAAAAATACGACTCACTGACTTTTACGTTTAGTACTCGAGCATCCTACGCGACCTTTAGTCGTTTTCTGCGGGATCTAGAATTGAGTCTCCGTATCGTCGACCTCGTTTCGCTCACGATGAGCCCGAGCGCAGATGCATTCTCCCAAGCTTCAGGAAGCGTAGAACCTCAATATACGTTCAATGTTGTGCTCCGAACATACTGGCTCAAATAATGTACCTCAACTATGCTTCAAATTTTTTCTCAACATAAACTAGCCCTCATCGGAGTCGCCGTCTTGATTGCAGGTGGTGTGTGGTATGGCCTCTCCTCAAGTACTTCGGTTCCCGATCTCGTCACGATACCTGTGGAGGGTGCAAGTAGCCCCATTGAGCAGAGTCTCGTGACCACGCTCCTTACATTTCGATCGGTCGAGCTCGATCCCAAGATTCTCAACTCCGTTCCGTTTATGACCTTAAAAGACTTCTCGACTCAAATTGTCGCCGAACCCATTGGTCGTGAGAATCCGTTTGCCCCCCTCATTTCCCCAGGTTTCGTTTCCGCGAGCACAACCAAAGCGGCACAGATCTTCAGTCCGAGGTAGTACTTTTGTATGCCAGGAGTTGGAACAGGGGCGACAAAGAATGTCACAGATGATTCTGTCGTGGACACTCGATCCATAGGGGAGATACGAATTCCCTACGACGTGCTTCGGTATGTGCCAGAAGAGTCGGCGACGCACTACCGCCTCGTCCCACTCGGTGTGGTGGAAGGTGTCCTTGAGGTCGGCATGGTAGATCCGGAGGATATCGATGGCATCGATGCGCTCAACTTTATTACCCGTGTTTCTGGGATGCCGTTTAAAGTATTCAAGATTTCACCAGAAGATCTTGATCGTGTACTCGCGATGTATCGTGGTTTGGGCGGGGAGGTAGAGAGGGCGGTCACCGATCTCCAATCGGAGCAAAAACAAAATAAAAACAAAGAGCAAGAAGGTGAAGTGGCCGGGCTTGATCTTGAAGACCCGACGATTGGACGAACGCCTGGAGACAAGATGGCGAAGATACAAGAAGACGCTCCCACGATAAAAATAGTCTCGACGATTCTTCGGTATGCAGTAGACGGCAACGCATCAGATATTCATATCGAACCTCAGCCGACTGGTGTAAGGGTGCGGTATCGTGTTGACGGCGATTTGCACACGAGCGTCGTCCTCCCGCTCAACACGCATCGCGCGCTTGTCGCGCGTGTAAAGGTGCTTGCAAGCATTCGTCTCGACGAAATGCGGAAACCGCAAGACGGTCGTTTTTCTGCCAAGATCGATAATCGGCAGATCGACTTCCGCGTCTCGACGTTTCCTTCATTCAATGGAGAAAAGGTAGTGATTCGTATTCTTGACCGTGAACAAGGATTTATACCACTTGATCAGATCGGGCTTACGCCGCGGAATCTTGAATTGATTCGTCAGGCAATTAAGAAACCGTATGGACTCATCCTCATTTCCGGCCCGACCGGATCGGGAAAATCGACGACGCTCTATTCCATGCTCTCCGAAGTGGATAGAGAACACAAAAACGTTTTGTCGCTTGAGGACCCCGTCGAGTACTACATTGAGGGTGTGATTCAGTCGCAGGTTCGTCCCGAGATCGGCTACACATTTGCGACAGGCCTGCGCACCACACTTCGCCAAGATCCCGATGTGATCATGGTTGGAGAAATCCGCGATGGAGAGACGGCCAAACTCGCGATCCAGGCAGCACTTACGGGTCACCTCGTACTTTCCACTATTCACACCAACGACGCTGTCGGCGTGATACCCCGCCTTATCGACATGGGTGTAGATCCGTACTTGATCCCCCCCGTGCTCACGCTTTCCATAGCGCAGAGGCTCACGCGTACGTTTTGCGCGGGGGCGGCGAAGGAGATGCCGCTCACTCCATCAATGAAAAAGAGTTTCGAAAAACAGTTTGAATCATTGCCAGAAAAGTATCGATTTCCCATTCCAGACCACGCGTATGAAGCAATGCGTACCCCGACGTGTCCCACTGGGCTTAAGGGTCGTATGGCTGTGTTTGAGGTGCTGGAGATGTCTCCTGAGATCGAGAAAATCATTCTGGACGATCCTGTAGATTCTCGTATTTGGGCTGTGGCGCGCACTCAAGGTATGCTCACAATGCGCGAGGATGCTATGATGAAAGCGTTCGAGCAGAAGATCCCATTCTCGGAAGTGAACACCTTGAGTACGCTCATGCTCGCGGGAGGGGAAGAAGAGCCGACGCCCGTGAGCGGTTCGTCCTCCGAGGCGGATACGATTGATAAAAAATAAAACCATGTCAGAAACCACAAACACAACAAAAGGGGTCGTGCTCTTAGTCGACGATGACAAATTTCTTCTCGACATGTACGTGATGAAATTTACGGCTATGGGCTACTCTGTAAACGCATGTTTATCGGCTAAAGAAGCTCTCGTCCTCTTACGTGGGGGCTTTACTCCCGATGTCATACTCTTCGATATCACCATGCCCGAGCTCGATGGCTTCTCTTTTCTCAGGGCGGTTTCCGAAGAGCACCTGGCTCCAGTATCTATCAAAATTGCACTTACAAATCAAAACGACGACGCCGAGAGAATGAAGATAGCTGATCTCGGCGCGATGCGGTACATCGTTAAGGCCAACATGATTCCCTCCGAAGTTGTTAACACCATTACCGAAGAGCTCACGAAACGACGCGCTTAGTGCTGTTATCATTTCATCATGAAGGATTACCCCGCACTGTTCAAAAAGTATATAAACGTCCTTGCGCACGAGGGCGGGTCTGACCTCCATTTTTCCACGGGTGCGCATCCCACCATCCGTGTCTCCGGCTCGCTCACCCCGATGCTCAAAGAGGATATCCTCACTCCTGAAGATACGCGAGGATTTTTGAAGACGATGATCAGTCCGGATCAAGAAAAGCGTTTTCTCGAGCGGCAGGAAATAGATTTTGCCTACGAAACGTCCGACAACCAGCGTTTTCGAGGCAACGCGTTTTTCCAGAGAGGAGCAGTAGGCATAGCGTTGCGGCTCATTCCAAAACGAATCGCCACGTTGCAAGAGTTGAACCTTCCGGAGGTCTTGCTTTCTTTTGCTCGGAAATCTCAAGGATTTTTCCTCGTCGTAGGGCCTGTAGGACAAGGCAAGACCACCACGCTTGCCGCGATGATCGAGCTCATCAACACTGAAAGGATGGAGCACATCATCACCGTTGAAGACCCTATCGAGTACGTCTTCGAGCCGAAGCAATCTCTCGTCGATCAGCGTGAGGTTGGGATCGACACAAGAGATTTCGCCTCAGCACTTCAGTCGGCATTTCGAGAAGATGTGGATGTGCTTTTGGTGGGGGAGATGCGTGGACCCGAGACGATGGCTGCAGCGGTGACGGCCGCCGAGACGGGTCACCTCGTGTTTTCAACGCTTCACACCAACAACGCGGCGCAGACGATCGATCGAATCATCGATACCTTCCCCGGAGGTCAGCAGGATCAGATTCGTTTGCAGTTAGCATCTTCCCTTGCGGGTATCTTTTCTCAGCGTCTCATTCCACGAATCTCTGGGGGGCTCATCCCTGCGTGTGAGCTGCTTATCAATAACAAAGCCGTGGCGAATCTCATTCGTGAGAAGCGGACGCATGAGATCAACACGGTGATAGAGACGGGGTCGACCGAGGGCATGCTCGACATGAATCGCTCCCTTGCAGAATTAGTCGGTCGCGGGGAGATCACGCCCGAAAACGCATACCAATATTCCCTAAACCCCAACCTCTTGCAAAGGTTGCTCTAAGGCATGGCGCTGTTTACCTATACCGCGCTCGACGCGCAAGGAAACGAACGGCATGGCACGATCGATGCGGTCAACATGGATGTCGCGATCGCTGCCCTGCAGCGGCGCGGGCTCATCATCTCGGGCATTGATCCGGTGAAGAGCTCTTCTGCGCTTTCCACGCGGCTTTCGCTTTTTGATCGCATTACGAATGCCGACGTGGTGATGATAAGTAGGCAGATCACAACGCTTTTCGAGGCGCAGGTCTCTGCGCTACGGGCATTTCGACTTCTCGCTGCCGAGGCGCGTACCCCCGCTTTGGGAGACGCGCTCACGGGCGTGGCCAATGATTTGCAAAGCGGCAGTTCGATCGCAGCGGCGCTCGGCAAACACCCTCAGGCGTTTTCGGTGTTTTACGTCAACATGGTGCGGGCAGGCGAAGAGACAGGAAAGCTCGACGAGACCTTCGCTTTTCTTGCAGATTACATGGACCGCAACTACGAGTTGAGTCAGAAGGCGAGAAATGCTCTCGTATATCCGGCGTTTATCGTGCTCACCTTTGTCGTCGTGATGGTGCTCATGATGACGCTCGTTATCCCGAATTTGGCAAGCATGTTGTCGGAAGTAGGGCAAAACGTACCCATATACACGAAAGTAGTGATCGGTATGTCCACGTTTCTCAGCAAGTACATACTCTTGATTGGAATCATGCTTGCGATCGGCATTGTCTTCGTCTACCGATTCTCACAAACAGCGCGGGGGAGGGAGGTGCTTTCTCGGGCTCGACTCGAAACACCCGCGATAGGCGACATTTATCAAAAGATTTTCATCTCACGCATTGCCGACAACCTTTCTACCATGTTGCGTAGCGGTATTCAGGTATTGCGCGGCCTTGAGATCACGAGCTCGGTGGTCGGAGATGCGGTGTATGAGAAGGTATTGGCTGCGGCGGCAAACGACGTGAAGGGAGGGTTGCCGCTGTCGGAAGCCTTGAGAAAGCACAGAGAGATTCCGGGGATCGTCGTCGCTATGGTCAAAATCGGCGAAGAGACGGGTAACATGTCGAAGATATTGGAGACCATGGCACGATTCTACCGTCGCGAGGTAAATAACGCGGTTGATACTCTGGTAGGCCTCATCGAACCAATGATGATCGTGATGCTCGCCCTGGGCGTCGCAGTACTTCTCGCCGCCGTGCTCCTGCCTATCTACAACATCGCCTCGAGTTTCTAGGATTTTTGGTTATCCCCACCCTCTCCGACAGCCTCTTCAACAGGGATATACAATTACGATATATTATTGACGGGCTAATGGCTAATTTCATGTCATATATGACAAAAACTTATAAGCGAGGGTTTACGTTGATCGAGCTCCTAGTAGTGATCGCGATTATCGGCATTCTCTCGTCAATCGTTCTCGCCTCTCTTAACAGTGCTCGCAAAAAGGGCCGTGATGCTCGTCGCGTCTCGGATATCAAGCAACTTCAGCTTGCACTTGAGCTCTATTACGATGCTTGCGGCAGTTACCCAGTCGCGGCACAATTTACCGACACCTCTGGAACGGGTTGTTCCGACGGAGGCCTTGTAGGCAACAGCTATATCGCAGCTGTCCCGAATGACCCGACAAGTGGTCTCGGATACGCATATGAAGCGATCGGAAGTGGTGCTATTTGCTCGAGTTACCACCTTGGTACCAAGCTCGAGACGGCTGGACATACCGTGCTAAACTCGGATGCTGATTATGATTCCGTTGCAAGTAGTCAATGCACCGGTGGCGATTGGGCAGGTAACGCTGATATTGCGGCAGCGAGCGGGGGTTTCAATGGAAGTGCGGACGGTCTCATCTATGATGTCAGACCGTAGGTTAGCCTGGTGATTAGAGGAACAAAACCCCGCGAACGCGGGGTTTTGTGTTGTATACTCGGTGCATGTTTGCGCTCGTGTTTGGACTGTTTGGCCTCATTGTCGGTAGTTTTCTCAATGTCCTCATCATTCGACACGGGGTACGGTCTGTGGGAGGCCGGAGTGGGTGCATGGCGTGCGGGGCACGGCTCAAGTGGTACGACATGATCCCCGTCTTTTCGTGGATTGCGCTTGGGGGGAAGTGTCGCGAATGTCGCGCGCCGATCTCCGTCCAATATCCGCTCGTTGAGGCGACGACGGCGATATTGTTTGCTGCGATCGGCGGCGCGCCTTTCGTCGGAATATTCTACAAGATCCTCTTGTGTGCCGAGGCCGCGATCTTGATCGCGATCGCTGCCTACGACATTCGGCACACTATTATTCCCGACGAGTGGGCGTATACCTTTGCAGGCTTTTCATTTCTCATAGGCGGATCACTTGTATCGCTTGGTGAGACAAGTACAGTCGCTCTTTTCCTTCTTGCAGGGCCGCTTGCTGCCGCGCCGCTTTTCCTTCTGTGGCTCGTCTCCGGTGGACGGTGGATGGGGCTGGGGGATTCAAAATTGGCGCTTGGCATTGGGTGGTTGCTCGGATTTCCACTCGGCCTCGTTGCGGTCTTCCTCTCTTTCATTATTGGCGCTGTCATTTCTGTTGGCGTACTGATGCCGCTTCCGCACATCCTGCAAGCGCTCCAGAAATACGGGATAACTTCTTTGGATATGCCGAGCGGGCGGTTTACAATGAGCAGCGAGATTCCGTTTGGCCCGTTTCTCATCATCAGTTGTATAACGCTATGGCTCTGTACTCTCTACGGCATCGATCCACTCCACGACCTGGGGATTTTGCCGCTCGGCGGGTATTAAAAAGAGGATTTTCACTTGTTGAGCTCATTGTGGTGACGGCGATCATGGTCGTCGTGACGTCTATCGTGTTGGTCGACAACGTGCGATTTGGAGGTGCGGTAAGGCTCGAGAGCTTCGCCTACGACGTGGCGCTCTCTATCAGGCAAGCGCAGCTCTACGGTATATCTGTCGCGCGGTTCGGAGCGAGCTTCTCTTCTGGTTTTGGCGTTCACTTTGATATCATGAGTCCCACAGAATATGTCATGTTTGCTGATGTCGTGACTCCCGCGGATTGGCGCTACAACAATGGCGGTAATCCGGATGAGAAAGTGCAGAGTAGCGCTATGTCGGGAGGTTTCTTCATCAAGAAGATTTGCGCAACCTCGAGCACTGGGGAGACTTGTTCCGACCAAAATGGCGGCCCGCAAACTCTCGACATCTTCTTTATTCGCCCCGATCCTGATGCGCATATAAGTAGAGGAGGCGGTGATTCTTGTATTTCGAATGCCTCTGCATGTCAGAGTGCTGCGCGCATTCAGCTCCAATCGCCAAGGGGAAATAAGATGGATGTGACCATCGACGCGAGCGGGCAGATTTCTGTGGGGCGTCTTTTGAATTAGTATGCATCGGAAACGCACACACACCGCTGGATTCACGCTCGTCGAGATGATCGTGGCCGTTGCGTTGTTTGCCACTGTCATGGTGATTTCTGTCAGTACGCTGCTCTCCTTGGTGAAGGCAAACAGAAAGGCTCAGGCGATACAATCAGTCATGAACAATCTCAATATTGCGCTCGATGGCATGGTGCGCGCCGCGAGAGAGGGATCGACATTCCATGGTTGTAATGCATCTAACCTCACCACACCCGAGGATTGTCCGAACGGCGGTAGCGTTTTTGCGTTTCGGCCTCGAGGCTTGGTGAGTGAGCCTGTGTGGATATACTCATTCGATGAAGGTACGCATCGTTTGGAAAGGTCGGTCACGGGAAATATCAGCGATCTGAGCCCAATCACAGCGCCAGAAATCACTATCGATGACATGAGATTTTATGTCGTCGGAACCACTCCGGGTGATATCTTCCAACCTAAAGTGATCATTACCATCAAGGGGAGTGCGGGAGTAGCGGGTACGAGCGCGCGCACCACCTTCCATATTCAGGCGACTGCGGTGCAGCGAGTATTAGACCTATGAAAAAACGACCAACTGGATTTACGCTTATCGAAACGCTAGCAGCTGTTTCTCTTCTTACCATTGCTATCGTTGCTCCGATGTCACTCGCATCCAAGAGCCTCTCGGCATCATACTATGCACGTGATCAGGTGACCGCGTATTACCTTGCTCAAGAGGCTCTTGAGGCGATTCGAGCGTATCGTGACGGGCGAATTCTCCAGATCGTGCAAAATCCGAGCGATCCAACCCTTGATATCTTCGGGGATATCCCCATAAGTTCATCAGGAAATGAAAAACCATTCATTGTCGATGCGCGTTTAACCGATCCATTTTCTTCAGATCCACCTGTGTGTTCAGGCACGTGCGAGTCGTTAAAGACAAACGGTACGATATATGGTTATCAGTCTGGGTGGGCAGATACAAATTTTACACGGACCGTCCGTGTCACAAAGGTTGGTGGATCAAATGATGAACTGAGGGTAACGGTCACTGTTTCTTGGAGCACAGGAGCATTTCAGACACGCACATTTAGTATTTCTGAAAATCTGTATCGTTGGGTTAAGGACGAAACATCACCATGAAGTGCACAATTTTCCGGTACAAAACAAATCACCCGCGAAGAGGTCGCGTCTCGCAGGCTGGCTTCACGTTGTTGCTCGCGGCACTCGTGGCATCGGTCGTGGTGTCGCTCGGTACAGCGATTTTTCAGGTCGCCCAGAAGCAGATTCTCCTCTCAGGGATCGGGCGTGATTCGCAGTTCGCATTTTATGCGGCCGACACGATAGCAGAGTGTGCTCTCTTCTGGGATTTTCGATTTGGCTATTTTGCTTTGACCACGCCCACGGGAGTGAATCCGACGTGCGATGGACAGAGTATCGCGATCAGTCCCACCGCAGCTGACTTGCCGTACCCGTTTACCCATGAGCCGCTTCCGATCAACCTCTTCATCGGTCCGGACAGCAATGGATACTGCGCGATAGTGACTGTCAAAAAGGAAGAGATCGGAGGCGCGGTTCGAACCATGATCCATGCGGACGGATATAGTGTTAGTTGTGATCAGAGGGGGACTTCGCCCCGCGCCCTCCAGCGCTCGATCGAGCTCAACTACTAAAAGTCTCTTCTGGTATTATGTGCGGATGCAAAAGGTGCCCGCTGAGATACGTGAACGCTACGAAAAGTTAAAGATGGCGATACACCGGTATCGACGCCTCTATCATGTATATGATAGGGAAGAGATATCTGCCGAGGCGCTCGATTCGCTCAAGCACGAGCTATCCGAAATTGAGCGTGAATACCCATCACTCATTTCTCCCGATTCGCCGTCTCAACGTGTGGCGGGCAAGGCCTTGCCGGGTTTTAAGAAAGTACGGCACAAAGTAGCCCAATGGTCTTTTAACGACGCGTTTACAGAGGAAGACATACGCGCGTTCGACCTTCGCGTTAGGAGGTTCCTCCGGCCCACATTCGGTGAGGTCCGACCTTCTTATGTTTGCGAACTCAAAATCGACGGACTTAAGATTATTCTCGAATATGAAAAAGGTCTCTTGAAAACCGCCGCAACACGCGGTGACGGGGAGGTGGGAGAAGATGTGACCCACAATGTGCGGACAATCGAATCTGTCCCACTCATGCTCGAGCGTCCCGTTGATATTATCGTCGAAGGTGAGGTATGGATGAGTGCCAAGAATCTCGAGAAGTTGAACTCTGCTCGACAGGCGGAAGGCGAACCTCCCTTTGCCAATCCTCGCAATGCAGCCGCTGGCTCTATTCGCCAGCTCGACCCCTCCATTTCCGCTTCGCGTAAGCTCGATGTGTTCATCTATGACGTAGCTCAGGCGTCGGAAGAATTCCCGACGACCCAAATCGAGGAGTTGGAATACATGAAAGAACTGGGCTTTAAGGTAAATCCGCATCATGTGTTTATTCCTGATATCGAGGGAGCTATCGATTTTTGGAAGTCGTGGAAGAAAAAGGGCCGGCATCAAGGATATTGGGTGGATGGCGTGGTCGTGAAGGTCAATGAGCGAAAGTACGAAGAAGCTCTCGGGTACACGGGAAAAGCGCCACGCTTCGCCATCGCTTTCAAATTTCCTGCAGAACAGGTGACGACTGTCGTCGAAGATATAGTCTTTCAAGTCGGGCGTACGGGAGTCATTACCCCTGTAGGGCATCTTAAACCCGTTTCTGTCGCTGGTACGACAGTTTCTCGAGCGACGTTACACAATGAAGACGAAATACGCCGTCTCGACGTGCGCATAGGCGATACGGTGGTACTGCAGAAGGCTGGAGACGTAATTCCAGAAATCGTGGAAGTAGTGAAAGGTCTGCGACCTCACAACGCGAAAGCATTCAAGTGGCCGACCGCAATTCCCGAATGCGGTGGTGATGGGCGAATCGAGCGCATGCCGGGGCAGGCGGCGTGGCGCTGTGTGGACAAAAATTCATTCGCGGTGACACGGAGAGTTTTTCACAACTTTGTGGGCAAACATGCGCTCGACATCGAGGGGCTTGGTAAAAAGACGGTTGATCTGCTCTTGGAAAACGGACTCGTCCAGCACTTCGACGATATTTTCACCCTCACTGAAGGTGATGTGCTCCCACTTGAAGGATTTGCCGAAGTCTCAGCCAAAAAACTGATTGAGGCAATTCAAAAGAGGCGTCACGTGGAGCTCCATAGGTTTTTGGTCGGCCTCTCGATTCCTCATATCGGTGAGGAGACGGCGATTCTTCTCGCACAAGAATTCCGCACACTCGATGCTCTTGCGAAAGCTGGTGAGGAGGAGCTCAATGCGATAGACGGGATGGGAGATGTTATGGCAAAGGCAGTATACGAATGGTTCCACGACAAAAATAATCGCGCACTTATCGCTCGACTGGAGAAGTTGTTGGTCATAAAGGCTGCGCCGCGTACTCAATATGGAACATTGCCGTTGTCCGGCAAAACATACGTGCTTAC
Source organism: uncultured Candidatus Saccharibacteria bacterium (assembly GCA_964424265.1). GTDB lineage: Bacteria > Patescibacteriota > Minisyncoccia > Phycocordibacterales > UBA2100 > UBA10103. Next base: position 115,181 of record CAYRHX010000001.1, on the reverse strand, counting down.
TGGCACCCTCTCTTCGCTTTCGCGCGAAGAAGCCAAGGCGATGCTTCGCACGCTCGGGGCTGATGTCGCATCATCTGTGTCGAAAAAAACAACTGCGGTGATTGCGGGCGGTGAAGCAGGATCAAAATTTGATAAAGCCAAAGAGTTGGGCGTCGAGATTCTGAGTGAGAGACAATTCCTCGATTTACTGAAATCCACGTAACCTAGTATGAGAAACTTAATACGTATTATTTCGACAGGAGGAACAATTGATTCTTCGCCAGAATACAATCCGAAAGAAAAATCGGTATTTAACGGTACGAATCTCTCACGCACACTTGAGGATGCGCGACTCACCGTTTCAATTTCTCACGAGCCATTATTTCAGAAGGATTCGAATGACCTTGATGACATCGATAGAAAACAGATTTGGGCGAGTTGTGTAAATGCGCCCGAAGATCGTATCATTGTGACGCACGGCACCGATACCATGACGGAGACTGCGCAATTTCTCGGTGCGAAGGGCGTGGGGAGCAAGGTCGTGGTGCTTGTGGGTTCATTTGTACCACTTTCGCAGAAAGATTCAGATGCCGTTTTCAACCTGGGATATGCGTTGGCGGCCGCTCATCTATTGCCGTCGGGTGTATGGGTGGCCATGGGTGGGGAAACGTATGCCTGGAATAATGTTAAGAAAAATAGAGAGGTAGGAAGATTTGAATCGATAACGCATAGTGACTGAGATCGACTTTGTGCGTATGATACGCTCATGGCTACCAAAGTGGACGTGGCCGCGCTTGCGAAGCTTGCGCGGATAGAAGTATCAAAAGAGGAGATCACGAGACTCGAAGGAGAGATTCCAGAAATCCTTGCATTCGTGGAGGTCATACAAAAGGTTGCGACGGCGGAGGAGAGAGATGTGCGAGGGCTTCACAATGTGATGCGATCCGATGAAAATCCTCACGAAAGCGGAAAATACACAGAAGTACTTTTGAAAGCGGCTCCATCTCGCAAGGGAAATCGCATAGCGGTAAAACAAGTTATTTCACGCGCCGAGATTTTCAACGAGCAGGGCGACTATGAAAATCCAAGTGTAGTTTCGAAGAAAGCTACCCAAAAGAAGACATGAACCTCGATACGCTCACCATAGTGGAAGCGCGCCGCGCGCTCGACGCCAAGGAATACACGGCGTTCGATCTGACCAATGCGTATCTCGATCGCATCGCAAAAAGAGACGGCGAGATTCATGCATACCTCGAAGTGTGGGCCGATTCAGCGAGAAAGGAGGCTCGGGCTGCTGATGAAATAATTGCAGGGGGGAAGGCGATGCCGCTTACCGGCATACCAATCGCGATCAAGGACAACATTCTTATAGAAGGACGTATCGCGAGTGCTGCATCGAAAATGCTCGAGAAATACGTCGCGTCATACGACGCGACGGTCGTCACGAAACTGAAAGAGCAGGGAGCTGTGTTTCTCGGTCGCACCAACATGGACGAATTCGCGCTCGGGGGATCGACCGAAAATTCAGCCTATGGCCCCACCCGAAACCCTCACGATCTCTCGCGGGTACCGGGTGGTACCTCGGGTGGTTCGGCCGCGGCCGTTGCCTCGGGCATGGCGCTCGCTGCACTCGGAAGCGATACGGGTGGCTCAATTCGCCAGCCCGCAGCCTTTTGTGGAGTCGTCGGTCTTAAGCCGACGTACGGAGCTGTTTCGCGATTTGGCCTGATTGCGGCCGCCTCATCACTCGATCAAATTGGTGTTATCGGCAAGACCATCGAAGACGCGCGGATGGTACTCGGGGTGATTCAGGGGTACGATGAAAACGATTCGACATCTCTTCCCAAGATTCCCCACAGCGCGAAAATTCCAAAAAAAATTGGCGTGCCACGCGCATCTCTCAAAGAGGGGATAGATACGGATGTGCGTGCGCAGTTTGAAATCACCCTTGCCGCTTTGGAGAAAACCGGGTATTCAATTGTTGATATTGAGTTGCCCACGCTCGCGTACGCGCTCGCTGTCTATTACATCGTCAACCCGGCAGAGGTGTCGACCAACTTGGCGCGATTCGACGGAATTAGATACGGTTTGTCTGTCGACGCCGATACCATTTTTGATGTGTATGCCAAGAGTCGCGCTGCTGGCTTCGGCCCTGAGACGCGTCGCCGCATCGTCTTAGGGACATTCGTGCTCTCTTCGGGGTATGTCGATGCATACTATCGTAAAGCACGTGCGGTGCGGGAGGTTATCCGACGGGATTTTGCGAAAGCGTTTGAATCCGTCGATGCGATAGCGTTGCCCACGAGCCCTGTGCCAGCGTGGAAACTGGGTGAAAAGTCTGATCCTCTTGCGATGTATGCTGCCGATATTTTTACCGTGCCCGTCAACCTCGCGGGGATTCCCGCCATCTCAGTACCTTCAGGTACGGTTGTGCGCGACGGCTGCAAGCTCCCAATCGGTTTTCAGCTCATCTCTGAATGGGGGAACGAAGATGCGGCATGTATTCTTGGAAGGGAAGTTGAAAAAATAGCGGTATAATCCACGCATGGAGCCAACACTTACTACCGACGGTTCAATCGGTTGGTCGCTCTGGTTTTTGAGCGAACTCGCGTTCAAGTGGGTGCCGGGTACCGTGGCATCTATCGTGGGCACAGGTGCGGGTAGTGGGCCAGACCCAGTTACTACCATCATCACCACTCCTGTGAGCGCGCCTCAGGTTGTCGAATACCTCCAGATGGCCTCTGCTCCAGGGGCCTACGATGCCATTTTCCATAAATGGAGCACGTTTGTTGCGTTCTCACTCCTATTTTCGCTATCTTTCATCGCGCTCATCATTTATTGCTGTGTTCGTGTCTTTCAAATACGTCAGAAGGAGCGACATCGATTTGCTGCAGCGCAAAATGCAGTAGCCGCACACGACACGCCTAAGGTGCAGCTTCGGTGGAATAGGATTCTTGAGCAGGTATCGGGTGATAACCCAAAGGCGGCGCGCCTCGCAATACTTGAAGCGGACATCATGCTCAATGAACTTCTCGACGTTTTGGGGTACAAAGGAGAAACTATGGCCGACAAAATGCGCAATGTTGATCGGGCAAATTTCAATACGATTGATCTTGCCTGGGAAGCGCACAAAGTGCGCAATAGGATTGCTCACGACGGCGACGCTCACACGATGACCGAGCGCGAGATACGACGCGTCATCGCTTTGTATGAGAGAGTTCTGAGAGAATTTCACTACATCCAGTAATTTTTTCCTCCGGAACATTGCGCTCCTACCTTTTTGTAGTATATTTCTCGCAGCGGGGTGGAGCAGTAGTAGCTCGCAAGGCTCACATTGGGCTCGCTCACGAGTAATTGTGATCGGAACACTTGTCAAATTCGGTGAAACCTCTTCCGCTGTGCGAAGTGGCAATACCGAGCCAAGCTCTGAGAGAAATCGAAGAGAAGGTGTAGAGACTAGATGGCAGGCTCCCGACTGATTGCCGCAATGGCAATTCGACGGGATGAAGGTATAGTCCAGACCACGAAGGCGTCCTGTGAATTTTATGGGATTTGCCGCGGCCAAAGTCGAAGTGGTATGCATAACCTTGAGGTCGCAGGTGCAAGTCCTGCCCCCGCAACAAAAACTGAAAAGGCTCTCGCTCGTCGAGAGCTTTTTCAGTGTTGGGATTGTGCGAGGAACGAGGCGCCTGCGCGCCTCGTGTGAGGACTTGCAAGGAATTATGATGTTTTGTCAGTAGGCAAAACCAAAATTCCGGGGTCGAGGAGAAATTGTGCGACGGCGCAATTTCGAGGTGACCGAGCCTCCCCCCGCAACACGAAGAGTAGTAAATAGGACTGGGTTGGTCATCAGCACGCTTTAGAGTGCGTGGTACTATTTCTGTGTGGAAAGAGCACGCGCAGAAAAGGTAGATAAACCAGTGGAGCGAACTGTAGCCGACGTGTACCGCGATGAGCAATATGTCACACTGTATCGCTATGAAAAACCAACCGAGGCATACGACGAAAGAAGGGAGGGAGATGTAAGCAAAAGAGATCTCGTGGGTACGTGGTTCACTAGCAATTTGGGCGACTTATCGGCCTACATTAACACACGAAAACCCGGAGGGAATATCGTGACAGTTCGTGTACCTAAGCAAGATATAAACGGATACGACGCTTCAAAACTCGATGCAACCAAAGAAATGGATATAGAGCCAGGCAATTACATTGTTCCAAAAGAAGTCGGACAGTATTCGCGCCTAGAGATTCCTCTCCTGGTCAAGCCGAGCGCACCTTATAAATTCACTTTTAAAGACTGGGGTAAGGTCAGGGATTTCGTTGCTTCAAGTTTGACTCCCGAGAACCTCATTCGGCTCGCTACTACTAACACTCAAGCACGGCACGTGCCGACTGCCGCCATTCGATAAGCAGATGCCACCCGTCCTATGAGTGCAACAAGTACAGAAAAGCCTCTCCGTGCGGGAGGTTTTTCGGTATTTTGATTGTGCGGGGAGCGAGCAAACTGCTTTACACGCGTGCGGGCTTGCAAATAGGAGTCGTGTCGTTAGTATAGCTTCATGGAAAGAACTCTTCTTGCCTTTGTCGGAGAAACGCTTTTTAAGATGCGATTTGTCATGTCTTTCTTTTATATTGGGCTAATCATAATTTTACTTGCCATTCTTTGGAAATTCAGCTTGGAGATCCTGCACCTCCTCGTATCAGTTCTGGGTCAAGAGATCGGAAAGATTGACCTGATTATCAAAGTTCTCGAGCTTGTAGATATCACAATGGTTGCTCAACTCGTGTGGGTCGTAGCACTCGCGGGTTTCTCTCTTTTTGTAACAAATGCCCATTTTGAGGGAAAAGAGATTACTAAACCCGATTGGTTAGATCATGTAAACACCTATAATCTGAAGTTGAAGCTCGCTTTCGCAATTATTTCTATCTCTGGCGTTCACGCACTCAAGACCTACCTACAGGGGAGTATGCCAGTGAAAGATATTGCTGTAGTCGTTCTTATCCACGTGCTGTTCGTGTTTGCTGCTATGGGGATTGCATTTTCAGAATATTTAACTAGGGCAAGTAAAACATAAGAAGTTGTCGCCTTGCGGAAAGACAAGTGAGTGTCCGGAGTAACGCGCCGCAAACACTGTAAAAGCTCTCGACTCGCGAGGGCTTTTCAATGTTCAGTTAGACTCGTTAGGAGTTGATGGCGCCGAGGGCCACCTCGGCCACGGCGAGGAAGGCGAAGATGACGAGGGCGAGAAGGAATTCCTTCCAAGAAAAGGTCAAAATAAGATGACCGAATGAATAGACGAGGTAGAGTGCTGAAAGTGCCAGCAGGATGGAATTAGTGATCAAGACGATGTGCCACATGTGTGTGAGAATATCATGCGGCAGGCTTGTGCGGATAGAGAAATAAACATGCGTCTTCGGGCTGTATAATGCACATAATGGCAAAGTCTGAAAAACGGATTAGTGCGCGTGTCCTTCGGAAGAAGGGATGGGGAATTCGTTCGATTGCCACCGAGCTCGGCGTTTCTCGTGCGAGCGTTAGCGTGTGGTGCTCAGACATAGCTTTGACCGAAAAGCAGAAAGACACACTCATGAGGCGTGCTGAGAGAGGTGTTCGGCGAGGGCAACTCAATGGGGCAGCTACGAATCAAAAGAAGAAAGAAGACACGATTGCTCGGCATCGTGCCGAAGCGTACCGTGATTTTCACGTACTGACTCGTCGCGAGATTTTTCTTGCAGGACTCGGCGTGTATTGGGGTGAGGGGATAAAAGGAAAGGGGACGGTGGCAATATCAAATTCAGATCCCGGCCTCGTTCTCTTTATGCTGGAATGGTTCCGACTAGTTTTCGGTGTCCCAAGGGAAATGTTTCGACCTCAGGTGTTTATCAACGAATCACACCGATCGCGAGAGAGGGTCATCATGCAATTCTGGTCCCGCTTGCTTGAGATGCCGTATAATCAATTTCGGAAGGTCGTGTTCATAAAAGTAAAGAACAAGAAGGTTTACGAAAATCATAATTCGTATTATGGTGTCTTAGCACTGCGGGTGAGAAGGGGGACGGATTTGAAATACAAAATTCTCGGTTATATAGATGCACTCGGTGCGCATCCCAAGAGGCCGACGTAGCTCAGTGGCAGAGCAAGCCTTTCATAAGGGCTGGGCCGCAGGTTCGATCCCTGCCGTCGGCATGAGAGATTGATAGAACTCGTTTTTTCAAGTATTGTGTGCGTGTCGCGGTCGCATGAAGTCGTGCGATCGTTGCGAATACTGCGGGTGTAGCTCAGCTGGTTAGAGCGTTCCCCTGTCACGGGAAAGGTCGAGGGTTCGAGTCCCTTCACTCGCGCAAAACGCCAAACCTAAAGCGTGTCTTTAGGTTTGTTGTATTTTGGAGCGAAGTGAAGGAACTCGAAAGAAGGAGGCGGGGTACCCGTTAGCAAACGGGTCGCCGAGTCGGGGTCGCGGAAATTCGCTTGCAACGGCAAACGAATTATCTGTGACCGAGTCTCACTCGCGCAAAAATAAAGAGAACGACGCGGAGCGTCGGTCGACTATATTTCTGCAGCAGAGTGCAGGGACTCGAAGGGCGGAGCGACGTGAGGCTAGTAGGTCGAACCGCGAGCCGGGGTCGCGGAATGTCCGAGCGGCGGCGAGGAGATATTTGTGACCTAGTCCCTAAATGCGCACAATGAGCTTGGCATTGCCTTTTACATAAATGTGCTACGATTCCTGTATATGTTGATGCCAAAAGGAGGAGAGGGGATAGGAAAGGGGGCGTCTCAATCTGAGTCGCCAGAGACGCGGGGTATCCAAGTAGAGGTTGTGGAGCGAGCTCGTTTGAACGAATATGAACATCAAATCGCTGGTCTGGAGAAGAATGCGCTGGATACGACACTCGACCAGTCGAAAGGTGGAAGTATTTCGGAGCGAAAGACGGCGCTCCATAATATATTGGAGGAGATGAGAGTATCGGAGCGTAGCGGATTGACGCTCGTGGCAAAAGAAGGAGAGAAAGTAGTCGGATTTATTTCTGTCGAGAAAGGTACGCATACCGCAGAGGTCAAAAACCTATGGATGAGCACCAATGATTCGGAAGAGCAGCAGTCAATAATTGTGAACCTCATTAACGGTGCATTGACACAGCTTGAAAAGGGGGCGCAAAGTTATTCCAAACTTCATATTCGGCCAGTAGCGCAATCAGAAGGGTTTAAGCGGTATCGCACTTTTCCTGAACATCAGAATCGTTTAATTATTGAAGACGCTGCAGCCAATGACAACGAATCGAGCCATCTAGAAAAAGCGGCGTAGGTGTTAGAATCGGTTCATGAAAACGCCGCGCGAGATTTACGCGCACTATAGGATCATGTCGAGTTTGCGATTTCATCAGCTGCGCGTGGCGGCTGTGGCGAAGATGGTGTGTGAAAACACCGGCAGATCTATCGATATGCACACGGTGCTCCTTGAATGCCTTTTTCACGACATGGGTAACATCGTAAAGTCAGACCTCGATTACTTTCCAGATTTCATACAGCCAGAAGGTCGTGAGTACTGGGAGTCAGTAAAGAAAGATTTTCTCGAAAAATATGGAGCCGAACAGCACACGGTAAACGCCGCGATTGCTCGAGAGATCGGTCTTCCGCAATCGGCAATTGAAATCATGAACTCGAGTGGTTTTGGTAAGGTAAAAACTATCTTAGAAAACGGATCCATTGAGCTCAAAATTTGCCAGTATGCCGACATGCGCGTAGGGCCACATGGCGTACTTTCTCTGCGTGATCGTCTTTCTGAGGGAAGGGAACGCTACAAGAAAAAAAAGTCCTCTTTTTCGACGCGGTCCGACGCAGAATTTCAAAGTCTCGCGCAGGCTGCGCATGATCTTGAGGAGGAATTGTTTGTCGGCGCTTCGATTCGTCCCGAGAATATCAATGACGCGGCAGTCGCTCCGATTATTGAAAAATTGTGGGAGTATCCCGTCTCGTGATATTCTCTGCGAAGCTCCGAACCAGAGAACGGAGCAAAAGCCGATGTAGCTCAGTTGGTAGAGCACGTCCTTGGTAAGGACGAGGTCTCCGGTTCAATCCCGGACATCGGCTCACGCAAATTGGAAATCCATAGGTTTTTAGCGTAGGATGTTTGTGTTTGCCACCTTAGCTCAGTTGGTAGAGCACAACTTTCGTAAAGTTGGGGTCCGCGGTTCAATTCCGCGAGGTGGCTCCGAGTCTCGGTCGGCAAAATCAATGCTATGTATCGTAGTGTTCTCTCGCGGGCTCAAAAAAATCTAGTTTTGGGGTGAAAGGGATTATTCGAGTCACCTTTTTGTGTTGCTTTCCACCTATATATGTAATCTCCACTTCTTGCAGGCGCAGTGCCCGCTGTTCTGGGTTTTGAATATACTCTAGGACTTCGTAGAGTTTCCCCTCCTTCAGCTCGTCTACACCCGCTCGCGCCAATGCAGAGGCTTCTCGGGAGTTGTCAAAACCTCGTTTCATACGGACGATAGTACCAGGAGCCGGCACCCACATATTCATTCTTTCCGGGGAAATCTCCATGCGTCAAGTATATATCACAGGGTCGAACACTTTTATTTCACGGGGTATACTCATCGAATGCATTCAAAGGCGGGCATAGAGGCACGAATTTCAGAGATCGAAGCTATGATGGCAGCATCAGATTTTTGGGTCGACAAGGGCAAGGCGCAAGCAATTTTGAAAGAGTACCAGGATTTGAAAACCACATTGGAAGGTGGTGGCGCTCACGACACGAAGGACGCGCTGGTCACCATAGTTTCGGGGGCGGGGGGAGACGACGCCGAGGACTTTTCTAGGATCCTCTTCGAGATGTATAAAAAATATTCTGCATCAAAGGGATGGAATACCGGACTCATTGGGGCAAACGAAAATTCGATGGGAGGTTACCGTAGCATTTCTTTTGAAGTAGATGGAAAAAATGCATATGGCACGTTGAAGCATGAGGCAGGTGTGCATCGTCTGGTTCGCATGTCACCTTTTAATTCCGCGGGAAAGCGCCAGACTTCCTTTTCGCTTGTTGAAATACTTCCCAAACTTCCCGACCAGGGAGATCTGAAAATTTCTGAAACGGATCTCGAAATTACCGTTGCTCGTTCAGGGGGTCCGGGTGGGCAAAACGTCAACAAGCGTGACACGGCCGTGCGAATGACACATAAGCCGACGGGTTTTTCCGTCCATGTCACTTCTGAGCGCAGTCAGGCGCAAAATCGTGAGAAGGCACTCGAATTATTGAGAGGCAAGCTGTATCGACTACGTGAAGAACAAGAGCAGGCCGAATCGAGAGGGCTCTCCGTGGCAGCGACGACCAAGATTGAATGGGGAAGTCAGATACGTTCGTACGTATTACATCCGTACCAGATGGTTAAGGATCATCGAACGGATCATGAGCGGCGAGATGTCGACAAGGTGTTAAACGGAGATATCCAATCATTCATAGATGCTGAAAAGGCGGTATAATAGGCAGCATTGTTTGTATGATTTATTTCGACAAGGTTACAAAAGTGTATCAGGCAGGAGGTCCGGCTGCTGTCGAAGATATAACGCTCACTGTCGAGCCGAGCGAATTCGTATCGATCGTCGGTCATTCAGGCGCGGGAAAGACAACTCTGCTCAAAATGCTTTTTGCGGAAGTCGAGCCGACGTCGGGCGCAGTGTATTTCGGTTCGCACGAAATCAGCAAATTATCGAGAAACGACTTGCTTCGAATGAGGCGCAAGATCGGCACTATCTTCCAAGACTTTAGGCTCCTGCCCACGAAAAATGTCTATGAAAACATCGCATTTGCTCTCGAAGTGGCGGGACGGTCAGATGAAGATATCGCCGGTGACGTACCGCACGTGCTCGATCTCGTAGGACTTCCCGAAAAGATATGGAGTTTCCCGCACGAACTTTCCGGTGGCGAACAGCAGCGCGTGGCGATCGCACGTGCGATCGTGAATCAGCCCGATGTTTTGATTGCTGACGAACCGACAGGCAATCTTGATCCCATAAATGCGCATGACGTTGTAGGGATTTTGAAAAAGATCAACGACCTTGGGACAACCGTCCTTCTCACGACGCACAATAAATCAGTGGTAGATGCCGTGGGGCGACGCGTCATCACAATGGATCAGGGCCGAATCGTGCGTGACGATAAAGAAGGTAAATATACATTGTAGAATATCCGTATGTCTTACTGGGCGACGATTAAGAGGGTGGGGAGATACGGATTTGTAGGATTTATCCGCAATGGCTTTGTTTCGCTCGCGGGTGTTCTCATCATGACGATCACACTCTTTGTGGTCGCGGCACTCATGATGGGGGGCGCCGCGCTTAATTCAGTGCTTCAACAGCTTACGAACAAAGTCGACGTGACGGTCTATTTCACGACCAGTGCCTCAGAAAGCCAGATTTCTGAAGTGAAGCGAGCCGTAGAAGCGCTTCCGCAGGTCTCGTCGGTAGTGTATGTCTCAAGGGAAGATGCGCTTTCTCAATTTCAAGCACGGCATAAGAATGACCAGCTCACAATGCAGGCTCTCGAAGAGCTCGGCGGAAATCCTCTCGGAGCATCGCTTGAAATCCAGGCGAAAGACACTTCACAGTATGAGGCGATTTCAAAATATCTGGCAGATCAACAGGCCGCCCGTTCGGATGCTGGCGCCGCCATCGAAAAAGTGAACTTCTCACAAAATAAAACAGCGATCGATCGCTTGACGAACATCATCGGGACGTCGAGGCGACTCGGCTTTGCGCTCGCTCTTGTACTTGGTTTCGCGTCGTTGCTCATTGCTTTCAATACGATTCGTCTCACCATCTATACATCGCGCGACGAGATCGGCGTAATGAATCTTGTAGGCGCTTCTCGATGGTTTGTCCGAGGGCCTTTTGTCATTGCGGGCATTCTCTACGGTGCCATTTCTGGAGTGGCTGTATTACTCATACTCTACCCGCTCACGTTGTGGCTCGGGCCCGGCACGGAGCGTTTCCTGGGGTCATTCAACGTATTTACGTACTATATTGGTGCTTTCCCCTTGTTTTTCTTCGTAATTATGGGCTCAGGCATAGCCCTCGGAGCGCTATCCAGTTACCTTGCTGTTCGTAGGTACCTTGACGCGTGATAGTCTTATAGGATATGAAGCGTGCGCGCGCAGGTCATAAGTATGTTTTCGTTGTGGGCGGTGTCATGTCGGCCGTCGGAAAAGGGATCGCTACCGCATCAATCGGAAAGCTTCTCATGGCACGCGGACTTTCGGTCAATCTTGTAAAGATCGACCCGTACTTAAATGTTGATGCCGGGACTATGAATCCGATTGAGCATGGGGAGTGCTTCATCTTGGATTCGGGACTGGAGACTGATCAAGATATGGGAAATTATGAGCGCTTCCTTGGTCGCGATCTTGGGCCGGACGATTACATGACAAGTGGCATGGTCTACGCGTCGGTGATCGCTCGCGAGAGGAATCTCGGGTACGGCGGGAAGTGCGTGGAAACGATTCCGCACGTACGCGATGAGGTCATCGAGCGTCTCAAAAATGCAGCGAAAGTAGCAGATTCCGATGTCTCAGTGGTCGAGATCGGGGGGACGGTGGGGGATTTCCAAAATGCTCTCTTTATCGAAGCGGCGCGGGTGATGCATCTCGAACATCCGTCCGACGTGCTTTTCGTCATGGTTTCGTATCTTCCGGTCCCTAATACGATAGGCGAGATGAAGACGAAGCCGACGCAAAACGCAGTGCGTATGTTGAATTCATATGGTGTTCAACCCGATATCATCATTGCGCGATCCACGCACACGTTAGACAAGAAGCGAAAAGAAAAACTCGCAATCTGGTGCAACGTCCAGGCGGATCGCATCATTTCCGCACCTGATGTCGAATCGATATACGATGTGCCGTTGAATTTTGAGCGCGACAAGCTGGGCGATGTACTCATGAGTCTCATGGGGAAGCGCGCCAAGCAGACGCCGAATTTTTCGGAGTGGAAGTCGTTTGTGGAACATGCGCACAACGGACACGAAACGGTGAAAATAGGCATCGTGGGTAAATATTTCGATACAGGAGATTTCGTACTCTCAGATGCATACCTCTCTGTCATCGAGGCAATAAAGTTCTCAGCATATGCGCAGGGAAAGAAGCCGCAAATTTCTTGGATCAACGCCAAGGAAATCCAGGATGGGACATTACCCATCGCATCGCTCAGTGCGTACGACGGAATCATTGTCCCGGGCGGGTTTGGAGAAACCGGCATCGAGGGAAAGATTAAAACCGCGCAATATGCTCGTGAGAATAAGATCCCATACTTTGGTCTTTGTTATGGTCTGCACATGCAAGTTATCGAGTACGCGAGGAATGTGGTGGGACTCACAGGTGCGAACACGACGGAGATCAACCCTAAAACGCCGCATCCCGTGATAGACATCCTTCCCGAGCAAAAGAAAAAACTCGCCAAAAGAGATTACGGCGGCTCCATGCGGCTCGGGGCGTATCCCTGCGTTCTCAACGAGGGGACCATTGTTCGCGAGGCATATGGGACGGCGAGAATCTCCGAACGTCATCGTCATCGATACGAAATAAACCCCGTTTATGTAGAACAGCTTGAGAAGGCGGGCCTCGTGTTTTCCGGTCGCTGGCTCGATGGTCAACTGATGGAGATCGCAGAACTCCCGAAAAGCGTGCATCCCTTTATGGTGGGGACCCAATTCCACCCTGAGCTCAAGGCGCGCCCGCTCTCTCCGCACCCTTTATTTGACGCCTTCATAAAAGCTGCAACTGAAAGAAAGACTTCATGAGGAGGCCGCTCCAGCTTCTTTCTCTCAATATTCAGCGTGCAAATCATTTGCCCCTGGTATTACCCTTTTTGGAATCTAAAATGTCCGATGTGGCATGCATTCAAGAATTGTACGAGACAGATATCCCGAAACTCTCGAAAGCGCTGGGCGATGCGCCGTGCATATTCGCACCCATGTCGCGATATATACGTGATGACCCCCCGCGGATTTTTGGGGTCGGTATTTTTACCAAGCTTCCCGTCAGCGATTCTGGCGTGATTTTCTATAGGGGTGATCCAGCGCATCTGCCGGAGCTTGATCAAGATAATCCCGAGACCTGGAACAACAAAAACTTTCCGCTCGTGTGGTGCGATGTGCAGAAAGACGGAGTGCCATATCGCATCGCGACCACACACTTTACTTGGACACCCGATGGGCAGGCCGACGTTGATCAGAGGCGAGACGTGAAGGAGCTTCTGCGCATACTCGCCCCGCTCGGAGAGCTTGTTCTCGTGGGAGACTTTAATGCGCCACGGGGGAGAGAGATCTTTTCCGTCTTGAGTGCAGCATATAAGGACAACATACCCGCAAAGTACGCGAGCAGTCTTGATCCTGAGCGTCATCGCATCGATGGTCTTGAGCTCATGGTCGACGGCATGTTCTCCACTCCCGCGTACTCTGTTTCCGATGTCGAGCTTATCTCTGGTGTTTCAGACCACCGTGCGCTTACTGCGAGCGTCGCACGGACGGTCGGTTGACATTTTCTGTGCGCGAAGTATAATGGCACATGGCTATCAAAATTCTCAAAGAAGGCTTTACCTTCGATGATGTCTTGATCCGGCCGGGCGCCTCACAGATGGAGCCTGCCGAAGCATCTCTCAAAACAAAAATTGCGGGCATCGACCTCTCGGTCCCATTCCTCTCTGCAGCGATGGATCGCGTGACGGAAGTACAGATGGCAGTGGCGCTTGGCAATCTTGGCGGGCTTGGCGTCATCCACCGCAACTGCTCAATTGAAGAGCAAGTACGCATGGTGCGCGAGGCGAAAAAAGCTGGCGTACCCGTGGCGGCCGCATGCGGGCCGTTCGCGGCCGATCGAGCGCGTGCACTCGACGAAGCGGGGTGTGATGCGATCGTCATTGACTGCGCGCACGGACACAATTTGAATGTTGTGGAGAGCGCGAGGAAAATAAAGAAGAATCTTAAGCATGCAAAAATGATTTTTGGGAATATCGCGACTGGAGAGGCAGCGAAGGCCGCTTGTACCTTTGCGGATGCGATAAAAGTGGGCGTGGGTCCTGGATCGATTTGCACCACACGCATCATCTCGGGCGTTGGCGTGCCGCAGCTTTCTGCGGTGCTCGAAGTGGCGGCAGTGGCAAAGAAATACAAGGTGCCTGTCATAGCAGACGGCGGTATTCGCACATCGGGTGACATTGCGAAAGCGCTTGCTGCCGGTGCGTCAGCCGTCATGCTCGGGAATTTGTTTGCCGGCAGTGATGAAACGCCGGGAAAGACGGTAGAGAAAGATAGGAGGAAATTCAAAGAGTATCGCGGGATGGGATCACAGGCGGTAATCAAGAGTGCGTCTGGGTCTGAGCGATACTTTACGCACGGTCGTAAAGCCGTGCCCGAGGGTGTCGAGGCGCTTGTGCCATATAAAGGGCCTGTGAGTGAGATCATTGCCGAGCTCGCGTCGGGTATTCAAGTAGGTATGGGGTATGTAGGAGCGAGCACGATTGCCGAATTCGAAAAGAAAGCACAATTCATTCGTATTACGCACGCAGCGATCGCCGAAGGCAAGCCTCACTCGCTCGCAGGAATCACCGGATAAATGGCTGATTTTACACAGATATTTGCCACTATCGTCGCATCCGTCGCAGCACTTTTTAATTTCAACGTCTTTCCCGCGCATGCCGCTCCGGAGGTACGGTCCTCGCACGTTTCAATATTGTTTGGTGGAGACATGATGCTTGATCGCTCGATTCGCTCAATCGCAAAAGAGAAAGGGGGAGATTTTATTTTTTCTTGTATTGATCCGCTGCTCGAAGATGAGAATTTGGTAGTAGCAAATCTCGAGGGTCCCATGACCGATCATGCTTCCGTCAGCATTGGCACCGTGTCGGGCTCTATTGAGAACATGACGTTTACATTTCCGACCTCCACCGCGGATCTTTTGTATGCGCATAACATTCGTCTCGTGAATCTTGGCAACAACCACATCGAAAACTTTGGTCAGAGCGGCGTTAGCTCGACCACGGCCGCGCTCGAGGACGCTCGTGTTGGCTACTTTGGAGACCCGCTCGATTTTACGGTAGCTGCCGAAGAGGTAGGCGGAGTATTTCTCTCATTTATCAACTACAATGAGTTTGGCGGAAACGCTACGACGACCGTGCGACAAATAATAGAGGTGCGGGGAAAGGGGAGGCTGCCCATCGTCTACACGCACTGGGGGGTCGAATATTCGTCGACTACTCCCGAATACATACGCGCGCTTGCTCATCGATTTGTAGACGCGGGAGCAGAGATTATTATCGGATCGCATCCGCACGTGGTAGGGGAGCGAGAATTTTATAAAGAAAAATACATCTACTACTCTCTTGGCAATCTGATCTTCGATCAGTATTGGGATGATGCGGTGAGCCACGGGCTCACTGTGAGGGTTGCATTAGATTCAAGCGGCGTGATGTACGTCGAAGAAATCCCCGTTGAACTCAAGAGGGATGGCCGCACGTGTCCGTTGAATAAAGTCTAAATTCGTGTAAGTTGTACCTTATTGCCGGATCGTCCGCCCGTTTCGTTTTTGGGGTCGGTGATCGGTAACTTCAAAATAGTGCGGGATCGTCTAATGGTAGGACTACTGCCTCTGGAGCAGTGTATCTTGGTTCGAATCCAAGTCCCGCAGTCCGAATTGAATGACCCTCGGAAGCGCGCCTCTTGGTTTCAAAAATTCCGAAGGGTGTCTAAGTTTGCTGTGTTTGTTAGAAAAAGTCCGAATATATTTTCGCGAGAACCCGACAGAGGACTAATCGCCCCATCGCCCCCGCTTCGTTCCGTGTGCTAACATTACGGTACTTCTCCAGATTTACTCAAATATGAAGAATTTTCTTGGAGGCCTCACCGGAAGAAATGACAAGAAAAAAGTTGAGGAGGCAGCGCGTGAAATTCCGCGAAGTGCACTCGTGGCCCAGCCAAAATTAGTCACATGGATGCTTGAACAAGAAGGCATTCATGCGCAACCGATCGCAACCGACACATTCATCGACAAGTCTCGTGATGCATATCCGCCACCTTGGCTTGCTCGGGAGCTTATACAGAATTTTGTCGATCACAACCAGGCTGACCCCGGGACTTTGAACGGTGTTCATTTTGCTTCGGAAAAGATGAAAAGCGGCAAGACTCGATTCACAATAAGCGGAAAATGGCCTTTTGAAGACGCAACTGGAGTACTTGCGCCGCACTCGGACAAACCCGTGAACTTTAATACCGCAGGTGGAAACGGGATTGGTCTCAAACAAACAGCGCTCCGCCTATTACGCGATTTCGGCGTGAGCACATTCGACGTGCAAGGAGAGGGATGGCTCGTACGCTACCAGCTAGCGCGAGCACAAGAGCTTGAAGCAAAGCGACAGAATCTTGCGAAGACTCATCCGGAGCTCCGTGATCCCAAACAAGCGCTGCGATTCGATTGGCTTATCGGTGCGATTGAGCAATCTAAAATTATGGGAAGCAATGCATACATCATAGAAACAGATAACCCCGTCGTTATTGCAGCCCTGAGCGAACTCTCAACCCTTGGAGTCTCGAAAGAAAACCCGTTTCTCAGAGACTCGCAGTACGAAAATCCAAACGGAAAGATACGATGGTTACCTCGCTTGGAAACAGGCGCAATACCACGTGGGAGACTTTTTCTGAACGGTCAAGTCATGCATTACAAAAAAGTTGATGCAGACCCATCTCGATATTGGGACGGACCTGAAGGCCTGAGCCTTCAACTCAACAACGTGAAGTACAAAATGAGCATCGATCGACCACCCATAGGCGCTTTCGACCTCGGCACGTATCTCGATGGATTTGTGAGTGCCATGACAAAAGAGGATCTTTTGGCACAACTTAAAGAATCAGAACACTTATGGGCTGGAAATCCCGGAGGCGGTTATTCATTCGAGAAAGAAGGGTTCATGGTCGTGCTCGACAAAATCGCAACACAGTTATCTTGGAAGAAATACGATCCGCGCGAATGGAAGGAGGCGTTTTCGCTTCCAAAATACGAAAAATATATCGCTGTCGACAGCGCCGTTTCTGCTGCGCAGATCGAGGAGTTGCGAAAGGATGGGTACGTCGTTTGTCCCAATTTCTTTGGAAAGCTCGGTATGCCAACCGCTAGTAGTAAGCTCGGCGCAATCGAGGTCGCGAGCAACAGAACGCCACAGCTTTCCAGCTTTCAACTAGCTCGGATGGCGGAGGAGCATGGTATTGAGGTTGATCATGCGATGTATGACGGAAAAGATCCCGCTAAGTTTTTCGATCGATTGACCAGTGACATACAAAACGAGATCGCTGCCGTAGAATGGGTGGGATCGTCAATAACAACTCTTCGATTCAAACTAAAAACTGAAGTTCCCTCAGAACTTCTCACGCACCGGCTTTCCCGCCCCGCTACTGATGAGCAACGCATGCTTTATAGCATCCGGGGCATTGCGGCTGCCGGATTGGAAAACAAACTATTTAAAAAGATCTTCACGTCTCAAGGGGCGTTCGTGACGACTTTCGGATTGAGCTACGATGCGGTAGTCAAAGCGAATGTTCTTATCGCACGTAATACTCCGCACAAAGCAGGGGGCGGTGTGTTCATGGAATTGGAACTTTCCGAAGAAAACGCTAAAGTCCTTTATGACGCTGCGCTCCAAAAGTTAAGCATTCGAAGCGTCAGTACCGTAGTACCAGAACAAGAAATGCCTGAACAGAGACCGACACAGCCTGCGATAGAGAGAGAAGCGCAGCCAAAGCAGCAAAAGGCGGGGACTGAAAAAGAGCAATGGACTCCTGGAGATCAGAATCTTTACGAGATTGCGAGTGCCAAAGCCCCAGATGCTCGTACTCCAGAAGAGGATGAAGCTATTTTGAAGTGGGAACGAGTAAAAAATGACTTTAAAAATATACCTGTCGATCAGCCCGAGGGTAAAGTCGGGGGACGCGAAGCAACTCCTGTCGAGACTACACTTTCGGATACAGACAAGGATCGCATCACGCAAATGGAGAAAGATCTACCAGGAATGTTGGCAATGATCGAATCACTTGAAGCCGCAGTGCCGCGTAGAAAAATTGAAGCTCCAACAGGAAAAAGCGCTGCGGAACAGTATCTAATCTGGAGAGCGTCACCCGATTTCTACGGCAAGCTCGGTGATAATGCGAACTACCTCACAGGCAAGGGTTTATTTGAGCTCGTGGATGCTGACAATCAAGCAAATATCGAAAGTCGACGCGAAGTCCGAGAAATTTCGCCAGCTGAGGCAGCGCTTCAAGGAGTTAGAAGGCGGCTTAAAGAAATAGTCGAGCGCATGTCTCCCGGTGAGCATGAGATCGATGACTTCGAACTTATCACTAGTCCCAGCGAGCGCCAGCTTGCTCAACTTGGATTGCTGCGCCATTACGCCCACGTTACGACCAGTGCTGCGCTTCCAAACGACCTATTCCTCTACGGAGGTACAGGCTCAAAAGGAGTCAATATCGGTCAGAAAGCAATCGGGTTGCACGCGTCGCTCCTTGACGTCGCCTTTACCGAGGCATTAAGCACGTTCACTCACGAAATTGCACACAATCATTCAATGGATCACGGATACGAATTCATGCACGCAATGCAATCTCTCTTCGTATCGATGTTGGAGAGGGTATCCTCTATTGCGAATAAACTCCAATCGGGCCAATCTGTGACCGAAGAAGAACGCGCGATTTTGGATATTCAAGCACAGTGGGATATTCTCGCATCAAGGAAAACTGCGTAAAGTTTCGTATCGCCTAGATTGGGGGGTACATCAGTTCAGTCGCTCGAAAGCAGTATTCAAAGAGAAAAAGCCACGGTCACCACGATTGCAGTAACCGCTGCGAATGTGAAGAGTGTTTTCGTAAAGAGTTCTATTGCTTCACGCTTCTGGCCATCGATGTACATGAGAACGGGCTGGAAAAAGAATGTGTATCCCATGAAAACGACCGAGAGCACAAGGAGGCTTAGCATCGCAATGGGAGCGAAGATGGTGTCCGGTTCATCTCGTACAAACGTGGGGCCGTAGGTAATAAGGAGAACGACAAAGACGATATACAGCCCCGCCCCAAGCGCATTGACCTGTGGGTTCTTGGTCATGCCTCCATAATACCAGATGTTGAGCTCGAGTTACGGGGGGGGGAGATGCTTGAAATTCTGGTAACATCATCGCATGACCAATGGCCTTCGCAGGGTGATGGTGGTATATACGAAACTCATAAGATTAGTTACAATGGCGGTATGAAGAATCTAATAATTATTCCGGCGCTTATTTTCAGTTTTATCGCATTACCGGCACTTGCTATTGCAGAAGTTTCGCCGCTGGCAGGCAAGGTTGTTGCGCTTGATGCGGGTCATGGTGGTAGCGATGGAGGCGGTGCTACTGGTTATTGTGCTGGCGTGCCTGTTGCTGAAGCAGATGTAAATCTTGCCGTGCGAACTCTCCTCAAGGCGAAGATTGATGCTGATGGAGGTACTGGCTACGAAGTGGCACAACTATCCTCAAGAAGCGACCGAGTGGCCGATGCTGAAAAGGCTAATTCTGACGTACTGATCTCCATCCATCACAATGGCTCTACCAACACCACAGCCAATTACACACAGAGTTTTGTCACGCAGAAGAACGATAAGGTCTTAGCGAGTTTTATCCATCCGAAAATCGTGTCCGCACTCGATCTTATCGATAAAGGTATTAAGAGCGATGGGTATGGAATGACCGTCTACGGATCGCTTCCAGGTGTACTTACTGAATCATTCTTTATCACCAACGAAAGCGAGGCGTGCGACTTCTTGGGCGCGCAAGCGCATATCCAGGCAGAGGCACAAGCTATGTATGATGGTCTTGTCGCGTACTTCTCTCAGGCATCTGGAGGAGGAAGGGGAAGGAAGTAGACATTTTCAGGGGCGCTCGGAGTCTATGCCACTGGCGAAAGAGTGCTATATACTGCATTTCCGCCCATAACAATGGTTCGCGTATAATATGAACACAGAAACCTACACCTGGTACTCATATCTCATCAAGCCGACATGGGCCCCGCCATCGTGGATTTTTGGCCCTGTGTGGACGGTGCTGTATGCGATTATTGCGGTTTCCTTCGCTACCGTCTTTTATAAAACAGTGACGAAACAGATTTCGTGGATGGTCGCACTTCCTTTTGCGCTCAATCTCATCTTCAATTTTGCGTTTACACCAATTCAATTTGGTCTCAAGAACAATCTCCTGGCATCGATCGATATTGTGCTCGTTCTCGGCACGCTCATCTGGGCGCTCGGCGCTCTTTGGCATGCATCGCCCGCACTCCGCTGGGTCGTCTATGCGAATATTCCGTATCTATTGTGGGGCACCTTCGCGACCTTTTTGCAACTCACCATCACCTATCTCAACTGGTAGTACTATGAAAGCGAATACAAAGTTAGGCAGTGGTATCTGCAGGCCGTGCCGCTGGGCTGGTTGTGTCCATCGACGCAAGAACGATCACTGAAATGACACCCATATGACAAAAAAAGTAGTTTTAGGTGGCGGATGCTTTTGGGGATTGCAGGATCTCATACGGTCGCAACCGGGTGTGGTGCACACGCGGGTCGGCTATGCTGGGGGGAATGAGAAAAATCCTACCTACGAAAATCACGCAGGGCACGCGGAGGTGGTCGAGATCGAATACGACACGCACAAGACATCGCTCAAGAACATTCTCGATTTTTTCTTTCAGATTCATAATCCTACGACTCTCAACCAGCAAGGGAATGATAGAGGCACCTCCTACCGGTCCGTCATCTTTTACTCAAACGAAGAAGAAAAAGAGGAGGCACTCAAGTTTATCGATATCGTGAATCAGTCTGAACGCTGGCCCGACCCCGTGGTTACGTCTATCGAGCCGTTCACAGGGTTTTATGAGGCCGAGAGTTATCACCAGGACTATCTGCAAAAAAATCCGGGTGGCTACACATGCCACGCAATATATTTCGATAGCTATCTCTGATCCGGTTTCCTTCCCTTCGCCGTCTGCTACTATGAAGTCATTAGCATCACACGGAGCTCATAATTTTGTGTATGGAACAACCTAGACAACCTAATCGTAGGAATTTTTTGAAAGGTCTTGGTGCGGCTATGGGCATGGTAGCGGGAGGGGTGAGTGAGGGCTCCGCTCAAGCCAAAATTGAAGTCGGAAAGCCTGAACGAAATGTCGAAGCTGTAGAGAATCAGGGGAAAATTGCGCGACGAGTTGCAGAAGAGTTTGTCTCGACTACCTCCTCGCGACTGAAGTCGGCGTTGGAATATGATTCAGCCGATAAGGTAGAAGGATTTCGTCAGGGGTACAAAAGGAGGGGTGTCGTGCTTGTGTATGTTGAGCGTCTCAAGAATGTTGTTAATAAAACACCACCGATTGCGAATCAGACGTACACCGATCTCGTAAAGAATTTGTCGGCAGATGTGGAGAATATGGTAGACCCTGGTGTGACTTTTTTTCAGTGTCAGGACAAAGTCGAAAGTCTCGGCACACAACTGGTACATCTCCAACGTCTCGGCGATCCATCAGCCGTTTCTTTAGGTAAGGTGTTACCGGACCTAACCAAACTGATGAGCCGTTGGAAGGAAGATTTCTTTGCTGTTAAAAAAGGTTATACCGATCCGGATGACATGAGGCGAGCAAAAGAGTTAGGCGATAAGTACAAAGAAGTGCGTTCGATTGTAGGGATGAGTGCCGAAGAAAGGGCTACAAAGGAGAGGCTTCAAGCAAAAGCTATAGATGAGCTCATCAAACTTGGCGGCAAGGATGTTGAAAGTTTCATCCGAGCTCTGTAAAAGGGTTGCCAATCTTCCTCGGAGAGCTCCCCGGTGGACGATGTGGACTCGGCTATTGTGCGGATCGGAGCCGAAGTGATCGGTAAATTTTTCTTCTAATAGATTTTCATCATCTTTTGCTATGTACCTCGTCGCACTGATCGTTGGTCTGTGCGGTTCGTACATTGGCATCCTCTTCTCACTGTTTTTTAAAGGGATGTTGCTAGGGTGAGAGTGAGTTCAGTATCTTCGCTTGCATATATTACGCTTCTGATCTTGGCGACCTACTACTTCGTGAGCGAAAATATTGCAGATCCCGTCTGGAGTAACAGAGCTCTTCACGCGCTCACTGGAGGTTTCGTGTCGTTTTTTATTTGTTTTCGGGTTGTACGAGACAGTCGATTGCTCATAAGTAAATTTCAGTTTTTTGTATTCAGTGTCCTTGTTGTGACTGCAATGGGGGTAGGTAACGAAATAGTCGAGTTTGTTTTACAAAACTATATGCCACTCGTCTTTTCAGTCGACATAAACGACACGTGGCTCGATTTGATCAGCAACGGTCTCGGCATGCTCTTGGGCGCAGCCCTCTTCACGTTTTTAGTGTATCGCACATAGTCGTTGTGCGTATATCTTCGGATCAAAACGAATGACCCGGCGCGAAGACCGGGTCAAGAGTAGAAGATTCCGACGGCGATTGGCGCCGCCATGAGTCCGACAGTGATAATCGGACTCGCGTAAACCGGCAGGTGGATGCCGATCCACCTGCCGAGGTAATAGCTTATGCAATTACTTCGGTAGGGGATGCCCCCCTCTCTTTCTATCGCATTATTTTCCAGTATGGTCAGGGGGCATCCGCCGTACCGGAACCTTAGAACCCCCAAAGTGAGGATCCCAGTGGCACAGATGGCCACCAGTTCGGATCCCGACAAGATCGTCGGGAAGAAGATCACGGCAAGTGAGCTCAGGGGTGACGCGACCATGAGCCCAACGAACAACGCCACATGAATGTCGCGTATTGCTTTTGAGCTCATGAGTGCCTCCCTTGGCTTTTGAGCAAGCCCAAAGAAACATAGGGAATCTGGGGCACGCTGTCAATCGGCGAGATCTTGAAAGATCAACGCAGGCGTTACAATCATTGGATCGGCACGGTATGTATTTTCTCTATATCCTCGAGTGCGGCGACGGTTCACTGTATACCGGTATAACGACGGACGTCGAGCGTCGTTTTGAGGAGCACAAAGAAGGGGCTGGCGGACACTACACGCGATCAAGGGGGGCAGTGAAAGTGCGGTACATTGAAAAGCACGCAGACCGATCTTCTGCGTCGAAGCGCGAGGCTCAAATCAAGGGGTGGAAGCGGGAGGAGAAATTGAGGCTCATACGGGGCACTTCTTGATGGGGAGCTGAAAAATTGCGTTCCCGGGATTTTCATGGTATCATCCAAACATTAGTTCAATGCCTACGGGCTTTTCTGCATGACCCCAACACCCACACCGCATACGCCGGAGCATACTTTTAATGGGCTTGGTATATCGCCCAACATCTTGGATATATTGGCCAAGCTCAACTTTACGACGCCGACCCCGATCCAATACCGGGCTATTCCTGAAGGTGTGGCAGGTAAGGATGTGGTGGGAGTAGCGCAAACAGGAACGGGTAAAACCCTGGCATTCGGTATCCCTCTCTTGCAGCGATTGGTGAGCGGCCGTGGCCGAGGACTCATCCTTGTTCCGACACGCGAGCTTGCGCTCCAGGTGGACGAGACCCTTTCAAAGATCGCACGCCCGCTCGGTATTCGAACAGCGGTGTTTATAGGGGGCGCATCGATGGGGATGCAGATCTCCTCACTGCGTCGTGATCCGCACGTGGTGATCGCAACGCCAGGGCGTTTGCTCGATCACCTCGCACAGGGGACCATTCGTCTCGATCAAGTGGAGGTGCTCATACTTGACGAAGCTGATCGCATGCTCGACATGGGTTTTTGGCCACAAGTGAAGAAGATCATCGCCGCAGCGCCTGCGGAACGTCAGACCATGCTTTTTTCCGCGACGCTTTCACGCGACATCATGCAGCTCGCCACGCAACATATGAAGATCCCACTTCGCATTGAAGTGGCTCCCGCAGGTACGACAGTAGAGAAGATCAGCCAGGAATTTTTTATCGTGCGCAAAGAGGACAAAAGCCGTTTGCTCGAGAAAATTCTCGGCGATTACAAAGGTTCAACACTTGTCTTTTCACGTACTAAGCACGGAGCGAAAAAAATCATGCGGACGATTGCGTCAATGGGACACACGGCAGCAGAAATTCATGGTAACCGATCTCTAGCACAGCGGCGCGAGGCGCTTGATGGATTCAAGAATGGTAAGTATCGCGTGCTTGTGGCGACGGATATTGCGTCGCGTGGTATTGACGTGAAAGGAATTGAACTGGTCATTAATTACGATTTGCCGATGGATTCTTCCGATTATGTCCATCGAATCGGACGTACTGCGCGCGCCGGGGCCGAAGGTCATGCGATTTCATTTGCCGAGCCGCATCAAAAGCGCGAAATCCGAGATATCGAACATTTGATTCGGAAGACGGTCCCCATCTCGGTACTTCCCGCGCTACCGCCCGCACGCGCAGCAGATCATTCGTATGTTGATGACGATCGACCTCGTCGTTTTAGTCGTCCGCAGCCAGGCGGCTACACCCGGCCGGGCGGTTCTGGCTTTAGCCGTCCACGCGGCCGTGCTCCATCGCGCGGCGGCCCCCGTCGGTCGTTTCGTTAGTAGTTTTCCGACGAACTCAGAATTTTTTATTGGGGGAAACCTCAAAAGTGGCGATACTTGCGCAATAATCGAAGTGGGTGCATATTGGCGTTATTAGCCCTCATCCTTATTAGCTTGTCCAGTATCTAAGCCATATTTTAATCATATATATGAACAAAATACTCGTTTTTTCTCTGATTGCGTTCATGGCTCTTGGCGCAAATGTTGCATCAGCACAGGGCTACTATTACACCTCTCCTACGTATGGCACACCCGTGAACAGCTTTCCCGCGTACGGCGTGCCTGCCTTCAGCATCGCTGCTTCGTACCCGCAATACGGAGGCGCATGTGTAAATATCGCGAGTGATCTCTCGTATGGTTCAGGCGGCACTCAAGTGCGACAACTACAAACATTTCTCGTCGCTCAAAATTTCCCTGGCAGTGGAGCGTGGATGATCACGGGGAATTTCAGGTCTGCGACTCTTGCCGCGGTGAGAAATTTTCAGCAGCAGCAAGGACTTCCTGTCACGGGTGTGGTGGATGCGGCGACTCGTGCCGCAATCAATCGCGTGAGCTGCGGTGGATACGGTGTATTTAGCTATGGCAACACCTATCCGTATGTCGCTCCACCAGTCAGTAATTACGGATACGGAAATAACACAAATTGCTACTATACCTTCCCATACACTTGTAATTATTCGGGCTACGGATACGGAAATGTCTCGTTGAGCTCTCTTTCCGTCGTGTCGGGGCTTCCAGGAGCGAGCGTCACAATCTACGGTTCGGGATTTGATTACTCAAATAACACCGTGTACTTCGGCCAGGTGCCAGTTACGAATATCCCTTCCTACAACGGTACCTCGATCACATTTACCGTTCCTTCATACGCCACTGCCGGTACCGTTGGCGTATACGTTGTGAATTCTCGTGGGACAAGCGGCACATTGAGCTTTGGCGTGTTGGCCTCGTACGGTTGTCTTGGCCAGTATAGTTCATATGTCTACGGAAGTTATGGCGGTTCGGGGTATGGCTACTGCCCTCCAACCAGCCAGTATCCCACCATCACATACGTGAATCCAACCTCCGGCTCTGTGGGAACAAGTGTGACCGTGTATGGTACTGGATTCAGTTACTCGGGAAATACCGTCCGGTTTGGGAGTGCGACCATTGCCAACATTTCATCGTATAACGGAACCTCGCTTACGTTTACGGTGCCCACCTATCTATCGGGAACATACGGATCTTCAGTCGTAACGCCTGGTACGTACAGCATCTCGGTTTCGAATAGCTCGGGCTATACGAGTAACGCGGTGTCCTTTACCGTGACATCTGGCGCATATGGTGCGCCCACAATATCGAATCTGAATGGTCCGACCTCGCTCAATACGGGGGTCCAAGGCACATGGACCATACGGGTACATAATCCATATAGCTCGTATATGACCACCTCAGTGAATTGGGGTGATTCAGGGCTTGGTTATGCGAGTGCTTCCGTCCCGCAGACCACGTATCAGCAGGGAGAAAACACGCTGACATTCACTCATACGTATCAGGCGGCAGGGACATACACAGTCGTGTTCACAGTAAGTAACTCTTCGGGGCAATCAAATACGTTGAGTGCCACTGTCGTTGTGAGTGGTTCTGGCCAGTACGGAAACGTTGCGCTCACGTCGATTACCCCTATGTCGGCCCGTGTGGGAATGCAAATCGCGCTTTCTGGGAGTGGTTTTACGCCGCTTGAAAATACTGTGCACTTCGGCATCGGTGGTACACAGCACGTACCTTCACAAAACGGCACAGTCATCTATTACACCATCCCGGCATACGTCTCGCCCTGTGATCTGGTGGTTCAGGGGGGCGCGTGTACGCTAAATGTCCAACAGGTTTTGCCCGGGCCGATCCAGGTGTATGTTAAAAACAACAATGGGACGACAAACACAATTCAACTTCAGATCGTACAGTAGTTCGTGATTTTGTATTTTAGAGGCACGGGATTGAGGTACGCGACTATGGTAAGTATTGTCGAGAAAATCCTTTTTTGTGTCCTCGCGTTTGGTGTGGCGGCTCTTATGGTGCCTATCACAATGCGAGGCATGGTAGATCAGTACGTATTCTCGAGTGTCGAGCGTGCGCCTCACGCGAATGCGATATTGGTGCTCGGCGCGTCCGTTGCCCGCGGGATTCCGTCTCCCGTTTTGGCGGAAAGAACAGACACCGCAATCGCGCTCTATCAAAGCGGCAAAGCGCCGAAAATTCTCGTAACAGGTGATAGCGCGGATATTTCTCATGATGAAGTGACTCCGGTGAGAAAATATCTCACGCAGGCGGGGATCCCCTCGAGCGATATTTTCCTTGATCATGCTGGTTTCGATACATACAGCAGCATGTATAGAGCTCGGGATGTGTACCAATCGAAGTCACTTCTCATCGTAACCCAAGATTTCCATATGCCTCGGGCCCTCTGGATCGCTCGCCGGCTTGGGATTCCAGCGTATGGCGTTGTGGCGGGAAGCGGGGGTTCGATCTATGACTACACTCGAGAGATCCCGGCGTCGACAAAAGCTCTGATTGACGTGATCTTCGAGAGGGTGCCGACGCATCTTGAGCCTATTGTCCCACTGTCCGGTGATGGCGCGGCAACGTGGTAATAAATGGTAAAATTGCAGCGTGAGGACTTTTTATATTCTCGTCGTTCCTCTTGTTCTTCTCGGGGGGCTTTTGCTCGGTGTCCAGAAACTGAGTAAATTTTCTAATGGTGAATCTTCCTGCGAGATTGGCGCGTGTTCCACGGAGATCTATGAGGGCGACGCAGGGGAGACGTTTATGTACGCGAAAGGGACTCTCTTTACTCTTTTTCTCGATGAACGAAAAGACCCTTCTCGCAGTTTGACGTGCCATCCGGAAGGTATCGTACAGATTGTGCCATCGATCTCTACAGTTGATCCACCATTGTATGCAGCGACGTTTATGGGGATTTCCGCCGGCACCTGCTCCATCGTCGGCAGTGTATTCACCGCGACTATTGTGATCAAATAGAGTGTGAAATAGTATGCCTGTTCTTGAAGTAAAGAAATTACAAAAAAGGTATCGCGACACAATCGCCGTCAAGGAGATTTCGTTTACGGTGAATAAAAATGAGATCGTAGGACTTCTTGGTCCCAACGGTGCCGGAAAAACAACCACCATCAATATGATTTTGGGGGTGCTTGAGCCGAGTGGGGGCTCTATTGCTATTGAGGGGATAGATGTGGCGCGACATCGCTCAGAAGCTCTCGTGCGGACCAATTTTGCAGCTGTGTACGCACAGCTTCCCGGCAACATGACCGTCACCCAGAATTTACACATCTTCGGGCTTATCTATACGGTACCTCATTTGCACGAACGAATTCAGAAAGTATTGAAAGAGTTTGATCTTGAGACATTTGCAGACACAAAATGCGGCATCCTTTCTTCAGGAGAACAAACGCGCGTGTCGCTTGCAAAGGCCATGCTCAATACTCCACATCTGCTTTTGCTCGACGAACCTACGGCCTCGCTCGATCCATCGACAGCTCGGACTATTCGAGAGACGATTCGCCAGTTCGCATCTTCGGGTACAGGTGGAGTGTTGTGGACATCGCATAATATGCATGAGGTAGAGGCGATGTGTGATCGCGTGCTTTTCCTCTCTCACGGCGAGATCCTCCTCGAGGGGAATCCCAAAACTTTGCCCCGAGAATATGGCAAGGCAAATCTTGAAGAGCTTTTTATTACTGTGGCGCGTGAGCCGCTTACGCTCGAGCTTGAATAGATATGAATATTACGCGCATCTACGGCATATTTCTTCGTCAAGTATTTATTTTGCGCGATAATCCCATGCGACTCATACCGTATTTTTTATGGGCCGTCCTCGACATTGTTCTCTGGGGATTTATCACGCGATATTTAAGCAGCATAGACTTCGATCTCGCATTTGTCCCGACGCTTCTTGGTGGAATTTTGCTTTGGGATTTTCTCGTGCGTGTACAGCAGGGGGTCACCATGCCGTTTCTAGAAGACGTGTGGTCGAAGAATTTTCTCAATATGTTTGCTTCGCCACTCAAGGTCAGTGAATACATGACCGGCTTTGTGCTCACAAGCACGGTTACGAGCGCCGCGGGGCTTATCGCTATGCTTTTGCTCGCAGGAGTCTTCTTCGGGTTAAATCTTTTCATGCTCGGCTTACTCATCATCCCTTTTCTCTTCATTCTTTTTCTCTTTGGCATCGCACTTGGTATCGTGGGCACGGCGGTTGTATTGCGCCTCGGTCCTTCTGCCGAATGGCTCATGTGGCCGATACCAGCGGTGCTCGGGCCTTTTGTCGGCATCATGTATCCAGTATCGGTGCTTCCTTCGTGGATGCAGCTGGTTTCCTACATTCTTCCACCAACCTACGTGTTTGAAGGCATGCGCTCCGCGCTCATCACGCGCGACTTTTCATTCGAACCCCTTTTGTTCGGTATGATACTCGCAACGTGCTATATCGCCCTCGCGTACTTCTTCTTCGTCGCCACATATCGAAGGGTTATCCGCGACGGAATGGTCTCACGCTTCGATGCCGAAGGGCCGTAACAAAGCATGCAAGAATTGCTATACTGAGGCGTCTCATAAGCATAGTATGAAGTACAGTCTCAGTCTCTTTGTCGCGTTTTTATGTATGGTGCCGATCTCGGCATCTGCGGCCACAGCCACAAAGTTTGAGGTAACCGGCTGGATCCCGTATTGGCGCAGTGCAACGGGTACGGCAGATGTGTTGCCAAATTTGAGTAAGCTCACAGAAGTAAACCCTTTTGTGTATACTATAAAATCCGACGGCACCTTCGTAGATAACGGCAAGCTTGATCAAGAGCCGTGGTTGAGTTTTATTGCAGAGGCAAAGAGACAGAAGGTCCGGGTCATCCCCACGATTATGACGAGCAATAGCGAATTGCTTCACGAATTGTTGAGCAATCAGAAAAAACGCATCGCACTCGAAGATCGCATCGCGAAGTTGGTGAAAGACAACGGCTTCGACGGCATCGATATTGATTTTGAGGGCAAGCGCGCCGCCGACAAGACGTACTTTTCGACATTTCTTAAGGGGCTCTACCAGAGAATGGGAAATAAATGGGTGATGTGTACTATTGAGTCTCGCACACCGCTTGAATCTCGATACTACGGCACCACGCCCC
Organism: uncultured Candidatus Saccharibacteria bacterium; assembly: GCA_964424265.1. Lineage (GTDB taxonomy): Bacteria > Patescibacteriota > Minisyncoccia > Phycocordibacterales > UBA2100 > UBA10103. The sequence continues at coordinate 85,449 of CAYRHX010000001.1, read as the reverse complement.
CAGCTGATGCTTTGATGTATGCAAACGACTTGAAAGAGATAAATAAGTATTGTGATCGAGTCCGAATCATGACGTACGATCAGCAGGGTATAGACCTCAAGCTCTCGACAGCAGCAGCTTCCTCGTCTGAGTTGTATGCGCCCGTGGCTGATCCAGTCTGGGTTGAGAAAGTAATAAGACTTATGTCGAAGGACATTAAGAAAAGTAAGATTTTAATCGGAGTACCGACCTATGGCTATGAGTATGATGTTGTTGCGTATGCGGGGAAAGAGTATGTGTACGACATTTTGTGGACCTTTAATCCTGGGTATGCCATACCGCTCGCCGCGCAACACGGAGTCACTCCGCAGAGAAATGCGGCTGGCGAGATGTATTTCACGTATGTCGCGAACGCGGCTACAAGCACGACACCGGTTTCTCTCGGCCTTAACTCGGCGCTTTTCGCTGCCGTTACTGCGACGGCGTATGCCGATACATATAATTCGCATCTCGGTTTCCGTCTCGTGAATTGGTCAGATGCGCACTCTTTGCAGACCAAGATTGATCTTGCCAAGAAGCTCGGCGTACGTGGTATCTCGGTTTTCAAATTTGACGGAGGAGAGGATCCGAATATTTGGAAAACCTTGGAGGGTGTGAAGAAGTGACGTTTGCAATTTTTACGTATAGTGTACAATGCCTCGATGACACAGGAAGAAATACCAGCTGGATCGGTTGCCGCGGCAACTCCGAAGAGAGACATAAGCGCGCTCTATACCCCGATCGCCATCGTCGTGGCCGGTGCGCTGATAGGTGGAGCTCTCTATGCGTCGCTCGCGTCGAAGACGGAAAATGTTGCTGGACCGGGTGTTGCCCCGGGCCCTGTTGCCGTTGATATCAAAGACGTGAATATCAAAGGCGCGCCGTTCATCGGTAAAGCAAATGCCCCTCTTACAATGGCGTATTGGTCGGATTACCAGTGCCCATTTTGCAAACAGTTTGAGACACAGGTGTTGCCAGCACTCGTTAAGCAGTACGTTGACACGGGGAAACTCAAGATTGTCTTTATGGACTTTGCCTTTCTCGGACCGGATTCCACGACCGCCGCGCTCTATAAGCATGCAGTGTGGGATTTATACCCAGGCAAGTTTTTTGAGTGGAATGAAGCGATGTACAAGGCTCAAGATCAGGAGCATGGTGGCTTTGGGAATGAGGAAAGTGTCCTCAAGTTGATTGCATCACTCGGGGGTATGGATACGAATAAGCTCAAGGCCCGAGTCGCTTCGAAGATGGCGGAATACGAGCAGTTGATTGCACTCGGGCAGTCCGAGGGTGGCAAGGCGGGCGTTGGGGGTACCCCTGGGTTCGTCGTTGGTAATACGTTGATTGAGGGAGCGCAGGGTTTGCAGTCGTTTATAACCGCGATAGATTCTCAGTAAGAGTGACTGCATTTCGCAATTGACAGATACCTAAAAAAGGGGTATATTTGCTCCTTCAATGCCCTCGGGCATTTTTATTTTATCTATGCAAATTAGAAACATTGCCATCATCGCACACGTGGATCATGGGAAGACCACGCTCACGGACGCGCTTTTGCGTCAGATGGGCGTGGCTGAGGAGGGGGTATCCATGGATTCGAATGCGCTTGAGCGCGAACGTGGTATCACCATATATTCCAAAAATGCTGCTGTATTTTATAAGGGCACCAAGATCAACATCGTCGACACTCCTGGACACGCCGACTTTGGCTCTGAGGTCGAACGCGTATTGCGATCGATCGACTCCGTTTTGCTCGTCGTTGACGCGCAAGAAGGTCCAATGCCACAGACGCGTTTTGTACTCAAGAAGTCTCTTGAGCTCGGACTCAAACCGATCGTGGTCATCAACAAGATCGACAAGCCAGCGGCAGATCCTGCACGTACCGAGGAGCAGGTGCTTGAGCTCTTCCTCGAGCTTGGCGCGAGCAATGAGCAGGCGGATTTTCCAATCGTTTATGCTATTGGAAGACAAGGAATCGCCAAACTCAAACTCACCGATGAGTCATCCGATCTGACACCGCTTCTTGAGATGGTGCTTTCTCATGTGCCACCCACCGAAGTCGCAGAAGATGCGCGTGCCGCGAAGTTACAGCCATTCAATCTTGGATACGACAACTTCCTCGGTCGCCTTGCGGTTGTGCGCGTCTATGAGGGAGTGCTCAAGACGGGTGACACGGTGTTTGTAAAGAAGCCTACGGGAGAGACGCGCTCTGGCAAGATCACAAAGATGTTTACTTTCAAAGGTTTGCAAAAAATCGAATCGACAGAAGTAGCAGCAGGGGATATTGCGATGATCGCAGGACTTCCCGATATCTTCATCGGAGAAACCATCACCACAGATCAGAACACGGAGCCGCTTCCCGCTATTGCTATCGACGAGCCGACCATTACTCTCAATTTTCTCGTCAATAATTCTCCCTTTGCTGGCCGCGAAGGAAAATTTGTTACATCACGGCAGATCCGTGATCGTCTTGAACGCGAACTTGAGATCAACGTTGGGCTTCGGGTGGACTTTTCTGGCGGCGACACGTTTAAGGTCTCGGGCCGTGGAGAATTGCACATAGCGATTTTACTCGAAAACATGCGTCGCGAGGGTTACGAAATGCAAGTCTCTCAGCCGCAAGTGATTTTCCACGAGGAAGGGGGCATAAAATCTGAGCCTTTTGAGGAAGTAGTCGTCGATACTCCGCAGACGTATCAGGGTGCCATTATCGAGCGTTTGGGAACACGCAAATTTGTGATGAAAGATATGAAGGTGCACGAAAGTAGCGTCCGTCTCATTTTTGAAGGTCCGACACGCGGGCTCTTGGGTTATCGCTCGCAATTCGTGCTCGATACAAAAGGTGAGGGGATTCTCTCTTCTCGCGTCGTTGGCTTTAAGTCGCATGTTGGTGAAATCAAACGCAAGCAAGTGGGTTCCATGATCTCGATGGCAAGCGGAAAGGCACTCGGATTCTCTCTCTGGAATCTCCAGGAGCGCGGTGTCCTCTATATTGGGCCTGCGGTAGAGGTGTATGAGGGAATGGTGATTGGTAACACCTCGAAAGGCGAGGAAATGAGCGTGAACCCAACGAAGGGTAAGCAGTTGACCAACATGCGTTCGAGCGGGGCGGATGAGGCGATCAATCTTATTCCGCCATTCTCGCTCTCTATCGAACGCGGCATGGAAGTCATGGCCGAAGATGAGTACCTCGAAATTACTCCTACGTCTGTGCGCCTCCGCAAACAACAGCTTACCGAGACGGATCGCTCCAAAGCGCGACGCTAACCGCTGATTGCGCGAAGCAGAGGTTGATGGTACTGTACTCTAAATGTTCGTATATACGAACTTTGTATGAAAGCAAAACCAATCACTCTCACACAGGAAGATTATCTGAGGGCCATTCTTATTTCCCAGAAAAATAACGAGGGTACGACCGGTACGGTGCGGATCGCAAAGTATATGAATCTGAGCAAATCGACGGTTTCAGAGCGGTTGCGGGATCTTATGCGTCAGAAGCTCGTCGCTCCTGCGGAATATTCTGAAATCGTTCTTACCAAAAAAGGTAGGAAATTGGCCGAAAAATTGACGTACAAGCACCGAATTGCAGAAGTATTTCTGCACACCGTCCTCAAAATCCCAATTAATCAGGTTCACGAAGAGGCGCACAAGCTTGAGCACGCGCTCAGCGATGTCGTAACAAAAAATCTGGACGCATTTCTGGGGAAACCAAAGCAGGATCCTCATGGTTCAGCTATTTCTAAAGGTACCAAATGATTAAAAAATTACTTAGAAAATCACTATGACACACACAAATTTACTCGAAGCTCTGGGGTGGAAAAAAGGACTCGGCACTGATGGCGAACTTTTTTCAAACAAGAGCTTGCCGGAGGTACATAAATCAATTCCTGTCCCACAACACTACGCCTTCTTTCGAAAACTCCTTGCGTTCGCTGGGCCGGGCTTCTTGGTGGCGGTGGGATACATGGACCCGGGTAACTGGGCTACTGACTTGGCCGGAGGCGCACAGTTTGGCTACGCGCTTTTGGCCGTTATTCTCATTTCAAACTTCTTTGCTATGCTGTTGCAGCATTTGGCTCTTAAGCTCGGTATCGCTACCGGTAGAGACTTGGCACAGATGTGTCGAGAGAATTTCAATAAGCCGACAGCTATATTCTTCTGGCTTATGGCGGAAATCATGATTATCGCTTGCGACTTGGCAGAACTCCTTGGTTCGGCAGTAGCGCTCTATCTTTTGTTTAACATTCCCATCATTTTCGGGGTGCTGATTACAGCGCTCGATGTACTGGTGATCCTTATTCTTCAAAGTAAGGGGTTCCGATACCTTGAGGCATTCATTATCGTACTCATAGCTACTATCGCTTCAATTTTTGGCGTGGAAATCCTCTTGTCGGCGCCTGCAGTTGCGCCGCTTCTGATTGGGTTCATTCCGACCACGCAGCTCGTGTTCAATCCAGAAATGCTCTATATCGCTATTGGTATTCTCGGTGCGACGGTAATGCCTCACAACCTCTACCTTCACTCCGCGATTGTGCAAACCAGAAACTATGAAGAGACACCAAAAGGTAAGAGAGAGGCTATAAAGTTTGCTACCATTGACTCTACGTTTGCGCTCACGCTCGCCCTCTTCGTAAATGCTGCCATTTTGATTGTGGCTGCTGCAACGTTCCACTTCTCCGGCTATCAAGACGTGGCTGACATCGAAGAAGCATACAAGCTGTTGTCGCCGCTCCTCGGAGTTAGCTTCGCAAGCATTCTCTTCGGCGTGGCGCTCCTTGCATCGGGACAAAACTCGACCATCACGGGCACGCTTGCCGGGCAGATCATTATGGAAGGCTTTATCAACCTCAAGATCAAGCCATGGCTACGTCGCATGATTACCCGACTCATCGCCATAGTACCAGCTATACTTTTTATTGGTGTCTACGGTTCCGAAAGTGTTACGGACCTACTGATACTTAGTCAGGTGGTGCTAAGCATCCAGCTGTCATTTGCTGTTTTTCCGCTCCTTATGTTTACAGGCAGCAAGCGCATAATGGGTGAGTTTGCTAACTCGAAGCTCCTCAACACTGCCGCATGGGTCATTGGGACGATTATTGCTTCTCTCAACCTGTGGCTTTTGTACAGCATTTTCTTTGGCTGATCGCGTTCGGGATTCAATACTTGGTGCGTCCGAGGCCTCGGTATTTTCATGGCGGTTGGTTTGGTATAATTTGGAAGAAAAATGATTATGAAAGAGTCGGCAGGTCAAAAGATTTTTTTTGGCATCATCGTGGCCATTGTGTTGGGTGTTGGAGCGTACTTTGTGGGGCTTCGTGCGGATGGTCTTCCGAGTATCTCGAGCCAGGTGGCGAGTCCGGTGGCGACGCAGTATGTGTCGCGCATCCCCGATGTTGGCATGAGTCGTGAGGCGAGCGACGTCATGCGATCTCTCGAGGGGAGTTGGCAAAATGATGAAGATTATAGATTCAGGCTCGAGTTTGCCTCGAATGGAATTGTCGTGGACCGATATGTTGGCGATACGCTCATTACTAAGGTCGGCACGTGGGGGGTGTTTACCGCTGACATGGCAGAGGACGCATCCTCGGATCTCGTTCCGGGGCTCGTGTACCTACTCATGACGATCGATGGCAATGCGCGGTATTTTAGGGTGAGTCTGGCCGAAGGAGCACTCGATCTTGTCTATTTGGAAGGTGGAAGCAGGCTTCATTTCACGAAATTTTAGCAGGTAAAGGACCTGGTGGCCGACTCATCGAAGCCCTTAGATCCCTCAAATGATTGCGCGCTACCTTTGGACAAGTGCCTTCGCGAGCCTATAATGACCCTATGGACTTCAATAAGGTCGCCAAGCAGTTTTGTGAGAACATCACGGTCGCATTTTCTCGGGAGTTTTTTGTTATGGGAATGCTCACGGGAGAGGCTGGTATTATGTACGCGCTTACACCGCAGCACATGAAACGGCTTTCGCAATACTTAGCACACCAGATCGCTGACTATGAGAAACAGTTTGGTACTATTAACGCGGAATGGGTGCCGGGCATCCAATCTCCAATCCAGACCAAGGATATAATGAAAGGCGGGGAGGATACTACTAAATAACAATGTAATGCGTATGGCAAACATGAAAATAATTATCGGAGGGGTCGCAGCCATTTTTCTCGTAGCTATTGCAATCTTTGTGTGGATGACACTGCCGAGCGCATCGCCATCCGTTGAAGAACCAGTCGTTGCTGCGCCTCAGCAAATGGCCACGAGTACGTATGCAACGACCACATATTCACTGGTTTACCCCAATGATTTTTCCGTAAATAGAGAATACGTAAATGATCAAGTGAATCCCAAGAAGCCGATTTATGGCGTGAAATTCATCGTTCCAATTGCAATGGCTACTGGTACGAACCTCTCAAGCTATGACACTGGCATATCGGTTGAGCAGCTTCCGCGGGCAAAAAATTGCACGGGAGATATCTATTTGGCAGCTGATGTAAAGCCGATCACTGTTACTGAAAATGGGGTACGATACTCAGTTGCGATCTCAAGCGGTGCGGCCACAGGCAATCGGTACGAGGAAGTGGTCTATGCTCTCTCGGATAGTTCACCGTGCACCGCGATGCGTTATTTCATTCATTCAACGGCGATCGAGAACTACAGTGCAGGCGCAATTCGCGAGTTTGATCGCGAGGAGCTGATTGCGGCATTTGACACGATTCGTCAGTCGCTACGATTGGGCCCGGTCTCGGCGCCTGCATCTCAAATCCCTGCTCAAACGCCATAGCGTGTGGTAGCGAAAAAGAAGTACACGATTCGTTCGGAAGTCTGGCTATACCCCGGCATGGCCGCTTGGCATTTTGTGAATGTTGATAAGAAGCAATCTGCCGAGATCAAAGAAAAGTATGGAAAAGTGAAAAGAGGGTTCGGCTCTATACGAGTGCGCGTGACACTGGGGAAAACGATCTGGGACACGTCTATCTTTCCCGACAAACAATCAGGGACGTATCTATTACCTCTTAAGTTGAGTGTTCGGAAGGCCGAAGGGATCGAAACTGGAGACATGATCTCTTTCACGATCTCTGTGAGGTCGTAGATGGTCGTGAGCCATTTTGCTTTGATTTCGAGCCGCTTTTCCCCATTGTTGCGGAGTGTTGCATGCGCGATAGGGAGGGGTATAGTTATTGCATGAAAACACGAGACCGGGTTTCGTGGGGGGTATTAATGGTAGGTATGCTTATTATTCCAGTAGTCACCTTCGCAGCAGAGGTGCGGACAGGAAACTCGCCAACGCTCGCGCAAGCCGAAACGACCAAAGGCGACATCTACCTCATGGGAGGTAACACGACAAGCGCAGGGAAGGTAAATGGTGATCTCATCGCCGCGGGTGGTACTGTTGTTGTTAATGGCTCTGTCTCGCAAGATCTTATCGTGGGAGCCGGATCGATTACTGTAATCGCTGATGTGGGAGACGATGTGCGTATTGGAGGTGGAAACATTCTCATAAACGGAAAGGTTGGGAACGATGTACTGATAGGTGGCGGGCAGGTACAAATTTCTGGAAGCAATGTCGGTGGTGATGTCTTGTGGGTTGGAGGGGCGCTTCATGTGACGTCGCCTGTGGGAGGGAATATGAGTCTCTCCGGCGGGGAAGTGACAATCAATTCACACGTGCGCGGTAACGTCGAGTTTAAGGGCGGAAAGATTACGCTCGGTAAAGGCGCTATCGTCGATGGGAACCTTGATTATGTAGCCGAGTCGGAGGCCGTGATGGAAGAAGGGGCCGTCGTACGGGGCAAGACCACATTCGTACCGCTCAAAGCATCGTCACCTTCAAATCGTATTTCAGCAAAAGGCATTCTTGCTATCCTCTCAATCTTCATTCTTGGAAAATTCCTGGCGATGTTCGTCTTTGCTCTCGTCCTAGGTCTTTTATTTAAGCATTACGCTCAAACACTTGTTGAACACGCGACTTCGCAACCATTGCTTGAGATGGGAAGAGGCCTTATTGTGCTTATCGTTCTACCCGTTGCCTCCATTATGGCTCTGGTGACCATCATCGGCATTCCTCTCGGGATCCTTGGTCTTCTCGCGTTTATTATCCTCATGCTCGTAACGAGCGGATTGTCGCTCATTATCACGGGAAGCGTCGTCCATAAATGGATATTCAAACCCGTCGTGTATCAGATTTCTTGGAAGACGATACTCCTTGGTGCCGTCGTGTACACGCTCATCGGATTCATTCCGCTCCTCGGCTATACCGCGAAGTTTCTCATCGTGCTGCTCACGCTCGGTTCGGTTGTGAAAATTAAAATGGATGTTGCCAAGGGGTGGCGCTGAAGTGTGCCAAGAGTACTTGCTGAGACGGACGATGTACTTGTCGTCAATAAACCAGCGGGCCTTATTGTACACAACGATGGTCGCACTCACGAGCCGTCTCTTGCTGATTGGATTTTTGAGAGATATCCGGCACTTGCAGATGTGGGTGGCTCATGGGTGTCGCCTCAGAGCGAGCATGTGCCTCTGCGGGGAATCGTGCATCGACTTGATCGTACGACAAGTGGCATTCTGGTCGTGGCCAAAACACCTGAGGCGTATGAGTATTTGAAACACGAATTCAAAGAGAGGAGGGTTGAGAAGGTGTATCGAGCGTTTGTCTATGGGCGCATGGAAAGCGATGATGGCAAGATAGTCGCCGAAGTCATGCGAAGCAACACACTGCCGAAGCGCTGGTACGCTCGATTATGCGACGAGGGTGAGAAGCGTGCGGCGATCACTGAATGGCGGCTTCTCAAAAACGTGACGGACACAGGTGAATCCGCAGCGTATATCGAAGTGTCTCCAAAAACAGGGCGTACGCACCAGATCCGCGTTCATTTTGCATCCATCGGGCATCCGCTTGTCGCAGATCACTTGTATGCAGAGGGTAGACCAGCTCTTTTTGGATTTAAACGACCCGCGCTGCATGCGCATAGTATCTCTTTCATGCGTGGAGGAAAAAGGGAGAAGTTCGTGGCACCGCTTCCCGATGATTTCAAAATCGCTGAAAATTTAGTGGGATCGTTTACATTTGGCGAATCCATGCTCTAATAGCGATCCCGAATCACCAAACAGGAGGCAGAGATGCGATTCATCGTTGTGATCGTCGCAATTCTGCTTACCGGTGCAGGGGTTGCGGTGTTTTTTTCGCCAGAGGTGGCAGCCATCGTGCTAGCCGTCGTGGCGATAATATTTCGCCGGTTTATCGGCAAGATCGTATGGCTTCTGAGCCTCATGGTCATGCCAATGAAATGGCGGCGGGCATATCAGGCATTGGCAAAAAGCCTCACACACGCGACGCTCGAGAGGTTCGAGGTCGTCCGCGTGCGGTGGATTCAGGCCACATGGCCAATCCGCTTCGCGATGCTGATCGCAGGCGGGCTCTGCGGTGGCTTCGCGGCCTTCGTCTTGCTCATCATGCCGGTGCATGTGGGCAAGATTCCGTTCATCGGAATCTGGATGCGAGAGGTGGCGACGCCATACCTCATGCGTTCAGCGACGCTGAAGGGGCTCGAGGCGCACGTGCCTCTGGCGTGGAAAAGGATCCCCGCCCAAATACGGGCCGCGGTGAGCGGGCCGTACATGCGGCTCTGGTGGTATACCGCCAGAAAGCTCGTCGGCACGAGGCAGGCACTCGGCAAAAGAGCCGCTGCCGTCTCGAAAGGGCGGACGAAACATTGAGAAGGTGCTTGGCTTTGTCCGGCACCTTTTTTCTTTGGGTAACGCTCGACTCAATTCAATCAATCACATCGTGAGTAGCAATTTTGCAGAGTGGGCTTGATGCCGTATAGTTTGCCGATGCAATTCAAGGTTCCACACAATCTTTCAAAACACGACGCGCTCTTGAGGGTAAAAAAAACGTTGGAACATGTGCGTCCCCAGCTCTTAGGCAAAGCAACGATCGAAGAAGAGCGTTGGGAAGGTTCAACCCTTCATTTCGCCTTTACGACAGAAAGGCAACACGTGAGCGGACAGTTGGTGATCAAAGATCGCGAGTTTGACATAACGGCGAAGTTGCCGCTCATGCTGCGGCTTTTTGAGGGGAAAATTAAACGGGCGATTGAAGAGCAAATGAAGCAGGTGATGGGCTAAAAGGGTATGGTGTCGAACTTTTTGGGCGACGTTGGGACACCGCAACAGGTCTCGTCGATTATTTCGACGAGTGAGCTTATCACGCGAGAAGGAATTGAGCCGCAGAAGGGGATGAATTTTAGGGATGCAGGTACCCAGTTGTCGGTGTTTTTGGTGTTGCCGCGGGCTACTGGATTTAGAGACGTGTGGAATGAGGAATCTGGAGTGTATGAATATGAAGGTCATGATTCTACAACCGTGGAGAGGGGAAAATCGGTGGATCAACTGGCAATGTACGAAAGTGGCTCGCTTACGGAGAACGGGAAATTCTTTAAAGCTGCGCATGCCTTTAAGGGGGGTCTCCGCACAGAACCGCTTCAGGTACAAATATACGAGAAACTTGATCCCGGCGTGTGGTACGACAAGGGGATTTTTAATTGTATTGACGCAAAACACATTAGAGAAGACGGAAGAAAGGTCTTCAAGTTTTACTTCACGCTTGCCGATGCAGAGTTTTATAGCCCGGGAGATCCTGATGTTGCCGAGCGCATGATCTCAGCTACTGTGAAGTCCGATGCGTGGACGCGCGGTAAAGGGAGGTGCGTCCTGTGTGAAATTCAAACCGGACTCCATTTTGTTGAGGTCGGAGGCTCTGGTATCGAGCTTCGCTGCGACACTCATTCTGGTCGAGCTAAAAAGGGACTTTTGGGATGAGGTGTCCGGGCGGTTTCTGCTGCGCTTTCTTTACGTCCACGATTTTGTCTGCGCGAGCAGTTGTAGGTGAAAAATAGGAGTATACTTTCTATATTATTAGCGTACGCAACATTGGTATGCATATGAATCCAGGGAAAGTAGGAATCGTAGGTGGGGCGGTTCTCGGTGGGTGGCACGTTTTGTGGTCATTATTAGTACTTGTAGGCTGGGCGCAGCCACTTCTTGATTTCTCGATGTGGGCACACATGGCACATACGCCGCTCGTCGTTGGACCGTTTGAAGTGGGAGCGGCGACGACTGTCGTTATTCTCGCTTCGGTTGTGGGTTACTGCGTTGGTTATGTGCTTGCAACCGTGTGGAATAAGGTACACAGAGGCTGATCAGTACAATCTTCGGTGAGTGCAAATTACCTCAGAAGCTTTGTATACTGGGGTCATGCGTCGCATCGCAGATATCCTTATCTTGGTCGCTCTTTTGGGGGCTGCCGGCTATTATTGGTTTTCGCATCAGGAGGTTGTGCGTGTTGCTGTGCGTCAGCTAGAGGCGCGAGCTTTGCCATGCCGATCACCCGTCACTTATTCGCTTGGACTCGTCGATTCTCGGTTTGAGATATCTACTGAAGAAATAATTTCAAATCTAAAGGAGGCAGAGTGGATATGGGAAACTCCGTCTGGAAGAGATCTTTTTGCGTATGAACCTGTGGGTGGCGACGTGACGATCAATTTCGTCTACGATCGTCGTCAGGCGACCACCGACACATTGGAGGCGACAGAGGCACAGATCGACGAACGAAGGGCGCTCTACGATTCATTAAAGGAGAAATACGATTCACTCGCAGTCTTGGTGAAGAGAGAGAAGCTTGTATTTGATAGGCAAATCACCGCATATGAAAATCGCCAATCCGCATACAATGAGGAAGTGTCTTCATGGAATCGCCGCGGTGGTGCTCCAAAGAAAGTTTTTGAACAGCTCCAACTTGAAAAGCAAGCTCTCGAGAGCTTGCTCAAGATGGTAAATGCAGAGCAGCTTCAATTGAATAACGACATAAAAATACTCAACGACCTCGCGACGACACTGAATCAGCTTATAGTGGAACTGAATTTGCATGTACAGCAATATAACCAAGTAGGAGGATCGCTTGGCGAATTTGAGGAGGGTGTGTACGAAAGCGCTGCCGGAAAGCAAAAAATAGATATATACGAATACTCGAGCCGCAATGTGCTGGTGCGCGTACTTGCCCACGAAATGGGGCACGCGCTCGGGCTCGGTCACGTTCGCGATCGTGAAGCTATTATGTATATGATGAACGAGGGGGACGCTCTAGCATTGACGGCGGACGATCTAGCAGCCCTCGATAACAGGTGTAATTCAGGTCTTTTTAGATGAAACGGCATTCTCGTCGAGGTGGCGCCGAACACTACAATAGGCCTGTGAAATATGAATTAAAACGCAGTCGTCGGGCGCGAACACTACGACTCACAGTTCATCCTGATGCGCGCGTTGTGGTTACGGCGCCGCACTCTTTTCGCCTTGGCATCATTGAGCGGTTTATTCTTAAGCACTCGGATTGGATATCGAGAAATCTTGAGCGAGCGAAAAAGCGCACTGTAATCCCTATAAGACGCGCAGACATATTCCTGCTGAAGCAGCGCGCGCTCGCTCTTGCGAGCGCGCGCTGCGGTCATTTTGCCGAAGTATATGGTGTAACATTCAAAAAGATTTCAATACGTGCGCAAAAGACACGATGGGGGAGTTGTACACACAGCGGAAATCTTAGCTTTAATTACAAAATTGCAGTTTTGCCTCCGCGCATAGCAGATTACATTATTGTCCACGAGCTATGCCATCGTTCCGAAATGAACCACAGTAAGAGATTTTGGAACCTTGTGGCGCAGACAATCCCCGAACACAAAACGATCCGTAGAGAGCTGCGCCGAGTCGTTGTTGTGTACGGTTAAAACGTGAAATTCTTTGCAAATCCGCCCACGAGGGGGAGCTCTTTTTGCTGGCCCTGAACCACATTGACGATGCCTATGATGGAAAGAACAAGAGTCGCTATATTGACCAGACTAAGAATACCCCAGAGTGACCACATCATACTTCCGACAACCCATACTGCGATTTCAACGATAACCAGCACCATACCCTGCTTAATGTGGAATTTTACAAAAGGATCATCTTTTGCCATCAAGAACGGGATGATAATGAGAATGCCAACATATGCCAAGATCCCCATCAGCGTCTTCTGCTCTGGCTTGCCCTGGCTTATCGGCGTTTGTTCGTCCATACGAGTAATGTACTAATAGTAACTCTTTGAGTATAACTCTCCCCATATGTGGAGAAAGCGGCGTGTGTGTATAGGATACACTGGAAGATAATGATAATTCGTTCATCTGTCGTCATAATATTGATCCTCATAGGCATACAGGCCGTTACGCTCTTCTGGTTCGGTCAACCTGCTCTATGCGAATGTGGGTATGTAAAGGCATGGGAAGGTGTTGTCTTGAGTCCTGGCAACTCTCAACACCTTACGGATTGGTACACCTTTTCCCACATCCTTCATGGATTCGTTTTTTATCTGGGTCTGTGGTTTTTCTTTCCACGGATGCCAGTATCTCGCAGGCTTCTCTTGGCCATTGGGATAGAAGTGGCGTGGGAAATTGCAGAAAATACCCCAATGGTTATTCAGCACTATCGCGAACAGGCGCTGGCACAAGGTTATACAGGCGACAGCGTTATTAATTCCGTTTTCGATACCATATCGATGATGCTTGGATTTATGATGGCGTGGAGGTGGCCAGTATGGACAACAATCGCTCTCGGCATATTTTTCGAGCTTTTTGTATTGTATGCAATACGCGACAACCTTATTCTCAACGTCATTAATCTCGCGTATCCTTTTGAAACTATCGCATCGTGGCAGAGTGGATAACTGGCTTGGCGATTGTTTGTCAGTATAGAATGAGGACATGGCAAAGAACGCACAAAAGGGACATGGTAGGAAGGGCGAGGTCAGTAAGCGCTCGCAAGTCTTGAGTCCGCGGAATAAACGCTGGACAAAAGTGAATGCGGGGACTGGCAAGTTTATGGACCAGATGGCGAAAAAGGGCCGGGCATTCAAGGGTGTGCGTATGAAATAGCCGAGGCGCATCGCTCATGTTTGGAGCATTTTTGAAGAAAGTACCGCGGCATCTCGTCACTGTTTTCAGAGGGAAGAATATCTTATACCATTTTAGTGCTGCGGCACTTACGTACGTGTTCGTTGTCTCTGGCTTGGATTGGAGCTTTTATGAAACAACTCGCAGTCCCGCTTTCCATGTATTAATAACGGTATCAGGCATCGGGGGGTTTTTCATTCCTGTACTTGTTCCTATCGGGATGTTCGTTGCTGGCGAACTGAGAAAAAAGGCCTCACTTATAGAGGCCGGTGTTGTGTCCATACAGTCGGCCATCGTGGCGTGGATCGTTTCATCGTTCTATAAGGCACTTACGGGTAGAATAGGGCCGGAGTTTCTTGCTCCAGTAGCTGGATTAGATACCAGTCATGACTTTAATTTCGGTTTTTGGGAGAACGGTATCTTTTGGGGGTGGCCATCTTCACACACCGCTGTCGCGTGCGCGTTCGCTGCATCGTTAATTATCTTGTTCGGCCACAACAAAATGGTTCGCTACGGTGCGGTTCTCTATGCGGTCTTCATCGGAGTGGGGGCGGCAATAGGATTTCATTGGCTGTCTGATGTACTCGCGGGCGCCGTTATAGGGACGCTCGTAGGGATTCTTGTTACACGAGAAAGCAGACGTTCCGTGCGGTAGGGGTAGTTTGTGGGTATACTGCCCGCATGAAAAGCCGAGATCTCGAATTCCTTTTTGAGATCGGCTCCATGCGCAACATTCCTCGGGCGTGGATACAACACCTAGGAGTTCCCGTGGCAAGTAACCTCGAGCACACGATGCGCGTTATCTTTCTCGCGCTTCTCATCGCACGCCGCGAGAAAAAGGGCGATGAAAATCTCATTATGAAAATGGCACTCGTCCATGATCTTGCGGAGACTCGCACCGCGGATCTCGCGTATGTACATCGTGTGTATTCAAAGACCGACGAGTTGCGTGCCGCGCACGATCTGTTTGAAGGAACGGCGTTTTCTGATCTCGAACGCGTGCTTGAGCAATACGAAAAGCGTGATTCAATCGAAGCCAAGATTGTGAAAGATGCAGACAATCTGGACATCGATGTCGAGCTGAAAGAATATGAAGAGCAGGGGCACAAGCTCCCCGCTAAGTGGTCGAAAATGAGAAAATTCGTCCGGGACGAAAAACTCTACACAAAGACGGCGAAAGCGCTATGGGACCAACTGCAAAAGACCAACGTGGCGCAGTGGCACATGGATGCCAATAAGTGGAAGAAACTTCCAGGCGCGGGAAAGTGATAGGATACGTGTATGGAATGGTACTCCAAATTGGTGCGACCTATGATAGATGTCGCGTCTGGTTTTGATGGGGAGCGTGCGCACCATCATGCGCTTTTGGCATTGAGAATGTGCGGAGTTTCCCCCCTGCGCCAGATACTTCGGAATTTTAGGTTCGTTAATAACGAAAAGACCGTATTTGGGATCACGTTTCCGAATCCTGTTGGGGTGGCAGCCGGCTTCGACAAGCATGCGCGCTCCCTCTACGGTTTTGAGGCTTTTGGGTTTGGCTTTGCAGAAGTGGGGACAGTGACACCACTGCCTCAGCCCGGTAATCCGCGACCTCGCCTGTTTCGTCTTACGGAGGATCAGGCGGTGATTAATCGAATGGGTTTTAATAATTATGGAGTAGAGGCGATGGCAAAGCGGTTGTCTGCATATCGATCCCTCAGGATTCCGATTGGTATAAACGTCGGCAAGGGCAAAGATACCCCACTCGAAGATGCCGCAGAGGATTACGCAAAGGGTATCGCAGTGCTCTATCAATACGCCGATTACCTCACGATCAATACGAGTTCTCCCAATACCAAAGACCTGCGGCGATTGCAGGATAAAGATCGATTGGAGGCACTTTTGGATCGTGTGAAGCAAGAGATTGGAGCATGCGCGGGCGCACATGCTCCGAAGCCTGTCTTGTTGAAAATTTCACCTGATCTGACGACCGAAGAATTAGACGATGTTCTTGCGATTTCTGAATCCCGTGTACAGGGTCTTATCATCAGCAATACGACGATCGCGCGGCCCGCGGGCCTTCGTTCGTCGTATCGTACGGAAGCGGGCGGTCTGAGCGGCCAGCCACTCCAAGCGCGTGCATTGGAATTGGTGCAGTATGCGCACAAAGCCCTACCTCGTCTGCCGATCGTGGGTGTTGGTGGAATATTCACACCCGACGACGCGCTTCGAATGTTTGATGCGGGCGCCTCTCTCGTTCAGCTTTACACGGGGCTCGTGTTTGAAGGCCCGCTACTACCGTACCGCATCAATAGAGCCATTCGCGAACGTGCACAAAAGAATGCCTGAGAGAATCCAATCCGCGGTTGTGGGGGCGATAGAAAGGCGAGCGTTTCCGGGTTGCGTGATTGGCGTGGTGCGTGCAAACGGTGATCGTAATGTGGTGCCGTTCGGACGCCTTACATACGATACTGAATCGCCCATCGTTACAACGGACACGATCTATGATCTTGCATCTATAACGAAGTCAGTTCCTGTCGCATCACTCACACTCAGTTTGGTCGGAGAGGGCAAGCTCGATCTTTCTGATACTGTAAAAAAATACATTCCCGAATTACACAACGATTATGGGGCGACGATTGAGGATCTGCTCACGTATCGTGTGAAAGGGCCGCAAATGTCGAATCTTCGAAACAAAACACCAGATGAAATATTCGATTTTATTTTCTCTCACGGATTTAACGCGTCGCCGAGTAAATCTCAGTACACGAATTTGCCGGCATTTTTGTTAGGCATTGTCATTGAGCGGATGACAGGGGAATCGCTCGGCGCGTGTGCCGCAGGTAAACTTTTCGGTCCGCTCAAAATGCACACAACCCTCTTTTCAAATATAGGGGTTTACGAAACCACTAATATTGCACCGACGGAAATTGGAGAAAATGGAGAAGAGATTCGCGGGATTGTGCACGATGAAAGCGCGCGCGTCTTCGCGCGTGCGCGAAGAGCGGTGGGGCACGCGGGGTTATTTTCCACCACTCCCGACCTTCTTAATTTTCTTGAGGCATTGTTGCAGGGAAAGTATCCTCATGTCGTTGCGGGTGCGCAGAAAGGTCTCGGCTGGCAAACGTCGGCCCCGTGGTTTATGGGTCATCGAGTGGGTCCAAGTGCCTTTGGAAAGACTGGCTTCACTGGCACTTCGGTCGTCTGTGATGTTGACCGTGGTATCGCGTTGGTCGTACTCTCAAATCGCACATATCCCCAACGACCTCCAGACGCTACCTCGATCAATTCCGCGATCAATGCACTCCGCGCTGAAATTGCAGATATCGTGTTTGGTTAATCATTCGCCGCAAACGTGGTAGATTGATTCTGTTATGTGTGGGATTTTTGCGTATACGGGGAATAAAGGAAAAGAGGCAAGCCACCTGCTTCTTGATGGGCTTTTGAGTCTCGAATACCGCGGTTACGACTCGGCAGGTATCTACACTCCTGAGAGCGGAAGCGTGAGGACGCCAGGGGCAGTTGCAGAGTTGCGCGCAAAAATACCCAAGGGTTTTGAAGGCAAAAGTGGCATCGCGCACTTGCGCTGGGCGACCCACGGTGAGCCGACAGAGGCGAATGCGCATCCGCACTCAGACTCGACGGGCGAGATATGGGTGGTGCACAACGGCATTATCGAAAATTTCAAAGATTTGAAAAAGAAACTCATCGCCGCGGGTCACGAATTTAAATCAAAGACCGATACCGAAGTGCTTGCGCACCTCGTCGAGGAACACTTGAAACACACAAAAGATTTTGAGAAAGCAGCACTGCTTGCGCTCAATGAGGTGAGGGGGACCTACGGCATCGCTCTGCAATACAAAAAAGAACCCGATCGAATCATCGCCGCTCGTATGGGTTCACCGATTGTATTGGGGCTTGGTGACGGAGAGCATTTCATCGCATCCGATCCATCGCCGATCTTGCCCCACACTCGTAAGGTCGTATTTCTTGAGGATGGCGAAGTGGCGGTGATATCGCCCGATGGCCACCGCATCTTCAAACTCGATGAGACCAAGGTAAAGCGCGAGGCGACGGACATTGATTGGAGTGCCGAGGCGGTACAAAAGGGTGGCTACGAACACTTCATGCTCAAGGAAATTATGGAAGCACCCGAAGTCGTCATCAACACATTGCGTGGCCGCTTAATTATGGACAAAGGCCTCGCAAAGCTCGGAGGCCTTGAGACTGTTACGCCGCAGTTGGAAAAGATCGAGCGCATCATTATCGTTGCATGCGGCACGGCGTACTATGCAGGCCTCATAGGCGAATACATGCTCGAAGAATACGCAGGCATTCCTGTCGAGGTGGAGATCGGATCAGAATTCCGCTATCGAAAATCTGTTATCAACGAGAGGACTGCGGTGATTGGTATTTCTCAATCAGGTGAGACGCTTGACACGCTCGAAGCGATTCGCGAGGGCAAGCGGCGCGGCGCGCTCACGATCGGCATCGTAAATACCGTGGGGAGTACCATCGCACGTGAGACAGACGCGGGTGTCTATAATCACGCGGGCCCTGAGATCAGCGTGGCTTCGACCAAGGCGATGCTTTCGCAGATGACCGCCCTCGCGCTCTTCACGATATTTTTGGGGAGACAACGTGGAATGTCGGAAGCAACGGGGAAGGAAATCGCAAAGGCACTCAGAGAGCTTCCCGAAAAGGTGCAGAAGATTCTCGACGGTAAAGACTCAATTCAATCTCTCGCAAAGAAGTATGCGCACGTCCACGATTTTCTCTACATCGGTCGCAAGTATAATTTTCCGATCGCTTACGAAGGAGCTATCAAGCTCAAGGAAATTTCATACATTCATGCTGAAGGGTGTGGTGCCGGTGAAATGAAGCACGGGCCGATTGCGATGATCGACGAAAAATTTCCCACAATGGCTCTCGCGACCCACGACAGTATGTACGAAAAGATGATCTCAAATATTCACGAGATTAAGGCGCGCAAAGGGCCGGTGATTGCGGTAGCTACGGAAGGGGACACGGAGATCGCAAAGCTCGCCGATGATGTCATCTACGTGCCGCAGACCATCGAGATGCTCTCACCAATTCTCAACGTCGTTCCGCTCCAACTATTCGCTTACTATGTGGCAAAGGAAAAAGGCCTCAACGTCGACCGCCCAAGAAATCTCGCGAAGTCAGTGACGGTGGAGTAGTCAACGCTAGAAGATTGACAGACGCCTGAACACGTGACATGATCCACGGCTGAATACCCCAATCACGGGGGTCTTAGCGCAGGGAGGCAAAAATGCGCATCGTTCTTTGGGTTCTCGTGGCCATGTTGGCCACGGTCGGCGTGTCGCCGACGACCGCACACGCCCAACTCGGCGCAGTGCTCATCTCCCACCCGCCGTCGTATGAGGTGGGGGAGTCGTTCGAGGGGGTGCTCGAAGTGGGGAGCGATCGTTTCGAGCTGACGCAGGACATCTTCGCTCTCCGCGGAGAGTTATGGCTTCACGCGCAGCTTCTCCAAGGAGGACGGGTCGTCAGGGAGTCTCTGATGAACCCGGCGACCCTTATGGGGGCGTACGAGGAGGAGGGGGTACTTGTTCAGACCTTCTCCACGACGTATCGGCAGCGGGATTTCTTCCCGATCTATATCGGGAAGGAATATTCTTACGAAACTTTTTGGTCTTGGCCGGATAAGAGTGTCCGGCTAACCAAAACGAAAATAAAGATTGAGGAGGCGAGGGGGGAAGGACTGGCCCTCACGCAGGTCTGCGGTACGCAGACCGATGATATCGAGAAGGGCGATGTCATCACCACCTACTTCTGTCTGACGGCAGACGGGAAGTGGGTGGCGAGCGTCACGATCCTCGAAGTGCGGCGGAAGTAGCGTCGCAGTAGATCTGCGCCTGGTTTGATTGATCGGGAGCGCAGCGGGCCGAATTCGTTCGGCCCGTTTCTTTTGGGCGTTTTCACGCGATGCCGTTTTATATTTTCACGATCTTCTCCCACGAGCGGCCGGCGACACCGAAATGGCCGTAGGCGGCTGTAGCCTGGAAGATTGGTTCGCGAAGTTTGAGACGATCAATGATTGCGCGGGGACGGAAGTCGAAGTTGTCGGTAACGACCTTGGTGAGATTTTTGCCATGATCATCGAATGCCTCGATCATAACGGGTTCGATACGGCCGATGGCGTAGGCCACCGAGACGAGGGCCTTTTTCGCGTAGCCATTGGCTACGAGGTTTTTTGCTACGAATCGACACATGTAGGCCGCGGAGCGATCCACCTTGGTCGAATCTTTGCCTGAGAATGCGCCGCCTCCGTGTGGCATCACACCGCCGTAGGTATCTACCATGATCTTGCGTCCCGTGAGTCCAGCGTCGGCTGTAAATCCGCCGAGGATGAATTGCCCGGTTGGATTTACCAGAATTTCGATCTTGTCCAAGTTTCCTAAAATTGGTTTGAACAGATGTTTGACGAGCGCGGCACGAATTTCTTCTTGTGAGACCTTCTTGTCGTGTTGCGTGGAGCAAAGAGCGGTGATCACCTTTCCATTTGCAATCGTCACTTGCGTCTTGCCGTCGGGCTTGAGCCACTTGAGCGTGCCGTCGCGGCGTAGCTTTTCGAGGCGACGGGCGAGCGCGTGGGAAAGAACCACACCGAGGGGAAGCATTTCTTTCGTCTCGTCGGTCGCGTAGCCGTACATAATGCCTTGATCTCCTGCGCCGCCGGTGTCGACGCCCATCGCGATGTCGGGGGACTGTTTGGCGATTGTATTGAGCACTTTGAGGGTGTCGGTGTAGCCGATCTCTTTGTACACGCTTCGTGCGATTTTTTCAAAATTTACTTTCGCGCTCGTCTTCACCTCGCCGCCGAGCATGAGTGTGCCATGGCTACCGAATGATTCGACTGCGACGCGGCTCGTGGGATCTTGCGCAAGGCACGCGTCAAGGATCGCATCTGATATTTGGTCGCACACTTTGTCCGGGTGGCCAGAGGTTACGGATTCTGTCGTGTATCGCTCGAGTGAATGAAACATGGAAATATTATTTAGACCTATAAATGATTAATCTCCCCTGTAGGGAGATTCTTTCGATATGAAGCATCTTCCCGTGAGGGCCGGATGGAGCACGTTGTTCTTGCGAATACGTTGCTGATGGTTCACAGAGCCGGAACTCTTCCCATCTCTTGATACATATTGGGTGTGTCCGCATATACTAGCAGCATCATTTTGAACATGCAATACTAGCGCGATGAAGAAACTCATCCTCGCATCAGCTTCTCCCTGGCGCAAGAAGATACTATCGACCACCGGTATTCCGTTCACTGTGGAGGAGAGTGGATTTGACGAAGACATGTCACAAAAGCTTGCGCCGCGCGTACTCGCGCGGCGCCTAGCGCTCGGCAAGGCGCTCGCCGTCGCTAAGCGGCACGATGAGGGGATTGTCATTAGCGCAGACACGTTTGGGGTATTTCGAGGGGAGCTTTTGAGTAAGCCGCATACTGCCGAGCGCGCGCGCGAAATGCTCACTATGTTGAGCGGTAAAACTCATACGTTGCTTACAGGCTTTGCCATCATTGACGCGAAAACAAAGAAACGTGTCACCAAGACCGTAGGCACGCGTGTCACGTTCAGAAAACTTTCGGCTGAAGAAATTGACGCATATGTGGCGACGGGAGAGCCGCTGAAGGTCGCTGGCGCCTATGCGATTCAAGGCGAAGGCGCAAAGCTCGTAAAAAAGGTAGTGGGGGATCGCGACAATGTCGCAGGATTTCCCCTGAAGGATGTGCTCAAAGAGCTAGCCAAGTTTGGTGTGAGGGTATAGAGTTTCGAGAACATGAAGAAGGTTGTACGAATTGGCGGAGGGAGCGGCGGGTATACGTTGTTGCGCGGTCTCAAGACATTCCCGCTCGACATTACGGCCGTATTCACCTCATTCGATTCGGGTGGATCGACTGGAGTGTTGCGCGATGAGTTTGGTATTTTGCCTCCAGGCGATGTGCGACGTGGGCTCTTGGCGCTTGCAGATGAGGGGCAGGCGGAGATTCTGCGCGATCTTTTTAACTATCGATTTAAGAACGGTGGTAGCTCGTTGCATGGACACAGCTTCGGTAATCTTTTTCTCGCTGCGCTTGCCGATATTTACGGTGGCGAAATGGAGGGGATCCGGAAGGCTTCAGAGTTGTTGAATATAAAAGGAAAAGTACTACCGGTGTCTCTTGATAAATCGCACGTACATGCAATCCTGGAAGATGGCACTGAGATTGTGGGCGAGACCAACATCGACATTCCAAAACACGATGGCGAGCTCCGTATAAAGAAAATCTTTCTTGACCCGGCTGCGCGGATCTATGATGAGACGGACAAGGCGATACGCGAGGCAGATCTCGTCGTCATCGGGCCGGGGGACTTGTATTCGTCGCTCATCCCTACGCTTTCTGTCGATGGAATGAAGGAAGCGTTGTCAGCGAGTAAGGCCAAGAAAATCGCCGTGTGCAACCTCATGACAAAGTGGGGAGAAACGCATGGCTTCGCTGCCTCAGATATGGTGAAAGAGCTTTTGCAGTACGGCGGGCTCTCGAAATTTGATTACGTTATTTGCAATACCGGCTCATTGCCTCCCGATATTCTTGCGGCGTATGAAAAGGAAAAACAGTATCCCATGGTGTGTGATGCAAGGCTCGATGAGTACGCGGATAGGGTAATCACCGGCGACCTTTTCTCTGTAGCCGATGTCGCCCGCCACGATTCCGACAAAATCGCCCGGATAATTTCGGAGCTTTGAGAGGGTGGCATTGGGAGAAAAAGGGTTTTATACTGCCTTTATGAACACGCGATTGGGTTGGGGTATTCTCGTTGGTCTTACGCTCGTCATCGTAGTTCTCGCGGTAGTGCTCTTCGTCACACCCGCGAGCGTAAGTGCGCCCACGGTGCCATCTGAGGCATCGGAGGATACGTCGATTCGGAAGCCGGAAGAATCTGCTGCGCAGCCGCTTCACACAAAAGTATCGATCACCTCACCAAAATCAGGAGCCACTGTAGGCAAGACCTTTGTGGTTGCAGGCAGTGCGCCGGGCAACTGGTTTTTTGAAGGGTCGTTTCCTGTGCAGGTCCGTGACAAAGACAACAGCAAAATCGGCCAGGGAGTTGCGCAAGCGCAAGGTGAATGGATGACGACAGATTTGGTGACGTTTACTACAAACATTACCGTGAGCAGTTATTCTGGTCCCGCGACGCTCGTTCTTTTACGCGATAATCCGTCGGGTCTTCCGGAAAACGACGACGCGCTCGAAATCCCGATCACAATACAGTGAACTCGAAGAAATTTGTCGAGCGACAGAAACGGGCGCGCCAGATCGTCGCGTATCTCAAGAAGGTATATCCGAAGCCCAAGAGCGAGCTTACCTATACGACACCCTTTCAATTTCTCGTCGCAGTTATCATGTCTGCACAGTGTACGGATAAGGTGGTGAATCGTGTAACGGATCCGCTTTTTAAGAAGTATAAAACTCCCAACGACTTTGCTCGCGCGGATGTGAAAATCTTCACAAAGGAAATCTCGTCCGTTACCTTTTTTCGCAACAAGGCGAAAGCAATCATTGCGACAGCGCAGATGATAGAGAAAGAATTTGGAGGTAAGGTCCCGCTCATAGTCGCCGAACTCATCACACTTCATGGGGTAGCGTACAAGACAGCGAATGTGGTAGCGGGGGAGTTGTTTGGCGCATGGGAAGGGATACCGACCGATACGCACGTAAAGCGTTTCGGATTGAGGTTTAACCTCACTGACAACACCGACCTTACGAAAATATCGAAAGACCTCGAGGTGCTGGTCCCGAAAAAAGATTGGAAGTACGTAAACAACGGCCTCGTCCTCTACGGTCGTTACATCTGCCCCGCCCGCCCACACGATTGTTCTTCCCACCCCCTCACCAAGATTTGGCCAGAGGCAGCGAAGCGGTGGCCGAAAGCTCGGTAGTGTATCAGAGGCCTCGTTTGACTCGCCTCACCGTTTCAACGACAAAATTGAGCCAGTACTTTGTAGTCAGCGGCTTGTCCTGCGCATGCAAGTATTCCTCCGCAAAACCGCCGAAGCCTTTTTTGAAAAGCGAGAGGCCGGCCCAGGGGTGCTTGGGGCGGTCATCGGGAGAGATGCCCCAGAAGTTGTAGAGCGTGCAGCCGCGGCGTTTGGCTTCTTGAATCACGCGCCACTGGAGGAGGTAGGAGGCGTTGATATCTTTTGATTTGTGAATCGAGCCAGAGTGGTGATAAAACGCTTGGCAGTTGTAGAAAATGATAATCGCTGCTGCGACAATCTCGCCTTTATATGCCCCGAAGAAGAATGCAGCCTGATTGTCTTTGGCAAAGAGTTCGAATTCTTTCTTTAAGCTTTCTTTGCTGAAGGGTGTGAAGTGTTGCCGCTCGACGGTCGCCTCGTAAACAGGCCAGAATTTTTCAATGTCATTGGGGTCAATGCTCTGTGAAATTTCTACTTCTTCCTTCTCCATCTTCTTTATGAGGTAGCGCGTCGTCTTGCGCATCTCGCGAAGTAGATCCTCTTCCGATTTTGTAACATCGAGCATCCACGCAATTTCGGGATGCATATGGATAGGAGCGGGGCGAAAGCCGAGAGATGTATACAAGGCTGCACTCTTTTCCGAAGTAGGAGAAAGTGGGCAGCAGCGGAGGAAGTCGCAGCACTCCTCCTTTGCGATGTGTTCAGCGTGTACAATGAGAGCAGTCAATACCGAATGTTCGTCGGCCGTTTTTGCGATAATGGGGCCGTGAGGACAGAGGAGAAACGAGCCGCGACGCGCTGCTATCTTTATAAACAACGCAATTCCAAGCAAGGTCTTACCTTGATATGCGCCGAGGCGAAATATCTTCGATCCCGTCTCTTCGTAATGCTCACCCCATTTCCAAGAGTGGAGGAAACTGTGAGGGCGGAGTGTGCCGAGAAAGTCTCCCCATGTGTTCTTATCAGTAATCTCCCTTACGAGGTACTCGTTTTGTCCTTTGGTCGCGAGCCACTCGTTGACGTGCTGCGCGATCATTTCCGCTTGAGCGGGTGATACGTTGATGTGTGTCGGAAGATTCAGCATCGTGCTCGATATGTGCTCTGCGTGTGGGCATTGCCCCTTGTAGTCCGTGTGATGTATGTATTTCTTTGGCGCGATGGGCGCGTCGTACCAAATGTCCGAAATATACACGGAGCGTTCTTTAAGGTACTTTATCAAACTACCCCTGTTTGTGACGAGAATAGGGAAGCGAAGATTTGCCGAGCGTTTCGTATCAAAAGTGAGTAGAAGGTGTTTGTCGAGAATGTTGGCGTAAATCTTCGCAATTTCTCGTCGGTGTGCGGCTATTTTTTCCAGCTGTGCATACTGCCGCAATATGTTGGCGCAGTACCATCCAGTGAGACGGCGAACATCATGGGCGACAGTCCCAAACGGTGTTGAAAGAAGATGGAGAAAACGATATATCACGTGGACGATTTTCCCGATTCCGACGACATACACGACACGTATTTTCCAGGTAAATATCGGGTAGAAACGATCTTTGATTTGTTGTGCGAGCGAGATTGCATGTATCGGTGCTGATATGGGTCGATATTTTGGATTGCGGATAATGAGTGCGCCACCGGAGACGGCGTCGACCACTTTGTCTTGGCTGAAAGTGAGGATTACCATATCGCCGACGGAACCCACTTCTTCGCCCGATGGGTAGTGTGTACCGATTGAATGTGCGAGGTCCTCGATCAGCATTGCACCGTACTTGCCGCAGAGAGTTTTGATCGTTTGGATGTCGGAAGGAATTCCCAAGGTGTTTTGGACCACGACCCCTCTGATGGTGTGATTTGCTTCGAAGGCCGCTTGCAGAGATGCGGGCGTGAAATTGAGCGCACTTTCCGGCACGTCAATGTAGTGCACGACATGCCCGCTTCCCCTGATTGCCTCGTATACCGCGAGGCACGTGTAACCGTTGATTGCGACTGCGCCATTCTCGAGTGCGGACGTGGCAAGGAAGAGCGCTTCGCGGCCCTTATAAGTGAGAATTGCGCGTCCCCCGTAGCGTGACTCGAGATATGAGATCAATCTTTGTTCTGCGCTTTTCCCACCATACGAAAACAGAATGCGCAGTGCGGAGAAAAAAGAGTAATTGGAACCAAGAGAGTTGAAAATGCTCATGAGTGCTTCAATTCTTCTGCTATGAGGTCAGTGAATTCGCGCGTATGCGTGATGTGGGGAGAATGACGAGCGCCCGGTATCACAACCATACGCGAGTTGGATATTTTTGCGTGCATTATGTTTCCATTTGCAAGCGGGGTCGTGACATCATGCTCTCCCCATATGATGAGCGTCGGGATCTTGATCTTCTGGAAGATCGGGTCGAAATCGACCGAGCCGAGATTCGCCATTGTTTTTCGCATCTCGGGGGTTGCGTTTTGATAATCATTCTCCCTCGCGATCGTATGCAGTATCTTTCTGAGCGTCTCTGATTTTCTGAAGATGCTGCCCGATTTTGCGATTATTCGGAAGACATCGCGCTTGAGGGCGCGCAGTCCTCTTGCCGGGATACCCGCGCTGTCCTCAAGGATCAGTTTCGCGACTTTTTCCGGATACTTTGCCGCAAATGCCATCGAAATTCGGCCGCCATTTGAATGTCCGATGAGGATCACTTTTTCGTATGCAGCAGTCTTATTTTTCAACCATTCCACATAATCGTCCAGGGTCCACGCAGGGTTTGTGCCGTCGGTAAGCCCAGGGATATTTAGAAGTTCACAATCGAGCCCCTTCTCGCGCAGCATTTCGAGCGCCGGTTTCCACGTATCGGTTTGGTAGGTCCAGCCATGAAGTATACATATTTTCGTCATACGTCTTTTATAGTCCCCATTGCGCTCTTCGTTTTCGCCAAACATTTTCGCGTCGGCACAGCTTTTTTCCATCTTCGGAGTTCGCCAAAAGATGTTCGACTATGCCCTCGAGGAAACGCGCACCTTTGAAAACGATCATTTCGCCGCCGGAGAGAGTTTGGGTGATGTGATCGAGCGCGTCTTTCGGATTGATGAACGATACGACCTCTTTGTGCATTGGGGCAAGTGTGGGAAGCGTGTAACGAGCGAGGCGTGGTCCTACTAGAATTATTTTTTGGAACCCAGCACCAAGGAGTAGGGGAGCAAGCTTTTCGTGCTCCTCTTTCTCGAATTTTCCTTGCTCAGTGAGGTCACCAATGACTGCCCACGTGGTTGTTGAAGGCAATTGTTTGACCATTCGTAGTATCGCGTCGACGGAGTTGACGTTGGCATTGTATGTACTATCTATAAGCGTCGTATTTTTGATACCCGAGAATACAGAGCTTCGACTCGGTGGCATTGCGAATCCAGGAAATTCGTTGGGGCGCTGGCCGAAGTATTCAGCAATCTTGAGCGCTGCCGCGATGGCGTACAGTGTTTCGCGAGGAAGAAGGTATGGGAAGGAATACGTGATTCCGTTGAGCGTGAAAGTGGTCCCAGTATGCGTCACGGTATAGTATTCGAGGCTCTCTCGTTCTTTGATTTCAAACACTTCTGCACGTGTTCTATTCTTTTGTCCAGTAATAAGCTTATTGTCTGCGTTTATGATGAGGAGTTTTGAGGCCTGTGCCGCGATGTGTCCAAATTCGTATGCGATAGCCTCCTCCACGCTTGAAGTTGTTTGTACGATCCTCTCAAAGTTTTGACTGTGTGTTCGAGCGCTACTGAGCCATACAACCACTTCGGGCCTGAGGAGAGAGCTCAAGAATTGCCCTTCGCTTGGTCTATCACAATCCGCCTCAACCACGTACATATGTTCTTTATAAGGTTTGTACCACGCGTGCCATGGGGCGCGAACGATGAGGGAGAGCCACTCTGAAGGTGCGTATGTGTTTCGTTTGAGGCCCAGAATGTCGAAGGGAATACCGAAGCTGCTATTTGCGTTGTGAGAGTATCGTGCGAAGGTACCCAGCTGTGCTTCAAAGAGATTGAGAGTCGACGTCTTCCCATTGGATCCTGTTATGACGACGATGCGCGGATTCCATGTGGCAAGGCGAATGCGGGCGAAAAACCAAAAGTATCCCGCCACGAGGAAGTACAATGTATTTTTAATTTGCCGCACCATAGAGCCAAGAATACTAGATTACGGGCCCACTCGCCATCTCTTGCGTGCCGCTGTAGTATGGGTGTAATGAAGGACCAAAAGCGAGATTTCCTTGAGCGTCGTCGAAGGGTCGCGATTTTTGATGTTGATGGAACGATCTTCCGCTCGAGTCTTTTGATCCAAGTGGTAAACAGGCTTATCGAAAAAAAGATTTTCCCCACTTCTGCTCGGCGAGTGTACGAAGAAGAATATGAGCGATGGCTGAATCGCGAGGGAGATTACGATGAATATATCGCGGCGGTAGTGAAGGCTTTTGTCAAACACCTGAAAGGCGTGCACTACAGCGCACTTGCCGACACAGCAGAAGAGGTTGTCGATGAGCAGTGGAAGCGAGTGTACCGGTATACGCGCGATCTGATAAAGGATCTGAAGAAGCGCGGGTATTTTTTGCTTGCTGTGTCGCATTCGCCGAAAACAGTTCTTGACAAATTTTGTCCTCGGCTCGGATTCGACAAGACCTATGGCATGCTCTATGAAATCGGCCCTCAAGAATGTTTTACAGGGAACATCATCGAGCAACACCTTATCCTCAATAAGGCTGCGATAGTGCGTCGCGCAATCGAGAAGGAAAATCTATCCCTCGTCCACTCTATCGGTGTCGGTGACACAGAGTCGGACATCTCGTTTCTCGAAGTGGTTGCAAAACCGATTTGTTTCAATCCCAATTCAAAGTTGTACCGGTATGCTAAGAGGATGAAGTGGAAGGTGTTTGTCGAGCGGAAGGATGTGGTGTATGAGCTCTGATGCGCGCATCCGCGCATTCAGGACTGCGGTATGGAGATATTGGAAACAATACGGGCGGCATGATTTGCTGTGGCGGAAGACCAGGGATCCGTACCGAATTCTCGTATCGGAAGTAATGTTGCAACAGACACAGGTGTCGCGTGTGACAGAAAAGTATTGGGAGTTTTTAAGGGCATTTCCGACCATTCGCGCGCTTGCCCGCGCACCTCTTGCGGAGGTGCTGAAAGCGTGGAGTGGGCTCGGATACAATCGCCGTGCAAAATATTTGCACGACACCGCGAAGATTCTTGCCAAGAAAAGCGGCGGCCAAATCCCGCGGGATTTGGCCGCTCTGCGCGTCCTTCCTGGCGTTGGGGAATATACTGCTGGAGCCGTGCGAATGTTCGCCTTTAACGAGCCCGACACTCTTATCGAAACCAACATCCGCGCCGCCGTCATCCATCATTTTTTCCCACACACATACAAGACCCACGATCGTGTGCTTCGTATGTATGTTGAGAAAGCTGCGAGGTGGCAAGATCCACGGGAGTGGCACTGGGCTCTGATGGATTATGGAGTACATATTAAGAAGCTTCACAAAAATCCAGCACGCAAAAGCGCGCACCACGTACGTCAATCCAGATTCGACGGCTCGCTTCGCCAAGTCCGCGGGGCGATCTTGAGAGCGTTATCTCGGGAAGAAAATATTAACGACCTACGAGGTCGTTATAAAAACAAGTTTGAGGTGGCGATTGAGGGATTGGAGCGAGACGGATTGGTGGTGAAGAGAAAAGGGAAGTGGAGGATTTCTTGATACGCTTTTTAGATCGAAACGATAACCGGAATGACGATGGGTCGTTTCATCGTTCGCTGGAGGAGGAATTGGGCGACGGAATCTGCCAACTCTTCGCGCGCGATATCCAGATCAGCTGCACGTGGATTCCGCAGCGATGTTTCAACGCTTTTTCGGATGATGAGCCGCGTCTGATCCATGAGGTCTTTGTTGTCTCTCAAGTACACGAATCCGCGAGAGATAATGTCGGGAGATTTGTGTAGCTTTCCACTGCGCCTATCGACAGTGGCGACGACGACACAAAACCCCTCTTGGCCAAGCGCTTTTCTGTCGCGCATCAAGACGTCGGAGAGCTCAGAAACCGTCTGTCCTTCTACGACGCGTAGTTCGGAAGGTGCCTTCGATGCAAGTTTCGAGATTTTCTCACCCGCTTTGATGTCAATGATTGAGCCGTTGTCAGGAATCGCGATGTTCTCGGGTTTTACGCCCATTTCGACCGCGAGGTCTCCGTGGACTCGAAGCATGTAGTGGTATCCGTGCACGGGAATGAAGAACTTTGGTTTGATCTGGCTATGGATCCACGCCGCTTCTTCACGGTTTCCGTGACCCGAGGCGTGCACGTCTGAGGCGTGGTAGGTGATGATGTGTGCCCCCTGTCGGGAGAGATTGTCTTTGAGTTTTTGTACAGCGCGTTCGTTGCCTGGAATGACGGACGATGAGAGCACCACCGTGTCGCTCGGCTGGAGCCGGATGTGCTTATGGGATTTGTTGCCGATGCGCGCGAGGGAGGCAAATTCATCGCCCTGAGCTCCTGTCGCCAAGATGATGATTCTTTCGGGCGGGTACTGAGCGATGTTCTCAACGGCAATCACCGTATCATCTTTGTATTTAATGAGTGCGATTTCACGCGCGATCTCGATGTTGGTGCGCATCGAGCGCCCATCGATGACGATCTTTTTGCCATATTGTTCGGCGAAATGTACAACGCGGATGAGGCGCTCGAGATGGGAGGCGAACATGGCGATAATGAGGCGGCCTTTTGCATCGCGGACGACGCCCTCGAGAGTTGTGTAAACGACAGATTCTGGGATGGAGAAGCCAGGTTGCCACACGTTCGTGGAGTCCATGAGAAGAGCGAGTACCTTTCGATTTTTGAAAATACTGAACTCTCTTTTTTCTTCATCAGATGGTTCTCCATTGAGATGGTTGAGCTTGATGTCGCCTGTGAAAACCACATCGCCATACGGTGTCTCGATGATGATTCCCATGGAATCGGGCACCGTGTGGGTGACGCCAAAGAAACGAATAGTCGCAGCCCCAAGTTTTATGACCTCATCTCGTTCGACTTCGCGAATTTGCACAGGAGATGTTTGCGTGAATTCTTCTTGTCGTTTTTTGATCATCATGCCAGTGAGCTTGCGAGTGTAGATCGTTGGGTTCCCTACGCGATCAATGATGTAAGGAATGCCCCCGATGTGATCGAGGTGACCGTGTGAGATGAGGAGTCCACGGATTTTATCCCGCCGCTCCTCTAGATAGCCCGTATTTGGCAAAATATAGTCGATACCCGGCGTATCCTCCTCGCTGAAGGCAAATCCGCAATCGAGGATGAAGATGTCGTTGCCAAACTCAACGGCAGTCATGTTGCGACCGATCTCTTCAACGCCACCGAGAGGAATGATGCGGACAGTGTCGGCTGCAGGTGGAGGGATTGGCGCGCTTACTTGTTTGCGCTGGGAGGGTTGTTGATGTTCCACTCGAGATTTGCCTCGACGCGGTGGGTGGCTCGGCCTTCCGAAGCGTCGAGCGCCACCTTGCCCGGGTCTTCCCGTGCGCTGCGGCGGTCGTCCTCCTGGCCGGGCGTGATGCGGCGTGCCGGGACGCGGTGTTTCTGGGCGAGGATTTGAGCTTCCGCTCGAGGTCTGGGCACTGTCTTTCTGGGGTTCCATATCTTTTCTGTGAGATCTGTTAATTAATTTATAGCGTTAGTAAATATGCTCCATACGCGCTCGGTGTCGGTGTACCACTCATGCACGTTCAAAAATCGTTCGGAGGGCGTCGAGAGCGCGCCAAGCTTGATTCCTTGAACTGCATTTGGGACAATATATATAAATTCCGGCGCATACAAGAATATTGCAGGGACATCCTTCTCAATCTCAGTATTGAATTGCGTATAAAGTTTTTCGCGCTGCTTTGAATCTGTTGTAGCCCGCGCCTGAGCGAGCACCGTGTCGACTTTTGAATTTGCATACATAGCGAGGTTGAGCCCGGGATCGTTGCGCTGAGAAGAATGCCAAAATGCAAAGAGGTCCGCGGTGCGGCCCACTACTTCTCCGAAGAGGATCGCATCATATGCGCGCGGTCTTATTACGTTGGTGTTGAGCTCCGACAGTGGATATATTTGTATTGCTACTTTTATTCCCGCTGCACGCCAATATTTCGCGAGCGCGTTGGCGGTAGCTACCAATTCCGGCTCGTCAGCTGTAGCGAGCGAGAAAGAAAGCTCGAGCTTTTTCTTTTTCCATATTCCGGCAGCCTCGTCAAATTTCCAGCCGCCGCGCGCGAGAATCGCGCGCGCTCTGTCTGCACGGGATGCATCGATAGAGATATCAGTACTTGTCGACATGTTTGCAACATGGGCGAGAGGAACTGCAGGCTCCATTGTTCCATTCACGCCGGGCGGGATCGCCCCCTCTAAGGGTACGGCGTATTCGCTCAGCACCCGGCGAATGATTTCCGTTTTATCGACTGACGCAAGAAGCGCCCCACGGACGGAGGAGTCGGCGAGCACGGGGGCGTGGCTTTGATTGAAGAAAACGCCAAATATGCGGGGCAACGCGACGTGGGCAACACGTATGTCATCGCGAGAAATCTTGGCGAGTTCTTGCGGCGCTATGCCCGCCATTGCGTCAATCTCGCCCGCATCAAATGCAGCTGCCATTGCTGCTTGATTCGGATAGAACATAAAGGTGATTCGTTTGAGGAATGGTTTTCCGAGCGCGTATTTGGAAAATGGGGCTAGATCGTAACGAATCGCCGTACCAGTGGCATCGGTATCGGTACGTGTCACACGATACGGACCGCTTCCAATTGGGCGAGTGTTGCCGAGGCTAAAAGGAAATTCTTCCGATGACACATTGTCCCACATGTGCTTAGGAAGTATCCCAAGGGTCGTGTTTTCTATAAACGGAGTGTATGCGTGAGGGAGTTTGAAGACAACTGTATAAGGGTCTGGCGACGATACCTCAACGCCTTCCCAATCGGATCGGTGCGGGCTCTTTATCTCAGGATTTTGGACCGCTTCAACCGTAAAGATCACATCAGAGGCAGTAACGGGCTTCTTATCGTGAAAAATGGCATTCGTGCGGATTTTGAAAGTGTATGTTGTTCCGTCCGGAGATATAGTGTACTGGCTTGCGAGATCGGGTGCGACGGTGCCGTCTGGT
The DNA here is from genome assembly GCA_964424265.1 of uncultured Candidatus Saccharibacteria bacterium. Classification (GTDB taxonomy): domain Bacteria; phylum Patescibacteriota; class Minisyncoccia; order Phycocordibacterales; family UBA2100; genus UBA10103. The sequence goes on along the minus strand of CAYRHX010000001.1, from coordinate 52,353 downwards.
CGCATTCTGGTGAGCCCGGAATACACAAGCGCTGACAGATCTTCATCGGGCTGTGAGAGCGTTAGGACGGGGTTAATGAACCGTGCGGAACCAATTTCCCCCTCGACAAGCGTGCCACCATAGGTAGGGACGCTTACCGAGACTGATGTGTTGAGCCCGATGATCAGGGCGACTGCGGATGTTCCGAGGAGGACAGTGAATGCATAGAGGATGAACCGCTCACCTGGTGTGAACGTGCGTAAAATTGCCTCGAGAAAGCTAAGTCGAGAGGCGGTGCGTGGTCTTACGAGTTTTTCGAAATAAGAATCAAGATCCATAGCGCTTTAAGCGCGATTACAGAAACCGCGGTCCGCCAGCTGGCGGACGGCCCGCCGATGCGGCTTAGCTAATAACAAGATTGATCAATGCCGAAATCCCAAACAGTATACCAAGTACGATACTTGCGTGAAAGAGGGTCTTCTCCAACCCGCGCCGCGTGTGGAAACCAGAGCTGAAATTATCTGCTCCGAACGCGCCGCCGAGCGAAGCGCCCGTTCGCTGCAAGAGAATTGCAACAATAAGAAGGGCCGAAAGGCCTATTTGCACGAAGGGCAACATCTGCTGGAGCAAAACCATCCACGCGATGCTACCACGTTGGAATGGTTTGATCAATGGGTCATAGCACAATGCGTTGTGAATGTTGACTCGTCAAGTTGCGGTGCAGGGATGGTTCGGCTATATTTGACCCCTCGGTTTGCGATCTTCGATGTGTTGTGGATCGTAACCCCCGTCGAACACTAATTCGACAACCACATTATTATTCGTTTATATAAAACATATGAGTAAAGACTCAAAAAATTCGAAGGTTACTATTCAGCCACTCGGCGACCGAGTGCTTGTGAAGCGCGAGGATGCGGCGGACCAGAAGTCGCCATCAGGAATTATTATTCCGGACACCGCGCAGAAAGAAAAATCAAAGCGGGGCGTTGTACTCGCCGTGGGTCCTGGAAAATACGGCGATGAAGGAGATTTGATCCCGATGACGGTGAAGGTGGGAGCGAAAGTATTCTTTAATGCAGGGTGGGACAACGAAGTCCCTGGATTAGAAAAGGAAGAAGAATATTTCCTCGTTCACGAAAGCGACATCCTCGCCGTGATTAAGTAGCTTGTATTCACTAAAAACTATCAACTAAAAACTACAAACTATTTTTATGGCAAAACAAGTTATTTTTGATCAAGAGCTCCGAACCGCACTTAAGCGTGGAGTAGATGTGGTCGCGGGAGCAGTGAAGGTGACGCTTGGGCCGAAGGGTCGCAATGTCGCGCTCTCGAAGTCGTGGGGAGGCCCGACCATCACCAACGACGGTGTATCTATCGCAAAAGAGATCACGCTTGCCGACAAATTCGAAGACATGGGAGCGTCGATCGTGAAAGAAGTCGCGACGAAGACCAACGATAAGGCGGGCGACGGTACGACGACCGCGGTGGTGCTCACGCAAGCGATCATTCACGAAGGGCTCAAGCGCACGGCGCTTGGTGCCAATGGCATGATGGTTCGTCGCGGGATTGAGGCTGCCGCCAAAGATGCGGTGGATGAGCTCAAGAAGATGTCTCGCGAGGTAAAAGGCAAGAACGACATCAGGCAAGTCGCAACTATTTCTGCAGAATCAGAAGAGTTGGGAAAAACAATCGCTGATATCGTCGAGAAGGTTGGTAAGGATGGCGTTGTCACCGTTGAGGAGTCACACTCGTTTGGCATTGAATCGGACTTCGTCGAGGGAATGGAATTCGACAAAGGATATGTCTCCGCATACATGGTCACCAATGCCGAGCGTATGGAATCCGAGATGAAAGACGCACCCATACTCATCACGGACAAGAAGATTTCTACAATCAAAGATATTTTGCCGCTTCTTGAGAAGGTCGCGCAGACTGGAAAGAAGGACCTCGTGATCATTGCAGAAGACGTGGACGGAGAAGCGCTTGCGACATTCGTGGTCAACAAGCTCCGCGGCGCCTTCAATGTGCTTGCGGTCAAGGCGCCGGGATATGGTGATCGAAAGAAGGAGATGCTCGCGGACATTGCTATTACGGTAGGCGGCACCGTTGTTTCCGAAGATCTAGGGATCAAGCTTGAAAACGCTGAGTTGAATATGCTCGGTCGCGCGCAGCGCGTCGTCGCTACCAAGGAATCGACCGTCATCGTGGGTGGCAAAGGCAAGAAATCCGATATAGAAGCGCGTGTTGCTCAGTTGCGCACACAAGCTGCAAACAGCGATTCAAAGTTTGACAAAGAGAAGTTGGAGGAACGTGTCGCGAAACTCTCGGGCGGCGTCGCTGTCATTCGCGTCGGCGCGGCCACCGAGACCGAGATGAAATATTTGAAAGACAAAATCGAAGATGCGGTCAATGCGACCAAGGCCGCAATTGCAGAAGGCATCGTTCCTGGTGGAGGCGCCGCGCTTGCGAAAGTGGGTGCAAAGCTCGCCAAGAAAATCGACGCAAACGCGCACGATGAACACACGGTGGGTTACCGCATTCTCGTTTCCGCACTTTCAGCGCCGCTCTTGCAAATTGTGCGCAATGCGGGTCGAGAAGACGGAGCTGTTGTATTGCAAGAAGTAGTCAAAAAGGGGGGAAGCTTCGGCTTTAATGCGGCTGCGGAATTTGAGGAGGAATCCATTGTCGATATGTACGAAGCGGGAATCCTCGATCCAGTCAAAGTCACGCGGAGCTGTGTAGAAAACGCAGCTTCCGCGGCTGCGGTGCTTCTCACGACGGAAGCTGCCGTTGCTGATATCCCAGAGGACAAAAAGGCTGCTCCTGGGGGTATGGGAGGTGGTATGGGGGGCGATGACATGATGTAATCGCACTTCAAGGAAAGCAATCATCAAAACACGGCCGCCCCAGGATCTTTCTTGGGGCGGCCGTTTGCGTGCAATCAAGGCAGGAGGTGATATAATTCTCGCATGAATACATCACTTATTGTATTGGGAGTTGCAGCCGCGGTCGTTGTATGGGCGATTTGGGCCTACAACCGTTTTGTGCGTCTCACTAATCGCTGCGAAGAGGCGTGGTCGGATATTGAAGTACAAATGAAGCGTCGGTACGATTTGATTCCGAATCTTGTAAATACGGTGAAGGGCTATGCGGCGCACGAGGCGGGCACGTTGCAGAAAGTGACAGACGCTCGTACACAGGCGATGGGAGCGCAAACGGTCGCTGAACACGCGCAAGCAGAAAACATGCTCACCGGAGCACTCAAGTCGCTCTTTGCTGTCTCCGAAGCGTATCCTGATCTGAAAGCAAATTCCAATTTCGTCGAGCTCCAGCGCGAGCTCTCGGACACTGAAAATAAAATCCAAGCATCGCGTCGCTTCTACAATACCGTCGTGCAAGAGCTGCAGAATGCACTCGAGCAATTCCCGTCCAATTTTGTCGGCAACACCTTCGGATTCAAGACGCGCGAATTCTTCCAGCTTGCGGAAGGTGAGGAGGTTGCGCGCCAGCCAGTAAAAGTAACATTCTGAGTGTGAAACAAGAATCGCTCGGGCCGTTAAGTGGAAAGACTCTTGATCGTGTTGGGGTGGAAGAAGTGCAAGCAATAATACAAGGTGATCTCACGGCCTGCGTTGGCCCATGGGAATCATTTTCGGAGGATGATAGGACTCAACTCGAGATAGTTTTTCGTGGGGCGGAGCCTGTCAACTTCTTTTCTTCCCCCTCAGAATGGAGTCAACTGCAACAGCGCAATGGTGGGCAATTTAGTTATGTTATTTCTGCCGTCAACAGTCGTGATAAGCACTCTTTCTTCTACTTAAATTGTACCGGCATCGCTGTTGTTGGTACGGATCGAATGTCGCACCACAATGTTTCGGTCCTGACGCACCAAAATCCGGGATTCGTACTGGTGAGAGATAAGGAAGGGGATTTTTTTTCTGCACTACGTCAATCCTTTCTCCTCTTAAAAGAACGCGCTGAACCAGGAACCATTTCAGGGTTAGTTTTTGGAGGGGATCACGGTGACGATAACAGTGTCAGCAGAGTTAACAAAAGCAGGAGTGATGATTATGTTGATCTTGTAGGAAGTATCGGGAGTATTTATAAAGAGGTTTTTGGTACCGAGGTTCATATTGCTGTTGGACCGAAATATCCAGAGGCTTCGGAAGTAGATGTGTTACTGGATACGCAGCGAAGACGTCTCTACATCACGCGGCCAGTACATGATGGTAATATCGATGAATCATTTCCAGTAAATCGCGTCGACGAGATCAAGAAATAAACATATGGCATCACTCTACACACAACAAGGCGCAAATATTCGCAAGACCTGGCTTTTGATGACGGGGTTTCTCGTCATTGTAATTGCGATTGGTTGGGTCGTCGCACAGATGTATGGGAATTCAGCTATTCTCTACGGGGCAGTCGCGTTTTCACTCATCATGAATGTGACGGCGTACTGGTTTTCCGACAAAATCGCTCTCTCTTCGTCCGGTGCGCACGAGGCCGATCCTGTGCGATTTCTAGAACTTCACCGCCTTGTCGAGAATCTTGCTATTACGGCAGGACTGCCGAAGCCAAGAGTCTATATAATTGAAGATGATGCCCCCAATGCGTTTGCTGCGGGGCGGGATGCGAAGCACGCCGTCATTGCCGTCACGACGGGTCTTCTGGCGCGGCTCGATAGAGTCGAGCTTGAAGGAGTGCTTGCGCACGAACTCTCGCATATTGGCAACAGAGACATCTTGGTGATGACTGTCGCCGTGGTGCTTGCGGGTTTCATCGCGATCGTCTCCGATATTTTCTTACGCATGAGTTTCTTCGGTGGAGGGGATCGAGAAAACAAGAATCCACTTGTTCTCGTAGCGGGCATCGTCGCTATCGTCCTTGCTCCTATTGCGGCCCAACTCATACAGATGGCAGTATCGCGAAGACGAGAATTTCTCGCCGATGCATCGGGCGCGCTTCTTACGCGCTACCCCGATGGCCTCGCGTCTGCGCTCCAAAAAATCGCTTCCCATAAAGCGCCGATGCAGCGTGCCAATCATGCAACGGCGCATCTCTTCATATCGAATCCTTTTGGCGCGCACGAAGCCGGGAAGTTTATTGCAAAGATATTCTCCACGCATCCTCCCGTTGAGGAACGTATTGCAGCGCTTCATGGAATGCGCGTATAATTCTGTATGCGTCTAACGCGCGATGGAAAGTTTGAGCGCAGTGATATTTGGCGGGAAGGGAAATGGCTCGACCTATGGAGCGTCGTTCATTTTTTCTCAGGTCTCTCAATGGCCTTTTCCATCACGCTTCTTGATTTCGGTTTTTGGGAGTCGTCGATAATCGTTTTTCTGCTTCTCGTCGCCTATGAGCTTTGGGAGGCAATGGTGAAGATCGAAGAGACACCGCAAAATCGCTTCATGGACGTGGTGGTGGGGATGGTGAGCTTCGTCCCGGCCTTTCTTTTTCTCCGAGACGTCTCAGGGTCATACTTTATTCTTGCGTTTGGTCTCACGCTCACCGTAAACGGCGTGCTCGCGACATTCGGGTGGATCGCATCCCAAAAGGCTCTTACCTTCGAGCGAAAATTGCGCAGCGAATTTGTGGAACGACAGCAGCGTCTCAGAGAGCGTCGCGCTCAATTTCGCGCTACGATGGGGCGTGCCATGCGCAATCCGGAAGTCTGAACACTGTGCGCGGCGGTTTCTTTCTGGTATAACAAGCATGTTTGGAGGGTTCGCATAGTGGTCTAGTGCGCACGCTTGGAAAGCGTGTGTGGGGTAACCCACCGAGAGTTCGAATCTCTCACCCTCCGAAGTGAACCCTAGTGAACGAAGGTGGAGCGAGAGATTCGAACGAGAAAGAGGTCGGGAAAACATCTTGTTTTCACATAGAGGAAGGATTGGGAAAACCGTGGGTTTCCCAGAAGTTCGCAGTCTCTCACCCCTCACTGTATTGACAATACAGAAGTGTATCAATACACTGAACTGAGTAACTAATTGGAATGTATGCGAATCTTGCGGGAATTTTTTTGGTCGATAATTTTTGTCCTTGTTGCGACTGCGCTTGCAATCGCGCTCCTTCTTTTTCCGAATACGTCTATTGAAGCGCAGCGGATTTTGGTCACCGATGGTGACTTGCACCGCGTAAGCAGCGTTGCTTCAGCTTACCGACTTACACATTCGAGCGACATCAAGCTTCTGTTTGACGAACGTGGCAATGATCTACTTGTTGGAAAGTCACTCGAAGGAGGACTTCCGGGCAGCGAGGAGGTCGACGGCACTCGATTATATCTTGTGAAGAATGATGACGGCAAGACGAAACCGCTTACAGAGAAGCTTGTGAGTGAAGCGTTTTTTGATCGCGCAAACCCCCGTGCGTATTTCTCGACAGTTGAACAAGAGTTGTATTCAGTTGATCTAGTTGACGGCATTCCTAGGTTGCTGACTCGAAAAGTCTCTGAGCCGAGCTTGTCTCCTGATGGAAGATTTATGGCGTACGTAAAACACGACCAAAATCGTCACCATACCGAGCTCGGAACTCTCGTGGGACTTGGTGTTTTTGACATTCAGACAGGTAAGGAGAATCAGGTTACGGATTCTACTGATGATTTCGATCCCTCTTGGACGCCAGACGGTTCGCACATTATGTTTATGTCAGCAGCGAAGGTGCAGGATTTGATCTCAGCACCAAATACCATAAATACCCAGGAAGTTCAACAAAATACCGCACAAGAGCTGCCGGCTGGTCCTATGCCAAAAGTACATCCAGGAACAGCTAAGGATGCAAAACAAATTACAAATTCGATGACTGTGCCGATCAAGCCAGTTGATGCATCGCTGGCAGACAAAGTGGGCAGTTTCGCACCGAGCTTCTTTATCATGAAGCCCGATGGGACTGAAAAAATACAACTTATCGACGTGGGTGATGCAGCATATAAAGACAAGGTCATTATGCCGACAAGTGCGTTCTCTTGGGCACGCGACGGGAGATCCTTTGTCTATGATTCTGATGGCACGATATGGATCGGTATTTTTACGCACGATTTTAAGAAGCTTTCATTGAAACAAATCGGGTCTGGGAGAGATCCTCGCTGGCTGGAGGACAATTTGATCACGGTGATTCCGCTTGACGCGCGCCTCGATAGGGGGGTGAGAAAGATTACTCGTGAAGGCGAGACGCTCAACTAGTGATATGACATATACACAAAGAGATGCGCAGGGAGTCATGATCGCTCTTTTAGGCGTCCTGTGCCTTGCGCCGATGTTTGCAAATGCGCAGGTGAAGTTTAGAAAGCCACTAGATACTAATCAAAGTCCAGTTATTAACTATTACTTCGATCACAACGCGAGCGTGGGGGTAACACAGGTGTATTGGTGTCCGGCTACGCCTTCTGCGAAAGTCTACGACCAACATAAAGGCACAGACTTCAATGCGCCGTTGTATACGAATGTCGTTGCGGCCGCACAAGGCACTCCATACTATCGTTATTCGAGTTGTGCGACGACGGGTTCTGCCGGTTGCGGCGGAGGATTTGGAAATCACATTCGTATGGACCACACGGGGAGCGAAACGGATGGCGCGGGCATGATCAGTATTTACGCGCACTTCTCACAAAGTTCTCCGATCGCGGCGTCGACCATGCCGATTACCTGCGGTACGTACATCGGTCAATCAGGAAGCTCTGGGAGTTCTACCGCTCCACATTTGCACTTCGAGCTGCGTCCCTCCGGTTTTTCAGGAGCTGATCGACTCGATCCGTTTGGCAAGCAGTGCACACCGATCACGGCTTCTTCCTGGTACGCGATGAGCACGGACCTTCCGACCACGCAATGTCCGCCTCCTACACCGCCACCGAGCAACTTTACCGTAAACAATCCGACCGCAACAAGCTTACAACTGAACTTTTTCGATAATGCGACGAATGATACGGGGACGGTCGTTGAGCGAAAGACAGGGACGGGAGGAACATGGGCGCAGATTACAAGTTTTACATCGCTTTCAGGTACTCAATCGTGGTATTGGATAAATACCGGCCTTGCTTCAAGTCAGACGTACTGTTATCGACTACGTTCACAAACGCCTACAGGAAACTCCCTGTACTCCAGCGAGGCATGTGGAACGACGCAAAGCGCAGGCACAACAGCGCCCCTCGCGCCGAGTAACGTCTTTCTAGACAATGTGACAGCCACAAGCATTCGAGTGAACTTTAAAGATAATGCGACGAACGAAACCAACATCATAATCGAGCGTAAGATTGGGGCTGGTTCATGGATATCTCTTGGCGGTTTTGGTGTGCTTTCCGGCGCAGGATATTGGAATTGGACCAACACCGGTCTCACGACCAAAACTCAATATTGCTATCGCTTAAAAGCAGTTAATGGTTCGCTGAGCTCCACGTATTCAAATGCGCCGTGCGTCACCACTCTATAAATATGCGAATATCTCGAGCGTATTTGCTCGGGGCCCTCGTCATTATTGCGGCGGGAGCCGGATTTTACCTGCGCATGTCCGACTCTGCGCTTCTCAACGGCCTAACTCTAAATACGAACATTGGAACCAACGAGAGCAGTAATAGCGCAGGGTGGAAACGCAAAACGGACGCCGCAAACTTATATTCCGTAGAAATACCGGATGACTGGAAAATTTCTTCAAGCGACTACGTCGAAGCTGACGTAGCTACGACACCTCGTCCCTGGAATTCTGTTTTGATCGCGCAAAGCCCAGACTGGCGGACGGAAAATAGAAACGATTTTGACGCGCCAACCCATGTCGCCCTAGGTGCCGCAATCGAATTTTACGTCTCAAACACACCGATTGACTCGGGGGCTTCAAATCTTGGCATGCCGATTAAACCGACACCTACTAAGCGCGAAGTTAGTGTGGATGGGATAAAGGGTGAGTTTGTAGTCTATCGAGAGGATGATCCACTCCGTCACGAGGAGGCGCTTGTCCTCGAGGCGAATATGAGCCGCAGCGGTAATTTCTATGTGTTTCGTTTTGCATACAATCCAGAGACGCTTCCGAATGGGGAGGAGACATTTACAAAGATGCTCAATTCGATTGAATTCAAAAAGTAACCTCGATTCTATATAAAGAAGAAAGCCGCTCCAGGCAAGTGGGGGCGGCTCTCTAGTACGTTCGCGTTCAGTAAATGAGCTTTAACTCGACGCTATCACCACTCTTGTCCCGCACAAGAATGGTTTTGCCATGTCCTGCTTCATTAACGAGACCGTCGAGGACTCGGAGTGTCAACCTAATGACTTCCGAAAAGGATCTAAAAAATACCCCCAAAAATACTTGTAGTGGTTTTCACGAAACTGCTGGGGATCCGAAGAAAGGAAAAAGTATTGGATGTATGCGGACGCATACTGCCCCAAGACATCTCGGAAACCCTGAGTTGGATATGCTACTGTTGGGACGCCATGAAGACGCAATTCACAATAGGAGTGTTCGGCATGATATTTGATGAATACGGTCGAGTATTGTTGTGTCACAGAAAGGACTACGATCTATGGAATTTACCGGGTGGCGCACTTGAATCCGGCGAGGCTCCCTGGGACGGTGTAAAAAGAGAAGTGGAGGAAGAAACGGGATTGATTGTTGATGTTTCTAAACTAGCGGGTGTTTACAGCAAGCCGGATAAAAATGACATTGCTTTTTCTTTTCTCTGCACCAAGGTTGGCGGAGAAATTACATTAAATGATGAGGCGGATCGCATCGAATATTTTGAGGTAGACAAATTGCCATCGAATACCGTGCCTAAGCAGGTCGAACGAATCAAAGATTTCATCCAGAACTCGGAAATGGTTTTCTTGAAAGCGCAGACGGGTAAATCCTCAATCGAACTAGCTAAGGAGCATAAATTATAAAAATATCCTTTTGGGGCCGCTCGTTAGGAAAAAGTATTCTAGACGGTATTATTGTTGCTACATGATTCCGAGATTCTTCGCAGTGCTTGCTGTAGTGATTGTATTTTTTTGCGGAGGATTGGTGAGGTATGTCGCGCAAGAATCGTTAGTAGAACCGGTACAGCCTGCCGTCGTTTTGCAGACGGTCAGGGTAGGAGATCAGGTGGTGCGAGTATCTATCGCCGATACACATGAATCGCGCCAAAAGGGCTTGAGTGGTCGCGACGGCCTTGCTTCTGATGAGGGGATGCTCTTCGTGTTTCCTGAGGATGGGATGTATGGATTTTGGATGAAAGATATGCGCTTTCCGATCGATATTGTATGGCTTTCCGATGACTGGAAAATTGTACATATGGCAGAAAACGTGTCCCCGAGCACCTATCCGCAAAGTTTTACGTCTTCGGAGCCTGCCCGCTATGTTTTAGAGTTGCCGGCGGGCTATGCAGCGCTTCACGGAATTGGTATCGGAGATATTGTGCGACATTAGGGGACTTATCAACAGGTAAAAGTCGCACACATTTGCCGATCTCGGGAGTACAATATATCTCCGCTTTAGTAGTAGTCGAATATGCGCATGACAAGAACCACAGCACGTTTGGTGAGAGCAAAGGTCGCCGTTGCCGCGCCGAGTGATGGCGCCGCGACACGAGTGTACAAAAAATATTTATCGCAAATACAAAAGCGCGATGGTCGCATCGTCCCGTTTGATTTCCCCAAAATAGTGAGTGTGATTCACAAGGCGATGATCGCTTCGAATGAAGGTTCGGACGGCGAGGCAGAGGTGGTCGCCCACAAAGTCGCGAGTGAGATGATGCGCATCGCAAAGACTTACAAGAATTTTCTACCGACCGTTGAGGGGTGCCAAGACGAGGTTGAGCGTCAACTCATACTTTCTGATTATGTGGCGACCGCCAAATCTTACATTTTGTATCGAGCGGAGCGTTCGAAGCTCCGCAAGGAGCAAGGCGAGGTGCCTGAGCATGTAAAGAAGCTAGCGCAAGAGAGTAAGCAATACTTCAAGAACAACGCGTTGGGCGAATTTATATACCTTCGCACTTACGCGCGATGGATTGAGAGCGAACAGCGCCGTGAGACATGGATCGAGACTGTCGATCGTTATATTGGGTTCATGAAAGAAAATCTCGGTGAGAAGCTGAGCAAAAAAGAGTACGTAGAAATACGAGAGGCGATTTTGAAACAAGAAGTAATGCCAAGTATGCGCGCGATGCAATTTGCCGGCGGGCCTGCACGCAAGTGCAATACGTGCTTCTACAACTGCTCATTTACTGCACCCATTCGCCTCGAAGATTTTGCCGAGATCATGTATCTCTCGATGCAGGGGTGTGGCGTGGGCTACGCAGTCGAGAGCCAAAATATCCAACAGCTCCCGCAAATCGAAAAGCAGACCGGCGAAAAGTTAGGAACGCACGTTGTTGCTGATACAAAAGAGGGATGGTGCGATTCGCTCACACTCGGCCTCAAGACGTGGTATTCAGGAAAGGACATCGAGTTTGATTTTTCGATGATTCGCCCTGCAGGTGCGCGATTGAAGACGATGGGTGGCAAAGCATCCGGCCCTGAGCCGCTTCGAAGTCTTCTCGCGTTTGCTCGTGAGCGCATTTTGCGCCGACAGGGAAGGCGCCTGCGCAATATCGATGCGCACGACATCATCTGCAAGATCGGTGAGTGTGTGGTAGCAGGTGGAGTGCGTCGCACAGCCATGATCAGTCTCTCAGATCTCGATGATGTTGAAATCCGCGATGCCAAAAAAGGCCAATTTTTCCTCACCGATCCGTACCGATCGGTCGCCAACAACTCCGCAGTCTACGAGGTTAAGCCATCGAATGCCGAATTGATGGATGAGTGGGTGGCACTCATGAAATCAGGCACGGGCGAGCGCGGGATCTTCAATCGTGGCTCGTTGGAAAAGACAATGCCGGAGCGACGTCAGGCACTCCTTCACAAAAAGTACGGAAAAAAGGGGAATTCCATCGGACAGGTGGGTACGAATCCGTGTGGAGAAATCATCCTGCAGTCCAAGCAATTTTGTAATCTCTCCGAAGTCATCGCGCGTGTAGACGACACGGAGAAGTCGCTGCTTCGAAAGGCTCGCCTTGCGACACTGCTCGGCACATATCAATCGACACTCACCAATTTCAACTACATCTCAAAAGATTGGCAAGAGAATTGTCAGGCCGAACGCTTGCTCGGTGTCTCGATCACGGGCCAGTGGGATTGCCCAGCAGTGCGGGATGCGAAAATGATGCGCAAAATGCGCGAGGCGACAAAAAAGACAAATGTCATGTACGCAAAACGTTTCGGCATTAATCCGTCGAGCTCCATCACATGCGTAAAGCCATCGGGCACCGTCTCGCAGACATTCAATTGCTCCTCGGGGATTCATCCGCGCCACTCGCAGTACTACATCCGCCGCGTCCGTATCTCCGCTACCGATTCGCTCTACAAGATGATGCGTGACCAGGGTGTGCAGGCACATCCAGAAGTGGGGCAGCAAGCGCACGACGCAACTACCTACGTGCTCGAATTTCCGGTGAAAGCGCCGAACGGATCTGTATTCAAAAACGATCTCACGGCAATTCAGCAACTCGAATATTGGAAAATGGTCAAGCTCAACTTCACCGAACACAATCCCTCGGCCACCATCTCGGTGGGCGATGAAGAGTGGGTGGCGGTGGTCGCCTGGATCTCGGACAATTGGGACATCATCGGAGGGCTTTCGTTCCTACCACGCGAGAATCATGTGTACCGCCTCGCACCGTATGAATCGATAGACAAAAAGACCTACGAAGCACTCGCCGCGAAATTCCCTGTGATTGATTACTCCAAACTTATCGTGTATGAGCGAACGGACGAGACAGAGCAGGCGAAAGAGCTGGCATGTGCGGGGGGGACGTGTGAGATTGTGTAGGGGCGAAACTCAGCACGCCGCACACTTTTCGGAGTCGCTGTCTGCCGCCGCTGCGGCAGCGCTGACTCTCGGCCCGTCAGCCTGCGAGACACTCCTCAAAGCATACGGCGTGCCGAGTTTCTTGGGGGTTGGTTGAAAAGGAAAGACGGCGCTCGTTTCGTTGAGCGCCGTCCCTGGCCGGCTTTTGTGTGAGGCACCGGCCTACCCCCGCGGGCTCACTTGGTCTTCTTCATGAACTTCATACTGCCCACCCCCTTTCGGAACTCGCTGCCTCCGGTGGCAGCGTTGAAGGAGAGTAACACCTTTTGGAAGATTTGCACATTTTGTAAATTTAATGGATAATGTGGCTCTGCGTTTGGCAGCTGCCCCGAGAGAAATCGAGGGGAGGAAAGTCCGGACACGCCCACGTTTCGCAAGAAAGATGGAGGACGGTAGCGGGTAACACCCGCCTGGGTAATCCAAGGGATGCGAACAGAGACGCCCGAGGCCCCGTCCAATAGGACGTGGCACAAAGGGCCGTAATCCCAAATAACGTAAGTTATTTGTGAACGGTCCCTAGCCGAGAGGCGAGGGCATCCTGCAAAGGATGAATCTTCGTATAAGCAAGGGGCTTGCCCTGAGCGAAGTCGAAGGGTGCAACGGCAAAAATCCTACCCGCGTGCAAAGCCGTGCTTGGTCGCGCCGCATTGTGTTTGAGTGATCAAATGCAGCGTGGCGTGACTGAGAGAGCCGCTTGAGGTGAATGGCAACATTCATCCCAGATACATGGTTGCCCCTGTCTGCCGATAGGCAGGCTCGACAGAATCCGGCTTACGACGCAGAAACACACAGGCCCGCCTCACGGCGGGTTTGTGTGTAGTGTGATACCATCGGCATGAATATGTCAGAGGACTTCACATTGAAAGTATGATGAACAGAGCGTTCAAATTTCTTTCGTACGAAGTTCGTGGGCTACACATCGCTGTTTACATATTGGCTTTTTCGGCGCTTCTTTCTTCGCTCCTGGCGCTCCTGCGAGATCGACTCTTGGCGCATGCGTTTGGTGCATCCGCGACACTCGACCTGTATTACGCAGCATTTCGAATTCCGGATTTGATTTTCGTCGCTATAGGGGCATTGGTTTCTGTATATATTTTGATTCCCGAATTGGCCAAACGATCTCCCGAAGCGCAAAGAAAATACATCGACACAATTTTGGCGGGCTTCTCGGTCCTTGTCGTGGTCGTGTCACTCGTTGCATTTGTTGTTTCCCCCTCGCTCCTCCGGCTACTCTTTCCACAGCTGATGCATTTTGACAGCGAGCTTATAGCATTGACTCGCATCATGCTCCTACAACCAATATTCTTGGGACTCTCAAATATTTGTGCAGCCATTACCCAGGCGCGAGCTCGCTATGCGCTTTACGCGCTTTCGCCGCTTTTGTATAACGCGGGGATCATCGTGGGGGTGCTTCTCCTTTACCCTCTCTGGGGTCTTCCGGGTCTCGCATTTGGTGTCGTCTTGGGTGCCATACTGCACTTCGCTATACAAATTCCCACAACGTATTCCGATGGGTTTTTTCATCATATGCCAAGATTTGTTGAGCCTCGCGTTCTTTTTGAAACGGTTTTCATTTCTATCCCGCGCGCGCTCGCGCTTTCAATGAACCAGGTCACGTTTTTGGGTCTCACTGCGCTTGCGGCGCTTCTCGCTTCGGGCTCCGTATCTGTATTTATGTTTGCATATAATTTGCAAGCCGTCCCTCTCGCTATCATTGGCGCCTCGTACTCCGTCGCTGCGTTTCCCACGCTCGCTGCAGCGATGGCTCGTGGAGAAAGAAACGCCTTCGTCTCGCATATCGCGACTGCCGCACGACATATTTTCTTCTGGTCGTTGCCTATCACAGCGCTCATTATCGTATTACGCGCCCACATGGTGCGCGTGGTGCTCGGTTCTGGCGCGTTTGACTGGACGGACACTCGCCTCACGGCTGCCGCATTTGCCCTCCTCACGTTTTCGTTGGTTTTTCAGAGCCTTACGCTTCTTCTCGTCCGGGGATATTACGCGGCGGGGCGCACGTTTGTGCCTTTTTTTGTTGCATGCGGATCCGCTATTGGCACCATCGCGCTCGGCGCATTGTTGGTCGGTTTTTTCAAGAATGAGTGGCTTGCGACATTGAGCCAGGAAATACTTCGTGTCTCGGGAGTGGAGGGGAGTAGCGTACTTGCGCTTGCGTTTGCATATTCGGTTGTTGCGACAGTGGGCAGCCTCGTGCTCCTTCTGCATTTCGAAAGAAAATTCAGGGGATTTTTTGCGAGCGTTATTCAATCATGGAGCGAGAGCGCTTTTGCGGCGATCATAGGAGGCGCCGTGACATACGTCGTTCTAGGGGCAGTAGGGCCGATTACGCTTGCTTCCACAACTCTTTCAGTCCTTACCAGAGGGTTCATTGGAGGAATGAGTGGCATTGCGGTGTGCGTTCTCGTATACTGGCTGCTCGGGAACGAGGAGTTCAAAGAAAACGCCTCCGCTATCCATGATCGTTTGTGGCGCAGGCCGATAGCAGCTCCACGGGGCGTTGCGGTAGTGGCCTCTGCGGAGGAGGCGAGCCTTACCGGTTCTCAGTAGGATATGTCACATCACATACGCAATTTCTCGATTATCGCCCATATTGATCATGGCAAGTCTACTCTCGCCGACAGGATGCTTGAGTTGACGGGCACTATCGAGCCGCGTCGCATGCAAGAGCAGGTGTTGGATCGGATGGATTTGGAAAGGGAGCGCGGCATCACGATCAAGATGCAGCCAGTGCGTATGCGATGGGCGCATGGAGGATCCGAGTATGTGCTCAACCTCATCGACACACCGGGGCACGTGGATTTTGCATACGAAGTATCCCGCGCGCTCTCGGCTGTCGAGGGAGTGCTGCTGCTCGTGGACGCCACGCAAGGCGTGGAAGCGCAGACGCTCTCCGTTTTGTCTGTTGCACGAGAGCTCAATCTCAAGATAATCCCCATTGTTTCGAAAATCGATGCGCCCCATGCGCGAGTCGAGGATATTGTGAGCGAACTCGCGCTACTCCTCAAATGTCCTGAGTCCGAGGTTTTGCGCGCATCGGGGAAAACTGGAATGGGAGTTGATGCGGTCTTGAATGCAATTGTCGAGCGAATTCCACCACCTAAACCCGCAAATGCAGGAGTGCAAGCGCTCGTTTTTGATTTTGGATATTCTGATCACAGAGGCGTTATCGTGTATATGCGTGTTTTTGGGGGTTCGATCGGCAAAGGCGATTCTCTCCGCCTCGTCGCTTCCAAAGCAGATTTCGTCGCACTTGAAGTCGGCGTCCTTACCCCTGAGGAGAAACCCTGCCCGAGGATTCTTGAAGGCGAGATAGGGTACGTTGTAACGGGTATCAAAAAGCCCGGCATTGCATCGGTAGGCGACACGGTGACAACGACGCGCAATCCGAGTTCCGGCCTTTTCGGGTATCGTCCGCCGACCCCGGTGATTTGGGCGAGCGTGTATCCTGAGAGCCAGGATGACCTTGCGCTTTTGCGACAGTCGCTGGAGCGTCTCCGCCTTTCGGATTCCTCGCTCTCCTACGAGGAAGAATCGTCAGGTGTTATGGGGAAGGGATTTCGGTGCGGGTTTTTGGGAATGCTTCACTTGGAGATTGTGATAGAACGCTTGCGACGAGAATTTACGCTCGCGCTCGTCGTAACGATGCCAACCACCGTGTATGAGGTTACGAAAAATAATGGAGAAGTTGAAAAGATATATGCGCCTGCGCGTTTCCCAGATGATGGGACGGCGAAAGAGGTTCGTGAGCCATGGACCAACGTGTTCGTCATTACGCCTCCCGAGTACTTAGGAGGGATTTCTCAGCTTCTCTACGATCATGAAGCGATCGTCGGTGACACGGAGACGCTTCCCGACGGCAAGACGCGTCTTGCCGCCCAAATGCCGTTACGCGAACTCATGCGGGGATTCTTCGATCGGCTGAAAAGTGTTTCGAGCGGATTTGCTTCGCTCTCCTACGAACTGCTCGGAATGCGCGCGGCAGACGTTGTGCGGCTCGACATCGTCGTAGCGGAAGAACTCGTGCCTGCATTTGCCCGCATTGTTTCGCGTCGCCGAGTGCAGCATGAAGCCGAATCAATGGTGGAGAAACTGGAGAAGCTGCTTCCGCGCCAAATGTTTGAATTGAAAATCCAGGCAAAAACGATGGGTCGCATCATAGCGTCGCGCCGAAAATCAGCTATGCGCAAAGATGTGACAGGCTACCTGTATGGCGGCGATATCACGAGAAAAATGAAGCTGCGGGAGAAACAAAAGAAGGGAAAGAAGAAAATGCTCGCGCGTGGAACAGTAGAGATCCCGCACGAAGTATTTTTGAAGGTTATTCGGGAGAGCTGAGCGGTACCGTGAGCTCGAAGAAGGGGAGTGTCAACCGCAGGGTGCCCGTTGCGCCTATACAAGGTTTGTAAGTCCTGGGGCGAAAAAGACCACCATGCCGAGGATGATTAGTACAGCGACTACGCTCCACACGATCTTGATAATTTTCTTGGTACGTTTGTGAAAAAGGAAGCTCATGGTTCGGTTCGGTATCAACGTCTGGCACTGTTAGTATAATGGGACCACGGCTTTATGGCAATCAAACTAAGAAACGATCCGGTACGACTTTTCGGAAGACGGCTTATGATTCTCATCTTACTGATTCTCGTTGTGGGGGTCGCGTGGGGAGCGTGGGGTGCTTATAAAAAGGAGCGTGAGTCTGCAGCCTTGCGAGTCGAGGCAGAAGGACAGCTCAACGATCTTACGGTACGGCAGATACAGTTGGACGAAGACATTGCCAATCTTCAAACTGACCGTGGTGTGGAGGCGGTATTACGTGAGCAATACGAACTGGCGCGAGAGGGGGAGGGCCTCATCGTAATAGTGGATAAGCCCGAAACCTCACCATCACAGGCAACATCAACTATGCTCGACAGCATTAAGGGAGCGTTCTTTCGTTGGTAAAGGACTCCTCAGCGCTCGCGTAAGCTAGGAAACTCTGTTAAATTTCATCATGCGAAGGCGGGTATAGTTTAGTGGTAAAACGAATGCTTCCCAAGCATTAGATCGGAGTTCGATTCTCCGTACCCGCACGAGGAACGAGTGCAGTGTGAGCTTGCTCACACTGCCGAGTGACGATGTGCGGTCTAGCCTTGGCGTTACCCGCATTGTGGATAAGTACCCATGGTATACTGCTAATCCCCATTAGCCATTTATATATTCGTATGGTGAAAAAAGTACCCGTTACTATTTACTCGACCCCAACGTGTCATTTTTGTCACATGGCAAAAGACTTTTTCGCGGCCAATGGAGTGGCGTTTACCGACTACAATGTCGGCACGGATCTCGTGAAGCGAAAAGAGATGATAGAAAAGAGTGGGCAAATGGGTGTACCTGTCATTTCGATCGGTGATCAGACCATTGTTGGTTATGATGAAATGAGGTTACGCGAGTTGCTTGCCGTGTAGTGCGAGTGCCCTCGTCCGGAATCGGACCGAAATCGTACCCTTAGGACGGGTCTGCACTATCCATTGTGCTACGAGGGCGCGTCTGTACTCTACCATTTTGAAGATGATACAATAAGCGCATGGAGCTGAATCCTTTTCAGGGGCAACAGGCAGAAATATACAAACTCGTTCGAGAGAACAACAAAATGCTCCACTCGATGCGCCGTAATGCGTTGTGGGGAGGAATCCTGAAGTTTCTCATCTATGCGGTACTTTTGCTCGGGCCTATCTGGTTGTACGTGACCTATGTGAATGGCCCAGTACAGCAAATTCTTCATACCGTAAATCAAGTGCAGGCGACAGGGGCAGATGCTAAGGCGCAGGTTGTGAGCGTTCAGGAGCAATTGATTCAGATGGTCAAAAAAATGTCGAGCTTTCTGTACGCGCCTTCTTCGGGCGTTTCCACCTCCACATCGGAGTAGAAATGGGCGGGGCTCAGTGGTAGCGCTGACACGCTTGCCCCGACACCAATTTTGCCATAATTGCATTTGTTTCGTATTTTGAGATGATGCACACATACATCGTTTGTCAGGGTTAGTACTACGCTTTCCATTGTGAGGCAATGAGAAACAATGGCAAATTTGGTGTATGGGCTTGGGTAGCTCAGTTGGTAGAGCATTCCCCTGAAGAGGGAAGGGTCACCAGTTCGATTCTGGTCCCAAGCACAAAATAAGCGTAGCGCATTTTTGCGAGGATCAGAATCGGAAGGGGTCGGGAAACGGGATTTTCCTGTCGGAGGAAGGAATGGGAAAACCGAGGGTTTCCCAGTTTCTGAGTCCCAAGCGCAACATAAACCTAAAAGGCAGGGCTCGTGTCTCGGTATCAGAGCCCAAGCGTAAACGTCATTGCGCCTCCACTCTCCGCGAGCCATTTTGAAGTGTTGAGCTTGACCTCGCGCGATTTGCCGAGTTCTTTGTACTTGATCGATCCGTTCTTGAGCGCGTAATCGAAGATATTCTTGGTGATCTCAACGTCTTTGAGGCAATACGAACGCACTTTCTCCACTTCCCCTGCACGCCACCACTGGAGCGATTGAGCGCCCGAGGCGCTTTTTTTCTCTCCGAGCGTTGCTTCGGCAATGCTGTCGAGCTTGAGGCGTCGCCCGAGCGTCGCGTGCACCTCTTTCATAAGATCGAGACTTTTTATGCGCGTGAGATCGCCCGGATAGTATTTGTTGAGGAGGGGAATGTCGAAATGGTCGGAGTTGTAGCCCACCAGGATATCCGTGCGTTCGAGTATGTTCCACAGGAGATGCAGCTCATTCTCGAGGTAGCTCGAATACGTATCTGTCTCTGAGTCGTGGATGCACACGATCGCGATTGTAAGGTCAGCGGGGTCGGAAGAGCCAATGTCACTCATCCAATTCGCGGTCTCAATATCAAAAACAACGGTTCTCATGGCAGTCGGGTAGTATAACGGAAATTATCCGAGAGATGAAAACAAGTGCTCAGAGATACGATCTGCGGCGAGGGTGATCTCTTTTCCTGTCGAGAGGTTTTTGACGGTATAGCGACCGGAATCGCGCTCCATTGATCCCACAACGATTACAAACGGTATTTTCATCTTGTCAGCATGTCGTATCTGATCGCCGACTCTTTTGAGGGAGAAGTTGACGGCGACAGTCACGTCTTCGCGCCGCAGACTCTGGGCGAGTTGTACGGCGTGCGAGGTCGCCTCAGGTTCTGTGACGCAGATCATGAGCTCGGTCGAGGGTGTGTATGTAGGTATGAGGTTGTGCGTTTCCAAGAAGTCTCGAGCGGTCACATCGCCCATACCGAAGCCAACGGCAGGAATGGGTTCTCCTCCGAAAAGGCTCAAAAGGTTGTCGTACCGCCCTCCGCCAAAGAGCGATCGCCTGTTGCTTTCGTCCGTGTCGTACACTTCAAACACCATGCCTGTGTAGTAGTCAAATCCGCGGGTGATTTTGGTGTCTACGACCATATTGCGGACCCCCATGTGCTCGAGTTTTACGCGAAGTTCCTCGAGATATGCCGTCGAAGTGATGTTCTCAAGCTCCTCGATAAGCTTGATCGCTTTTTCTTCATGTGCGATGAGATCGGTAAGCTCTTTCTCGAAGTCGTCGATTTTGGCGCGACGATCAAGGAGTCGGGTGACGTTGCCCGTGTACTCCTTTGCAATACCCACTGATTGATAAATCGCGTCGAGGATTCTTCGATCCGAGACGCGGATTTCGAAGTTTCGCTCATCAGCGCCCATCGATCGCATGACGCCGTGGGCGATTGCGATGATTTCCGCGTCCGCATCTACGCCTTCGATCCCCACTATGTCGGCATTGAGTTGCCAATGCTCACGGAGGCGACCCTTCTGAGGTCGTTCGTATCGAAAAACATTTGCGATTGTGTACCAGCGGGCGGGTAGTGGTATATCGCGCTGCTTGGCTGCAATCATGCGTGCGAGTGATGGGGTCATCTCAGGACGTAGTGTCACTTCACGTCCCCCGCGATCGGTGAAGGTATAGGTCTGTTCGTTCACGATCTCCTCGCTACTTTTGGCGCGATACAGCTCCGCTGGCTCGAGAACAGAGGCGCTGTACTCTTCATATCCGAATAATTCGCAGACGCGACTCATATGTTCAAAAATATATTTTTGAAGGAAAAAGTCCTCCGGATAAAAGTCGCGAACACCCTTATAATTTTCGGTAGAGATTTTTTCGCGTTTCGACATGACTGTATTATACTCGCCCCACATGGAAGCGATAGATGCCCGTTTTAAAGTGAGAAAATCGAAACCAGGGACGGGCCAGGGGCTCTTTGCGCAGCACGATATCAAAAAAGGCGATTTCATTCTTGAGTACACGGGTAAAAGAATCCCCACCGCGCTTGCAGACACTCTCACGTCGCGCTACTTATTCGAGATCGATGCGGATTGGACCATCGATGGTTCTCCGCTTTCAAACACCGCCCGATACATTAATCACTCATGTGATCCCAATACAGAAGCAGAGATTGTCGATGGGCGCATATTAATTCTGGCGAAACGTCCGATCGAGGAAGGAGGCGAGCTCACGATCGACTACGACATTGAATACTTCGACGAATTTATCCGCCCTGTTGGTTGCAAATGCAGTGCGCGGAAACACCACGGTTAGGCACTTCCGATCAAGACCCCTGAGGCAAATACGAGCGCGCCACCAAATACGACTTGTGCAACAGAAAACCAAAAGCCGAGTTTGAAATACCGATAACGGATGTATCCGATAGAAAGAAGTTCCAGAATTACGATGAAGTATGCCAAGTACAGCGCGGTCGTGAGATTGGAAATGAGGAAGGGTAGAGTGTGGAGAATTCCTCCCACAAATGTCATGAGACCGACGATTGATCCACGTATAAAAGGGTGACCTCTCCCGGTGTGCTCTCCAGTATCTGAGAGCCCTTCAGCAAAGGCCATGCTGATACCAGCACCGATTGCCGCAGCCGTTCCCACAAGAAACGTTACGCGTGTATCATGACTCGCAAAAGCTGCTGCAAAGAGGGGTGCCAATGTCGAGATAGAGCCGTCTATTAAGCCGACGAGTGCTGGTTGGACGACACGAAGTAAAAATGACCGATCAATGTCTTCAACATGCAAGACTTTCTCTATTTCTTCGATGGGGGTATTCATAGGGATAATTGTATTGTATTATGACCTTCATGAAAAGCGGAGTAAAGTTTTTTTGGCTAATTTTAATCGCCCTTATTGTCGTGGGTATTGGCAGTCTCTCTTTGGCCAATTCTCGTCCGGGGCAGCTCGACTCCTTCGCTCAGTGCCTCAAAGACAAAGGCGTCACTTTCTATGGGGCTTTTTGGTGCCCGCATTGTCAAAAGACGAAGGCACTATTCGGTAGATCGGCAAAACTTCTTCCATACGTGGAGTGTTCAACCGCTGATGGAAAGGGACAGACCGACATTTGCAAAGAGAAGAAAATCGAAAGTTACCCCACATGGACATTTGCAAACAGCACGACCACGCTCACAGGTGAACGCACGCTTCAGGAGCTTTCAGTTGGGAGCGGATGTCCTCTTCCGCGCTAAATTCCGTATGTCTCTTGAGACCATCAATTACGGATTGGCTCTTGCAACGATCTCAATGCAAATAGCGAGCGCCGCACTTCTCGGACTATATTTTTTGCGTCACAAAATCCCAGACTTCGGAGACATTGCAAGTATCCTCTCGAGATGGGGTTTGTGGATAGGGCTTCTCGTAGCGCTGTCTGCAAGCGCTGTTACCGTCATTCACTCAGGTGTCTTTGGCTTGCCTCCGTGTCCGCTCTGCTGGTGGCAGCGAGCCTTTTTGTATCCGCAGGTCGTCCTCTTTGCACTCGCGCTGTGGAGGCGTGATCGCTCCGTTGCAGACTATTCGCTCGCTCTTTCGGTGATCGGTCTCGGAATTGCCGTGTACCACCACATTCTACAAATGTATCCATCGGGCGCGCTTCCGTGTCCCTCGCACGGGGAAGTGAGTTGCGCCCAGATCTTCTTCTTGGAGTTCGGTTACATCACGTACCCCATGATGGCCGCATCAGCATTTGCATTCATCATCTTGATTATGCTCTTCGTGCGACGCCGAGAAGCCTAACGTTCCCACGGATTTAGAGTATCGGTTCGCGGTTATCTTTCTTGAGAAAATATCCCTCGAGTGAATAACGGTCGTAGCCGTGACAGAAGATTGCAAGGCCGAGACCATAGAGAATGATGTGCACCCACCACGCCTCGTTGGTGGAGAGGTGACCCATCGTGAGCCAGAAAATGAGAAACAATCCTGTCCATCGCACGGCGACTCCCAAAAACATCATAAGACCCGCGAGGAATTCGATGATAAGCGCCCCGAGTACTATAAAGAGCGGTTCAAAAGGGAGGTAATCTGTCAGATGATTCTGCGCTATCGTCTGGAGCGCAAGTTCGCTGTGGATGAATTTTGCATACAGCGCTGCAAACATTATTCCGAATCCGAAGAGCATGCGCAGTACTGGAAATGCAAGAGGCGCGAGTGATTTGAGATAGAGGCGTACCGATGAAAGTACGTCGCTCTTTTGCAGTAGATTTCCAAATGGCCACGAGCCCGCGCCGAGCATGAGGAGAGCTACGTATCCACCGAGGTGGCCAGTGTAGGTGAGTATGTACCAACCAGCCGACCATCCCGCGCAGAGATAGATGAAGATCGCGATCAAGGCGCTGATGCGCGTATACACGCCCGCGAGTATCGCAACACCAAGACCCGTGAGGACGATTTGCAGAACGCCGGCCGCGGGACCGAATATTTTTGAGAGAGGGAGTTCGGGGCCATAGAGGATGCCCTGCCAGCCAAATATCAGAAGCGTCGCGCCGATCGTGAGGCGTATCAATGGATGCGCAAAGCTTTTGAGAGAGGCAAAGATCGGACCGAGCGATTGCTCGAAAAGACGAAAGAATGTGGCGAAAAGAAGTGTCGTGAGGACAACGACCGATACGAATCCCCAAAAGAAAAAGTCGTACTCATTGCCGATGTATGCCAGGAATGGATTTGGGGATGGCGCCGCAAGTGCAGCGTCTATCGTGACGTGGTCGAGCACGTATACCTCGTGTGCAGAAGCGAAAAAGGGTAGAGATGATATCGCTAAGAGGATTATTGTACGGAGAGATTTAGCCATGCTTGATCATGAATCTTTCAATGTCGTCTATTGTACCGCCTATTTTTTTCCCAGGATTAAGGATGTTCAACGGGTCGAATATCTTTTTTATTTCAGCAAAGAGAGAGCACATCTTTTCCCCGTACATGAGCGGCAGGTAGGGAGTGCGGATTATGCCGTCGTTGTGTTCACCCGTAATCGAGCCGCGATATTTACCCACGAGTTCGTACACTTGTGGTGAAAGCTCGAGAATCTCTTTATGATCAAGCGCTCGTCCGAGGTTCATGAGCGGAATGATGTGGAAGTTGCCATCGCCAATGTGACCCGCGATGGTATAGATGAGTTTGTATTTCGAAAGTATTGCCTCCAGCTCCGGAAGAAATGTGGGGTAGTCGCTCGGATGCACCACGATGTCGTCGATAAATGGCGCTGCGTAGAGTCCACGGAGATTTTTCCGTAAGAGAGAGAAGCTTTCGCGTCGAATGGTCCAATATTTTGCGGCAGCGGCTTCAGATCGCGCGATTTTAGTTTGCAACGGAAGATTCCGGAGAGCTTCGCGCGCCTCCTCCGCTTTTTTGAGCGCTTCCTCTGCGGTGTCTTCGGCAAATTCTGCCATCAGGACGAGCTTAGGCACTCCGCCGGTAAGCACAAGCCACATTTCGGGGATAAAGGCGATTCCGAGCCGAATCATCTGCAGCAGGCCAAAGTGGCCGATGATTTGGGGGACGAAGCGTACCGCAAGCTTGAATGTTTGATCATCGTACGATTCGAAGGATTCGGGGTTGAATTTTAAAACTCGCGCAACAATCTCCGGCAGTATTCCGATATCCGAAAGAAACACGACGAGCATCGCACGGTGCTCTTTGGTTTTCACAAGTCCAAGTCGAGCCTTTGTCACGAGCGCCAGGGTGCCTTGCGAGCCGGTGATGAGTTGTGTGAGGTCAAACGTGCCGTATGTATTGTTTATAACGTCCCACAGCGCGTATCCAGCCGAGTTTTTTGTCACATTGGGTCGTGCCGCTTCGATTTCATCTGCATGGCTCTTGAGGAGGGCATGCGTCTCGCGATAGATCTTTCCCTCAAAATCTTGCTGCGCCTCTTTTTCGGCAAGCTCATGAGACGTGAGGGGTCTGAGAGTCGTTTTCGTCCCATCGGAGAGCACCACGTCGAGCGCTTTTACATAGCGGTTGGCTTTCCCATAGTGAAGCGTAAGCTCTCCGCCCGAGTTGTTTGCGACCATCCCACCAATGGCACAAAGCCCGCGCGAAGCCGGGTATGACGGCATGATCATCCCGTTTTTCGCAAGCGTCGCTTTCTCAAAGTCGCGGTAATAGACGCCGGGCTCTGATTCTGCATAATCATCGCCGATTTCTCCGATGTGGTTCATGTGTTTGGTAAAAACCATTGAGATCGAATCGGTGAGCGGCCCCCCCGTCATGTCGGTGCCCGCAGAGCGCGCGGTGATAGATACGTTTTCTCCACGATTCTTAGCATCGTTTGCATATTTCATCACTGTCGACACGTCATCAGCATCTTTGGGAAAGACGACCACAGCCGGCACTCGTTCAAAGATACTTGTGTCGTGACTATATTGAGTCCGGATAGCAATGTCATCGCTCACGTCGCCTTGTATTGCGTGCGCGATATCCTCCCGTAAGTTCATCGGCTCATTATAACTTGGAAAAACGTTTGACGTTCTTGTTTTCGGTTGGAAGGGAATCCACAGGAAATCGCATTTGTACACAGTTTACGCACACGATGTCAACAATTTT
Source organism: uncultured Candidatus Saccharibacteria bacterium (assembly GCA_964424265.1). Lineage (GTDB taxonomy): Bacteria > Patescibacteriota > Minisyncoccia > Phycocordibacterales > UBA2100 > UBA10103. The sequence continues at coordinate 26,623 of CAYRHX010000001.1, read as the reverse complement.
CGGTGTTGTGTCGATTGGAGAAGAAGAGTAGTGTTGTGGTGTCCCTGGGCGCAGGGGCTTGACAAATTACCCATAAAAGGTGTACATTGCGCCCGCAAATCCGCTCTTTTTCGAGATTATTAAAAGGTTATTTTTAGCCATATTATAAACATTGTATGAATATTAACGTTGTGAGTAGGCGGTCCTTGCTCGCCAAGGTCAACGCGATTCTTTTTGCCGCCAGTATTGTCACTGTCGCATTTATTCCGGTCAGTGCATCCGCTGCTGACGGGCAACTGAGCGTTCTCATCAACGGTGTTCCGCCTACGGGATTTTGCGTAGCGGGTCCGATTACTGTTTCCGGGACTGGTGTAACTGGTCAGCAGGGAGGTAACTGGCACCTTGCAATTGGATGGGGAGACGGTACAGCAACTTCGACCGAGATCTCTGGCATCACAGTAACGCCGACTGGAAAGAAAGTTGGTTTGGATGGATCGGGCAATTCTTTCTCCTATACTTCCAATCACACCTACAGCGCAACCACGACTGGCATCAGAATAGTTCTATACCACAGCGAGATTTCCGGGCAGGATGGTCAGGTGATTGTAGTCAATCAGTGCGTTGCGGCACCGACACAGGGTGTTGTTATCCTTGCCAAGCAAGTTGTTAACGATAACTTGACCCCAGGGACGGCCGTGGCTTCAGATTTCATTCTTAGCGTTGGCGGTAATAACTTTACCGGCTCCACTACAGGGGCAATTCCAGGAGCACTGCTCAACCCTGGCCCATATGTTGTGACTGAAACGGGTCCCTCCGGCTATACCCAAACGGGCTTTAGCTGCACGGTTGATGGCAATGCCACTACGACTGCCAACAACACGATAGATGTGTATGCCGGTAAGAACTATCTGTGTACGGTTACCAACAACGACACCCAGCCAACGACCGGCACCCTTACGCTCCTCAAGACTGTCGTCAACAACAATGGCGGCACTGCGGTAGATACCGACTGGGATCTTGAAGCGGATGGTCCCGATTCACTTTTGGGCAACGAAGGCGACCCCGAGATTACCGGCGTGGAAGTTACTCCCGGCACTTACGACCTTTCTGAGTCCGGCCCTCCCGGCTACACCGCAAGTGACTGGGTTTGCACAGGCACCGCGACACAAGATGACGGCAACACCGTTACGCTCGCCGCCGGTGAAAACGCGATCTGTACCATCACAAACAACGATGTCGCGCCGGTCCTCACGCTCATCAAGGCGCTCATAACAAACAACAGCGCTTATGCATTCAACGTCGTGACCGACTGGTTCCTCTCCGCGAGTAGCACCGAAGTGCTCCTCACCGGCACAACGCCCGTTGTGAGTGGCGGCACCTTCAAGGCCGGCATCTACGCGCTTTCTGAATCCGGTCCGACCGGCTATACGGCGAGCGGATGGGTCTGTGACGCGGGAACTCTCGACGGCTCCTCGCTCACGATCGGCCTCGGCGAGACTGTTACTTGCACCATCACCAACGACGACATCGCTCCGACCTTGACCCTCGAGAAAACGGTCATAACGCTCGATGGCGGTACAGCGACCGAGGCAGATTTCCAAGGGAAGATTGATGGTACCGATGTCGATTGGGACACTCCGACCGAACTTTCCGCAGGTCCTCACACTGCATCTGAAGTTGCTGGCGTTTCAGGTTATTCGGCTTCCGCATGGGGGGGTGATTGTGCTCCAGACGGCACCATCACGCTTTCTCCGGGGGCGGACGCCACCTGCACCATCACCAACGACGACATCGCACCGGGACTCACGCTGAAGAAGGTTGTCACGACCAATAACGGTGGCGATGAAACGTCAGCTGACTTCCAGGGATACATCGATGGCAATCCTGTAGCGTGGAACGATGCGCAATCACTCGACGCGGGAACATACACCATCACTGAAAGTGGTCCGACAGGGTACTCGGCTTCGGCATGGTCCTGCACCGGCGGAAGCTTGATCGGCAACGAGGTAACGATCGCTCTTGGCGAGACGGTGGAGTGCACCGTCACCAACGACGACATCGCGCCGACCATCACCCTCAACAAAGTGGTGGTCAAGGACAATGGCGGCACTGCGGGAGAAAACGATTTCGGCCTCACAGTAGGTGGCACATCCGTCGACTCCGGTGAGACGCTTCCGGTTGACGCCAATGTTCCGATAGAACTTCTGGAGCTGAGCCTCACGGGTTACTCCTTTACCTCCATCACCGGAGACGAGGGCTGCCCATCTGAGCTTGGTGGCACCGTTACGCTCTCTGAAGGTGAGAACATCACCTGCACCATCACCAACGATGACATCGCTCCGATACTCAACATCGTCAAACACGTCATCAACGACAACGGTGGACAAATGGACGCCGGCGACTTCACCATCAATGTCTCTGGTACGGAAGTTTCCGACCCCTCGTTCCCCGGCTCTGAAGCGACGACGACCGTTACGCTCGATGCCGGTGCCTACGAGGTCACTGAGAACGCAGTGGCGGGATACGGCGGCTCTGCAAGCGCAGGCTGCTCCGGCACCATCGCTATCGGTGAAGAGAAAGACTGTGTCATCACCAACGACGACGGCACGGCCACAATCACCATCGTAAAGAACACGGTCGGTGGCGAGGGCTCCTTCGACTTCACCGTTTCCGACGGAGAGACCACCATCGAAGGGCCGAGCATTGAGACCTCAGGCAACACGGGTACGGTAGACGTCATCGTTGATGCCGGCACGTACTATGTCACAGAGACCGTTCCCGCTAACTGGGATCTCACGAGCATGGTTTGTGACGAAGAGGGTATCGAGGTCGACAACTCCGATTCAGAAGTCGTGCTCGCGGTCGGCGACACAGTGACCTGTACGTTCACCAACACCTCTACAGTGGCTGACATCTCAATAGATAAGACTGTTGATGATTCGACTCCAGATGCTGGCCAGACGATCACGTACACACTTACCGTGACCAACAGCGGTCCTGCCGATGCGACCAACGTAGTTGTGACAGATGTTCTTCCATCCGGCGTCACATACCTCTCCGATAACAGTACGACGACTGTGACTACCTATGCTTCTTCGACCGGCGCCTGGACCATCGGCACGCTCCTAGACGCTGCGAGTATTGCGCTTCAGATTGTTGTACGCGTAAACAGTGAGACAGAAAGTCAGATTGTCACAAATTCTGCCTCGGTTTTAAGTGATAATGCCGACAATGATGATGAAAACAACTCGGATACGGTAGCCGCAACGATCAATAATGTCTTGCCGCAATGTTCCGATGGTATCGACAACGACAGTGATGGTTTGATCGATCACGCTTCTGACCCAGGCTGCAACAATGCAGTCGATGACAGCGAGACGAGCGCTTCTCCCGAAACTTCGAGTGGCGGCGGAGGAGGAGGCGGAGGAGGCGGGCCGTTCAATCCCACTTTCGGAGGTGGACAGGTCTTGGGTGCGGCGACCACGACCTTGCCTGAGCTTCCCGCAGGCTGCTCTGCGCTCGTCAATTCCTATATGCGTATGGGCAAGAAAAATGACGCGGAGGAGGTGAAGAAGCTCCAGCAATTCTTGAATGAGGTTATGAGCGCCGGGCTTCCTCTCACAGGATTCTTCGGTGCGTCTACAGACAAGGCAGTGCGCAATTTCCAGGCGGCGCATCCTGATCAAGTCCTGACACCATGGGGGTTGAAAGCACCCACAGGCTTCGTCTACAAGACAACGCAGCGTTGGATCAACCTTCTCTACTGCAAGTCACTCGACATTCCGATGCCTACGGATCTCACTCCGTACCGCGGCGAATAATTGAAGCGTGATACATCAGCAAAACCCACCGTACGGTGGGTTTTGCGTTTGCGGTGCACATGCGACAATAGGGGTATGAGGAAGAGGAAGAATAATTCAGCAAAAAGACAGCCGTCGTCAATCTTGCCAAGAAGCAAAAAAGGGCGCAGAGAGATAGAGATTTTCGGCGGTCTTGGCGTGGCCGTCGTCTCCGCGCTCGTGGTATCTATCTTTCTCGGTTCCTCTTTTGACCGATATTTCATCACCTCGACGCAATATGCCTCTGTATTGGCGACTGTCCTCGTCGACCTGACCAACGGAGACCGGTCGCAAAACAGCCTTCGCACACTTACCCTGAGTCCTGTGCTTACCGCAGCGGCGCAGGGGAAGGCCAACGACATGGCAGCAAAGAGTTACTTTGCGCATGTTTCGCCCGAGGGTATCGACCCGTGGCATTGGTTTAAGGATGTCGGCTACACATTTGCATATGCTGGAGAGAATCTGGCCGTTGATTTTTCTGAGTCGGGAGATGTCGAGCGCGCATGGATGAACTCGCCCACTCACCGCGCAAATATCCTCAACCCACATTTTACTGAGATCGGGATTGCGGTGGCCGAAGGCACATATCAGGGTCGCCGAACGGTGTTCGTGGTGCAGGAGTTTGGCACACCCGCTCCATCGGGCGTTCAGGGGGTCGTGACGGCAGTGAGTATTCCAGAGAGCCCGGAGGAGACGGCACTCGCGACATCGGCTCCGGCCGTCTTAGGGGAAGTGAAAAGTAAACCAATCGCAACGGCCCCACCCAAAAAAGTCGTGGCGCAAGCGCCTCCGACACCTACCAAAGTCGCGGTCCTCGGCACGAGTGCCGATGTGAATGCTCCGAAGGCTCCGGTGAAGCAGGCGCTCGAGAGCGCCTCGCAGAATTACGCGTCTTTTTGGGCGCACCTTCTGACTTCACCCCGCAGCATGATGCAGTATCTGTATTGGGCGCTCGCTTTCTTGATCATTGTCGCACTTGGCGTAGCCACGGAGTTTGAAATCCGCCTTCATCACACTCGCAAAGCTGTAGCTGCCGGTGTAATGCTTTCTTTCATGCTCGTGATGTTTCTCGCGGCCAATACCTTCGTCTTTACGAGCCCCACCATTACCCCTCAGGCCACGATGGCGGCGGCGGGAGCGGCTTGGCGATAGGCGGCTTGACGGGAGAAAGGGTAAGGCGTAGCATTAACGCATTAATCCTAGTCGCCCTTTATCTATGAACAAAATCATTCGCACCGCGCTTCCTACGGCAGCATTGTCCGCCGTCCTCCTCCTTGGCGCTGTCGCGGCCGAGGCAAGCCACTCATGGGGTGGTTATCATTGGGCACGCACATCCAATCCTTTCACCATCAAGCTCGGCAATAATCTCACGGGGTCCTGGGGCTCGTACTTGGCTACCGCATCGACCGATTGGACCGTATCAGTTGTGCTCGACACCACGATCGTCGCAGGTAATGGTGGTCGCAATTGTAAAGCGACGGCGGGTCGGGTAGAGGTGTGCAACCGCACATATGGGAGTAACGGCTGGCTCGGTATTGCGCAGATATGGATTACCGGGTCGCACATTACCCAAGGTGTCGTGAAGCTCAACGACACGTACTTCAACACTCCGACCTACAACACTTCCGCGTGGCGCAATCTCGTCATGTGTCAGGAGGTCGGCCACACGTTTGGGCTTGGTCACCAAGACGAGAATTTCAGCAACGCGAATCTCAACACCTGCATGGATTACACGAGCAACCCCGCGAGCAACCAGCATCCCAATCAGCATGACTACGACCAGCTCGCGCTCATTTACGCACATCTCGACTCGACGACCACAGTGGTGCAAACGACCACCTCTTCTGGGCGCGCCACGGGGAACGACGCTGATTCCAATGACCCAAAGGCATGGGGCAAAGAGATTCACCGCTCCGTGGACGGTCGCTCATCTGTTTTTGAGGAGGATCGCGGCAATGGCCAAAAAATCATCAGACACGTCTTCTGGACCGAGCCGCGTGGCCACCACCCCCACGAATAACGATCCCTTCCATGATAGACCTCCGAGGTCTATCATGGCTATTCGAGGGTTATTTTTGCGAGTGATTGCAACTCCATGTCCTGTAAGAATGCTCTAAGCGTGCGTGGATAGTCCTTGAAAACCCCGCCAAAAAGATCGCGCGTGAGGACCGAAGGGAAGTTGGGTGTACCACAATAATCCAAGTAACTGCTCCAGCGATACTCATTGAGGTGTTTGAGAGCGGTTTTACTGTTGGCGATTTCTTTGGAGCGCCACTGCGAAGTGTCATGTCGAAAGTCGAGAGGGTTGAGGTGGATATAGTGAAGGATGTGTAAAAAATGCGCGTCTCTCTTTATCTGTATCCTTTTTGTTCTGCCTTGAAATACATATCCACTGCGCGTGTATCGCTCGTTAAAATATTTCGCATAGCCGACATTGAGCTTCATCAAGAATTTCGACAAGCCGCCATCCATGCGTTCAGACAAGAGGAGATGATAGTGGTTCCCCATGATGCACCACCCATGGATATCCACGAGTCGCGTTCTTGAGTCGGCCCTCTCTGGAGATGACGCACCCAAAGATAGACCTCCGAGGTCTATCATCGAAAGACGGTTGTTGTTTATCGTTGGGGCTGTATCGTTGAATTCGTAAAGGTCGTGGACGAAACGTGCGCGGTCGCGGTCGTCCACAAATATAGTACGCCTTTCGACGCCGCGATTGAGGACATGGTAGAGTTCCATATGCATATACTATACACCCCATGATAGACCTCGGAGGTCTATCATGGGGATTAGGCATATAGGTTCACGGGGCTATACCTAGTTTTCCTTTGACTTCTTGCGGCCTGAAGGCATACTGCGCTCATAATTCATTAATTAGCTAAAAAAGCCTTATTTTATGCAGTCTATCCGTGTTTCCGCAGCCGGTCTCGTAGCTTTAGTGGCAGTATTGGGTGTCCTCGCCGTCGCTCCTCTCGCGAGCGCCGCGACCCTCACGACAGACAAGGCGGACTATTTCCCGGGGGAAGTAGCGACCATCACGGGCAGCCTTTTCGAGGCAATGCAAAATGTTCTTCTCTACATCGTCGGCCAGTCTGAGGATGGAACCATGCTCACTTCACACGAGTGGGGAGTGCAGGCAAATGAGGTCGGAGGGTTTGTCACCACCTACACACTCCCGAATTTTTACGTCCCGCTCTACCTCCTTGCGGCAAGCGCTGATGGGGAAGTCCTTGCTGAAACTACATTTACGGACTCTCGCAACTGGGTTCTAACTTTCGCTGGCACAGGCAGTGGCTCGGTGACAGTTACTCCGAGTTCAGGTACTGTCACCGCGCCAGTCTCGTGTGGTGGTACGGGTGCGGCCGCAGCCTCGCAGACTGTTACAGGCACCTGCTCACCCAATATCTCGACTTCAGACAACGGCGCGACCGTGACATTTAGTGCGAGCGCTGAGGTCGGCTCAACTTTTGCTGGTTGGAGTAGCCCGGCGAATCTCTCAGGATCAACTTGTTCGGGCACGACCAGCCCGTGTAGTGCCGTGCTTGGCGCCAACGCTGCTCTGACGGTTAGTTTCAACCTCAACAAAACCAACCCAACTCTCTCGATCTCAAACTCTCCTCAGACCTACACTGGTTCGCCTATAGCAGCAACCATTGTTGCAAACGGTGGAGCAGTAGCGGGCACTGTAAGCGATGCTAAGTATGACGGTTCTTTGACCGTACCTACTAACGCTGGCACGTATGCAATGACTGCAGACTTTGCTCCAACCGATACAGTAAATTACAACCCGCTTAACGACGCACCTGCTGGCAACTTCGTGATTTCTAAGATCGCTCCGATCGCCTCCGTCACCAACACCCCACAGCCGTACACCGGTTCCGAGCAAACGGCTACGGTCGCTTGCTTGGGAGGTGGTGCAGCGACTCTCGCAAGTGGCGGCGTCGGCACCAATGCCGGCTCTTACCCAGCAACCATTAATTGTGCCGAGAGCACCAACTACAACGCCGCGACTGGTCTTGCCGCTGGCAACTTTGTAATCCAGCAAGCAAGTTCGGACACAGTGATCACATGTCCAGTTTCTGCGGTCTACACAAGTGCAGCAATTGAGCCTTGCACCGCGGCTGTCACTGGTGCAGGTTTGAACACCACTGCAACTGTTACTTACGGCAACAACGTTAACGTAGGTACTGCAACTGCAAACGCAAGCTACGCTGGCGACATAAACCACACGGGTAGCACCGCTACTCAAAAAACCTTCGAGATCACAGCAGCAGATGCAAACTGCACTATAAGCGGCTTTACTGGCCCATACGACGGCAACTTGCATGGCGCAACTGGCTCGTGTATAGGGGTTGGTAGCGACGGTACACTCACAGGTCTCAGCCTCGGTGCCTCATACACGGATGTCCCAGGCGGCACCGCTAATTGGAGCTTCTCAAATCCTAACTACGAACCAGAGAATGGCAGTGTTGGAATCGTAATTAATCCAGTTGACGCAGTGTGTGTTGTTGATGATTACGACGGTGACTACGACGCGCTACCTCACGGGGTTACCACGGGCTCCTGCACGGGAGTTGAAGATGAAAACCTCGACGGTCTAGTAATTGACTCAACAACCTACACAAATGTTCCCGGTGGCCTGGTTAATTGGACCTTTACTGACGTTACAGGCAACTACAACAATGATTCAGGAGTAGCGAATGTAACCATTGCCAAGGTAGATGCGGTCTGCACCGTAACTGGTTACGATGTGACGTACGATGGCGCCCCGCACACCGCGACAGGTTCATGTCTCGGAGTTGAAGGCGAAACACTTGCAGGCCTCGATCTCACGGGCACTACGCATACCGCTACCGGGAACTACCCGACAGACCCATGGACGTTCACAGATGTAACTGGCAACTACAATGGTGACTCCGGCACGGTTGCCGACAACATTGATAAAGCCACACAGGCCATAACGTTCCCCGACCCAGGCAATAAGATATTCGGGGCCACGTTTGCTTCAAATGCTACTGCCGACTCCGGCCTAACCGTATCCTTGGCCTCAGAAAACGAAAACTGCTCTATAGACGGCCTCAGTATTAACGTAGATGGGCCGCAGGGCAGCTCCTGCACGATTACCGCATCACAAGCTGGGGACACCAACTACTTGCCAGCGGTTTCTGTCCAGCACACGTTCCTTATTCTTCCGTACGGAGTTCCTACAACATTCCCACCGATCACGCTCACCAAGAAAGAGTTCCAGAAGGGGAGCACGATTCCAGTGAAGTTCAAGATCGCGAGCACTATCGATGGTTCGCCAGTGACATGGGCAATCGCGCAGCTCTACATTGCGGCTGGGGATAAGACAGCGACTCCAACAGACATTGCGACTCCGGCGGTGTCAAGCGGTGGTTCAAACGCTGCGGAATACTTCCGATCAGGAGAGCAATACGTCTTCAATCTCTCGACCAAGATGCCTGAGCTAGTGAAAGGATTGGCAACTCTCAAAATTGTCCTCGATGATGGGTCTGTCATCCTCCAGCTGATTAAAATCAAGTAACGCCTCGCTTACTTAAGCCAAAAAACCGCCCACTTAGGGCGGTTTTTGGTTTGTCCCCAGCGTTATCCACACGAAATCCCACTTTTTGCGGTTGGAAGTAAAAAGGAGAGTGGTACCCTGCATGCAGATGCGCGCATGAAGAAACCAGATATCCTCGTGCAGCTGAGGTTATTATCAGTACCAATTTATTCGCAGATATAATATTGTATGCATATTACAAATCGAATTTCTCGCAGTATCGCGGCGGCATTCCTCGCCACCGCACTTATCAGTAGCTACTTCATCGCCACGCCATTCGTTTCGGCAGACCAGGACCCAATAGGGTGTACCGGAGCTGGCTTCACGATGTTCATGGACGTTTTCGAAAGTGACGGTGTCACGCCGGCTACGGTAGCTATTGAGGGAGCCACATTGAAATATCAGACCACCCTTGATCACGCAGGAGGAGCTAACTGCAATATAAGTGGCGGTACCCTTACTATTACGACACCTGATGGAACGGTAACTCCACTCGGAGCCGTTCCTCTTATTACAGAAGCTGGAAGTGCTTTCATCTCCTCGCAAGTCTCCTATGTTGTTGATGCGGGGGACGTCCTAAGCGGCAACGTGACTGGGACTTCGGACTGGAGTAATGGAACATCTCACCGCAATCCTCATCAGACCTTAAATGGGGACTCCGAGATTTCTACTCCGTTTCTTGCCAAACTTGAGGTAGAAAAGACAGTCAATGAGTCGTTTGATCGCTCGTGGACGTGGGATATTCAAAAAACAATAACGAACGATAACGATCTTCTGCTTGCAGAAGGCGAATCGTACACCGTTAATTACGAAATAGAGGTGACCCCCACAGATGTAGATGATAACTGGGCGGTTTCCGGCGATATTACAATCCACAACCCCAACGCTGGTGCGGTAGAAATCACGGATGTCACCGACATTGTCGACGGGACAGCCGCCACTGTTGTTTGCGGCGTCACGTTTCCCCACGATCTCGTCGGGGGAGGAGACTTGGTATGTAGCTACACAGCAACAGAGGCCGATGGTTTGGATGGGACTGAAGATGAAAATACTGCAACGGTGGTAACTACGATCGCAGATATTGGAAACTTGGTAAATGTGCCGGTTGATTATGGCAACACTCCTGCAACAGAGACAGACGAGTGTGTCACTGTAAACGACACCTTTAACTTTCCTGGTACTCCAACGGACGTCGAAATCTGTGCTGATGACGCAGATAAGACTATTGCGTACTCAGTAACTGTTGGTCCTGATACTAATCAAGATGCAGATATTGTTGTCGCTTGTGATAACAACTCTGATCACCCTAACATCGCGGACCTAGTTACCAACGATGAGGGGATTACAGACAGTGACGGCGCCAATCTTCATGTCGTGGTCAACTGCACGACAGGATGCACCCTCACGCAGGGTTATTGGAAGACACACTCACGAGAGGGCAAAGCTCCATACGACGGCAACTGGGCAAACTTGCTGGGTGGGCAGGAAGAAGACACGATATTCTTCCTCAGCACCTACTCTTGGTACACGGTCTTCTGGACGCCCGTTGGTGGCAGGCCATACTACCAGCTTGCGCATCAGTACATGGCAGCGAAATTGAACCAGCTTAACGGGGCAGGGGTACCGGCAAACGTGGCGGCTGCGATGTTGAGCGCAGAGGCACTGTTCAATAACCCAGCATATGGAACCCCCGCTCAAATTGACGCCCTGAAAGGCAAAAATGCTCAGTCGATCAGGCAGCAATTCACGAGTCTTGCAGGTGTTCTCGGGAGTTACAACGAAGGCAATCAGGAGGTGCCGCACTGCGACGAGCAGAATCCGTAATAGTTAGAAATTATCAGTAGTCCAAAACCCCGCCGCTCGGCGGGGTTTTGGTGGTACAATGTCAAGTCTTGGGGTGTAAGAAAGCCACGATCGGGTCGTCTTAGCTTTGTGCTCGCATTAATAGATTATTAAGCATTAAACGTTTAACTATTCATTAACTATGTCAAAATTCAACAAGACAATAGCGATGGTACTCGCGATCGGTGTCATGGCGCCGAGCCTTGCGTTCGCCCAGACCACATCCACGAGTAGCATCCAAGCGCTCCTCGATCAGATGAAAGCGCTTCAGGCACAGATTATAGGGTTGCAACAGCAGCAGAAGACCCTCGTCCAGCAACAGAAGACGAATATCCAGAATCTCGTCCAGACCCTGAGGCAGGGTGATAGGGGGGAGAACGTGAGGATTCTCCAGCAATTGCTCGCGCAGGATCCGAGCATCTTCCCCGAGGGCACAATCTCAGGGTTCTTTGGACCGCTCACGGCAAAGGCGGTGAGGCGATTTCAGGAAAAGCATGGCATTGAGCAGGCGGGCAACGTCGGCCCGAAGACTCTGAAGAAGCTCAACGAGATTCTTGCAAAAATGGGAAAGCCGATGAAGGATCGGGAAGATGACGAAGACGATGACAACGATCACGGCACAGGCTCAATAGTTATGTGCCACTCCCCGAGAGGGAATCCTGCCAACAAACAAACGATTCATGTGGGCGGCAAGGCATCTGTAGCACACTTGAAACATGGCGATGTGCTCGGCGCATGTCCTGGCACCACGACCCAAGATACGGTCGCGCCGGTAATTTCTGGTGTCTCAGTGTCCGCGATTGCCACGACGTCTGCGACGATCTCGTGGAACACGAATACCGAGCCTTCTACGGGTAAGGTGTATTATTCGACAGTATCTCCGGTGAATCTTGCGACCGCTCTTACCATGGGCACGACGACGCTCAGCACAGCCCATTCCTTCGGGCTGACAGGTCTCTCGGCCTCGACTACGTACTACTACGTGCTCGAATCGAAGGATGCCGCCAACAACACGGCGACCACATCGACTGCGAGCTTCGCAACGACCAACTAATTCGCAAAGAAGGTTGGTGATAGGCGGCCCCGCTTTAGCGGGGCCGCCCTCGTATCCACACGACGATATCCGATGCGAGCTTGGTGGTTATCCATTCTCGTTGTATGATGTCGACACGGTTCCTAACTCAATTTCGGATAGGAAATAAGCCACTATTTCATGGATTCGGCGCATTCTCACTCCCCAAAATCAAATGCTCAGCAGGGATCAGCACATGCTCCCATTTTCCGCGATCACGGCCGTTTTCTTGCCGATGAGCTCGCAAAGGGAGCGGGCACCTCGATTATCAAACTTGTCGATGCCCTCGTCGAGTGTGCATATATTGCGCGCGCCTCCGATGTGCATTTGGATCCAAGAGAAGATGGAGTTGCAGTACGTCTGCGTATCGACGGTGTGTTGCAGGAGGTTCAGAAATTTCCTACGCGAATTCACAACGAAGTCATTTCGCGTCTCAAGATATTGTGCGGTTTGCGCACCGATGAACATCAGGCTGCGCAGGATGGCCGATTCAAAATAACGCTGAAAGACGGAGCAAGCGTCGATGTGCGTACTTCCATTGTGCCGACGTATTACGGCGAAAATGCCGTACTTCGGCTTCTCTCAGATCAGGCAGAGGAGTTTACACTCGACACGCTTGGCTTTACTCCAGAAAACCGGGCGAAGATCGAGCGCGCTATCCGCATGCCTCACGGCATGATTCTGGCGACCGGTCCCACGGGTTCGGGGAAGACGACCACACTCTATACGCTCGTCAAAATGCTCAATCAGCCTGGAGTGTCGGTGATGACCATCGAAGACCCCATCGAGTATTCCGTATCAGGAATCAATCAGATACAGGTGAATGCTCGCACGGGCCTTACCTTTGCAAATGGACTCAGAAGTTTTCTCCGTCAAGATCCCAACATCATCATGGTGGGGGAAATTCGCGATATAGAGACGGCGGGGCTCGCAGTGAATACCGCGCTCACTGGCCACCTCATCCTCTCAACGCTCCACACCAACGACGCGCCGACCACGCTCCCGCGTTTGCTCGACATGAAGGTCGAGCCATATCTCATCGCTTCCACCGTCAACATCGCCATAGGGCAGCGACTAGTCCGAAAAATCTGTGAGCATTGCCGCGAGAAAAAGGTCTTGAGCGATGCTGAGTCTAAGAGTCTTTCTGAGATCATGCCTCCCGCACTTTTGGCGCAACATTCAACATTCTATGCTGGGTCTGGATGTGAGAGCTGCAACGAATCGGGCTACATGGGCCGCGCAGGATTACACGAGGTAATGGTGATCGATGCGCCGATCCGCGAAGCAATTCTTCGTAAGGCTTCAGCGGCCGAGCTTCGCGATATCGCCCTCAAACAGGGGATGAAATCAATCGTTGTCGATGGCTTCTACAAGGCCGCCGCAGGTTTGACAACGATTGAAGAAGTATTACGCATGCGCTATGAGTAAGGAGAAATATATCAAACGCATGAAAGACATGCAGGATGCCGCATCCAAGCGTTTTGCCGATCTCTATCGAACGACACGTGCGTCTCTGTCCAAGGTAGATCTCTTTCGTCGAAAATCCGAGAAGAAAACCCAAAGAACCAGAAGTCATCGCGCCGATGATTCCATGCAGATGAACCTGCCGGATGTTAAAAAGCCGGTATCTTTGCGTTTCGGGACGCAAGATCAAATCTTTTTTGCAAAACGCCTCGGCATGATATTACGGGCCGGTATGCCCATCATGGAGGGGCTCTACATGCTCCGTGGCGAGACGCGCACTAAGTCAGCATCATATATATTTCAAAGTCTCATTTTTGATGTATCCAATGGCCGTGCGCTCTCCATCGGCCTCGGTAAATTCGAACGCATCTTCGGTCAGTTTTGCGTCAACATTGTAAAAGTGGGGGAGAGCTCGGGCACGCTCCATGAAAACCTCGACTACTTGGCTGAAGAGCTCAAAAAGAAGCAGGCACTCCGCCGCAAGGTGATCGGTGCGCTCGTCTATCCGGCAGTTATCGTCTTTGCAACCGTCGGCATTACCTCCATGCTCACGGTGTATATATTCCCAAAAATCATCCCTATCTTTCAGGGCGTGAAAGCAACGCTCCCTCTATCGACCAAGATACTTATCGCGATTTCCGGCTTCTTGGGACAGTATGGACTTTGGGTGCTTGCAGGCATCGTTGCCTTTTTCGTCATTTTCCTCCTCCTCATGCGCTTTGTGCCGCAATTTCACTTTGTGATGGATCATGTGCTCATGCGCGTCCCCGTCATCGGTCGGCTCTCAAAGTATTACAACCTAGCCAACTGCACACGTACACTCAGCCTGCTTCTCAAGAGTGATGTCGGCGTGGTTAATGCACTTGAGCTGGTGGCAGCAAGTACGCGCAATCTCGTGTATCGACGCGCGCTTATGAGCGCGGCGCAACACATCACCAAGGGTCAGAAAATTTCGCTTCAGATGCAAAAGACGCCGCGCCTTTTTCCCTCGATGATGACGCAGATGGTGCTCGTGGGCGAATCGACCGGTAATCTCTCGACCTCACTCATGTTTCTCTCCGACATGTATGAGGAGGAGATCAACGATCTCACCAAGAATCTCACCACCATGCTCGAGCCCATCCTCATGATAGTCATGGGTCTCATCGTCGGCTTCATCGCTGTGTCCATCATCACGCCGATCTATTCAATCACGCAGGGTTTGAATCCTCGCTAAATCGTATGCGGCACGCTTCTTGGGTGCGCGGAATCACGATGATCGAAGTGCTCGTGGTAATTGCCATTTTCGCCATCGTCGCCGGTCTTGGTATGTACGCAAGTATGGACAGTTATCGCGGTTCCAACTTTCGCAACGACCGCAATCTCCTTATTGCAGCGCTCCAGCGTGCCCGTGCGCAATCGATCAACAACATCTGCCTCGGCACCTGTACGGATGGAAAAGTGCATGGGGTTGCCATACGACCGGGTGGCGTACTTACGTATGTTATTTTCCAGACATCGAGCGATTACGCTGGCCGAGGGGCCGACTCTGTATACGACGTGATTTTCCCCTCCACTCCCACGACCATTATTACGCCTGCAACGGCTGAAATTACCTTTGAACGACTTACCGGCAACTCAACTTTCCAGACAATCCAACTTGATGGCGGCGGCAAGACATCGGTGATAGAAATTAATCTGCAGGGGCGTATAAGCTGGACAAACTAACGTATGAAGACACGACTACAGATGGGATTTTCCACTATCGAGCTCCTCCTCGCGATGGCTATCGCCATTCTCGTCATGTCCGCGGTGCTTATGACCGTCGGCGTCGATCAGACCACCGTCACCGACAGCGAAATCAACGCCGAAGCGCTTCACAAGGCACAGGATTTAGTTGAAGCAGCCGCAGCGACAGCAAGAACTAACTATGCCAGCGTTGCCCCTGTCCCGCTAGCCATAGAAACATCCGGTGGCTTGCAATATACAAAGAGTCTCGCCATTCCTACTGCGCATGTCGGGCCGTGCTCGGAGATAATCGTCGGCACCGTATCATGGACTGGCACATATAGTAGGAGCCTGTCGGTCAGCGCGACGACAACCGTCGTCAATATGCCAGAGGTGTTTAAGTTTGGAGGGGACTGTAGCATTGGGAACGGAGATGGATGGACAAAACCGCGCAGATTCGCTTCTTATAAATTCAATCCAGGGCAACCAACGTCAGTCGATGTCTTAAATCGCATAGTCTATATGCCGGATAATTTCGGCAATTTAAATATTGCTGATACGTCTGGTGCAACTTTCGGTTTTACTACAGGTACGTTTGTTTCCCCGACGTTCAACGTTGGGGTTGATGTCAATGATATTGATGTTGCAATTCAATCAGGCACGGGCAAGAAATATGCGTATGTAGCTCGGAATGATGCATCGGATCAGTTTCAGGTTATCGACGTAAGTAATATCAATAGCCCATCGTCTGTAGTTACCATGCCTCTTGCGGGCGTGAACCCTTTAAATGCTTTTGCGCAAGGTTGGCGAATTTTCTACTACGACAATCATGTGTACGTAGCGACACGATATACGAACGGGGGACCAGAATTTCATATATTTGACGTTAGCGCACCCGCATCCTCGTTCGAAATAGGGGGCGGGACGGTTGTTGGAACATCGGTATATGGTATTGCCGTTCGAGATCAGTTTGTTGGTGGTAGCACACATCGCTTTGCATACCTTGTGACAACTCACGACGACAAGGAGGTGATCGTACTCGACATTACTAATCCGTCGGCAGTGATACCTCTGACGGCTGCGTACACTAATATTCCCGGAAATAAAGACGGTAGATCAATATATATGGTTGGGAATAGAATTTACGTCGGTCTCGAGTCTGGTTCTGGAGAGGAGTTGTATGTGCTTGATGCCACTGATCCGCTGAGTGCGACAGCGGGATTGCCAATTCTCGGCAAAGCTGAAATAGGCGCAGGAGCTAGTGTGAATGCGATACGTGTAAGTGGTAGTCTTGCGTTTCTTGCTACCACAAAGACGAATGACGAATTTCAAGTGTGGAACATTAGCAATCCCTCAGCGACCATAACTCGCGTTGACACCAGTCCTTACAACATACCCAATAACATTTCCAAAGGAATCGATTTCGAGGCTCCTTATATATATGCCGCGAGTCAGGCCAACGACCCTCTGCAGATTCTCTACAGCGCGCCATGATTTTCAAAAACGACAAATCAAATTCTCGCGGTGTAACATTGATCGAGACTCTCATTTACCTCGCTCTCTTTGCGGTCATTATGAGTGGGCTTATGGCCTCGGCATATATGCTGTATGCCGGTGCCGATCAAAGTCAGACGAAAGCCATGCTCCAAGAAGAGGAGAATTTTATTCTTGGGAAAATTGCCTACGCGATGTCTCAGGCGCAAGCGATTTGTAACCCCGCACCCGGTTTCCCCGGAGGCACGCTTTCGATTTCGTTCGACGCAGTATGCGGTGGAAACCATGATATAACAATCGCAAAGTCAGGAGGCGATGTGGAATGGGGTGTAGATGCCCTAAACAATTCAAACGTCACAATAGACAATTTAGTGTTTACTCGCACATATGCAGGCGGAGCCAACCCGGATAAGCTGGAAATTGCACTCACGGCCAGCGCCCTCACTCCTATAGGTCGCAAAATTACGATTCCTGTCGTGATGACGCGGTACATACGCAAATGAACACGCAGGATACACAAAGAGGATTTATTGCGCTCATGACCGTAATCATCGTCGGAGCGATTTTGATGGTAATGATTTTTACACTCGGCGCTTCGGCATTTCTCAATCGTTTCAGCACTTTCGACACTGAGAACAAACGCATCAGTCTCGCGCTTGCAGAATCATGCGCAAACGCAGCGATGATCAGAATTGCGCAGAATCCGAGCTACTCGCCAGTAGGCAACGGGGAGTGCGTGAGTGTCGGTGGCACTTGTCCTGCGGGAAAAATGGTCTGCAAAATTTGCGAGGTCACGCCGGTGGGGGGGCCGAATTACACGATCTACGCTCGCGCTTCCTATAACGGCGCTTTCACGAATATCGAAGTGGACGGCAGCATCGTGTCTGATAATTTTTCTGTGACTCGATGGGTGGAATCACCGGACTACGACACTTCGCTTCTTCCAGCCTGCCCACTTCCATAGCGCTTGCGTCTCGCTTTGTTCTATGGTATGGTCTCGGCATTAGAAGGTAGTTATTATATTAGCGCTTAAAACATATGTTTAATAAGAAATCTCAAGAGCGAGGATTTACGCTCATCGAAATCCTCGTCGTGATCGCAATTATCGCGATTCTCGCAGCTATCGTGCTCGTCGCTATCAACCCAGCGAGGCGCTTCCAGGATGCTCGTAACAGTCAGCGCCAGGCAAACGTTGAGTCTATCCTGAACGCTATCCAGCAGAACATGGTTGATAACAGAGGAATCACCACCTGCACCGGTATTCCTGCAGGTACAACGGCTGCTCCTGCGACTCCGCTTTTCATTAGATCAACTGCTGGCGGCGTTAATCTAAGTGCATGTCTAACGAACTATCTTGCGGTTTTGCCGGTCGACCCACAGACAACTCCGTTGACTCCTCCAGCATACGACACTGGTTATTCAATCCGGCTGAACACGGATAATCAACAGATCACGGTAATCGCACCAGCGGCCATTGCCGACGGTGCTCCAGCAGGTATCGCAGTCACTCGCTAAATTCTTAGAGCGACTACAAAGACCCCGCATCCGATTACGGAGTGGGGTTTTTGTTTTTTGGGCCACTCATCTTTTCTCCTCACCCCCGCACTACACACAACTCACACGGTCGTAGGTCTTGTATGTATGGTGGTGGAAACACGGAAAAGACTAAAAAAGGAAGGGATAAAGAAAGCTAGGTTAGAAATGACAAATACACACAACACACACGGTCGTAGGTCTTGTATGTATGCGGAGTAAAAAGCCAGAGGAGGGAACCCTGGAAGAGTGACATATAAAAAGAGAATGTTGTGCGCCAAGGATGTCTTTCGGCGAAATACACACAACTCCCACGGTCGTAGGTGTTGCGTGTATGAGTGTGTGATACGATTTTTGATATGGGAGTTCTTGAAAAAGAGGCGCGCACGATTCGCCGCCGCGGATATCTGCAAAATGCAGTCCTCTCGGCCGTGTATGTGGCAGGTGTTCTCGCTGTGGCTGCCGTTGCCCCCAACACGTTGCAGCTCCTCGATAAGATTGGGCCGATTAGGAGGTTTAATGAACAAACGCGCTCGACGGCAAGCCGTCTCGCGCGCAAGGGTTTTGTCACCTTTGAGGAAATTCACGGCCGAAAATGTATGCGGATTACAGAGGCAGGAAGGCGAGAACTGGAACGGGTAGAAAGAGAGGCGCTCTTACGCGCAGGCCCCGTGAGGCCGAAGCGGTGGGATCGGAGGTGGCGCATGGTCGTTTTTGATATACCTGAAAAACGTCGTCGCACACGCGACAGACTCCGCGAAATGGTCTCCTTGTACGGTTTTTTGCGTCTACAAGATAGTGTTTGGGTGTACCCGTATGAATGCGAGGAGCTCGTCGCGTTGCTCAAAGCAGAATTGAAAATCGGGAAGGACGTGTTGTACGCAATAGTCGAGAAAATTGAGAACGACCTCTGGATCCGCAAGCACTTCAAGCTCCCGCTTTCTTCTCAGGCATAAACTCATAGATACATACAACCCACACGGTCGTAGGTGTTGTGTGTATCTATCTGGGGGTGGAGGGATGTTTCGCGTGCATAGCATGCAATGCACGACACAGCGCGTGATCGTCGCGCATCTGTGGATTACGTGATTGGGCAGACTGAGAGGAGCTCGTCGAGGACGATAAGGGTTTCGGATGGGCCGGAAACCATATGTGTCTGAATGCCCGTTGGCCTCACCACCTCATCGTTGCCACCAGGATAGAGTGCATCGCCCACGTAGAGCATCTCAGGAGCAGGAATGTTGAGCTTCTGTGAAAGCCAGTTGACACCATACGCCTTGTTGACACCCTTGTGCGTGATATCAATCGTGGTCATGCCGCCCATCAGTATCTCGAATTGTGGGATCTTTTTCTCGAGAACTGCGGTGAGCTTTTTTCGTTTTGCCTGATCCGGATCCCACGCCTTTTTTTCTTCGAACGATGCATCGAGCCCGATGGTAGCGAGTGCGATTTGTGCGTCGCGGTCGATTATCATCGGCTCGTGTTTCGGATGTTCTTCGAGAACGCCCGTCTCGGCGAGAGCATCACGGATAGCCTTCCGTATGGTCTCGCGATCATCCTCGCTAAGACCTAAGCTGTAGGCCAGTTTCCACTCTCCGTTTTTGAATGTGTAGCACTCGGCTGTGCTGTTGGGAAATATATAAAATTGCGAAATGTGGGGGGAATGTTCGAGGTGAGAAATGAATTGATCTCGAATACGGGGGAATCCAGCGGCGGACATTATGGCGAGTGGAATGCGCTCCAGAAGATCACCCAGCTTTTTTACCA
This sequence comes from uncultured Candidatus Saccharibacteria bacterium, assembly GCA_964424265.1. Taxonomy (GTDB): domain Bacteria; phylum Patescibacteriota; class Minisyncoccia; order Phycocordibacterales; family UBA2100; genus UBA10103. Next base: position 6,363 of record CAYRHX010000001.1, on the reverse strand, counting down.
TTTCAGGCATCGGGGGTTGGAAGCTTTCGGCGAGCGTATCGTCGAGATCGAATATAGCTACGCGTGGGCAATTCATCTGCCGAGGGTAGCATACCCATGGTAAAATCTCTATAGTTTTTCGTAATTACGTCACAATGAAAACGCGAATCCTCATGTTCGGATGGGAATTTCCGCCCTACCACAGCGGCGGCTTGGGTGTCGCATGTCTTGGACTCACGAAAGCACTCTCCGAGCTCGGCATACACATCGTATTTGTGATGCCGAAGAAGCTCGACGTGCAGACCCCATGGGCGCACATGATTTTTGCCGAGGTGGAAGATGTGGAGGCGCGTGCCGTAAATTCGACCCTGAGGCCCTATCTCACGAGTAAGAGCTATGTGCGGGGAGAGAGTAGCGGCATATACGGTGCGGATTTGTTGGGAGAAGTAATGCGGTATGCGGGTCTCGCAGAAGGTATTGCTCAAGGCGAACAGTTCGATGTGATCTACGCGCACGACTGGCTTTCTTTTGGCGCAGGGCTTGTCGCAAAGCGAGCTACCGGTAAGCCGCTCATCGTGCATGTGCACGCTACAGAATTCGATCGCTGTGGTGGGTCATGGGGGATAAATCCGGATGTCTACAAGATTGAGAGGGAAGGGATGGAAGGTGCGGATTGTGTGATCGCAGTTTCCGAGCTGACCAAAAATGTCATCGTAAAAGAGTATGGCATTACGCCGGATAAGGTTCGTGTCGTATACAACGGAATTGATGACGCGACCGTGCCTCAGAGTGGCGGTACATTGCCTCGGTTGCGAGCCCTCAAATCCTCTGGGTATCGGCTCGTTCTCTTTATTGGGCGCGTAACCCTTCAGAAAGGGCCGGATTATTTTTTGCGAGCAGCCAAACGCGTTCTCGAGAAAGATCCTCACGTATTGTTCATTCTTTCCGGGACGGGGGATATGGAAAACCAAGTCATGCACCTTGCAGCTGAGCTCGGCATTGCGAGCAATGTATTTTTTACAGGTTTTTTGCAGGGAGCGGAGCGACACGAAGTGTATTCTGTAGCAGATCTTTTTGTGATGCCTTCCGTTTCTGAGCCGTTTGGTATTACGGCTCTCGAGGCGATGAAATTGGGCACTCCCGTGTTGATGTCGAAACAATCGGGCGTAGCGGAAGTGGTACAGCACGCACTCAAGGTGGATTATTGGGACGTGGATGAGATGGCACACAAGATTCTTTCGGTCATTGGTCATCCCGCGTTGCGTGAGGCGTTGTCAGAAAACGCGGCGCAGGAGGCGCAGAAGCTCACATGGGCAGATGCGGCAAGAAAAGTGGATGGAATTGTGCACGAGCTCGTTGGATAGGTGGTAGAATACATACGTGCAATGCGGTGCAGCGCGTTTTTTGCATCGTTGAATATTCATGAAGTCAGTCTGCTTCTATTTTCAAGTTCATCAGCCCTATCGCGTGAAGCGGTACCGCATTTTTGATGTGGGTAATGATCCCGAATATTTCAACGATCGCGGAGAAAGCGATCTTAATAATAGAAAAGTGTTTGAGAAGGTGGCTCGGAAGTCGTATGTCCCCGCGACCTCCCTCATCTTGGAGCTCTTGAAGAGGCATCCAGAATTTCGCGTCAGCTTTTCTTTCTCCGGGGTCGCTCTTGAACAAATGGAGCGATATGCTCCGGAGGCTATAGAGCTTTTCAAAAGGGTGATAGACACCGGTCGCGCGGAGGTCTTGGGCGAGACTTATTATCACAGCCTCGCCTTTTTCTATTCACCCACCGAATTCGAGCAACAAGTAACGAAACATCGCGACATCATACGGCGTTTGTTTGGGGTGCGTCCGCGCGTTTTCCGCAATACCGAGCTTTCCTATAGAAACGATGTGGGCGAGTGGGCAGACAGAAACGGGTATGCGGGTGTAATTGCTGAGGGGTGGGACCCCATCTTGGGATGGCGAAGCCCGAATTATGTATATAAGGTACGCGGGGCACAGAACAGTCGGCTGCTCCTCAAAAATTATCGGTTATCCGACGATGTCGCGTTTCGTTTTTCCTCGCGCGATTGGTCTGAGTGGCCGCTCACCGCCGAAAAGTTTGGTGATTGGCTTGGAAGTGTGGAAGGCGACACGGTAAACCTTTTTATGGATTACGAGACATTCGGAGAGCATCAATGGGAGGATACTGGCATTTTTAATTTTCTCGAGCAGCTGCCGCAGAAGCTCTCGCACAATCCGGGCATAGATTTTAAGACGCCCTCCGAGGTTATTGCGAGTTACGATCCGCGAGATGAAATAGACGTGCCACACATTCTTACGTGGGCGGATACGGATCGTGACCTCACGGCGTGGGTCGGGAACCCAATGCAAAAAGCGGCGATTGAAAACGTCTATGCTCTGGAAAACGATATTGTGCGGGCCAATGATCACAAACTACTCGACGATTGGAGGAAGCTTCAAACCTCCGATCACTTTTACTATATGTGCACGAAGTGGTTTGCCGATGGTGATGTACACGCGTATTTCTCTCCCTATGAATCTCCGTATGATGCCTACATCGCTTATATGAACGCGCTCTCCGACCTACGACTTCGTGTCGCACACCCACTGAAATAATATGTCCCGCTCCATCGTTCTTTCGAATGGAGAGCTCTGCGTAGCGCTCGACAAATACGCCGCAGTGCGCGACATCTACTATCCGCATGTGGGGTTCGAGGATCATGTGCGTGGCCACTACATCCACCGTGTCGGAGTATGGGTGGACGGACAGATGAGCTGGCTTTCGCAGGATCGCTCGTGGGACATCAGTATTTCATGTGAGGAGGAGGCGCTTGCGAGCTCTGTGATAGCGCGTAATGCAAAACTCGGAATCGACCTGGTCTTCAAGGATGTCGTATACAACGAGCGACCCGTTTTCGTACGGCGAGTCATCGTGACAAACGCTTTTGAGAACACGCGCGACATAAAACTCTACTTTGCACATGAGTTTGAGATATACAAATCACATGGCAGTGATACGGCATATTTCGATCCCTCTTCGCACACACTCATTCACTACAAAGGGCATCGCGTGTTTTTGATTCGGGCCATGCTCGACGGCGTTCCGTTTGAAGATTATGCAACGGGGCGGATGAATTTTAATGGGCAAGAAGGAACGTTTCGCGACGCAGACGACGGCGTGCTCTCCAAGAATCCCATCGAGCATGGACCGGCGGATTCGACGATCGGTCTCTACGCGAGTTACATGGGAGGACAATCACGCACGTGTCACTATTGGTTGCTCGCAGCGCAATCGATTGCGGAGGCGCAAGAGTTGAACCAAATGGTGCTCAAAAAGACGCCCGAGCACCTCATTCGTTCAACGACGGATTTTTGGCATGCCTGGGTGCACGCGTATGAGTGGAATTTCTACGGCTTGTCAAAAGATCATGTAGCCCTCTTCCGCCGATCCCTCATGTATATGCGTGCGCACGTCGACAAAGAAGGTGGCGTCATTGCCTCGACCGATTCAGATATGATGCAATACGGACTCGACACATATTGCTATGTGTGGCCGCGCGATGGTGCATACGTAGCCATATCCTTCGATCTTGCGGGAGAGGGTGGAGTTGCACGGAGGTTTTTTGAATTTTGCAGAGATGTGATTACAAAAGATGGGTACCTGATGCACAAGTACTTACCCGACAAATCTCTTGGTTCCTCCTGGCATCCATGGATACGCGATGGGCATCCGCAATTGCCGATACAAGAAGACGAAACCGCCCTCGTTATCTACGCACTCTATGAGCACTACAAGCACAATCGAGATCTTGAGTTTCTAGAGTCTTCATATAACGCCCTTGTCGAAAAACCCGCAGATTTTTTGGTTGAGTATCGCGATCCTCACACCAAATTGCCCCGGCCCTCATATGATTTGTGGGAGCGCCTGCGTGGCTGCTCCACCTTTTCGTCGGCAAGTGTATATGGCGCGTTGATGGCCGCTGCAGAGATTTCGAAAATTCTCGGGAAAGTCTCTCATGAGACGCGATACCGCAAAGCGGCGATAGAGGTGCGTGAAGCAGTTCTCAAGCACTTGTGGGATGAAGAGACTGGCACGTTCATAAAGTTGGTGAATTGGAAAGATGGAGGTCTTGAGTATGATAAAACGCTTGATATATCAAGCGTGTATGGCATTTTCTCATTCGGATTGCTGCCAGTGAGTGATCCGAGGCTCGCGCGCGCATTTGAGAAGACTGTTGAAATATTGAGTCACGGGGTTACGATCGGCGGAATCGCCCGTTTTGAAAACGATGATTACTATCGCATTCCGGGCCCGTCGACAGGAAATCCGTGGGTCATCACAACATTATTTTATGCAGAATATCTGATCGCAAAAGCCCACACCGAATCAGATCTGGATCGCGTGCGCGAAATTTTCACCTGGGTGGTGCGACACGCACAGCCTTCGGGTGTTCTCTCGGAGCAGCTTAATCCACAGACCGGAGAGCAAGTGTGTGCAGCGCCACTTACGTGGGCGCACGCAGCGTATGTGGCGGCGGTGGTCAAGTATCTCGATCGAATTGAGGAAATGGGGATCTGCGCGAATTGCAATCCTACTCCGTAGTGGAAATGGTACAATAGCCCGCATGACGGAAGATGCATTACGGCGCTTTGGCGAGCAGTTTGATTGGATTCCTGTCGTTGAGCAGGGAGAGGCACTCCGACGGTATAAGCACTATGTAGTCGCTGGCATGGGCGGGTCGCACCTCGGCGCGTGGCTCGTCAAGCGTTACGGCGGAATTTCGAATATTATCATTCACCGCGATTATGGACTTCCCGATATACCGACGGAAGAGAGACGCGACACGCTCGTGATTCTGAGTTCGTATTCCGGTACCACTGAGGAGACGCTCGACGCTGGTCGTGTCGCGCTTGAGCGCGGTCTTCCCGTCGTCGCCGCAACAACCGGGGGAAAGCTCGCCGACTTTGCGCGTGAGAACCACCTTCCCCTTGTGATTATTCCCGAAATAGGGCTCCAGCCGCGCATGGCGGTTGGTTTTTCGATGCTTGCAACCGCGCGCCTCATGGGGAATTCAATGCTTGAAGATGCAGTTCGATCGGCAGGAAAGCGTGTTGATCCGATGGTTGGGAAATCAGAAGGAGTGCGTCTTGCGTCTGCTCTTGCGGGGAAGATACCGCTTGTATATTCGTCGGCCGCAAATGTGCCGGTCGCCTACATATGGAAAATAAAATTCAACGAGACGTCGAAAATCCCGTCCTTTTGCAATGTCTTCCCGGAGCTTTGTCACAATGAGCTCTCGGGGTTTGATATCGCAGATTCTACGCGCGACATCTCGGGTCGGTTGCACGCGGTTTTTCTCCAGGATTTTAGTGACCACCCGCGCGTCGCTGAACGTATGAAAGTGGCTGGGGAAATGTTGGCAGAAAGAGGTATTCCCGTGGAGCATGTGGCACTTGCCGGGAAGTCGGGATTCGAAAAAGTCTTTAACTCCGCGATTCTTGCCGATTGGGTGTCACTTACATTGGCCAATGAGTACGGTGTACCAAATCCTGAGACGCCCCTCGTGGCAGAATTTAAACAGCGCATCGCCCAGTAATCATGTACATTGTTGCTGATATAGGAGGGACGAAAATGCGAATCGCGGGAAGTCGCGACCTCTCTAGTTTTTCGGAGCCCGTGATGCTTGATACTCCACAGGAGTACGAGGCAGGGATAAAGATGATGAGTGAAACGGCGCTTCGGATTGCGGGAGGAGAGGTGGTCGAAGTATTTGCTTCCGGTGTGCCTGGGCCACTTTCGGCTGACAAAAGGACGCTTGGCAACGCACCGCATCTCCCTCGCTGGGTCGGGCGTGATCTCGCCTCTGATTTAGAACACGCGCTTTCCGCGCGCGTGCTTTTTGAAAATGACACAGCGCAGGTGGGCTTGGGCGAGGCGGTCTTCGGTGCGGGAAAGGGTGCGTCCGTGGTCGTGTATATCACGGTTTCTACTGGTGTTAATGGAGTGCGCATCATCGACGGCATTATCGATAGCGGCCGTGTGGAAATGGGTGGCCAATATCTCGACACGTCAGATGTGCTGATGTCACTCGAGGACCTCGTCTCAGGAAGCGCGATCTCAAAGAAGTTCGGAGTGCATCCGAAGGAAATCGCCAAAGACTCGCCAATATGGGTAGACCTCGCCAAGATCACCGCAATAGGAGTACACAACAGCATCCTTCACTGGTCGCCAGATCGCGTCGTCCTCGGCGGCTCAATGTTCAACGAAATTGGTATCCCCGTCGATCGAGTGAACGAGCATGTGCGGCGGATTATGAAAAAGTTTCCGCAGTCTCCAGAAATTGTGCACTCGACTTTGAAAGACGTGGGTGGGCTGTGGGG